>NC_015501.1:1457580-2186370 GCF_000212375.1 Porphyromonas asaccharolytica DSM 20707 | reverse complement strand
AAGTTACGAGTAGCGTCATGAGATAGCTCTTCATTGTAGCTGTAAAGTTATATCAGCTTCAGATTTTGAACTGATCAGATGTGTCGGATAGATCGTACGTAAACGGAGTGATCAGGGTCTTTAGTGACTCCGATCACTCCGATATTTATAATCCTCTCAGCAGTCTGCGTATCCGTCTTCCGAGCCTTCGTGGAGGCAGACAAGTCTCAGCATCGTGTGAGTCTAGCCACGGGGGCAGCCTGCACACTGTCTGATCTGCTGAAAGAAGTCGTTGCCCTTGTCATCGACTAAGATGAAAGCGGGGAAGTCCTCCACCTCTATGCGCCAGATCGCCTCCATACCCAGCTCGGGGTACTCCAGACACTCGACACGCTTGATGCTCTCCTGAGCTAAGATCGCTGCAGGGCCTCCGATGCTGCCGAGGTAAAAGCCTCCATGCGCCTTGCAGGCGTCGGTAACCTGTTGACTGCGGTTGCCCTTGGCAATCATAACGAGGCTACCGCCATGGCTCTGGAAGAGATCTACGTAGGGATCCATACGTCCTGCCGTCGTGGGGCCAAAAGAACCACTAGGCATCCCCTCAGGCGTCTTGGCGGGACCAGCGTAGTAGATCGGGTGATCCTTGATGTATTGGGGTAGCTCCTCACCACGATCGAGGCGCTCCTTGAGCTTAGCGTGGGCTATGTCACGCCCCACGACGATGGTGCCTGAGAGCGAGAGACGTGTAGAGACAGGGTACTGACTCAGCTGCTTGCGTATCTCATCCATTGGGCGGTTGAGGTCTACCTTAACGACCTCGCCCTCGGTGCCGTGGCGCATAGCCTCGGGGATCAGTCGTGCGGGGTGCTTCTCCAGTCGCTCGATCCATAGCCCCTCCTTATTGATCTTAGCCCGTACGTTGCGATCTGCGGAGCAGCTTACTCCTAGTCCGACAGGACAGGAAGCTCCGTGACGTGGCATACGGATTACACGGATATCGTGGGCGAAGTACTTACCGCCAAACTGCGCTCCCAGACCAATCTCGTGAGTCGCCTCAAGGAGTCGCTGCTCCATCTCTAGATCACGGAAAGCATGCCCCAGTTCGTTGCCTTCAGTGGGGAGTTCATCGTAGTACTTAGCACTGGCGAGCTTGACCGTCTTGAGGTTTGCCTCGGCCGAGGTGCCGCCTATGACGAAAGCTATATGATAAGGAGGACAAGCAGCAGTACCTAGCGAACGCATCTTGTCAACCAGGAAGGGGAAGAGCCGCTCCTCCGTGAGGAGTGCTTTGGTCTCCTGATAGAGGTAAGTCTTATTGGCAGAGCCACCGCCCTTAGCGATAAAAAGGAACTTATACTCATCGCCCTCGGTCGCCATAAGGTCTATCTGTGCGGGGAGGTTGCACCCCGTATTGACCTCACGATACATATCGAGGGGTGCATTTTGCGAGTATCGGAGGTTGTAGCGTGTGTAGGTGTCGTAGACGCCGTGAGAGAGGTACTCCTCATCGCAAGCACCAGTCCATACGTTTTGCCCCTTCTTACCTAGAATGATGGCGGTCCCCGTGTCTTGGCAGAAGGGGAGCTGCCCCAGAGCACTCACCTCAGCATTGCGGAGGAAGGTGAGAGCGACAAACTTATCATTGTCCGAAGCCTCAGGATCGGACAGTATCGATGCGACCTGCTCCTGATGGGCAGTGCGTAGGTAGAAGGCTACATCGTGCATAGCTCGCTCGGCAAGTATGCGTAGTGCCTCTGGCTCGACTTGGAGCATCTGGTGACCATTGCAGTCGACCGTGTGAACGTAGTCAGAGGTGATTAATTCGTACTCAGTCCGATCGGTTCCTACGGGAAACATCGGCTGGTATTGAAACGGTGGTGTCGGCATCTCTCTTGTGTCAGTTAAGTGTGTGTATAAAGAGCCTCGTGACATAGCTTGTCATAGGCTCGAATAGGGTAGGAGAAAAATAGTAAGAGACTGAGTGCTAGGGCTTGCTCCTTAGAAGTCTAAGCGTGCGTCCCCCTGCATTCAGTCTCTATCAGGTTTGTAAGAGGCTATGCCTCTTTGAGTTTATCTTACCAAGCGAAGATAGGTAGTGGAGACATCATCTCGTTGACCTCCTTACGTACCTTAGCTATCTCAGCCTCGTTCTCAGGATCACGTAGTACGCGGTCTATGAGCTCGACGATGTATGGCATCTTGTCCTCCTTGACACCACGCGTTGTGATAGCGGGCGTGCCCACACGGATACCAGAAGTCTGGAATGCAGAGCGTGAGTCAAAGGGTACCATGTTCTTATTGACCGTGATGTCAGCACGTACGAGTGCGTTCTCAGCCACCTTACCCGTTAGATCAGGGTACTTAGAGCGTAGGTCGATGAGTAGGCAGTGATTGTCTGTACCGCCAGAGATACAGTTGTAGCCCATCTTGATGAAAGCCTCGCCAAGAGCCTTAGCGTTCTTCATCACCTGCTTCTGATACTCCTTAAATGAAGGATCGAGAGCCTCACCAAAGGCGACAGCCTTAGCAGCGATGACATGCTCTAGTGGACCACCCTGGATGCCTGGGAAGACAGCCGAGTTAAGCAGCTGAGACATCATCTTGACAACACCCTTAGGCGTCTTGAGACCCCAAGGATTCTCAAAGTCCTTACCCATGAGGATGATACCACCACGAGGACCACGTAGGGTCTTGTGGGTTGTAGAGGTGACGATGTGAGCATACTTGACAGGGTTGTCGAGCAGCCCAGCAGCGATTAGTCCGGCAGGGTGAGCCATATCGACCATAAAGATAGCGCCGATCTCATCGGCTACCTTGCGGAAGCGTGCATAGTCCCACTCGCGGCAGTAAGCTGATCCACCAGCGATGATGAGCTTAGGCTTGTGCTGGCGAGCTAGTTGCTCCATCTCGTCATAGTCTACCGTACCGGTCTCCTTGCTCAGATTGTAGCCTATAGGATTGTAGAGGATACCAGAGCTATTGACAGGCGAACCGTGTGAGAGGTGACCACCGTGGTCTAGGTTTAGTCCCATAAAGGTGTCACCAGGCTTGAGGCAGGTGAAGAGGACAGCCATATTAGCTTGAGCACCTGAGTGAGGCTGCACGTTGGCATACTCCGCACCAAAGAGCTTCTTGACACGCTCTATAGCTAGGTTCTCAGACTTATCGACTACCTCACATCCGCCGTAGTAACGCTTGGCGGGGTATCCCTCAGCGTACTTATTGGTCATACAGCTACCCATAGCTTGCATGACCTGGTCGCTGACAAAGTTCTCAGAGGCGATCAGCTCGATGCCCTTTTGCTGGCGCTGATGCTCCTGTTCGATCAGATCAAAGATCTCTTGGTCTCTTTTCATTCTATGTGAAATTAAATAAGTTAGTCGTCATACATAGGTGTGCGAAGCCCCTAACCCCTCAAGCGCGAGCAGAGGCTCACACGATTCTCTCGCAAAGATAACAATAATATCTGAGTCAGGGCAATCTTTGCGGAAGTTTTCAACTTCGTAAATCGGATAACCCGATGAGACGAGTAACGATTTGCAGGGACGCTCGGATGTGGCACAGATCCGTTTGTACGGGGTGGACACAAATTGCTCGAAAGAGCGGATATCCACGTGGAGATTTTCGAATGCTCACGTGGAAATAAAAAAATCTCCACGTGGGGAAGAAATGAAACTTCGGAGGAATCAAATGATATGTCCGAGGAATCGTTTCGTCCCTACGTGGAGAATGAGAGATATCCACGTGGATATTTGAGATTTTCCACGTAGAGATCGGATTAGAGATTAGAAGTTAGAGATTAGAGATTAGAGATTAGAGATGTGTACTTGTGGAGGTGGTAAGCTTGTTGCGTGGGCGCTAAGTTGTTTTTTTTTGTGTTACATTTGTAGGCAACTCACGCGACAGAGTTGATCACACACTATAGTATAAACCAATAATTCAATCATCAGTATGAAAAGAACAATCTGCTATCTGCTACTGCTTCTCCCGCTCCTGACGCTCGTCAGTTGTGATGATGATCCCGTAGAGCAAAAGGTCGAGACCTTGGTCATCACACCTGCTGAAGCTACCATGACCATCGGCGAGAGCTTACAGCTACAGGTGACACAACAACCGAACCTCAACAAGCCAGTCGCCTTCCGTAGCCTCAATACTGAGCTGGCGACTGTCTCTGACAAGGGTGTGGTCACAGCTGTTGCCAAGGGCGAGACGACTATCTTAGCTGAGGTGGATGGTGTCTCTGCTCAGTGCAAGATCACGATCAAGGAGCCAGCTCCCAAAGGGGACTTTGCCATAGACATCCTTAGGGTGACGGCGACTAACATCTACATTAAGGTGACGCCTAAAGATCCTGAAATGCTCTACTCTGTCAACGCTGGTACGCGAGAGGGTTACGATCGCATCCTCGCCAACCTACAGTCTCAGCCTAATGCCAATCGTGAGTGGTGGAAGGCTGTCTCTGGAGGTGAAATCGGAAGTGCGGCATACAGAGCGACTATGGCTCGTGAGTCCTTCAAGGGGACGAAAGAGTTTGACCTAGGAGAGATCTCAGGCTCAGACTATCCTTATCCGGCAGATCACACCATCGTCGTAAGAATCTATGGTATGGATCAGGACGGCTACGAGCTGACTAAGGTCATTGAGCTCGAGCAGAAGACGAAGCCTCGTACGATGCTGGACTTCACCTTCAATGTCGAGGCCCTCACACCTAGCGACTCTTGGATATCAGCATTGGTTCGTCCGTCTGATATGACGAAGTCTTATTTCTACTCTATACAGAGCAAGCGCTATGTAGACTTTTACCGTAATCCGAAGCCTGGAAACGAAGTCCTAGACGGTATCCCCGCTAAGGAGATGATGTGCTACAAGCTAGTGCAGAGCGAATACCAGATGGATCCTATGCCAGATGCTTTCAAGGTCGGTGAGCTACAGATCAATAAAGAGACTAATGCTGGTCTGAAACCCAATACAGACTATGTCTTAGTGCTATTCGGATGGGATAAGGATCTAGGACTGACGACTGATCCTGCTTACTTCGACTTTAAGACCAAGCCTGCAGAGGGCGAATAGTGCTGGCTACGCTAGCTAAATAAGGACTGTGACATGAGTCGATGGTCTTCACAAGGACGACGGGCGCACGAGATCGGGCGTCCGTCGTCGTACAAATGAGTCTCATAGGGACGCACGTGGTGCAAATCCCTATCGTTACTCGCCTTACAGAATTTAAAGAGTGATCTGTGTACACACCATACGATACTATTTTGGTATCTTTGCAGGTGATATAACGAGAGCCTTAGGGGCTTTCGCCACATAATATAGTTTATGCTCAAAGAAATCTTATCCATCTCAGGCAAGCCAGGACTCTTTAAGCTCCTGACGCACACTAAGAATAGTATCATCGTCGAGGATCTAGAGACGAAGCGTCGCATCCCTGCGTACGCCTCCGATCGTGTCGTATCTCTAGGCGATATATCGATCTATACGACTACTGAAGAGGCTCCTCTGCGAGAGATCTTGCAGACGCTGCTCGACAAGTACGAGGGCAAACCAGTTGACCTCAAGGGAGTCAGCGGCAAGGAGGCTTACTTCGACCTCTTTGCGGAGGTACTTCCCGAGTACGATCGTCAGCGTGTCCACGACAACGATATCAAGAAGATCTTTCGCTGGTACAATATCCTCGTAGAGACGGGACATACCGACTTCTCCGAGCCTGCACCTGAGGAGACCAGTGAGGAGGCTCCCACAGAGGAGTAATAAACCCTCTCCTGAGCCACACTTGGCTCACCGACTCTTGTCTAATAACTTTACCACATAATATTATGTACAAAGAACTGAAGAACTTCCTCACCAAGGAGATCCAAGACACTAAGGATGCGGGTCTCTACAAGGAGGAGCGCATTATCATCACCCCTCAGACGGCCGCTATCAAGGTAGAGGGGGGCAAGGATGTCTTGAACTTCTGCGCTAACAACTATCTAGGTCTCTCCGATAATCCTCGCCTCATCAAGGCTGCCAAGGCTATGATGGATTCGCACGGATACGGCATGAGTAGCGTACGCTTCATCTGCGGTACGCAAGATATCCACAAGCAGCTCGAGAAGGCTATCGCACACTACTTCCACACGGAGGACGCGATCCTCTATGCTGCTTGCTTTGATGCCAACGGCGGTGTCTTCGAGCCGCTCTTTGGACCAGAGGACGCTATCATCAGCGACTCACTGAACCACGCCTCGATCATCGATGGTGTACGTCTCTGCAAGGCTAAGCGTTATCGCTACGCCAACGCCAATATGGAGGAGCTAGAGAAGTGCCTTCAGGAGGCTCAGGAGCAGCGCTTCCGCATCATCGTCACGGACGGTGTCTTCAGTATGGATGGCAACGTAGCTCCTATGGACAAGATCTGCGATCTCGCTGACAAGTATGACGCTCTCGTAATGGTCGATGAGTGCCACTCGGCTGGTGTAGTCGGTAAGACGGGTCGTGGTGTCGCTGAGGCTTTCGACTGCTTCGATCGTATCGATATCCACACGGGTACGCTCGGTAAGGCATTCGGTGGTGCTGTCGGTGGCTTTACAGCTGGTCCTAAGGAGATCGTCGAGATACTACGTCAGCGCTCTAGACCTTATCTCTTCTCTAACTCACTGCCCCCCGCAGTGGTCGGCGCTGGTATCGAGGTCTTCAAGATGCTGGAGGAGGATGACTCACTACACACGAAGCTGATGGATAATGTCAACTACTTCCGCGATAAGATGCTCGCAGCTGGCTTTGACATCAAGCCTACACAGAGCGCTATCTGTGCGGTGATGCTCTACGACGCTCCTCTATCTCAGCGCTACGCTGCTCGTCTTCTCGAGGAGGGTATCTATGTAACTGGCTTCTACTATCCAGTCGTTCCGAAGGGCGAGGCTCGTATCCGTGTACAGCTCTCAGCAGCTCATGAGCGCGAGCATCTCGACAAGGCGATCGCTGCCTTTATCAAGATTGGTAAGGAGCTGGGCGTGATCAAGTAATCGCAGCTCTCAGCAAAGCATAACTAATAACGAAGGTGACTAGACGCTATCCCATAACATCGGGAGTGCAGATCTAGTCACCTTCCTCTTTATATTAAGCAGCTATACTATTATATATATGTCCCTGCGAATAGTTGTAGATAGTTCTATCCCATACATGGCCGACGGCATGCCCCTCGGGGTCGAGGCGCATTACCTGCCGAGTGGAGAGATAACGGCCGAAGCGGTTGCCGATGCCGATGCCCTGATGATCCGTAGCGTGACGCATTGCGACCGTACGCTCCTGGAGGGGAGTGCGGTACGTCTGATCACCTCAGCGACAGCGGGCTTTGACCACATAGATACCGAGTACTGCCGTGAGGCGGGCATTCGCTGGTACAATGCTCCTGGGTGCAATGCTGCCTCTGTAGCGCAGTATGTCCTGACGGCTATCTCTCGTATCGCACTAGAGCAGGAATTGGCTCCTAAGGATATAACCCTCGGGATCATTGGCACGGGACATACCGGCGGACGGGTCTATCAGCGTGCCAAAGCGCTCGGCGTGCGGACGCTCCTCTACGATCCGCCTCTCGTGACGGCTTACGATGAGCACCCTGACTGGCAGAGCTATCTGGAGGAGCTGGATCGCAATGGACTACCTCGTCCTTACCTCGCGGAAGATATGTCGGCGCTACGAGATAGCTATGTAGACCTAGACACGCTCCTCGCCTCGGCTACGATGATCACCTGTCACGTGCCTCTGACGAAGGGGGGCGCATACCCTACTTATCACTTAGTCGATGACGCTTTCTTGAGAAATGCTCAGCAACGACCTTGGTTGATCAATGCTTGTCGTGGAGCTGTCGTCGACACCCCCGCACTGGTACGAGCCCTTGAAGACAAGGCGGTCGCAGGAGCCGTGATCGACTGCTGGGAGGGCGAGCCACGCATAGCACAGACACTACTAGATCGTGTCTTCATCGGCACACCCCACATTGCGGGCTTCTCGGTGCATGGCAAGGCGCAAGGCGCGGTGCAGAGCCTGCGCCACCTGTGCGACTTCTTTGATCTCAGTGACGAGCGGATAGCTCTGGCGCACCCTCGCTCCTTGGCGGAGCCATACCTAGACCTCACGGGGTGCGAACCGTGGCAGACCCCTTGGCGTGCGATGATTCACACGCTCGACTTGCCAGCTATTATGAGTCGACTGGTGGCTAGTCCCGACACATTCGAGCAGCAGCGTGTCCACTACCAGCACCCCTACGAGCCACGCGACTACACTGTGCGAGGTGTCCCCGCCTCTGTGCGTCCTGCACTGACGGCTCTTGGCTTTGCTATCGCCAGCAACTAAGGCCGACGGATCTTATTATGAGTTTCGTTTTTAGGAACAGCCGGGTTAGGGCTCTATTTCGTAACTTTGTGCCACACGCTTAACACAATAGGAGATAGCACCTATGTATCCAGACAATCTCATCAAGGCCTACGAGGCGAGCTTTAGAGAGCACTTCCGACAGCCAGCTCTCTCGGACTACGCCACCGGCTACACCATATCTTATCGCGACTTAGCGCTACAGATAGCGCACCTACACTACGTATATAAGGAGATCGGTATACAGCGCGGCGACCGCATCGCTCTGATGGGCGCTGACTCGGTCCACTGGTGCGTCATCTTTATGGCTACGATCACTTACGGTGCTGTGATCGTCCCCATACTGCAGGACTTCAACGTCGAAGACGCTAAGACGATCATCAATCATAGCGAGGCGAAGCTCCTCTTTATAGATGATCTCATCTTGTCGAAGCTCAATCCTGAGGAGGATCTCCCGATGGTGCAGACTATCTTCGACATCAAGAAGATCACGTGGCGCTATGCTCGCTCGGGGATGCCATACGACTATAAGCGGCTCCTTCCCTTTGCCCCCTTTGTGGCACGCTTTTATCCCAAGGGATTCCGTCGTACCGACATCGTCTACCCCGAGGTGGACAATGATGAGTTGGTCGTGATCAACTACACCTCAGGAACGACCGGCTTTAGCAAAGGGGTACTGATCACTGCGGGCAATCTTGCGGGCAATGCACTCTATGCGCAGAAGCTCGACCTCATGTATAGCGGCGAGCAGATCATCTGCTTCCTCCCGCTGGCACATACTTACAGCTGTGCCTTCAACATGCTCGCAGCCCTTTACATAGGCGTCCATACGCATATTCTAGGCAAGGTCCCTTCGCCCAAGATCTTGATGAAAGCCTTTGCCGAGATACGCCCCGTGCTGATCATCTCCGTGCCACTCATCTTGGAGAAGATCTACAAGCAGTCTATCGTGCCCGTCTTAGAGCGCTCCTCTATCAAGGCGCTCCTACATATTCCGCTCTTACGCAAGTTGGTCTACCGAGTGATCCGCAAGAAGCTCACCGATGGACTCGGGGGCAACTTCCGCGAGGTGATCGTCGGTGGGGCACCGCTCTCCAAGGAGGTGGGACTCTTCCTACATCGTATCGGCTTCCCGCTCACTGTCGGTTACGGCATGACCGAGTGCGCTCCGCTCATCTCTTACAGCAACCATCGCCGCTGGGTGCCACTCTCTGCGGGACGCGCTCTGCCACATATGGAGATACGCATCGAGGTGCCAGAAGACTTTGACCAGCCTCTAGCTCCAGGTGTCGGCGAGATACAGGTGCGTGGTGACAACGTCTGCCTCGGCTATAACAAGCTCCCCGAGATCAATAAGCTCCTCTTCACCACCGACGGCTGGATGCGTACGGGTGACCTAGGGCGTCTAGACAAGCGGGGCAATCTCTTCATCCTCGGTCGCTCCAAGACGATGATCCTAGGGGCTAATGGGCAAAACATCTACCCCGAGGAGATCGAAGCTAAGCTCAATAACCTACATTTTGTTTCTGAGAGTCTAGTCTATCAGAAGAATGGTCGTCTCGAGGCGCTCGTTTATCTTGACGAACTGGCAGCCAAGCAGGCGGGGGTGACTATCGAAGAGGCTTGGGAGCAGATCAAAGCTCAGCGTAAGCAGCTCAATGCTAAGCTTGGCTCCTACGAGATGGTGACTAAGTTCGTCCTCCAGAGGACCCCCTTCATCAAGTCGCCCAAGCGTAGCATCAAGAGACACCTATATAAGGATGGCGTTGAGGTGACACAGATGGATAGATAGTATGTCTGAGCCTGCTTATCGTATCGAGGGAACGCTCCGTCAGCTACCTCTAGATGAGTATATGGCGGGGTACTTCGACCCTGATCGCTTTTTCGCACTGTGTGAGCATTGTCCCACTTACTTGACCAATTGGTCTTGCCCGCCCTTTACTTATGATGTGCGTGAGGCACTAGCACGCTACCGCTATGCGCATATCCTCGTGCATCGTGTCACGCCCGATGAACAGTCGTGGGCGGCGTGTCTGCCTGACGAGGTGGGGGACTACTGCTTTCGCCTGATGGGTGCCGTGCGGGATCGTATCGACCCGCTCCTCTATCAGCTAGAGCGGCAACATACGGGGAGTCGGCTCTTTACGGCTGGTCGCTGTCGGCTCTGCCAGCCACAAGCCTGCACACGCAGTGCCGGCGATCCTTGCCGTCATCCCGACCAGATGCGCTCGTCGCTCGAGTCGTGGGGCTTCGACCTGAGTGGCACCACAGAGCGACTAGCGGGTATCCCGATGGTGTGGGGCGAGGAGGGGCATCCGCCACGCTACCTCACGATGGTCTCGGCGCTCCTCTCGGCAGAGCCAGTTCCTGAGAGAGACTTTGAGAAGTTAGAGATTAGAGGTTAGAGATTAGGGGGGCGTAGAGGCTCTGCTCTTTATTTTGTAACTTTGTGGAGCTAAAGACTGCACAACAATATAAACTTATCATACACCTCTATGGAACTACTTCAAAAGAACGTACAGCGCGCTAAGGCTAACAAGCAGCGCATTGTACTCCCCGAGGGTCTCGAGCCTCGCACCCTCCAAGCTGCTGATCGCATTATCGCTGACGGCATCGCTCACATCATCCTCCTAGGTAACCCCGCCGAGATTCAGGCTAAGGCTGCTGAGCTAGGGCTTAAGCATATTGACCAGGCTGAGATCATCGACCCACAAAATCACGCACGTCGTGAGGCTTATCGCGATCTCCTGATGGAGCTGCGCAAGGCTAAGGGTATGACCCGTGAGCAGGCTGACGAGCTAGTTGTCAATCCGCTTTACCTCGCTTGCTTGATGATCAAGTCTGGCGACGCTGACGGTGAGGTAGCTGGTGCACACAACACGACGGGCAACGTGCTCCGTCCCGCACTCCAGCTCATCAAGACACGCCCAGGACTCAAGGTGGTCAGTGGCGCATTCCTCATCTTCTCTCCGCTCAAGGAGTATGGCGAGAACGGCTTCTTCATCTTTGCAGATTGCGCCGTCACACCCAATCCTGACAGCAACGAGCTAGCACAGATCGCTATCGCTTCTGCCGATACGGCTCGTAGCATCGGCGACATGGAGCCACGCATTGCCCTCCTGAGCTATTCAACAAAGGGCTCTGCCAAGAGCGAGATGATCGACAAGGTTACGGAGGCTTACAAGATCGCTAAGGAGATGGCTCCTGACCTACTCATCGATGGTGAGCTACAGGCAGACGCAGCTATCGTGAGCAAGATCGCTGAGCTCAAGGCTCCTGAGAGCCCTGTAGCTGGTAAGGCAAACGTCCTCGTCTTCCCGAACCTAGAGGTGGGCAACGTAGCCTACAAGCTCGTCGAGCGTCTCGGTCGTGCTACCGCTGTCGGTCCTATCCTACAGGGTATGGCTGCTCCAGTCAATGACCTCAGCCGCGGCTGCTCCGTAGACGATGTCTACAACGTGATCACGATCACTTGCAACCAGGCTATCGCAGCTAAGAAGTAATTCATCACCCCCTAAAGATAAATTATGATCGTACTAGTCCTTAACTGTGGCAGCTCGTCTGTCAAGTATTCACTATATGATATGCCCGAGGCTCGTATCCTAGCTTCAGGCGGTATTGAGAAGCTCGGCCTGCCCGACTCTTTCATCAAGTTCAAGACGACCGATGGCAAGAAGGTACAGATAGACCGTCCGCTACCTGAGCACACGGTAGCTGTCGAGTTTATCCTCGAGATCCTGACGAAGTCTGAGTACGCGGTCCTCGACAGTGTAGACCAGATCGAGGCTGTGGGTCACCGTCTCGTACATGGTGGTGAGGCAATCAATAAGAGCGTCCTCATCAATGACGAGGTGATCGAGCAGGTGAAGCGTGTCTCTGACCTCGCTCCACTACACAACCCACCCTCACTGAAGGGTATCGATGCTATCACGAAGCTCCTCCCGAAGGTGCAGCAGGTAGCTGTCTTTGATACAGCCTTCCACCAGACGATGCCCGCATACACCTATATGTATGCGCTACCCTACGAGTACTATGAGAAGTACGGGGTACGTCGCTACGGCTTCCACGGCACGAGCCACCGCTACATCAGCCATCGTGCTTGCGAGATCCTTGGTAAGGACTTTGACAAGACACGCATCATCACCTGCCACATCGGCAATGGTGCTTCGATCGCAGCCGTATGCAATGGCAAGGTACTCGACACTTCTATGGGCTTGACCCCTACGGATGGTCTGATGATGGGAACTCGCTGTGGAAGCATCGACCCAGGTATCGTGCCCTTTATCATGGAGCATGAGAAGATGACCCCGAGCGACTTCTCGACGATGGTCAATAAGAAGAGCGGTGTACTCGGTATCAGCGGTGTCTCCTCCGATATGCGTGACGTAGAGCAGGCAGCCGAGGCTGGTAACGAGCGCGCTAAGCTTGCGCTCGAGATGTATCGCTATCGTATCAAGAAGTACATCGGAGCCTACGCAGCTGCTATGGGCGGTGTCGATGTAATCGTCTTCACGGGCGGTGTCGGCGAGAACGACCAGACAACTCGTGAGTCGGTAGTCTCTGGACTAGAGTTTATGGGCGTAGAGTTTGACTCAGCAGTCAATCGCTCTAGCCGTGGCGAGGAGAAGGTACTCTCTAAGCCCTCTAGCCGTGTGACTGTCATCTGCGTCCCCACCGACGAGGAGCTGATGATAGCACGCGACACGATGGATCTCGTCAAGTAAAGCGAGCCACGCAGCTCGTCACAAGACGACAACATAAAAGTAGGGGCGGACATCTCGGATGTTCGCCCCTACTTTATTATAGGTAGTCGAGGTTGTCGTGCGATAGCCACGTGGAGATTTGAGAATTGCCACGTGGGGAACAGCTTCTTCTGAGATAAAAGCGTATTGAATCACGGGAGATTCCATTTATAACATGCCAGCAGAGACTTCCCGCCTCAGGAGCTCGCAATATGATTTTTGAGACGAACAAAGTTCTTGTACCGCACTGGTTCTCTGCTACATATGAGTTCCAAAGACAGCTCCCCTCTTGGAACTTTTTAGTTCCAATGGAGGAACTCTTTAGTTCCAGCGGAGGAACCTTCCAGTTCCAAGGCAGGAACTTTTCCTTTCCACCGTTGGAAACTTTGTTTTCCTCCCTAGGAAATGTTTCTTTCCACAAGAGGAGCGTCTAGCTATTCCTACATTAAGCATAGATCGGCAGTAAGAGCCTCTGGATGAGAGTAGAGCTAGAGAAAACGGATCTCGGCATCGCTCGATCATTTCAGCGGATTACCTAACAGGTAGTATTGAACAGTTGTTACTCCCCACCGATATACCTACAATTTGCTAGCTTTTGTCGTGAGCCATTGTAAGCCCCTGCCGTACCTTTGCAGTGGAAATTTGTCGCGTAGTAGAGGGTTCGTTCCCCTTATTCTCTTCGTTTCCCCCTCTATGCCCATCTTTAGGTACACTAAACAATGTAAGGGGGGCTGATGAGGCTCTCCCTGCGTTTGATTCACTCGGATGTCAAACACGCTATAAATAATATATGAAACGATTCATTTCGTATCTCCTCTGTGGTCTCGTACTTTGCACCGTACAGCTATCAGAGGCGCAGACTGTGGACTCATTATCACAGACCTCCTCGCCAGCTCCTCGTCGGCTCACCTTTGGTGGGTATGGGGAGGCTGTCGCTTCGAGGATGTTTTACAGTAATAACTTTAAGCGCTACACCGATGCGGCACTCTACAAAGATGCTCGTAGCTTCGGACAGGTAGACTTGCCTCACGTTGTTTTCTTTGTTGGTTATGATTTCGGTCATGGTTGGTCTCTAGGCTCTGAGATCGAGTTTGAGCATGGTGGCACGGAGAGTGCTGTCGAGATCGAAGAGGAGGAGACCGGCGAGTACGAGTCTGAGATAGAGCGTGGTGGCGAGGTGGCTCTCGAGCAGTTTTGGCTACAGAAGAGCTTCTCACCAGCGCTCAACCTGCGCATAGGACATATGGTCGTACCAGTCGGAGCAACCAACGCATCTCACATGCCGACGGAGTTCTTTACGGTTTATCGACCCGAGGGGGAGAATACGATCCTGCCCTGCACCTGGCATGAGACGGGTATAGGGTTGTGGGGTAAGCTACCCAATTGGCGGTACGAGATCATGGGTATAGCTGGGCTAGATGCTGACCGCTTTAACAATAAGGATTGGATCCATGGCGGGGCGGGTAGTCCCTACGAGTTTAAGATGGCGACCAACTACGCCTGCGCTATGCGTGTGGACAACTACTCGGTACGCAACCTGCGCCTTAGCCTGAGTGGCTACGTCGGGACAAGCGGTCGTAACACGCTCAATGCGACAAATAAGTATGACCATATCAAGGGGCTCGTCTGTATCGGAGCTTTTGACTTCCAGTATGCCAATCCGCAGCTCATCTTGCGAGGCAATGTGGACTACGGACACCTGAGTGACTCGATGGAGATCACAAATGCTAATCGTACGACTCGTAAGGACTCCCCCTCACCAAAGAACAGTGTCGCCAAGGCGGCTCTAGCCGCTGGCTTGGAGGGCGGATATGACCTCTTCTCAGCTTCGGACAAGCTGCGTCAGCTCAAGCAGCGTCTCTACCTCTTCGGGCGGTATGACTACTATGACTCCATGTTTCAAGTAGTGCCCAGTATGACCGACGAGCCAGAGTGGGAGCGACAGAAGTTTACCGTCGGACTCAACTACTACCCGATCCCCGAGATCGTTGTCAAGGCTGAGTATAGCCATCGTATGCTACACAAGCAGTTCAACGATGAGCCGACCGTCAGCCTCGGCATCGCCTACTTCGGAATGTTTCACTTCTAGATTCTTTTAACTCAACACAATACAATCGACTATGAATAAGTATACCTACATCTTCAAAATGCTCCTTCTCTCAGTCGTGGGCGTCCTCCTCGTCTCTTGTCAAGAGAGCGACGAGCCCAAGGCAAAGCAGCTAGACCCCGCACAGACGGCACTCATTAAGCAGTTTGTCGAGGGTGTCGTAGTACCCACCTACAAGTCTCTAGCAGACAATGCTATCGAGCTGTCTGGGCTTTGCGAGGAGCTGATGAAGAACCCCTCTCAAGAACTGGTCAACAAGGCTTGCAAGAAGTGGGTCTCAGCGCGTGCTTACTGGGAGCTTAGTGAGGCTTTTCTCTATGGAGCTGCTGGTGACTACAACATCGACCCGCACATCGACTCTTGGCCTCTGCAAAAGAATCAGCTAGACAACATCCTTAAGAACAAAGACCTCCTCGACGAACTCAAGGAGGAGGGTCCTGATGCCAAGGGCTTCGCTTCTCTAGGCTACGGTCTGCTCGGCTTCCACGCTGTGGAGTACATGATCTTTAGAGATGGTCAGCCTCGCAAGGTCGGTGAGATCACAGAGCCTGAGCGCATTTATAATGCGGCTGTCGCTGAGGATCTAGCACGTCAGGCGATCCGCCTAGAGGCTAGCTGGGCTGGCATTGACAAGGTGACGGCTGATAAGAAGAAGACGCTTGAGGATGCGGAGCTCCTGCCTACGATGGACTACGGTCAGCTTATGATCGCCGCTGGTGAGCAGGGCAACAGCTCCTACAAGAGCCAGAAAGATGCTCTCGTGCAGATCCTACAAGGTGCGAGCGACATCTCTGACGAGGTGGGCAATACGAAGATCACTGACCCCGTCAACTCGGGCAACGTCCTAGACGTGGAGTCGTGGTACAGCTGGAACTCTATTGAGGACTTCACAGACAACCTCCGTAGCGTCCGCAACGCTTACTACGGTTCTCTCGACGGCACTGTCCACAACCACTCTCTCGCTACCTACATGGCTCAGCAGCATCCTGATCTAGACAAGGAGATCCGCACAGCCCTAGACCATGCGATCAAGACGGTAGCCGCTATGCCGGCACCCTTCCGCAATAACCTGACTAAGGAGGCTACCAAGCCCGCCATCGAGGCGTGCAATGCACTCCTAGAGCAGATCGATGCAGCTATCGAAGCTGTACAGAAGTAATCAATAAACCACCGTCATACCATCTGCAGGCTTGATCCCTAGAGAGGATGCCTGCAGATGTATGATAGCATTTTAGAGGAAGTTGTTATGAACAAGGTATTAAGTATATGTAGCCTGATAGGCTGTCTGGCTCTCCTGAGCGCATGTAGCTCAGACTCTCCAGATCCAAGCAAAACAAATCTATACGAAGAGCAGTATTATAGCGGAGGCAAGCTAGGCACCGCGTTCAATAACACGGCCACCTGTTACGAGCAGTTTACCCCTGCAGTCGAGGAGGCTGGTTTGGTCGCTAGGTTTAAGAGGGGAGAGCGTCTCTTCGAGAACCCCTTTGACACCTCTACCGATCCAAACTTCCCGCTACGTGGTCTAGGGCCACTGTGGTTGCGTGCTAGCTGTATCGCTTGCCACCCAGGTTACGGACATGGTGCTAGACAGACCGAGTACAACTCGCACATCATAGGCAACGGCTATCTACTCGTCCTCACGGACCAAAACGACACTTATCTGTCTTCTCTCACAGGTATGCCTCAGACGCAAGCTGCGCCTCCCTTTAAGGCACCACTTGATGAGCGTAAGATCAAGATAGACTGGCTCCCCTACACAGATGAGTGGGGCAATAAGTTTGACGATGGTGAGACCTACGACCTTATTTACCCAGAGGTGACCATTCCGGAGGATGCCTTCTACGTCCCCTTGCAGGTTAAGGGCAAAGACATCCCATACTCCGATCTCCGCGTTCGCCTAGAGAGCACCATCGGTATCTACGGCACGGGGCTGCTCGATGCTATCAGTGACGAGGACCTCCGTGCTCAGTATCAGACGGAGGAGAAGCATGGTGCCAACCTCAACCCCACCGTCTGGAAGAACGGTGACTTCGCTCGCTACTATACTAATACCAAGCAGGGCGACGGCACTAAGTACCTGCCCCGCTACACCTACGGACTGACACGTGGTAGCATACAGGATGGTCCTGGCGCCAACGCTATTTGGAACATCACCAACGTGACTCGTAGCGATCGTCGCTACCACTACATGACCCCTGCCTATGCTAAGGTAGCTTCCGAAGATCCCGAGGTACAGGCAAAGTTTTACACCTACTATCCAGAGTGGCGGAAGAGTGGTGATGTCAAGAAGGATATCTACGACTACCTAACCTCTAGCGAGCTCCCTGCCGATATGACCGATGAGGAGTACATAGACTTCATGGTATGGCACCGTGGACTAGCCGTCCCGTCGGCACGAGATGCTGATAGCAAAGAGTTCCAACAAGGTAAGAAGCTCTTTGAGGAGATGGGGTGCGTTAGCTGCCACCGTCCTACCTGGACTACGGGCGAGGATCAGATCCGTGATCCGAACAACTTCTTCGTAGGTGCTCGTGCTAGCCTCCTGCCACGCTACCCGCATCAGAAGATCTGGCCCTACACCGATATGATCCAGCATCAGCTGCAGATGAAGAACAATATCCGCACAGGCTGGTGCCGTACTACGCCGCTGTGGGGACGTGGTCTGAGCATGAAGGCTACTGGAGCTGGCGATCGTCTACACGACTGCCGTGCACGTACCGTGATCGAGGCGATCATGTGGCACGGTGCTAAGACTAGTGATGCGAGAGCGTCTGTTGAGAAGTTTCGCAAGCTCAGCAAGGAGGAGCGAAAAGCTGTCGTCACCTTCATCGAGTCGATCTAATCTCTAAAGTCTAACCTCTAAAGTCTAACCTCTAATCTCTATCTAACTTCTACCCCTCTCCTGAGCAAGCATTTGCTAGAGCAATAGATTATGATGATAGATATAAGCTGTCAGGGGAGGGGAGACACATACACCCAAACACTTTATTCTTATGAAGCACTTAACTACACAGCTAGCACTGCTAGCACTCATCCTTGCTAGCCTGACAGCTTGTCAGCAGGAGTGCGGTAGCGACACCCCTCAGACGCTTAGCGAGGAGTATTACAGCGGAGGCAAGCTAGGCACTACCTTCAACAACACGGCCTCATGCTTCGAGCAGCCCACAGAGGCTATAGCACTGGCTGGACTAGATGCCAACTTCAAGCAGGGTGAGCGTCGCTTTGAGACGGCGCACGCTGCTGGCGATGTGCCTGGTCTGACCTTTACGGGACTAGGTCCTCTATACAATCGTACCTCCTGCGAGGCTTGTCACCCGGGCTATGGCCATGGTAAGCGCATCACACGCTACAATAGTGAGCAGATGGGCAATGGCTGTCTCATCATCGTTACCGACAAAGAGGGAAATATGGCTAGCTCGCTCGGATTAGTGCCTATGACTGTCGCACTGCCGCCCTTCAAGCCGATGATCGATGCTGACAAGATGACCATCGACTGGCGTACCTATACGGACGAGTGGGGCAATAAGTTTGACGATGGCGAGACTTACGATCTTATCTATCCCGAGGTGCATCTGCCCGCAGAGGCTCTCTACTCGCCACTAGAGGTGAATGGCAAGCCCTATCCAATAGACCAGGCGGTCGTCACGCTTGAGTCTACCATCGGCTTTTACGGCACGGGTCTACTTGATGCGATCAGCGATGAGGATATACGTCAGCAGTATATCAAAGAGGCTCCACATTCCCCGCTCAATCCCGCTATTTGGGCTGGTAACGACTTCGCCCCCACGGGGGTAGACGCTGCGGGGCACCCGATGCGCTTTGACTATGCGTGTGACTTTACCAAGCTCTCTGCCAATGTGAGCCTATGGGAGGTGACCAATATCATCACGCCGATGTTTCGTAAGTTCTACATACCTGAGGCTTACGCACGGACGGCAAGCAAAGATCCCAACGTACAGGCTGAGTTCTACAAATACTTCCCTGATCGCAAGAGGTCAGGCAATGTGGAGAAGGATATCTACGACTTCTTTACAGCTACAGACCTGCCCGTCGAGATGGACGCACAGGCTTGCTACGATCTGATGGTGTGGATACGTGGTCTAGCTGTGCCAGCTGCGAGAGACATAGACTCCCCCGATGTGCAGCGTGGTAAGCAGCTCTTCACTGAGATAGGATGTGCCACTTGCCACCGTCCCTCTTGGACTACGGGCGATGACGTTGTCGTGGATGTGTATGGTCTGACCGAGGGCGGCAAGAAGGCTATGCCTCGCTACCCCAAGCAGAAGATCTGGCCTTACACCGACATGGTCCAGCACCAGCTCCACATGCAAAACGACATCCGCACGGGTTGGTGCCGTACCACTCCGCTCTGGGGACGTGGTCTGAGCCAGAAGGCTTCAGGTCACCAGGACCGTCTACACGACTGCCGTGCACGCAATGTGATCGAGGCGATCATGTGGCACGGTGCTAAGAATAGTGATGCACGATTTACGGTAGAGAAGTTCCGCAAGCTCAGCAAGGAGGATCGTGATGCGGTTGTCAAGTTTATCAACGCCGTATAGCTTCACACACTAGATACTATATAAATATGGTGTGGCGCAAGCTTCCTTTCATACTACTACTCATCACGGTGGCTGTCCTCGCGGCAGCCACTGTGGTTGAAAAGCTTTACGGTACGCCCTTCGTTCAGGAGCACTGGTATGGCTCCCCGCTCTTTACCATCTTGTGGGTGCTACTCTCCTGTGCTGGGCTACTTTATATCTTACGAGCTAAGCTCTACAGACGCTTCTGGATCTGGATGATCCACGTCTCACTGCTGGTCATCTTGCTGGGTGCTGGCGTGACTAGCTGGACTGCCATACATGGACGGATCAAGCTCCAGGAGGGTGCCAGTCCTACGGATCGCTATCAGAGTGAACAGGGAGAGACACTGACCCTCCCCTTTGAGGTCGCTTTGGAGCGCTTTGATCTGACCTACTACACAGGGACTCAATTCCCGCTAGACTACCAGAGCAATCTCCTCATTCAGGACGGGGAGCGGTCGCAGAGCCTCCGTGGTGCTGTCTCTATGAATCGCATCTTCCGCTACCGATTCTATCGCTTCTACCAGTCAGGCTACGACCCAGAGACGACCTCCTCGATCCTCTCCATCGCATACGATCCATGGGGTATATCGATCTCTTACCTAGGCTATGCGCTCCTCGCAATTAGCCTCGTAGGGGGCATGTACGCACGTCGTCGTAAGGTGAGACAGCTCCTCAAGCAGGCTCTCGTCTCTCCCGTGGCGATGCTCTTGATACTCCTCGCTGGTGGTACGCTCTCGGCAGAGGCAAAAGCCCCCTCGACGCCACTCCCCAAGACGATCCCCGCTAGTGTGGCTAAGAGCTTGGGCGAGCTGCACATCCTATACAACAATCGTGTCTGTCCTCTAGAGACCTATGCGCAGGAGTTTACCGAGAAGCTCTATGGACGCAGTAGCTACCGAGGCTATTCTGCCGAGCAGGTCTTGGCGGGCTGGATCTTTTACTACGACAGTTGGGTCGATGAGCCGATGATACGGATCAAAGATCGGAGCATACGCAAGCTGCTCGAGTGCTACGAGGGAAAGCGAGTGAGCTACCGTCAGTTCTTTGATCTACAGGGCAACTATCGCCTGGAGGCTCTGCTAGACAACTACATACAGCACCCCGACCAGCCCGGACGCAAAGCCCTCTTTGAGGCACACGAGAAGTGTCAGGTGATACAGAGCTTAGGGTTAGGTGAGTCGCTCTTGATCTTCCCTGTACAGAGCCATGGAACTATCGCGTGGTATCATCCAGCCTCTACCGATCTCCCCGCAGAGATGCCACTAGATCAGTGGACCTTCGTGCGTAAGAGCTTTAACTACCTCAGCGAACTGGTCGTCATGCAGCAATGGGACGAGGCGCAAGACTTTCTCGTCAAGCTCCGTCAGTACCAGCTCAAGGAGGGCGGTGAGAGCTGTCCCTCGGCTGTGCGCTTTCGCTCAGAGCTCTACTATAACCAGCTCTCTCCCTTTATCGGACTGCTCGCCAAGATCCTCGCTACCATCGGGATCTTGCTCTTCATCTGGACTGCCTATCAGCTCTCCGTGGGGCGACTCAAGGATCCTCGATTAGTCAAGTGGGGCATCTGGGCCGTCATCTACGGCAGTATGCTCTACCTAACCCTTATGGTGATCCTGCGCTGGATCGTCTCGGGATATGTGCCGCTGAGCAATGGCTTTGAGACGATGCAAGCCTTAGCTTGGATCGTACTGCTACTGACCATACTTGCAGGGCGTAAGCATCGAGTACTGATCCCCTTTGGGCTACTCATGGGCGGTCTGTCGCTCTTGGTCGCCTCCTTCGGGGGCAGCAATCCACAGATCACTCCGCTGATGCCAGTGCTTCACTCGCCGCTACTGAGCATCCACGTGCTGGTTATCATGATAGCGTATAGTCTCTTGGCCTTTATGATGCTCAATAGCTGCATGGCACTGATCCTGTCGCGACGCTCTACCGTCGGGACGCACCTAGAGGCACTCAGTAGACTGCTCCTCTATCCAGCGGTCGCACTGCTGGCTATCGGTATCTTCATCGGAGCCGTCTGGGCCAATGTCTCGTGGGGACGCTACTGGAGCTGGGACCCCAAAGAGGTGTGGGCACTCATCACGCTCATCATCTACGCCCTGCCACTACACTGCGAGTCGCTGCGCTGCTTCCGCTCGCAGAGGTTCCTGCATGTTTATCTCTTGATCGCCTTCGTGTCGGTGCTGGTCACCTACTTCGGGGTCAACTTCTTCCTCGGCGGGATGCACAGCTACGCTTGATGCTCCCCCTTACGAAGCGATAAATCCACTCCACGGAGGAAAAATCAATTCCTCCGTGGAGATTTTTTATTCTCCACGTGGATATTTTTCTTTTTCCACGTGGGCGTGATTCATTTCCTCCGAAGTTTCATTTGATTCCTCCGAAGAATTTTTTCTCGCCCACGTGGAGAATGAAAATTCTCCACGTGGAGATTTCGAAATATCCACGTGGAAATCAGTTTTCCACGACATAGCCCCGTATCGATATGTAGCCAGTTCTAAATTATTGTAGCGAGTGAGCGTCGAATGTACCCAGACAGGAGTGACGCACCATAATCGCGCTTTCAGGCGGGGTTCATTTCACTAGACAGCTCCAGTCTAGACTACCACCAGCACCTCAAAACAGGAATTACCCCTTTCCCCTAACTTCTAAAATCTAGTTTTCGTCCCTTTTCTTGTTTACAAACTCGGAGTTTATTGCTACCTTTGTAAACGGAAGCGTTTTCACCAAGTGGAAACAAAAGAACTAAAACGTATGGAGCGGTCAACTGGAGAACGAATCAGAAAAGGACGAGCCTTGAGGGGTATGACCTTAAGAGAGCTAGCAGACAAAGTCGGAGTGTCTCATACTCATATCAGTAACTTAGAGCGAGGAGGTAAAGAGATTACAGGTGCTACACTCATAGCACTGTCGGAAGCTCTTGACCTACCCATAGACTACTTTGTCTACCAAGACACCCCTATAATTGAGTCTGTAAACTTTAGAAAGATAAAAGCCTTCTCCAGCAAAGAGGATAAAAAGATCTGGCAAAAAATCGAGAGACAGCTAGAAAATTACCTAGAGCTAGAGGAGATCATGGATGTCAAGACCTCCTTCGATGGAGACGCAATAACTAGAGACGTCATCGCATCACCCGCAGACATCGAAGAGGTTGCAAAGCAAGTTCGACAACTCTATCAGTTAGGTCTATCCCCCATATCAAATGTCTCCAATCTACTCGAGACCATGGGCATCAAAGTCATTGGTGTAGCTGGCAAAAAAGGCTTCGATGGGGTTAGCTTCTTAGCTAATGAAGTCATACCCGTCATCGCATACAATAGTAATATAGAGAGTACCGAACGAAAGCGACTGACCTTACTGCATGAATTCGCTCACCTCCTCCTCAAAAGCTCCCTAGAGACTATCTCTGAGAAAGACGGCGAGCGGCTCTGCACCGCATTTGCTAGTCATCTGTTACTCCCAGATGAGATCATCAGAGCGTTTTTTGGAGGTCGCAGGAAGAGATTTTCTCTTCCCGAGTTCATTGAGCTGCAAAGTGCCTACGGCATCTCCATTGATGCTATCGTATATCGTTTAGGTGAGATGCAGCTTATCTCTCAGAGCAATTGCAGAGGATATTTCATCAACAAGAAAAAAAACAAAGAGCTGCGGGAGATCTTAGAAAAGAGCAGGTATGTAGAGCCTCAGAGTAACCGCTTCGCAAGACTGGTCATCAAAGCGCTAGACCTAGACTTAATAACCCAAGCTAAAGCTCAAAGCTATCTCCAAGAGGCAGGCATACCAGCCGATCAAGTCGTCAATCTGCTAAACGCCAATATATGAGTCAGACACAGCTCGTTGTCGTTAGCGACACAAACATCTTTATAGACTTAATCGACTTAGACCTCTACAAAGACTTTCTGCAGTTAGGATATCAGGTACACACCAATATATTTGTACTTCATGAGCTGAGAGACAAACAGCAGAGAGCCTATCTCGACAACATAGGCGGACTAATCGTCGAGCAGTTCGACACCCCAGGCTTTATGCCCCAGGTGTATCAATTCTTTGATGAGAGACAACGCAAAGGGCTCTCCTTCACAGACTGCACCGTACTCTACCAAGGCATCACGCTAAGTGCTACCGTACTTACTGGAGACAAGAAGATGATGCGCAGTGCTAAAGAGATGGACATTGACGTCCGAGGCATACTATATATTTTCGACCAGCTAGTCGAGCAAGGCATACTCTCTCATAGTACCGCCTGCCAAAAGCTACAACAGCTCTTCAGCAGAAATACCCGCTTGCCAAAAGATGAAATAGACAAGCGTCTAACCCTATGGAGCAACTCTTGAGACTACCCCAAAGCATCGTAACGTCTAGACCTCTGATACGAGGAGGAAACGAAAGTACTGGCAGTGCATCCTGACATCGGGCTGCCCGACATGCGGGACTAGCACCTCACGACTTGGCTCGTGGTCTTCTTTTATTTAGTAACTTTGGGTCGTGGTATATCCCTAGACAATAGATAGACATGATGCAAGACAAGACTGATCTACAGGCTGCGAAGGATGACTTGAGATACCTTCAGCTCCTCTCTAACCAGTTCCGCAACTCGGCCGAGGTCTCTACAGAGATCATCAATCTGCAGGCGATCCTGAGCCTTCCGAAGGGTACCGAGCACTTTCTCGCAGATGTGCACGGTGAGCATGAGGCCTTCGACCATGTGCTGAAGAATGCCTCGGGCAGTGTGATGCGTAAGATCCGCGAGGTCTTCGCAGGACAGATGATGGAGCTACAGATGCGTGAGCTGGCTACGCTCATCTACTATCCGCAGGCTAAGCTGGAGCAACTCCATGAGACGGGCGAAATTGATGAGGAGTGGTACAAAGTGACACTCAATCGTCTCGTCAAGGTGTGCCGTAAGGTAGGCGAGAAGTACACACGCTCGAAGGTACGCAAGGCGCTACCACCTCAGTATAGCTACATCATCCAGGAGCTACTACACGAGGACGGGGTCAACCCAAACAAATCGGCTTACATCTCCAGTATTATCTCTACAATTATCTCTACGGGCAAGGCGGAGGACTTCATCTGCGCTATCTCAGCGACGATCAAGCGTCTCGTCATAGACCGCCTCCACATCGTCGGTGACATCTACGACCGTGGTCCTGGCGCTCAGTACATTATGGATACGCTACTAGACTACCACAATGTAGACATACAGTGGGGTAATCACGATATGCTCTGGATGGGTGCTGCAGCGGGCAACGATGCTTGTATCGCCTGTGTCATACGTATCGCTCTGCGCTATGCCAATCTAGATACCATCGAGGACGGTTACGGAATCAACTTGATGCCACTCTCCCGCTTAGCTAGTGAGGTCTATGCGGGTGATCCGTGTACTTACTTCAAGCCCAAGCTAGGAGACTCCGACGTGGCATACGATGACAAGGGTATTTACCTGATTAGCCAGATGCACAAGGCAATCAGCATTATTCAGTTCAAGCTAGAGCATCAGTTGATCATGCGTCACCCAGAGTGGCAGATGCAGGAGCGTGACCTACTTCACAAGATAGACTTTGAGGCTGGCACGGTCGATCTCTCGCATACCAATCCTAACGAGGACTATGGTGTGCATGAGATGCTCGATATGAACTTCCCCACGATCGATCCGAAGGACCCCTATCGCCTCACGCCCCAAGAGGAGGAGGTGATGGATCGCTTGCGTCGCTCCTTCGCTACGAGTGAGCGGCTCCATACGCATATAGATGCTTTCTATCGACTGGGTAGTATGTACCTCGTATGCAATGGTAACTTGCTCTACCACGCTTCGATGCCGCTAGACGCTTCTGGGCAACTCAAGGCGGTGCGTGTCCTCGACTCGCAGCCCCTACGCGGTCGTGCGCTCTTAGATGAGATAGATCGTGTGGTGCGCCTAGCGCATCCATCTAGGCATAGTCATCCGAAGCATGAGGCGGCAGTGGACTATATCTTTTACCTCTGGTGCGGTCCCGACTCGCCACTCTTTGACAAGTCTGCTATGACCACCTTCGAGCGTTACTTCGTCGCTGACAAGAACACCCACACGGAGACGAAGGGCTACTACTTTAAGTATCGCCAAGATCTAGAGACGATCGAGATGATCCTTCGCGAGTTTGGTCTAGAGGGCGAAGACTGTCACGTGATCAACGGGCATGTCCCAGTCAAGGTCGCCAAGGGCGAGAAGCCTATCGCAGCTGGTGGCAAGCTGATGATCATCGACGGGGGCTTTAGCCGAGCTTATCAGAGCAGTACAGGTATCGCAGGCTACACATTGATCTATAATTCGCAAGGCATGCAGCTGGTGCAGCACGAGCCCTTTACGACGATGCGCCGTGCCGTGGAGCTGATGGAGGATATCAAGAGCGTGACGGTCATCTCGGAGCGTACGACGCACCGTATGTTGGTGGCTGATACGGACGTAGGTGCTGATCTACAGCAGCAGGTGAACGATCTAGAGAAGCTTCTCAAGGCCTTTAACGCAGGTCTGATCAAGGAGCGCAAATCCCTTCCTCAGGTCATCACGAAGTAGTGACTGGGAGATTGTCTCTCTGAGCTGCATCGGTCGGCTTCTCACTCTTATATTATAGTAGAAAAACTCTTTCGTATGAAAGGAAAGGTCATTAAGGTGCTGTGGCGGCTCTTTGGAGCCTTTTGGACTTTGGTCTTAATCATATTTATATTGATCTGGCATGGGGTCATAGGCTATATGCCTGATGTGGAGCAGTTGCAAAATCCTATCGATAAGTATGCCTCTGTCCTGATCTCGGATGATGGCGTGCAGATAGGATCCTACGCGCATGGCTCGACAAACCGTATCTACGTGAGCTATGACGAGCTTGCTGAGCCACTGGTACAGGCTCTGATAGCTACGGAGGATGTGCGCTTTTACCAGCACTCGGGTGTCGACATGCGAGGCGTGGGGCGTGCCGTCATCAAGCGTGGCGTGCTACGCAATACGGCTAGTGGTGGTGGTAGTACCATCACGCAGCAGCTGGCTAAGCAGCTCTACTCGCCTCATGCTAAGTCGACGCTACAGCGCCTTCTGCAGAAGCCTATTGAGTGGGTTATAGCGATCAAGCTGGAACGCAACTATACCAAGGAGGAGATCATCGCGATGTATCTGAATCAGTTTGACTTTCTTTACAACGCTGTCGGAATCCGCTCGGCCGCGCAGACTTATTTTGGCAAGACTCCCTCTGAGTTAACTCTGAATGAGTCGGCAATGCTGGTGGGGATGTGTAAGAATCCCTCACTCTACAACCCTGTCCTGCATGCTGACAGCGATGCACCACTGAAACGCCGCAACACGGTCCTCCTACAGATGAAGAAAGCGGGCTACCTCTCCGAGGAGGCTTACACGACCGCCATTGCCGAGCCGATCCATATCAACTTTACCAATAATACGCACTCCGATGGTTTGGCTCCTTATTATAGAGAGTTCGTGCGTCTCTTACTGACTGCCAAAAAACCTAAGCGAAGTGACTACTCGCAGTGGAATCAGGAGCAGTATGCTATCGACTCACTCCTCTGGGAGACACAGCCGATCTATGGATGGTGCCAGAAAAACAAAAAGTCTGACGGCTCCTGCTATGATCTCTATGCTGATGGGCTCAAGATCTATGGTACGATCGATAGTCGTATGCAGCAGTACGCTGAGGAGGCGGTTCAGAAGCACATGAGCGAGTTTGTACAGCCTAACTTCGATCGTGAGATGCGGGGCTCTAAGCTGGCTCCTTACAGTAGCGACCTGACAGCACAGCAACGCAAGGATGCTATCGAGCGTGCACTGCACAACACGGATCGCTGGCGATCGCTCAAGAAGCTCGGTATGTCGCCAGAGGAGATCCGCAAAACGTTTGACCAAAAGCGCAAGATGCGCGTCTGGAGCTACAACGGCTGGATCGACAAGGAGATGACTCCTCGGGACTCGGTACTATACTATAAGCACTTCCTCCACACGGGCTTCATGGCGATGAATTCGCACAACGGTAATATACTAGCCTATGTCGGAGATGTGGACTTTCGTACGTTTAAGTATGATATGGTCTCTCAGGGACGACGACAGGTGGGTTCGACGATCAAGCCTTTTCTCTACTCTCTCAGTATGATACAGGGTATCTCTCCATGTGAGCAGGTGATGCATCAGCCGATCACGCTCTATGATGCCAATGGCAAGGCGTGGACGCCGCGCAATACTGGAGCTAAGCGGGTGGGGGAGATGGTCTCGATCAAGTGGGGACTACAAAACTCCTCTAACTGGGTCACGGCATACCTAATGGGTCGCACCTCGCCCTATACCTTTGTTCGCTTGCTCCACTCCTTCGGCATCAAAGGCAATATAGATCCTGTCGTCTCTGTGGCTCTCGGCACACCCGATGTGACGGTCAGCGAGATGGTGGCGGCTTACAGTGCTTTTGTCAATCAAGGTATCCGTGTCGACCCGATTCCTGTGACTCGTATCGAGGACCGCTACGGCAATGTGGTGGCGACCTTTACGGCTAATCTTACGGAGGTCCTTCCTGCACGAGCTGCATTGCAGATGCTGGACATGATGCGTGCCGTCATCGATGGCGGTACGGGCGGTAGACTGCGCTTCCGACACAATCTGACGATGCCTCTGGGAGGTAAGACGGGTACGACACAGCGCCACAGCGATGGTTGGTTCGTCGGCTTCTCTCCTGAGATCGTGGCGGGTTGTTGGGTCGGTGGCGAGGAGCGCTCGATACACTTCCGCTCGATGGCGTATGGTCAGGGTGCCTCAGCAGCGCTGCCTATCTTTGGCTACTTTATGAAGGCAGTCTATGCAGATCCGTCGCTGGGCTACTCGGTGGGGACGCCGTTCAACGTACCTGCGGGCTTCTCTCCATGTGGCGAGCAGGCAACGGTCGAGCTACACGAGCCTCTGAGCGAGGCTGTCGATGATGCCGTCGATGACGTTCTAGACTCTATCTTAGAGTGATGAAAATAAACTTTTAGGATTTTACCACTCTAAGAACAGGCAAGCTGGGGCTGCTGATGCTCGCTAGAGAGTCAAAAGAAGCTTCATCTAAGCGTTTAAGCGTTAATGTGCCTTACAGATACTGCTTATGTCGTTTGTTTTTACGACCTTTGCAATCGGTTTGAGTACACTGGCTTGATTTGCCCATTCTTAGAGGCTACAGCTGTCAGCTCTGTGACGAGATCTCAGTCGTCCCTCTCTAGGAGTGGTATCTTTAGCACAGTCATTTCAAAGTAAGAGCTAGGCGACTAGCACCAACAAGCGTAGAGTTAACCCTTTAAATCGAGTATAGCCATGGCAATGAGACAATTAAAAATCAATCAGTCGATCACCAACCGTGAGAGTGCGTCGCTGGATCGTTACCTTCAAGAGATCGGGCGGACGAGCCTCATATCTCCTGAAGAGGAGGTGGAGCTGGCGCGAGAGATACATCGTGGTAATCGGCGTGCATTGAACAAGCTGGTGGAGGCCAACCTCCGGTTTGTCGTCTCTGTGGCAAAGCAGTATCAGAACCAAGGCCTGAGCCTTCCTGACCTGATCAATGAGGGAAATATTGGAATGATCAAGGCGGCCGAGAAGTTTGACGAGACACGCGGATTTAAGTTCATCTCCTACGCTGTGTGGTGGATCCGTCAGTCTATCCTGCAGGCGCTTGCCGAGCAATCACGCATCGTGCGTCTACCGCTCAATCAGGTGGGACTGCAGCAGAAGATGAATAAGGCGATCGTCAAGTTCGAGCAGCTCAACGGTCGTCGTCCTAGTCCGCAGGAGATAGCTGCTGAGCTGGAGCTCCCCGAGGACAAGATCCGTGAGGCGCTCAAGGTGCAGGGCAAGCATCAGTCGCTCGACGCTCCTTTTGTGGAGGGCGAGGACAACAACATGCTGGATGTCCTGGTCAATGAGGACACGCCCTCGACCGATAGTAGTCTGATCAACGAGTCTCTCTCTGCTGAGATAGATCGTATCCTGGATCAGCTGGGAGATCGAGAGGCGGAGGTGCTACGCTGCTTCTTTGGCATCGGTTGTCCTGAGATGACTCTCGAGGAGATCGGTGAGCGCACCAAGCTCTCTCGTGAGCGTGTGCGTCAGATCAAGGAGAAAGCGATCCGTCGTCTCAAGCAGTCTGACCGCTGCGAGTACTTAAAAGCATATCTTGGATAGTCGTCTCGCTCGATAGCAGAGGCGCATCACAACTACATAAAGAGCCTCATTGGTCTAGCATACGACTGTAGCTAGAGCAATGAGGCTCCTTTTCCATACGACCCAATAATCTCATATTATATGACAGACAAGACAAGTACCCCCTCGACCGACTGGCTAGGCTATCTGATGGGACTCATCTCATCGGCCACCTTTGGACTGATACCACTGCTGAGCATACCCGTGCTGTCGCAGGGCGTGGCAGAGGGGACGGTGCTGATGTATCGCTTTCTCATCGCAGCACTCATCGTTGGCAGCATCGTCGTGATACGTAGAGAGTCGCTACGCATATCGTGGCGAAGCTTCTTGATCCTGCTCGCTTTGTCTGTCTTGTACTTCTTCTCCTCCTTCCTGCTCATCGAGGGGTATCAGCATATGCCGTCAGGAGTTGCTACGGTGCTTCACTTCAGCTATCCAACGTTTGTAGTACTGCTCATGTTTCTCGTCTTTCGTCAGCGGATAAACCTACTGCAAGGGCTGGCTGTCCTCTTAGCTTTATGTGGCGTGTCGCTTATCTCAGGCTTCTTTGAGTCTGACGTGACTGCTATCCCGCTGCGGCCGTTGTTCACAGTACTCTTCTCAGGCTTTTGCTACGCCACCTACATCGTCATCCTTCGGCACTCCCGCCTGGAGCCGATGAGCAGCTTCAAACTGACCACCTACGTGATGGGACTCTCGGCCATACTCTTTGCGCTCTTTTGCAAAGCTACAGGCGCCAGTCTCCTCCTGGACAATACGACGCAGTGGATCTATACCGCCCTGCTAGCACTCATCCCGACCGTCTGCGCCAATATCACGCTCGTCTGGGCGGTACAGCGAATAGGCTCCACACCGACCGCCATTATGGGGGCGCTAGAGCCACTCACAGCCGTCCTCGTGGGGGCATTAGCTCTAGGCGAGGAACTCTCCCTAGGTCAAGGCATCGGCATCGGTGTCGTCCTGCTGGCGGTCCTGCTACTAGTCGTGTCGCCGCTTCTGATGCGCCGACTCAAGCAAGTGTAGCTAAAGCTGGCGCGCCAAGGTGCGAGAGAGGTAAAACTTGTTCGTCTCGGAGACATAGACGACAGGCGTCGGAAGCTCTTGCTCCACCCCGTCAACCCATGCTCTGCGCTGGTAGGCGCGTAGCTCGATCTCGTGTCCCTTGTAGTGGATCGTGATCCGCTTCTCCTCGGGCTGATCACCCGTTATCTCGCACTGAGCCTGAGGAAAGAGCGCATCGTGTGGCGCATAGTACTCCTCCGACAGCTCCATCATCGTCTGCTTCAGACCCAGCTGCGTACGCATATAGTTATGCAGATCAATGTTGGTCACACAACCTCTGATCGGCGTCAACCGCTGTGGCGTGTAGCTAGCGAGAAAGACCTCTTCGCCCGTATGTCCGTGCGTCGTAAAGCCGATGAGCAGATGACGCTTCATCCAGTCAACGAAGTACTCCTTCAGACGGTACTTCTGGCTCCAGCCCAGCTCAGCATACTTCGCTTTGCGTTGCTCAGCCGAGAGTGTCGAGCAGGCGTAGTCCTCGATTGCATTGATCTCTGCTAGCTCCTCCTCCGAGGGACGTATGCCGCTCCAGATGTAGAGACTATCGGCAAGGAGTGAGAGAGCCGTCTGACTTGTCTTACGTCCTAGCTCTACCGAACTGTAGCGAAAGCGCGTCAGCGGCTTGATCAGTTCATCGAGTGTCAGACGCGCATAGCCTCGATCCACACGACCGATGCTCATACCGCTATTTCCATGGTCTGCCGTCACGAGGACGATCGTATTCCCGTCCCGCTGTGCATAGTCCAGCGCCACGGCAACCGCCTTGTCAAAAGCTAGAAACTCCGTAGCCATCGCCACGGGATCGTTGGCGTGAGCCGCCCAGTCTACCTTGCTGCCCTCGACCATCAGGACGAAGCCGTTAGGGTTCTCCAGATTACGGATTGCCGTCTCCGTCATCTCAGCCAGCGAAGGGTAGCGCAGCGTGTCTCCCAGCGAACGCCTGTCCATATCGTACGGCATATCCATATCTCCAAAAAGTGCCCACATACCGCCCCCTCGATGCGCTCGCATAGCTGCGAGATCATCGAGGTAAAGCGCTATACCCTGGCGGTTCAGACGCTCCTTTAGTTCACTCGTCATCAGCGAGGTGCCACCACCCAGGAGGAGGTCCACGCCATTGTCCACCATCTGTGGCACGATGCTCTTGTAGAGCTTGCGAGAAGGCGTATGAGCCGTGCAGTCTGCTGGCGTAGCATGCGGAAACTCACACGTGCAGACGACCCCGATACGCTTGCCTTGCGTCTGCTTGGCAGCTTCCAAAAGGGTCACGACAGGACGGTAAGCCCACGAGGAGTCGAGCGGTACGAGGTCATTGTGTGGCTCGCTGTACGGATAGGTCGCGATAAAGCCATCGATCGAGGGAACGCCCGTCATATAGCACGAGGTGGTCGGAGCCGAGTCCCCGATCGGTGCATTAGAGCAGTAGGTGATGACACTCCCCGAGAGGTAAGGGTCGAGTGCTAGGTGCTGCGCCTGAGGGTCCAGTGCCCTTTGGTACCAACGAGCCAATGAGACTGCCGGTAGCGAGGTGCCGTCCGAGATGAGGAGGATCACATTCTTCGCAGGGTGCTCTGGTAGGGGGTACTCCTTTTGCTGCCCTACCAGTGAGAGCGTGGGGAGGAGCAGCAGTAAGATACGCAAGATGCTTTTCATAAAGGTTGTATTTAAGGTGTTGTTAGGTTGTCAGTTGGTAGTGCTTCGTACATCAAGGTGAGACTGATAAAGTCCTCTACCGAGAGACGCTCTGCACGGAGCGTGAAGATCTCATGATCAGCGTAGGGGAACTCCTTGCCAAAGAGTGACATCAAGGCATTGCGCAGCATCTTCCGCCGCTGCCCGAAGGCGGTTTTGACCACCCGCTTGAAGTTAGCCTCATCGCAGGGCAACTCGGTGCGACTATTTCGTCGTGCGATCATCACGCCACCATCTACCTTGGGCGGTGGATTGAAGTCGCGCTTAGACACCTTAAAGAGGTAGTCGCAGTCGTACCAGCACTGGAGCAAGACGCTCAGGATGCCGTAGTCACGCCCTCCAGGCGAGGCGCACAGCCGCTGTGCCACCTCGTGCTGTAGCATGCCCGCCACAGCAGGGATGCGCTCGCGTAGCTCTAGGATGCGAAAGAAGATCTGCGAAGAGATATTGTACGGATAGTTGCCGATCACCACAAAAGGCATGTCCGCCCGACCAGGGATCAGCTCCTCAGCGGGGAGCTTGAGAAAGTCTCCCTCGATGATCCGCCCCTCTTGGCTCAATTGCGGGAAGTGCTGGTGCAGATACTCGATACTCTCATGATCTATGTCGATCACCTGCAGGTCGTGCCCCGCCTCTAGGAGTGGCTGCGTCAGGACGCCCATGCCAGGGCCTACCTCTAGGATCGGCGTACCGAGATAGTCGGCGACCGAGTCGGCAATGCGCTGTGCTGCGCCGTGGTCCGTGAGAAAGTGCTGCCCTAGATATTTCTTTGCTCGTACAGAATCCATAGTTCTTTCGCTCGTTGTCGTGTCAAAAGTACAACTTTTCCGTCAAGGGAGAGGGGAGACCAGAGATTAGAGGTTAGACATTAGAGGTTAGAGGGCGACACATCTTTCGAGCGTGCTATTGATATTTAACCTGTAGCATCTAGCACTATTGTATAAGTCCAAGTGATTACATACCTTTGCGTACGAAGCACATAGATTGAGTCAGAGAGAGCTTGAGCTTTGCTAAGTTTTGCGATCTCGCTCATACAGATCATAAACTAAACTAGGCGTATGAGGCAGTACTATATCGTCTGCAATGGACAGGAGCTAGGTCCCTACACGGTTGAGGAGTTGTCCGCACGAAGGATTACTCCCCAGACTATGATACGCGTCGAGGGTATGAGCGATGCTTGTCCGGCTCAAGAACTGGATGAGCTACGCATTCTCTTTGAGTACCAAGCCCCTGGTCCCAATCCCTATGCGGGGGCTCCAGCTTATGGCTCCCCGTATGGCTTTGGCGCACCGAGGGGTAGCTACATGCAACCACAAAATCGCCCCAAGATGCCACCCGACAATCTGTTGTGGAGCATCCTCTGCGTCTTATTCTTCTTCCCGCTAGGGATCATACCGCTTGTCTACTCGATACAAGTCTTTACGTACTATGATAGAGGCAACTACGCAGAAGCTGAGAACGCAAGTCGCAACTCGCTCCTGTGGGCTAAGGGGCTTACCATTGCCGCCGCTGTGTGCATAGGCGTTGCCATAGCCATCTTCGTATTCATAGCTATTGCTGCCACGTCGGCAATCTCGGCAGCTTTGTAAGACAGTCTCTTAGCTATCCGATGGGTAGCTTGCTCCCGTGAGCAACTAATCAATCTCATCGAGCATTCTGACTACAAAACAACCGCTTTTAGATATCCACGTGAGAAACGACCCATTTCTCACGTGGATATTTTTTATTCTCCAGGTGGGGAATAAAAAATTCCTCGGACTTATCATTTGATTCCTCCGAAGTTTTATTTGATTCCTCCGAAGTTTTATTTCTCGCCTACGTGGAGAATTTTGATTTTCCAGCGAGCTATTTGGGATTTCCTCCGTAGAGATTTTAGACCATCCGCACAGAAGCGTTGCGTTCCTAAGGAGCATTGCCGAGATAGTCAAGAGAAACTAAAGCTAATCCGCTCGCTATTAGCTTAAAACGAAGAACTCTCTTTCGGCGTTTCCATTTTTGGCCGTGTTTCGTTTCCGCTTTTGGCCGAATGGAGATAGGCTGGCTAGGGGAGCTGCTGCAGGGGGAGGGTGATACGGAAGGTGGTGCCGACTTGTAGCTCGGAGCGCTTGACGTAGATGCGCCCGCGGAAGTAGTGCCGTATGATGCGACGTGCGAGCGATAAGCCGAGCCCCCAGCCACGCTCCTTGGTGGTGAAGCCTGGCTTGAAGATCATGCGCTGCGTGGCTCGTGTCATACCACGGCCCGTGTCGGTGATCTCTAGGTAGGCGTTCTTGCCGTGAGCCTCTGTCGTGATGGTGATCGTGCCCTTGCCGTCCATCGCGTCGACGCCGTTCTTGACGATGTTCTCTATGACCCAGCTCATGAGGTCGGGCGTGATGAGGCAGCAGAGCTCCTCGGGTGCTGGCTCAAAGACGATCTCTACCTGTCTGGAGATGCGTCGTGAGAGGTACTGCACGGAGGTGGCGACCAGTCCGTTGAGCTCTATGGGCGTCAGCTCGGGTAGGCTGCCGACCTTCTGGAAGCGGTGGGCGATCAGTTCGAGGCGATTGACATCTTGGCCTATGCTCTCGATGATTTCGGGGGGTAGGTCGTAACTCTTGAGCAGTTCGGTCCACGCCATGAGCGAGGAGATGGGCGTGCCGAGCTGGTGGGCGGTCTCCTTGCTGAGCCCGACCCATATACGGTCCTGCTCCCAGTGCAGTAGGCTACGAATGGTGAGGACGAGGATGATGATGTAGAGGATGAAGATACCTGTCTGCAGATAGGGGAAGCGTAGCAACCGCCTTAGGTTACTGCTGTCGCTGTAGTAAAGGTATTGGCGTCCAGCGGTACCTAGGTCAATCTCGATAGGAGCGTAGCCAGAGCGAAAAGCTGTGAGCCGCTTCTCCAGATAGGTTGAGTCACGAGCGACCGCCGCGGAGTCAATGTTTTTGTATCCTAGGATGTTCCCGAGGCTGTCTGTGAGGATGAGCGGTATGGTGGTGTTTGACTCTAATATTTGGAGGGCTAAGGCATTGAGCTGCTCGTCGCTTTGGCTAGCTATGCACTCGGTCGCCTCGGCCCAGGTCTGCATCTTGAGTCGCTCCTCATCAGCCATGCGTCTCACGAGTGGCTCCGAGAGGATGAGCGGGAGGAGTGCCACGACGAGTGCCAGCACGACAAGTAGTATATTGGTAGGTAGGGAGCCGAGTAATCTCCTGGTGGATGACATGTGGGTGAGGATTAAAAGGGCGTGCGCTCGATCCCAAAGGGCACTTTCGGCGCAAAGCTGTATCTTTGTAACGGATATCTCACGCTTTTATTATCGTCCACGTGCCTATGACCTCAACACAACACATGCGCCAGCGCATCGTCCAAATGGCTCACACGCTCTTTGTGCAGCAAGGAGTCGAGGAGACGACCATGGTCGCTATTGCAGAGGCTGTGGGGTGCAGTCGGCGCACGGTCTACACTTATTATAAGGACAAGCAGGCACTGCTCATGGCGGTCATAGAGCGGGAGATCAGTCTGATGAGCCAGTCGCTGAGCGAGGTGTTGTCTCGTCCGGGCGATGCGATCACTAAGCTGCTGGTACTGCTAGACAATCATCTGCAGCTGATACAGAAGACAGTGCAAAGACAGGGCGTGCATAATGCGAGCTTCTTTAGCGATAGCTTCAACATCGAGCGTCTTCGCCTCAAGTATGACCAGAGCGAGTACGACATGCTCAAGCGGATCCTACAGGAGGGACACGATCGAGGAGAGTTACTAGTCCCAGATATCAACTCGACAGCCTACCTGCTCCTCAAGAGCTTCAAGAGTCTAGAGGCACCTTACATCAATCGCTACCATCATGAGTACGGCAAGGAGGACTACCTACGCATCATCGCTGCGATGAAGCAGCTCCTCAGGCAGGGACTGACCAATCATGCAAATACAAAACCTATAACTCAATAGAATCTATGAAACTACTTCAGGACAAAGTGGCTCTGATCACCGGAGCAGCACGTGGTATCGGCAAGGCGATCGCCACGAAGTATGCAGAGGCTGGATGCCATGTAGCTATCAGTGACCTCAAGGTTGCCGACGAAGCAAAGGATTACTATACTCAGCTGGCGCAGGAGTGCGGTGTCACGATACGCACCTACGAGAGCAATGCGGCAGACTTTGAGGCAGCGCATCAGCTCGTGGAGCAGATCGTCGCTGACTTTGGCAAGCTAGACATTCTAGTCAATAATGCCGGTATCACCCGTGATGGTCTGCTCCTACGTATGAGCGAGCAGCAGTGGGATGCGGTGATCAATGTCAACTTAAAGTCCGCCTTCAATATGACGCACGCTGTGGCTCCCGTCATGATGAAGCAGCGTCAGGGCAGCATCATCAATATGGCGAGCGTCGTCGGTGTGTCGGGCAATGCGGGGCAGGTGAACTACTCGGCCTCTAAGGCTGGTATGATCGCACTGGCTAAGAGCGTTGCCAAGGAGCTCGGCTCACGCGGTATCCGTGCCAACAGCATCGCGCCCGGCTTCATCGAGAGCGATATGACGGCTGTCCTCAGCGAGGAGGTGCGCAAGGAGTGGGCTAAGCAGATCCCGCTACGTCGTGGTGGCAAGCCGGAGGATGTGGCCAATGTGGCTCTCTTCCTCGCGAGCGACCTCTCCTCCTACATGACAGGACAGGTCCTCTCCTGCTGCGGCGGTATGAATATGTAAAGCTTTAGTAAGCAGACCAATGCCTGACCTACAGATCCTCTACGAGGACAATCATCTCCTCATCGTCAATAAGCCGGCGGGGATGCTCGTACAGGGTGACAGCACGGGCGATACACCGCTCTCGGAGCTTGTCGAGCGCTATCTCATCGATAAGTACGACAAGCCTGGGCGGGCGTTCGTTGGGGTCACGCATCGTATCGATAGACCAACGTCGGGGGCGGTGCTTTTTGCCAAAACTTCGAAGGCTCTGGCACGGCTCAACGCTATGTTTCAGCGACGAGAGATTCACAAAGTCTACCACGCTGTGGTCTGTGGCGCTTTTCCGCAAAAGGCGGGAGAGGCTAAGGATCTGCTCTATCGCAATCGCAAGCAAAACAAGAGCTACGTCGTGACGGAGGCTCACGCTGAGGCTAAGCGCGCCTGGCTCACCTACGAGCGTCTCGCCGTGGGCGACCGCTACAGCCTGCTGGCTGTGACGCTCCATACGGGACGGCATCATCAGATACGTACGCAGCTGAGCCACATGGGCTTCCCGATCAAGGGAGACCTCAAGTATGGTGCTCCACGGAGCAACAAGGATGGTGGCATCTCGCTCCATGCACGTATCTTAAGCTTCGAGCACCCCGTCACTCATGAGCAAATAGAGGTCGTTGCACCATACCCTGAGGACGATGCTATCTGGTCTTTGCTGAGCCATACGAAGTAACCTAGCAAGTCGACGAAACAAAAGAAAAGGAGAGCTTCACCTAGCGTGAGGCTCTCCTTTGGCATTTGTGGGTATGCAAGACGAGTAACGATCTGACGTGTAACGATTTGTAGGGACGCACGGCTCGTGCGTCCCTATAGTCGTGTAGCCTAGGCGCAGACTACGGCTGTAGCTTGTCCAGTAGCTCCTGGTAGTAGCTCCAGTCGGAGTCCTGGACTACCTCAAACTGTAGCGGCAGGAGGGGCAGCTCCGCCAGCACCTCCTCGAGACGATCGAAGAAGGGATCGTACGTGCGGCTCACATAGAGCCACACTTTGCGCCCTGGCTCTAGGATAGAAGCTGCGAGGATCGCCATCTTGTCCCGCTCCATAGCGGTCTGTAGCAGTTCATCGACCGCCTCTATCTGCGCGGTGTCCGTGTCTGATGGCTCTATGCCCTCGCCATCAAAGGGGTAGGCGATCTCGATCACAAAGCGGTACTTGCCCGTAGCACGAAACTCCTCCAGCTCATCACGCACATGCAGGTGAGCCGTCTGGCCAGCTTCGCTCTCGGCCAAACCGTTGAACCAATTGTCCGTCAGTCGCATAGTGAGTTTACTTTTTGCCAATGGTCACGCCACCGCAAGGGAGCTGGTAAGCGTGCGCAATGATGTCGGTGCAGCAGGGCGCACCGAAGGCTCCCGTATTGAGACAGAGGTGGTAGTTGGTCGACTCCCCCCACTCCCTATTGGTCATCTGCTTATAGTTCTTGCGGCGGGCGCGGTCGGACTGCTCAATGCGCTTGCGCGCTGCATCTTCCGTCTCCTCGTCGCCTCGCTGTAGGAGCGTCTGGATACGCGCCTCGACATCGGCATAAAGGAAGACGTTGAGCACATCGTCTCGATCTCGTAGGATATAGTCGGCACTGCGCCCGATGATGACGCAGGGGGTCTCCTCGGCTATCTTGAGGATGAAGTCGTTGAGATAACGGGTCACTGAGGGCGTCTCGACGAGTCCCGTCATAGGTACGGAGAAGAGTGCTCCGTGAGACATCGGCATGAAGTCCAGTCCCGACGTCGAGGCGTACTCGCTCTGCTCCTCGACATAGTCGGCAGCGTAGCCACTCTCCTCGGCGATCATGCGGATGAGCTCCTTGTCGTAATAGGTCAAGCCGAGTTGCTCTGAGAGCTGACGCCCTATGGTGCGAGCTCCGCAACCATACTGTCTACTGATCGTAATGATGCGATAAGCCATATACTAATGGGAAATAGGTCTCTATAAAAGGTGGATGCGCTTAGCGCTACGAGGGAATGTCTGAGCCATCAAACGCAAAGGGCAAGAGAAGCCGACAGTCGCTGATAACGATAGCTTCGTCAGGTCCGCAGAGGATTACCTCAAAGGGCTTGCCCTGTCGCTTTACCGTCTCCATCATCACCTGTCGGCACACGCCACAAGGGGAGATCGCCTCGACACGCTTGCCCTCCGTCTCAGCGACGATCATGAGTCGCTCTACGACAGCTCCTGGGTGATGCGCCCCGATGGCATAGAGTGCCGTTCGCTCCGCACAGAGCGTGGGCGAGAAGGAGGCGTTCTCCTGATTGCACCCCAACACGATCTCGCCATCCTCCAGCAGTGCCGCAGCCCCTACGTGAAAGTGACTGTACGGGGCATACGACCGGCGGGTAGCCTCTACGGCAGCCTCCTCAAGTTGCTCGTACACTGCAGGCCACTCCGAGCGGGCTAGCCGCGTGTAGGGGATTAGTAACTCCTTATCGCTCATAATACTATCTACTTAAATCTGAATAAATCAGAGGACAAGCTCGACCAAACGATCAGCCGAACTTGTCCTCTTCTTAGTTCTTGCAAAGATTCATTAGATCGTTGCCAAGCTCTCACAGGTTACATCACGAGCGATACGACCGATGAGTCCTGCTAAGACTTTGCCTGGTCCTAGCTCCACGAAGTGCGTGGCTCCATCGGCTACCATCGCCTCGACACTCTTCGTCCAGCGTACGGGAGCCGTGAGCTGAGCGATCAGATTGGCCTTGATCTCCTCCACATCGGTATGAGGACGAGCATCTACATTCTGGTAGATCGGGCAGATCGGTGTGGCAAAGATCGTTGCTTCGATAGCACGCTGCAGACGCTCCTTGGCAGGTTGCATAAGCGGTGAGTGGAAGGCTCCGCCCACCTTGAGCGGTAGCGCACGCTTAGCGCCCGCAGCCTTGAGCTGCTCGCAAGCCTCAGCGATACCCTCCATCGTGCCAGAGATGACTACCTGACCCGAGCAGTTGTAGTTCGCTGGTACCACCACCTGACCAGAGATGCCGCGGCAGACCTCCTCGATCTTGTCGTCCGGCAGCCCGATGATCGCTGCCATCGTCGAGGGGTGTGCCTCGCAAGCGGCCTGCATAGCGAGTGCACGCTCGGAAACAAGTCGCAGTGCATCGGCAAAAGGCAAGGCGCGACTCGCAACTAGTGCCGAGAACTCGCCTAGCGAGTGCCCAGCGACCATGTCTGGTGCGAAGGCCTCTCCGAGCGCCACGGTCATCGCCACAGAGTGGAGGAAGACCGCGGGCTGTGTCACCTTCGTCTGCTTGAGGTCCTCTTCGGTACCCTCAAACATGGTCTTGGATAGGTCAAAGCCTAGCACCTTGTCCGCCTCAGCAAAGAGCTTGCGTACTGCTTCGCTCTTCGTATAGATCTCTTGACCCATACCGACGAACTGGGAGCCTTGACCCGGGAATACAAAAGCTTTTTTCATATGTTCTTATCGATTAGATTAGTTCCAAAGCACGGACGAGCATGCGGTAGCTACGCTCCACGGAGGAGATGCTCACGCGCTCATCGGGTGAGTGTGGGTGCTGGATCTCAGGTCCGAAGGAGATCATATCCATATCGGGCATGACACCCTGTATGATACCGCACTCGAGACCGGCGTGCATCACCTTGACAGCGGGATCCTTGCCGTAGACCTCCTTGGCGGCCTGACACATCACCTGCATGATATGAGACTCAGCATTGGGCTGCCAACCTGTATAGGAAGCGTCAAACTCTACGCGAGCGTCCATCAGTAGGAAGCAGCTCTCGATGCTAGAGGCGACCCACATCTTGCGTGAGTCACTCGAGGAGCGGACGAGGAAGCGGACAGAGATGTGTCCCTCGCCAGCCTGTACCTGAGCTAGGTTCGATGAAGCCTCTACCGTGTCGGGAAATTCGGAGAGCATAGAGATGACACCATTCTGACAGGCATTCAGCGCGTGGATCAGCGCATCCTGTATCTCGTCGGGTAGGATCGTCTTAGGACGGTCACAACGCTCTAGAGAGACGGTGATGTGGTTCTCTATTCCAGCAAACTCCTTATTAAATAGCTCCTCGTAGTCGGATACCAGTTCCCAGAGAGCCTCGGTGTCGTCCTCCTTGACAGAGAGCAGAGCGACCGCCTCACGAGGTATCGCATTGCGCATGTTACCTCCATCGATCTCAGCGACAAGAGCGCCGCACTGCGAGACAGCCTCCTTGAGGAGACGCGCCATCAGCTTGTTGGCATTGGCACGACCGAGGTGTATGTCCACACCGCTGTGTCCCCCCTTGAGCTCCTTGATCGTAAGGCGTACGCCTATCTCGTCTTCGTCAGGCTCGTGGTTGTCTTGATACTCTAGAGAGACATTGACATCGATACCACCAGCACAACCGACGAAGAGGTCACCCTCTACCTCGGAGTCTATATTAAGGAGTATGTCCCCCTTGCTAAAGCCCGGCTTAAGACCGTTGGCACCGTCCATGCCGACCTCCTCATCAATGGTAAAAAGCGCCTCGATGGGGCCATGCTTGAGCGTGTCATCAGCGAGCACTGCTAGAGAGAAGGCGACTCCCATACCGTTGTCCGCACCGAGTGTCGTGCCATCGGCCGTGATCCAGTCGCCGTCTTGCATCGTTTGGATAGGATCAGTCTCGAAGTTGTGTACCTTGTCAGAGTTCTTCTGAGGTACCATATCTAGGTGTCCCTGTAGGGTAGCTACGGGGCGATCCTCTAGACCTGGTGTGGCTGGCTTACGGATCAACACGTTGCCCACCTCATCTACATGGGTCTCTAGCCCTAGTCGCTTACCCTCGGCAACGACATACTCCCTGACAGCCTGACAGTGTCCTGTGGGGCGAGGTATCTGTGTGAGATCATAGAAATAGCCCCATAGTGTGGAGGGGGCGAGCTTTTGGTAGTCAGCTTTGTTCATCATAGCTTATTCTCTTTATTTTTGAAGTGTCTTCTAGTGAGGAGGCACGTTTGTAGTGTCTATTGACTATTGGTAAGGCAAATATAGCAATAATCCCCGTAATAATGGTCCAGAGCGTCTGTACAGCATGGACTATCAAGGCAAAGTGTCCCGCCTCCGCCTCGCTCACGCCAAAGGCTGTCAGCGATATAATCACCGCGTAGTGCCACGGGCCGATACCCGCCGGCGTGGGAATCGCGATCATCAGGGTGGAGAGAACAAAGGAGGCAAAAGCGGCTCGATGACCCAGCTCAGCCGTGAAGGCAAAAGCTCCAAATGTAAGGTAGAAGAAGTAGTAGTAAAAGAGCCACAAGAGGATCGTGAGTGCGATAAACTGACTCCAGGCGCGCCATCCTCTCAGTGCCGATGCGGCTTGCAGTACGGAGCGAAGTTTCTCTCGTACACGCTGCATGAAGCTACTCTTTCTGAAGCGATAGAGAACCAGCAGGATGACGAGAAGTGAGACACCCGCTATCAGCCAAGCCGTGGTGTAGTCTGACGAAAAGAGGTCGCCTAAGTTACTGCCGAGCGATAAGCCCTGAGCAGCTAAGATCTGCGATATAGTCCCCGGCTGAAACAGCATCATAGCCACGAAGAGGGCTAGGACAACGACTATATCTGATAGACGATCTACTAGGAGCGTGCCGACCGTTGCCGAGAGCGTGTAGTCCTCTCGCTGCTTCATCTCGGTACAGCGCCACACCTCGCCAGCACGTGGTATGACAAAGTTGACGGCATAGCTCCCGACCGTGATCAAGATCGGATTGATGGGTCGTGCCGGGGGTGTGTATAGAGGTCGCATCTGGAGGTGCCAGCGATAGCCTCGCGTGGCATTACCCAGGAGTCCCATAGGTAGAGACAAGAGGAGATACTCGTAGCGCACGCCATGCTGTAACAAGCGTAGCGTGTCTGCGAGCTCTAGATGGCGATAGAGGTAAAACAGTATCGCCAGACCTATGAGGAGTGGCAAGAAGTTCTTCAGCCACCATTGCCAGGAGTGTCTCTTCTTCACACTCCAAAAGTACGAAAAAGAGGTTAGAGATTAGGTATTAGAGATTAGAAGTTAGAGCTTAGGCTCTAGTAGCTCTAGCCAACTACGACTCTATTTGGAAGATCTAGGTAGGGATTTTCGATTTTCCACGTGGATATTTTTTATTCCCCACGTGGAGACAAAACGATTCCTCCGAAGTTTCATTTGATTCCTCCGAAGTTTTATTTCTCGCCTACGTGGGAAATGTTTTTTCTCCACGTGGGGATTTCGAAATTCCTCCGTGGGGATCGATTTAGAGATTAGAAATTAGAGCCTAGTGGCTTTAGAGGCTCTAGCTAACAGCCAGTATACAACAGCAAAGGTCACCCAATCCTCACGGAGAGGACTAGGTGACCTTCGTCATGTTTAGTTGCTTAGGTTATCTCAGATTGCGAATGATCTAGAGAAGTTGGTGTTTACTTCTTGATCTCTTCCTTAGCCTGAGCTGCTGCCTGCTGAGCCTGGTCAGTAGCATTCTCTACGGCTGCTGTCGTAGCATCAGCTGCTGCGTTAGCCTGGTCTACAGCGACCTGAGCTGCATCCTGAGTAGCCTGCTGCATATCCTGAGCTGCTGCATCAAGATTCTCCTGAGCATTCTCTAGGTTCTGCTCAGCCTGCTGAGCGTCCTGACTTTTGTTCTCCTTGTTGCAAGAAACAAGGCTTAGAGCTGCAACAGCAGCTACGAGTACAAATACCTTCTTCATATTAGCTTTAGTATAAGTGATTAGTAACTGGTGCAAAGGTACGCATTAATTTTGAATGTGCAAGGGGTTGACAGTTTTGATCAAGTCATCAAGCGTATAATAAGTGTAGGGTATAGCGACATTGTGGCCTGTAGGCTGCACTTGATAAGCGGGGATCTCAGTGGCGCAGTAAGCGAGTGCGACGAACTCGGTGCAGTAGAGCGTGGTCGTATCTCTGAGGTCAAAGCGCGAGTCAAACCTCTTGGGATACTGCGCCCCAGGGCGATGCAGTGCTATGTAGGCTCTCATCCTCTGCAAGCCTAAGCTGTCCAGTGCGAGAGCTGGATAAATAGCTACCGCCTCCGACTCCATCACGAAGCTGTCTAGCGACTGACGGAAGATACCGTCAGCACCGAGCGAACCATCCTGATAGGCGTGCCATACGACCCAGCGTTGATTAGTAGAGTCGTAGTCGATGATACCGCAGTGGCTGTAGAGTTGCCCCTGGGAGGCTATCTTGCTAAAGAAGGTCGAGAGCATCCCCTCGCCACGACGCAGTATGAGGCTCCCAGCCTGCAGCGTGGTCGTATCGATAGCGATGGTCTCTCGCTTGTGATGAGACGTGCAGGCGACAGTGCTAGATAGAGTAAGCCCCAAGAGCAGTAGGAGGAGAGACCTCGCTAACTCTTGGGGCTTGTAGTTGATAGACTTCATCTAGAGATTAAGTCTAGAGAGCGTGTGCCTAAGAGGCAGTCGCCGCTGTTACTTCATAGGTATGTCAACGATCTTCCACTCGTTGTCTACCTTGGTGAGGACCACCTTTTGCTTGAAGACATCGGCGCTATCAGTCGGGTCTGTAGGCTGCTCGGTCGTCTCGACATAGCAGATGACCGTGTCCTGTCGCTCCTCTGAGCTTGCGATCTTGGTCGTCCGCTCGGGAGTTTCCTCCTGAGAGAAGACCTTAACACTGTCAGAGTCGAAGTAAGACATAAGATTGACATAAGCCTCAGCCTGCTCCGATGCCGTGTAGGTACGAGCCTTGTCGTAGTCGCCAGCGTTGAGAGCCTTGAAGAAGTCCATCGTGACCCGCTCTGCCTTTTTCGTAGGACTAGAGCAAGCTGCAAACGCCAGCATGCTGACGAGTGCAAAGCTGATTAAAGCTAATCTCTTCATATATATAAGGTCTTAAAGGTTAGTAGTTCCTATTTCCTTGTATAGTCTAAGGGGCTTATAGTTGCTTCTTAGGCTTGATGTGATCTAGCTTAGAGGGCTGGGTCATGTGCTTAGGATCCATTACCTCGTCTAGGTCTTTCTTGTCTAGGATGCCATGCTCTAGGACGAGCTCGTAGATACCCTTACCTGTCTCAAGTGCCTCCTTGGCGATCTTGGTTGAGTTCTTGTAACCGATGATCGGGTTGAGCGCCGTGACGATCGTGATCGAAGCCTCGATCTGCTGGCGGCAGCGCTCCTCGTTGGGCGTGATGCCGGTGATACAGCGCTCGATGAGGGTCGTGATACCACGCATCATCAGGTCAGAGCTCTCGAAGCAGCACTGAGCCATAACGGGCTCCATAGCGTTGAGCTCCATCTGAGCAGCATCGCCAGCCATCAGGACAGTTGTATCGTTGCCCATCACTTTGTAGCATACCTGGCTCATCACCTCGGGGATGACGGGATTTACCTTACCTGGCATAATAGAGGAGCCAGGCTGCACAGCGGGTACGTTAAACTCGCCAATACCAGCTCTAGGACCAGAGGAGAGGAGACGGATATCGTTGCAGATCTTGTTGATCTTGACAGCGATGCGGCGTAGTGCAGATGAGTAGCCGATCATCACAGAGGTGTCGCTCGTAGCACCGACGAGATCAGCGCTCAGCTTGACGGGCCAGCCTGTAATCTCTGCTAGTGCCTTGACGCAAGCCTCTGCATAGCCAGGCTCTGAAGCGATACCTGTACCGATAGCGGTAGCACCCATATTGACCGTTAGGAATTCCTCGCAAGAGCTCTTGAGTCTTGGTAGCTCATCCTCTAGGATAGAAGCAAAGCCGTGGAAGGTCTGTCCTAGCGTCATAGGCACAGCGTCCTGTAGCTGTGTACGACCGATCTTGAGGACATGCTTCATCTCCTCAGCCTTGGCACGAAGTGCTGCTATGAGCTGCTCGACATGCTTGTAGACCTCTAGCCCCTTGGGGTATAGCCCTAGGTGAATGGCTGTGGGGTAAGCATCATTAGTAGACTGCGAGGCGTTGACACCATCATTGGGAGCGAGGAACTTATATTCGCCTGGCTTGTGCCCCATCTTCTGGAGGGCAATATTGCAGATCACCTCGTTAGCAGCCATATTGGTTGTCGTGCCAGCACCACCCTGGATCATATCCACTGCAAAAGCATCGTGATGCTTGCCAGCGAGTAGCTCCTGGCAGGCAAAGACGATAGCCTCGTACTGCTCATCGGTGAGGATGCCCTCGCTGTGGTTAGCGATAGCTGCGCCCCACTTGGTGTAGGCGAGACCCTGGATGAAGTAAGGGTACTGGCTCAGCTTGAAGTTACTTATCTGAAAGTTTTCCATACCGCGTAGCGTCTGCACCCCATAGAGTGCGTCTGCGGGTAGTTGGCGATCGCCTATCAGGTCGCCTTCCGTTCTCATTTGCTTATTAGCCGTCATGTCTATATAGTTGTATTATCTGTATTTCGCTGCGAAGGTCGGTCACCGAAGCGTGACTGTACAATCCGTTTGGCAAAGATACCTCTTTATTTTCTTATTGAGCCTATTGAGATCTAAGAATTTCAAGAGCGTAGCTCGCTAGACGCGTATGGGGCGGGGGCGTGCCAGGAGGTACTGCACCCAGGCGTAGAGGAGGAGGTAGTAAGCGATGCAGAGCCAGAGCGGCATGGCGATGGTGAGCTGAGCGGTGAAGTGTTGCTCGAGGAGTGCCATCGCTCCACTGGTGAGGTCGCTCACACCGACGAGAAGCATCGGCAGGAGCTTCGTGGGGAGTCCGATGGCGAGCAGTCCCATGGTGACCAGTCCCGTGATGATGAGTAGCGTGGCGAGAGGCGACAGAAGGAGGTTGGCGAGGAGCATCCAGACGGCTGTGGTGCCGAAGCTCCGTGCGAGGATAGGCCAGACGAAGAGTTGTACGGCGATGGTCGTGACGATGAGGTAGTAAAGGTAGCTGACGATACGGGAACTACTCGGCGTGATGCGTTGGTTGAGTGCGCCCCAAGTGACAAAGATGGCTAGCACCGCTCCGAAGCTGAGTTGCATGCCTACGTCAAAGAGTGCGTAGGGTGAGACTATAAGTAGGAGGACGGCTGCCTGCGCCCAGACGTTGAGCCGATCGGTGGAGCGCCCCAAGAGACGTGCCACAGCAAAGATCGAGAACATGAGCGAGGCACGGAGTGTCGGGATGGAGAGTCCGCAGATGAAAGCGTAGATCCATACCGCTACGAGGGTCAGGCTCCAGCGCAGAAGGTAAGCGGTGTGGACGTTGCGTATGAGTCGGAGCGGATAGCGTATGAGCCAGTAGATGAGCAGTAGGATGACCCCAACGTGAAAGCCACTGACCGACAGCAGATGAGCGACGCCTACAGAGCGAAACTGTGCCTCTGCAACGGTACCTTCGGAGCGATCGCCTAGGCAGATGGCACGGAGCGTCTCTCGCTGTAGCGGGGTGAGTCGGTCAATCTCGTCTAGCGTGCTACCGATACGCTGCTGGAGGGTATAGGCGCGGTAGCGTAGTTGATCCCAGAGCGACCAGTGGGTGGTCGTTGGTTCGTTACAAAGCTCGGCTGTGGAGGCGGACAGCACGCCCGAAACCTTTCGTGAGAGGAGGTAGTGCTGATAGCTTGGCGAGGAGACTTGCTCTAGTGGTGTGAGCCGTCCACGGACGAGGTAGCTGGTGCGAGGCGTGAGCTGCAGCGAGTCATCATATAGGTATAGCATGATGTGCTGGCCACTCCAGTGAGCTAGGACGGATCCGCTCGGGTCTGTCGCCTGCTCGATGATAGCCTCGGCACGGGAGCCCTGCTCACGCGCTGTGGGCGGACGGGAGATGGTGACGAGGTAAGTCGCCCCTTCGCAGGGCTGTGGTAGTTGCGCTACTCGCTCTCGTGGTATGGTGGCTAGACAAGCTCCTGTGCAGAGGAGGAGTAGGTACCAAGTGGAGCCAGCGAGGAGTGCTTTGCGCCAAAGTCTAGAGAGGACGAGGAGGAGCGTCGCCACGGCGATACCGAGGAAGTACCACTGTGCCGCTAGTAGCTCGAGACTACCTAGATAAATGCCCAGCACTAGCGACAGGAGTGTCACCAATGCTGGGCGCATGATTGTGGCGTGTAGCCCTCGGACGAGGTAGTGCAAGGTGGGTCTACAAAGCGTCTAGCTGTGCGATCATCTCCTGAGGACTGGAAGCTTTAAAGACGGCACTGCCCGCCACGAGCGAGTCGGCACCCGCCTCGATGAGCTGGCGACCTGTCTCGAGGTTGACTCCGCCGTCGACCTGTATGAGGGTGGAGAGACCCTGCTCTTGGATCATTTTGCGCAGACGCTCGACCTTGCGGATAGACTGCTCGATAAACTTTTGCCCACCATAGCCGGGGTTGACACTCATGAGGAGCACCATGTCGGCTTCGCAGAGGATGTCGGTGAGGAGCTCCACGGGGGTATGTGGATTGAGCGTGACGGCTGGACGCATACCCGCCTCACGGATAGCACGCAGCGTGCGGTGCAGGTGAGGGCACACCTCGTAGTGCACGTTCATAATGTAGATGCCGAGCTTGGCAAACTGGTCGATGAACTTCCACGGTTCGACGATCATCAGATGCACATCGAGAGGCTTCTGACAGATGGGGCGTATCGCCTCAATGATAGGAAAGCCAAAGGAGAGGTTTGGGACAAATACACCATCCATCACGTCAATGTGGAGCCAGTCGCACTGACTCTCGTTGATCATCGTGATCTCATCGGCGAGATGCAGGAAGTCAGCACTGAGGAGGGAGGGAGATACAATAGCCATAGTGAAGGGGTTTTTAGACGATTCTATATAGATGCTTTACTTGATGCGTAGTAGGGTAGTGGAGCGAAGCTTTTCGCCAGCTTGTAGCGTGAGGGAGAGCTGCTGCTCGGGGGCAATGGCGGGAGCCTCTGTTATGGGGATCGCGTTGAGTAGGAGTATGTCGCCCGTATGAATGGTGAGGCACTCGGAGAGGAGCGAAAGGGCTTGGCAGATTGTCTCTCGGGAGAGCGCCCAGCTCTGCTCGGAGAGTGTTATCGTGTAGTGCTCTGCGAGCGTTGTGTCAAGGGGTTGCCAGTCGAGGGCTACGGCACTACCGTCGTACACCTTAGCGCGCTCCCACGGAGCGGCTGTCTCGCGCAGCTCAGCGAGTAGCGAGCGGCAGGTGATGTCCCAGCCGGCAGCGCAAGACTCGATGTATCGCTCAGCAAAGGGAGGCGCCACGCACTTGCCCGTACGCCCTATCTTGATAGCGAGCGAAGGGATAGCACACCACTCCGCTTCGAGGTGAGGAACGAAGAAGGGGTAGCCCGGGCGAAGGAGTGCTTCGCCTTTGTAAAAGAGCCGCGATGCGTCGTCTATGCCGTAGACCTTCATCGTCCGCTGTACATCTGCTGGTAGTAGTGCTGGTAGTCTTCGTCGGTGATCCCCTTGACCCAGTCGAAGTGGTCGAGGTACCAGTCGATCGTGTAGCCGATGCCCTCAGCAAAGGGGATCGAGGGGAGCCACCCTAGCTCCTGATGAATGAAGGTGGGGTCGATGCCGTAGCGGGCGTCGTGGCCGAGACGATCACGAACGAAGGTGATCAGCTGCTCGTTGATCAGCTCGGGCTGAACCTGAGCGCCTAAGATCTCAGAGATACGCTCGGCGCGTGCCGGCTCCTTGCTCAGCCGATCGTGTAGCTTGTCGATGATGATGCGGACTATCTCCAGATTGGTATGTTCGTTGTGCCCACCGATATTGTATGCCGTACCCGCTTTCCCCTGAGTCACCACAAGGTGCAGCGCACGACAATGGTCGGTCACGTAGAGCCAGTCACGCACATTCTCGCCCGTGCCGTAGATCGGGATCTCCTTGCCGAGGAGACACTGGCGTATGACGAGCGGGATGAGCTTCTCGGGGAATTGGTAGGGTCCATAGTTGTTCGAGCATCTGGTCCAGACGACTGGCGCATGGTGCGTGTGAACGGCCGCTTTGCAGAGAAGATCTGCCGAAGCCTTGGCTGCACTGTAAGGGCTGCGCGGGTCGAGGGGGGTGCTCTCTACGAAGAAGCCTTCCTTACCAAGCGAACCGTACACTTCGTCCGTAGAGACCTGCAGCATCATGCGCCCCTCCTGCCATACGGGATAAGATCCTCGCCCACTGGTCGTAGACCAATGGTTGCGAATGGTGTCTAGCAGGGTCTGCACACCGAGGATATTGGTGCGAACGAAGATGGCGGGGTCCTCGATGCTTCGATCAACGTGGCTCTCTGCCGCAAGGTTGATCAGGTAGTGCGGCGCGTAGCGGGTGAAGAGGTCGTCCATCGCCTCGGCATCGCAGATGTCTGCCTGCACGAAGATGATCCGCTCGTTATCGATGAGCGGCTCGATGGAGCGGTAGTTGCCCGCATAGGTTAGTTTGTCGATCAGGACGATGCGCTCGTCTGGGGCAAGAGCTTCGCTCAGGTAGTAAGCGAGGTTAGTACCGATGAAGCCAGCGGCTCCAGTCACGGCGTAGGTGTGTCGGTATGTAGTCATGGTCTGTTGCGTCATAATAGAGATGCGGTGTAGTCGGCTAGGGAGATGCCGCGTAGGTCTTTGTCTGAGAGGATCAGCTCCTCGGGTGCGATGCCCCACGACTCCCAGGGGATCGCCAGCTGCGGGTCGTCATAGCGTATGCAGAGCTCGCTCTCGGGGGCGTAGCCGTTGTCCACCTTATAGAGAAACTTCGCTTGATCCGAGAGTACGAGGAAACCGTGCGCGAACTCTCTCGGTATGTAGAGTTGCCGATGGTTTGTCTCCGAGAGATGATAGCTGCGCCACTGCCCGTAAGTGTCGCTGTCTCGTCGTAGGTCAACGATCAGGTCCATGATCTCGCCCACTACGCAGCGCACCAGCTTCGCCTGGCTAGCTTCGCCCCGCTGTAGGTGCAGACCACGCAAGACGCCACGGACGGAGGAAGATTCGTTTTCCTGCACCCAAGGTCTAGGCGAGACGGTCGCTGCAAAGTCTGCCGTGCGGTAAGTCTCGGCAAAGTAGCCACGCGCATCGCCGTAGCAGTCTGGCTCGATGAGGTAGACACCCGCTAGGTCTAGGTCAGCTTGGTAATGTATCATTGCTTAGGTCACTCTATATATTATTGTATGACGGTAAACTCAGTGCGACGGTTGAGCTGATCGCAGACGATCTGCTGCTCTTCGGTCAGCGTGTCGACCCATTCGGCCGTTAGCTCCTGCCCCTCGGGCAACCAGTCGAAGCGTGCCGCCATCCCTTTGGTCACCACGTAGGGACGCTCCTTGCCGTAGCCACGAGCCTCTAAGCGGTCGGCGGCAATGCCCTTGGCGATGAGGTAGTCGACGACACTCTGTGCACGACGCTGTGAGAGCTTTTGATTGTATGCTTGCGAACCCTTGCGATCTGTGTGACTGCTCAGCTCTAGGCGCACGTCGGGGTTTTGCTCCAGGAGTGTGATGAGGTAGTCGAGACTCTTCTTGCCCTCGGGGCGCAGCGAAGCACGGTCGAAGTCGTAGTAGATGTCGTGGATCTGCTCCGAGTGCAAGCGCGAAGCTAGGTAAAAGTCGACTAGGTAGTCGGTGCTCTCGGTGGCGCTGTCGGTCACGAGCGGCATATATTGGTTGAGGTAGTCCGGGTGCGAGGCGTGTAGCACGTAGCGGTTGGACCCGGCGATCTCAAGGACGAAAGAGCCGTCGTCACGTGTCGAGACAATGGGTGTGGCGAGCAAACCTTGCTCATCGGCAATGCGTACCGTCGCCTGCGGTATGCCGTACCCCTCACGATCCATCACGAAGCCATCGATGCGTATGATGGTGGCGGGCAATGAGAAGCGGTAGAGATGTGGTCGTCCACGCTGGTCGCCACGAGTCGAGGAGAGGTAACCCTCCTCCGCCAAGCCCGATTGCGGCTTCGGAGCGAAGGTGATGGCGTAGTCATCGGCGGGGGAGTTCATCGGAGCGCCCAGATGCGTCACCTGCCACCCGCCGAGCGAGTCCATCTGCGCTTTGTATAGGTCTAGTCCGCCCAGCCCCACACGTCCATTGGAGGAGAAGTAAAGGGTGCTGTCGCCTACCATCGTCGGGAAGAGTTCGTCGCCAGGTGTATTGATCTCGTTGCCGAGGTTCTCCGGCTTGCCCCAGCCATGCTCGCTAAGGGCTATGCGGTAAAGGTCTTTGCCACCAAGGCCAGCTCCCTCGCTCACGAAGTAAAGGTATCGTCCCGAAGCGTCAATGGCAGGGTGCGCCGCCATACGTAGCGAGTCCTCCCAGATGGGCACGCGCTCACCTTTGCCCCAGCCCCCTTGGCTAGACTTGGAGGCTTTGTAGATTTGCACGGTGCGGTCGTAGGTGGAGCTTTGCTCAGCATAGGAGTAGTAGAGCGTGTTGCCGTCTGATGTGATGGAGGGCGTACCCTCATCTTCGGCGGTGTTGATACTGCCCGGCACGCTGTCTGGGCGAGACCACTTGCCCGAGGCGTCCTGCTTGATCATGAAGAGATTGTTCGTCCCCAGTCCCGTCACCTCGCTCTCCTGTAGCATATCACGGAGAGGCACCCGGCTACTGGTGAAGTAGAGTGTCGTGCCATCGGGCGCATAGCAAGGGGCAAACTCTGCATAGGGCGAGATCAAGAGACGATCCGTCTCAACCGTGTGTCCCGTGGGGTGGGCGAGGAGCGAATCGGCCTGACGCACGCTCGCCAGACCTATACGTCCGAAGTAGTCGTGCGGGTAGTACTCCAGGAATTGTTCGTAAGCTTTGCCCGCCTCCCGCCAGCGTGCTAACTGTTGTAGCTCCTGAGCAATGCGTAGGTGGAGGATCGAGTCAGGATAGTCGCCCGAGAGGGCTAGGTTGTAGCAGTTGAGCGCGCGGGGCGTGTTGCCCAGTCGTCGGTAGTTCTCCGCTGCTTTGAAGGCTAGGTAAGCCCGTCGCTCAGGCTTCTTGCGAGAGGTGCGGCGGTAGAGCGTGTAGTAGCTATCGGCAGCGAGAGCGTAGCGTCCCGTATGGTCGTACAGCTCCGCCTTGCTCAGCGTCACACTCTTGCAGCTCATCAAGCTACAGAGCGCCATAGCGCACGGGAGTAGCACGAGCAACCAGCGAATATGTGACGACGAGACCTTCATAGCAAACCGTTTACTTAGCGAAACCCTAACAACTTGTGTAGCTGTACGCTGAGCCGCCACTCGGGGTGGGCTAGAACGAAGTCCATACAGCGTGCCACAACGGCCGACATCTCTACGCCCGTCTCCTCTACGGGGCTGACATAGTAACGACGTGCCTCGGCCAACTGCTCAATGGGTGGGGGTAGGGGAGCGCCCAACTGTAGGGGCCAGCGCACCTCATCGATGCCGTCAGGGTAGTTGTCTACAAAACGCTCCCGCAGGCCACTTATTGCTTCTGGCTTGGGCGAGCAGGTGACATAGTCCAGCCCCTGAGGCATGGGGCGGGTGCCATTTGTCTCGATAGACTGACGATAGCCATGCTCGTGAAAGAATGCTATATGCTCCTCCCGCAGCGCTAAGGTCGGTTCGCCACCAGTCCAAAGAATGTCACGGCAGGGATAGCTCCCCAGCTGCGCTAAGATCTCCGAAGCGGTCATAAGCTGATGCCCCGCAAAGTCTGTGTCGCAGTAGTCGCAAGTGAGATTGCATCCCGAGAGGCGCACGAAGAGCATCGCGCGTCCCATCTGTCCTCCCTCGCCCTGGAGGCTGTAGAAGATCTCGTTGACCGGTAGCGGCTGCATATTATATAGGTAGTGAGTAGGTAGCGCTGCATCGTGCCGTCTCCTCGACACGGCAACTGACGAGCGTCACGCCCGTGCCAGCCAATTGTGCGGGAGCAACCGTCTCGACGAGGTAATGCGCCATCGCTTCGGCTGTCGGGTTAAAGGGCACCACGACCAGATCTTCCGGCACCAGCTCCCGTAGCGAAGGGAGTAGTGGGTCCTCATCGTAGATCATCATCTTGTGGTCCCAATGCTCCTCCAGCCACATGCAGAGGAGCTCCTTGATCACGCCAAAGTCGATCACCCGCCCCAGCTCATCGAGCTGTGCTGCGGAGCAAGTGAAGTGTATTCGGTAGTTGTGTCCGTGTAGGTGGCGGCACTTCGACTCGTGTCCCACGACACGATGTCCCATGCTTATATCGTGATATCTCTCTACTGTCGTCATAGTTAAGTGTCACAAAGGTAAGGAAAAAGAAGACTGTCGCAAAGATCCCTCACGCTACGAAGCTCCCGCAAGTCTCACGAGTAACGATGTGTAGGGACGCACGGCTCGTGCGTCCATCCCCATTAAGATACTGCGACGCTGTAACCTTTGATACAACGGACGCCCTCCAGCTAGACACTCCCGTGCGTCCCTACATATCGTTACACGTTAAGTTGCTACTCGTAGTGCTTTGACACAGCTTTCTTTATGCTAGCCCTTGGGGCTGAACAGCAGACTCAATAGGACACCTCTACCCATAGCCAATAAAGCGACCCGAGCAAGATCGCGATCGTTAGGGTGAGGAAAACTGCTTGCTTCCCATTGAATGTGCAATCAGCGCTATGGCAACGTAAGAGCTCCAGAGCCCACCCTGTAAAAAGTCCAGGCAGGAAGGTGTTACTTATAAGTTTATATCCCAGAGGTACCCCGACCTCGTATAGTGACAGCGAAGACAAAGCTCCTAAAGCAACAAGAGATAGCACAATCAATAAGACCCCGTCACAGATATCTGCGCACTTCAGTTTAGAGGTGAGCGAGTTCGATCAAGTCTTCCCCCTTTTGAGATCGCTCCAAGAGAGCCCGAACAAGCGTAAGGTGTTGAGTCCCCTCGCTAGTGTATAATATGGAAGTAGCAAAAGAAAAAACAGAGCCATAACTTAGGGATAGACTTACTGACAGGTATTGATCTCTTTCGTTGCTCGGCAAAGGTAAAAAAAACAGACGTAAGAGGAGTTGTACCCATTTCCTCAATTCGTTAAGTCGCTATTGGTGTAGCTTGTTTTATTGTGCTGAACGTGTGATAGATACGAGTTCCAAAAGTAGTTCCTCTTTTGGAACTTTAAAGTTCCAAGAGAGGAACTCTTTAGTTCCAAGGGAGGAACTTTTCAGTTCCAAGGGAGGAACTTTTCAATCCCTACGTGGGGAATGAAAAATAGCCACGTAGGGATTTCGAATTTCCTACGTGGCTATCGTCTGTAAGAGTCGCTTAACTATAAAATACGATGCCTTTGCGACCGACGGCTTGCCATGCGTGGTTAGAGCTTGACACTCACTCGCTGCCCCTCAGGCGACTGGATCGTGAATAGGTAGGGCGTAGCGGTCTGCTCGGCTGATAGGGGGATCGTGACGGTGCTCGTGGACGTAGTGAACTCTTGCAGCGTGCGGCCCTCCATATCGTAGAGCGTGATGGTGCTGTGCGGCTCTAGCGCATCTAGTCTGATCGCTCCAGGCGTACGGCTGTAGGTCGGCAGCTGAGACGAGATGGGAGTGATGCCCACAGGCGAACCTTCGTAGGGGACTCCAGTCCAGTTTTGGGTATCTCCTGCTAGATCGTAAACGGCCCAGCCAAGGCTCTTGGCATGAGCCACGGCATTGACGTTGCATACGTTGCCCTCATGGTTGCTGTGCGTGTCGATCACCTGAATGGTCGGCTCGGGGATCTCTAGCTCGGGATCAGCAACGGGTGCTGCGTGCTGCAAGGTGCTAAAGGCCTTGGTCATAGCCTGCTCTGAGATCTGATTGTTGTAGAGCTCGATGAACCATAGCTTGCTACAGTTGGAGAAGTCTATCCCCTGCAGCTTGTTGTCTGCCAGCCAGAGATCTCCTAGTGGTAGACCAGCCGGTGTCGTGATCGAGGATATCTCATTGCGGTAAGCCTCTAGAGTCTTGAGTGCTGTGGCGTGTGTTAGGTCTACGTTGGTCACTTTGCAGTTAGGGATGAGGAGCTGGTCTATCTTGCCATAGATCGTGATCTGAGGTGATGTGACCTGAAAGGATACGAGGAAATGTCCTGGATCATTGAGGTCATCTTCAGGGTTGCTGGCCATCTCTTCTCTTTGGAACTGCCCATCGCCATTCTGATCTACCCAGACGCCATGCTCTATAGGACGTATGGTGAATGTGATGTCGTCAGCACGCTCTATGGCGGTGGTTAGGACGATGCGGTCGCCATCGGTAGAGACTGGCTTGAAGGGGTTCTGCCCGAGGGCTGGTAGTGCCAGTAGCGAGAGCAGGCAGATGAGATATGTGATATGATGTCGAGACATAGTGGTGTGCGGGTATGTGGTCGTAGTGGGTGGGGCATGCCACATTTAGGAGACACGCCCCACGTGGATCACTTCTCTGACCTAGATGTGGTAAATCTTGAAACTCTCGCCTCCGAGGTTGAGGATATAAGCTCCATCGGGATAGGCGGTCATCGCTATCTGACACTGACCGCTAGCGTCTAGAACCCCAGAGGTCAGCAGTAAGCCTGTCTCCGAGTATAGTGCGTAGGGAGCACCGGTGTTGCCAGCCAAGACTAGCGCATGAGTAGCTCCGTCGTAGTAGACGATGGGGGCGTCAGGAAGTAACTCATGGAGCGCTGAGGGAGAGCCTTTGTAAGGCACGCCTGTCCAGTTATCCTTGTCCCCGTGGAAGTCATTGACCTCCCAGTTCTTGTCTAGAGCGACCTTGACGGCATCTACTGAGCAGACGTTTTGCTCCTCCGGATTGGTCGTGTCGAGTGCTATGATGAATCCTTTCTTCTTTGTAGCACGGTCGGGGAGACTACGCATCAGGGCGTTCATCTCTCCCTCTCCGATTTGATTGTAGAAGCAACGTATGTCGCGTATCTCTTTACATGCAGAGAGGTCTAGCGAGGAGATCTGATTTTGAAAGCAAAAGAGCGTTTGTAGTCCTGTGCTCCCAGAGAGGTCTAGATGATCAATCTGATTGTTGAAGCACTGGATCTCTTTTAGCTTAGGCATCTTGGTGACATCGATCCCTATGAGGTCTAGGCCTCCAAAGCGGATGGCGTCTACGGGACCATAGATCGTGACGCTCGGCTTGACAAGCGTGATGATCATGATGTTTGTCTTACCAACGTTGTCCTTGGCTCTGCCCTCGCCTCTGTCGCAAATGCCGTTGCCATTGACATCTACCCAGACGGTCTCATCGTGCGGTATGAAGGCTATACCCAGCTGGTAGCCAGCGGGGTGGGTGGTCGTCAAGGTAAGACGAGGTCCGTCGATAGGTGCTGGCGTCACTTGAGCACGCAGCTGGGTGCTGAGCGGTAGCAACAAGAGCAGTGTGAGGGGTATGAGTCGTGTAGCTAGTTTGTTCATAGCTTAATATGCTTGATTGGTTCGATTGTGAGAGATAAACTTATAGGACTTGCAGTGTGGCTGTCGCTCCGCAGTGGGTGATGATGTAGCTACCTGCAGGTAATGCTATGGGATAGGTGGTCGTCTCCTGATCCCCTGCGAAAGTGGCTAGGAGGGCTCCCGAATAGTTGTAGATCTGTATAGGCTCATCGAGTGTAGTACCTATGAGAACGAGTGCCGAGCCTGAGTAGAGGGCTCTAAGCGCCGTCGGAGCGGCAGCTACCGCTGTGATTGCTGTAGGCTCGCCCATGTACTTGACCCAGTCATTACGAGACTTGTCCCAGGCCTGCACGTTCCAATACTTACCGTCAGCTATGGCGGCCTGGCGGTCGGTCATATAGTTCTTTTCGGTAGGCTCATTGAGCGTGAAGACGTATAGCTGGCCTTCGTTGAACTCGCCCTCACTACGCATCGGTAGCGCATTGACCAGTAGATCCATCGCCTCGTCTCGTATCGCATTGTGCGCTACTCCGACGAAGTAGAGATGCGGCTTCTGCCTAAGGTCTAGAAGGGTGAGCTCGTTGGAGATGACCTCTACTAGCTCTAGGTCGGGCTGGTGCGATAGGTCTAACTCGGCAAACCGGTTGTTGCGTCCCTCGAAGTTTTTGAGCTTGGTCAGTGCCGATAGATCGATCTGCTCCAGCTTACTATAAGGTACGCCTAGGTAGGTGAGCTGTGTCATACGACTGACGTCGATCTTGGAGAGTCTCCACTTACGTAGTATGATCTCGTTGAAGTTGCCATAGATCCTAAAGGTCTGTGCCGATAGGGTTACGGTAAATAGCTGTATGCCTTCGTCGGGTCCCTCGTCAATGGGCTTTAGCTTGAGCACCTCGCCTTCGTCTTGCTGTCCATTGGCGTTGAGATCAACCCAAGCATCTTTATTGATAGCGATAGGTACCTTCTCCCCTGCACCCAGCGTTGTGGTGAGCTCTATGTAACGGCTGGTGTCAAACGACTCTTGCCCATAACTGGTCACCGCTATGAAGGGTAGGATCAGGCATAGGAGTAGTGCCTTGTATGTAGTTGTCTTCATAATCTACAGATTTGCTGATGTATGATTAGGGTATGATGACAAGACGTGTCATCTCGCCGACTCTAAGTAGGTAGCGCCCAGAGGGTAGTGTGAGGCGTGAGGGGTGTGTCTCCTGAGCTGCGAAGTGGTAGAGCGTCTCGCCCTCCAGACTATACAGTGCTACGTCCGAAAGCGCACTCTCGGGGAGGAGGGTGATACCGGTCTCGTCGATCAGGCAGAGGCTCTCGGCACGCTCTAGGGACTCTACGCCGATGTTGATGCTACAGCCCTCTCCATTGCCGAAGATGTCTACGTTCCACCCTTTGTCGACGGCTAGGAAAGATTTGCTCGTTGTAGCGCCTGGATTGGCTGCAATGCGGAGCGGTGCGCTTTCCTCCTTCTCGGGAAGAGCTACGCAGAGGCTGTCGATAGCGCAGGCGGAGAGGTCATTCTTGACGATGGAGACTAGCTCTAACCGCGGCATGGAACTGGCTAGTTGTAGAGACTGCAGCTTGTTGTTGTCGCACTGTATCTCTCGGAGGTTGGGCGCTCCAGAGAAGTCTAGCGAGACGAGCTTGTTGTCAAAGCTGTAGAACTCCTCGAGGCTGGGCAGATCTCCTATCTTGATCTCTTTTAGTCCGCAGTCAGAGCAGAGTAGCGTGACGAGTCGCTTGAGTGATCTGATGTCTAGAAGACCTAAGTTGGGGTTGTGCTGTAGCGTCAGCTTGTCTAGGCTCTCGCAGCCCTTGAGATCTATGTTGTAGAGATCGTTTTGATAGCAGCTGAGCGTCTGAAGACTCTTACATCCACGAGCTTTGAACCGCTGGATGGGGGAGAAGGAAGTGTCTACGAAGATGAGATCTTCACACCCAGAGACATCAATATCAGTGATACCCGTACTAGCGCAGGTTAGTCCCACGAGCGCTTTGCAGGCGGAGAGGTCGAGGGTGGTGAGCTTCTTATTCATCTGTACGTTTATCTCGTTGAGCTTGGTGCATCCAGAGATATTGACCTTAGAGAGATCGTTCTTGCTACAGATGAGCTTGAGCAGGTTAGGGCATGGTGAGCAGTCTAGCTCACGGAGCACGTTGTACCCGACGTTGAGCTCTTGGAGTGCTGGCGTCTCAGCCAGAGAGAGCTCGGAGAGATTGTTCTGCGTCAGGTAGAGAGATCTCAAGCGGTCGCACCCCTTGAGATATAAGTCGTTAAGTCCACAGGAAAAAGCCGATAGCTCCTCTAGTGACTTCATACCGTCGACCTTTATCTCGTAAACCTTTTGGTCTACCATCTTGGCCGATACGATATTTCCATAGATCGTCGCTTCGTTGGTTGCCGAGGAGACTAAGAGTGTATAGTCCTCGCCCGCGGGCACTTTGTGCGTAACGAGAGAGCCGCGGTGCTCATCGACGTATACGGTTGCCTCCTTGTCTCCAGCGGTGATGACTATCGATAGTGCGCTCTGAGGTATGACTTGTAGCTCCATCTTCGGGAGGCTCTGCACGTCTTGAGAGAAGGCTCTCTGTGGCAAGAGAGCCACAGAGAGTAGTAGGGCGAATGCCCAGAAGTTGCGTACTATATTCATTGTATTGGTAGTAGACAGCGTTATGTTATTCCTTGACAATTGTCATAGCGGTGCTTGCGCTCGTGCTATCGGCAGTAACGCCAGTCACGACATATAGCCCAGCAGGTAGCTCAGAGAGGTCTGCACGGCTAGCGCCCTCTAGAGAGCGGATGAGTGTACCCGTAGCATCGTATATAGCTACGCTTGTGTAGCATGTCGGGATCAGTAGCTCCTGCGAGTCACTGAGGTAAATGATCTGCTCAGCGTGAGCTCGTGGTGCATCAATGGCTACATTTTCGGAGCCTGCGTAGACGTTTTTACCTTCGTTGGCACCGCTCTGGAAGTCGTAGCAGATCCAGCCTCTCTCGGCAAGAGTGGCTACCGCCTTCTTGCTGACTACGTTGCCGTCCTTTGGCTCGAGGGTTGTGTCGATGCCGTAAAACGCCTTCTTCTCAGCCTGCTCATTCTGTGGCAGTGAGCTAACCGTCTGTAGCATCTCCTCACTCTGTATCTGATTGCCAAAGAGGCTTACCTCTCTAATGACTTTACAGTTGGTGAAGTCGATAGCCGTGGCGATCTTGTTATTGTAGCAAGTCAGCTCCTCTAGGTCTGCGCAAGCTGTCAGGTCTAGAGCTGTGAGCTGGTTGTCTGCGCAAAGAAGGTTGGTCAAGTCCTCAGAGTGCGTCAGGTCAAGCGTCGTGAGCTTATTGCCTGTGCAGTCGAAGTACTTGAGCTGCGTAAGCATCGAGACGTCTAGCTGCGTCAGCTCGTTCCTACCACATCTGAGCTGTATCAGGTCGGGCGTCTTGGAGAGGTCTAGCTGGGTGAGCTTGTTCTTGTTGCAGTAGAATCGGAAGAGGTGTGGCGTGTGCGATAGATCCACCTCCGTAAGCATGTTGCCATGTAGAGTGAGAGCTCTGAGCTGACCATTTGCGCTCAGATCGATCGTGGCGAGTTTATTGTCAGAGGCGTCGAGGATCTCTAGGTCGGGGCACTGGGATATGTCGAGAGCTGTGAGGCTGTTGGCATAGCAGAAGAAGTTCTGTACGTTACCATATACCGTGATGACCTGTGCTTCGTGCGGGAAGTGTAGGCTCTTGTTGAAGTCTGTGACCTCCTCGCCCTCGTCGTACGCTCCATTCTCATTTCTATCGATCCAGACGGACTTCTTGTCGTCATCGTTTCTCATCTCGATCTGCAGATCCCACTGGCCCGAGGTAGCGTCACTCGTTAGGACGATCTTAGGCTGATCCGTGACGTATGGAGAGAGTGGCATGTCAGATGGTCTGAGTGGGTTGAGTCCATCCTTCTCCCCGTTTTTGTAGTCATAGGGAGCCCAGTTCTTGTCCATGATAGCGTGTAGCGTCTCGTCGTCGTAGGGGTTGAGTTCGCTCTTTTCGTAGCTATCGATGAGTATGAGGGTACCTTCTGATAGACCCGTGCGGTCATTGAGCGCCTCGACAAACTTCTTGATGCCATCGAGGAGCAAGTGGTTGTTGTGTATGTCGATGTACTCTAGCTGCGGATCTGTAGGCATATCTAGCTTCTTAAGCTGTGCGCGATCGCAGGTGAGCTTCTTGAGCTTGTTGTTTTGAGATATGTCTAGCGTCAGGATCATAGAGCCACTAGCGTAGAGCTCCTCAAGGTTGGGGAAGCCAGCCACGTTGAAGATGTCCAGCTTTGTATTGCTACAGTTGAAGACCTTCATACTCTCCGACTGCGGGCACTCTACATAAGTAAATGTAGATCCAGAGAAGTCAAGCTCCACCAGATTGGAGAGGTTAGATATCTGTAGCCCACCAGCGAATTGAGGTATCTGGTCCAGACCCCGTAGGTAGAGGTACTGAAGTGCTGTATTTTGAGATAGATCTATCGACTGCAACGAGTTTGCCGAGCAGTCTAGGAGGGTAAGCTGAGAGAGTGAGGAGAGGGATAGTGAGGATATAGCTCCGTTGTTACATCTGAGCTCTTTGAGTCCATCCGGTAGGTCTAGTCCACTCAGACTCTCATTGTAGCTACAGTCTAGCTTGGTGAGCGCTTCATTGTACGAGAAGTCGAGCCATTCGAACTGATTGTAGCTTACATTTACTACGGAGAGGCTCTCACACTCTGAGGCTTCAAAATCCTCGAGGTTGTTGTGAGCCAGGTCAATCTCAACGAGCGAAGTGGCCTGTGCGAGGTCTATACTCTGAATGTTGTTGCTCGGAGCACTCAACTTCTGAACCGCTCCATATATTTTGAGCGTGGCGGATGCGGTCGTTTGCTCAGCTGGCTGTCCAGAAGTGAGGAGCTCGTTGTCGTCCTTCTGTCCGTTGCCATTCCAGTCGGCCCAGACCTCGGTGTCGGCCTCTACGGTGATCTTCCACTGATTTTGCTCTGCGGCTGCAACGAGCATGATCTGCTCCTGAGCCTTGAGAGCTCCCATAGATGGAATGAGCGCGAGCGCTGTCAGTAAGCTCCCGATGAGCATTCGTCGAGCTTTGACTGATGATTGCCAAGTAGTAGTTTTCAAACCCATAGCGTTATTATAGTTTAGTGTTTATAGATTCGTGGTTATCGTCCTTTTTCAGGGCTATAAGGCTCTCTCTGAGGTTACTACCTTTAGGTGGAAAACAGCGCTACAAATATAGATAATAATTTATTCTAGCGCAATAGTCTCAGGGAATTGTGCTCCGCAAATCTCACAAGCTCGTGAGCTTTGCGGAGTTAAGAAACGACTTTTGCACGATAGCCACGTGGAAAATCTCAAATCTCCACGTGGCTATTTTTTATTCTCCACGTAGGGAAGAAAAATTTCCTCCGAAGTTTCATTTGATTCTTCCGAAGTTTTATTTCTCGCCTACGTAGAGATTTTTTATTTTCCACGTAGGGATTTGAGATTTTCCACGTGGGCATTCGCCCGATGAGCCGAGCAACGATGTCGAGGGTCGTGATACAACGGACGCACGATCCGTGCGTCCCTACATCTCGTTACTCGTTCCTTGCGTGGTACAAAAAAAGGTCACGGACTGATCCGTGACCTTTGTGGAAGATGCTTAGCTATGGTGAGCTTATTACAGAGTCAATGGACTCATAGTGTGTCGGCTCTGTGTAGAGGAGTTGTCGTGTCGTGGGTGCTAGAGGTCTATGGCTTGGCCGGTGGCGACGTTGACAGCGACCTGCGCTAGGCGCACAGCGACGAAGGTCTCGATGTACTGCATCTCCGACTCGAGCCAGTTGCGCTGTGCTAGTGAGAGCGTCTCAAGTGTGACGACGCCCTCCTTGTGTCCCTCGGTCGAGAGGTCGAGGTTGAGCTGCGCATCGGTCCGGATCTGCTCTGTCTCGGCGTAGCGGGCGAGTGCCTCGGTGAGCTGCCGTGAGGCTTGCTCGTTTTGCATCTGGATAGCACGCTCAGCATCTTGTAGCTCTAGCTGACGTACTTGCTGATTGGCAAGCGCTGCAGTGCGACTCTGCCAGCCTTGGTAAATGCCGGTGATGGGGATCTGCACGGCTACGCCAACCATCCAGGTAGAGCCAAACTGCTTCTTAAAGCCGTCCATAGGGTTGGGCGACATGGTGAGCAGCTGTGCTGTGAAGCCTACCTCGGGGAGCATCTCGCCGAGAGCCATCTGGGCACGCCGCCGCTCCGCCTCGACGGCTAGGTTGGCAGCTTTGATCTCGACACGCTCCATAGGATTGATCGTGCTGTATAGCTTGGGTTGGCATGGATCGATCGGTTGCTGGCTGGCGAGGGTGAAGTCGGGCGCAAGCTCTATGGCTTGGTCGGCTGGGATACGGCACTGATGCTTGAGTAGGATAAGCAGTGCCTGCAAGCCCTCTCGTAGCTTGCCCTCTTGTAGCTTGGCGTTGTTGCGATTGACCCGTACGGAGACCACCTCACGATCCGCTACGACCCCTTGCTCCTTCATGGCTGAGACGTCTGCGAGTGTTTTGTCTAGCATATCGTTGAACTGAGCGATCGCCTTGAGCTGCTCCTGTAGCTGGACTGCCTGCCAATAGGTCTTGGCGATCTGCTCCTCCTCGCTGCGCTGCTGTATAGTCCACTGGTACTCAGCCGCACTCTCTCCGATCCGTGCTAGGCGTACACCGTTATAGATGCGACCACCGGCGAAGATGGGTTGACGTAGCGAGAGGGAGCCGTAGAAGACGTGTCCTAGCTCGAGGCTCATCTTATCATCGAGCCAAGACTGAGCTTCGCCTAGAGTGGGCACTCCTGGTAGGTTTGGTGTCTGCATCGGTGGAAGCCAGGAGGAGAGGTCGACGGAGAAAGGCTTAAGCTTGGCTGGTGTGTAGAGCCATCCGCCCGAGAGGGAAATCTGGGGGAAGAAGTTACTCTGAGCCTTGAGCTGTGTAGCATGCGCTGCTTGTCGCTGTGCCTCTAGTTGTGCCGATGGTACTGGACTCGTCTGATGATAGCGAATGCAGTCATGTAGCGACAGCTTGAGTGAGTTGCCTTGCGCATAGAGGGAGCTGCTGAGTATGCAGCTGAGTGCGAGTACAAGCAAGCCTCGCAGGGGCGTCAATAGATATCTCATCATAAGGTAAAGGTGGTATGGCCAATGCGATGCCCATCGGCAAAAACGTCTGCTCGGTAGCTCCCTGAGAGGAGCGCCTGCGTAATCTGGTAGTAGATGGTGACGGGGGTGTCCTCACCTGTGTACTCGATGCTCTTGGAGGCTGTCGCCTGAAGGGTCTGCCCCTCGAAGCTAAAGGCGCCCCCCTCGCCACTCATCGGCATATCGTTGGGGTTGAGGATCCGTACGTAAATTGCTTTGTTGCCGACGGGGGCAGTGACATTCTTTTTGATCGTAAAGGAGACCGCCAGTGTCTCCACCTTGTCGATGCGTGAGGTGCGTTTGCCACGACCATTGAGCGAAGAGACTGTGAGCCCAGAGAGATCTAAGCGGGCTGCGATGGCGACACGGTCTGATAGCGCAGCCTTCTCCTCAGAGAGTCGTGAAGCTTCGCTGCTAATGCGGGAGTAGTCCTCCTTGACCTGCTGATTCTCGGCAACTAGTCGCTCATTGGTCGCATTGAGAGAGTCGATCTGTACGATGTAGCTACGGAGTAGAGCCCGGAGTGTGTTGATCTCGCCGGTTAGCTCACTGATACGCTTAGCGTTGGAGGCTTTGACGGTGGCTAGCTCTTGGCTTAGCTGCTTGACACGCTCCTGCTCGCTCTCAAGCTGAGCGAGTAGCTCATCATTGTCGAAGGAGAGGCTTGTCTCGCCTGACGATGACGCGAGCTTCTCGTACTGTAGCTGATACTGTGCTGCTAGCTCGTCTAGCTCTTGCTGCATGCGCTGCTTCTCCATGTCGACCAGTTCGCTCTGCACGCTCTGCATCTGCTGTCGCTCACTCCTTATATATATCCATGCACCTACGATGACGAGGAGCACCACGAGGGCAGCTCCTGCGATGATATACTTGATGTGCTTGTTGTCTAGTCTAGCCATGGGGTGATCTTACTTGATTCTTTTCAAGATGCCCCGCCGTGTCAATTGATAGGATAGGGGCGATGTACTGATGAGTGACTCGATGCGCTTGGTCTCCTCCTTTGTAGTCCAGCCCTCCAGGGAGGGAGTCGCACAGATCCTGACCGCTCGTCTGCCTTGCTCTGTGGCAAAGGTTAACACGAGCGGCATCTTTGCTAGCTGAGACAAAAGGGACTCGGAAGGGGAGAGGACGGGCTCTTTTTCCTTGGTGTGTATGAGCCAGTCTGTGTATGGGATAGTAGCGTCTAGCACCCACTGCTTCTCTTGCTTGGGGAGGAAGGCGGTGAGCTGACTCACTCGATAGGGCTGCTCGAGGGTGGTGATCTGTAGTAAAGGCTGCTCGCCCTGAGTGCGCCAGGGAGCGAGTAGTAGCTCGTAGGTGAGGAGACCTGATATGGAGATCGTGCAGCGGAGACGCGCTTTGTCTATCCGCATCTCCAGAGAGTCCTGTGCCTTGGTCTGCAAGGTGACGGTGGTCTCGGGGGCGTCTAGAGCTTTCTGTAGGAGTTGCTCCCAGACACTGTCGCTGACGGCGGGGGCTACGCCTAGCGGCCGCTCGAGGATCGGTTGATAAAGCTGCTCTAGAGCGGCTCGCTCCTGCGCTACGAGCGAACGACAAATGAATGCCAGTAAGACGATAAGAAGATATCTACTTTTGAGGTGCATAAAGCTTCAGAAAAAGTGCCACGCTAAGAGAAACTTAAACTAAGGCGAGACGATCGCATGACCTTGAATGGGCGCTATGTCTCTTTCCTACGCTCCGCAAAGGTAGTGAAATAAGCGATTGGAGCCTCTAGTCTTCAACTTCGAAAAGCTCATTATGAGCTGGCTTAAGATGCTAACGTGTAGCAATCTTCGTATGAACGCACGACTGAGTGTCTAGCAAGAGTGTGTCCGTTGTTGTTAAGTTTTTGACCTCATAGATACGAGGACGGACACTCTCCGACTCGACACGAGCCGTGCATCCTTACAAATCGTTACTCGTGAGATTTGTAAAGGAGGAGAGGTTTTTCAGAGCGCTTAGCGAAGGATGAAGCGAAGAGGCTTAAACTTTCTGCGAAGAAAGCCCTTTGCCATGCCTAGTCCTACGGTCCATAGGATTGGCTTAGCGAGAGACAAACCGGTATTGATGATTCGCTGTGTCACTCCTTGGGAGCTCTTTCCGTCTTGATCGCTCTGTGTCAGAGAACTATAGGTAGATTGCTTAGAGCCTCCAGTGAGCTTAGAGAGTAGAGAGTTCCCCTTACGTCGCTGCTTACGTGTCGATGGCGTGAGTAGGCGACCTAGTAGAGAGCCTGGAGGAGCTATCTGCTCTTTTGCCTCATTGATAAGTGTCTTCTTGATGCCTAGCCCTTTGATATATCCTAAGTCTCTCTGCCAGGCACGCTCAGCGATTACGAGATCAGCCTCGGCGAGTTTCTGACGTCTTTGGAAGTCTTGATATGATACTCTTTTCTTCATGTTAGATGGTCAGGTTAGCGGGTTTGCGTGGTGGATGCTTCGTCGGTAGGGGTGAGGGCTCCTTTGCTCTTAGGAGCAATGTAACTTGAGTCTTCCTCTTCGGATGCCATCGGCTGTGGGCGTAGTTTGTCATCTAGCTTGGCTAGCGAACTGTATACCTTGCGATAGATACTGGTACTGATGGTGCGCACGATGGCTTTGCGCAGTAACAGCGTGATGACTACTAATAGTAGTAAGACTCCAGCACCTATGAGGAAGCTCCACCCCCAACCTAGTTCTAGCCAGGCATTGATACCAGCTACTCCAGCGAAGAGTAGGAGGATCATCACGAAAGGCATTAACGACAGTACTAGAAGTATCGTAAGGAGATTTCCTGCGACCTTCATGCCCGCATCAGTGCTTGAGTAGATTACTCGGCGAGCGGATGCCTTGAGGTACTCCTTGGTATGGTAGATAAAGCGAGATATATTAAAGTCTTGCATAGGAAGTTAGAGCTTAGAGGTTAGAAGCTAGAGGTGAGAGGATAATGACCAAAAGGGTAGCGTACTCATCTGTCGTAAGTGACCTGCGGTCTCTTTGTGCGGATGAGCATGCTACCCTCTAAGTCCTATTGTGTATTCCTCAATGGAAATTGTCTCAGTCCGAGAACTTACTTGACCGCCTTCTTAGCTTCCTCGACAGTCTCCTTAGCTTTGCTGGCTGTCTCCTTAGCCTTGTCCACGGTCTCGTCGAACTGCTCCTCGACCTCTTCGGCAAACTTTGCGCCACGCTTTTGTAGCTTGTCGCGATAAGTCTCGAATCGATCCTTTGCCTCATAGTATCCCTCTACCAGCGAGTCACGCGTGCGATCTGCCGTGGTGCTGAGATCATCGTAGAGACGATCACGCTTGTCGCGGTCAGAGAGGTAAGTGATAGCTGCTCCTATGGCTGCTCCGAGAGCGATGCCTAATGCTATACGTCCTGTGTTATTCATATTTGTTCTGTTGTTTATATTGTGAATATAAGTTTGTTCTAGTTTGTGTAGTCTGTAAGTCTCTTCGGACCATCTCATAGTGTCTTGATGGACTCTCTTACCTCTACTACCATGTACTTAAGGACGAAGGTAGGAGAAATCATCCCGACACTCTAAAGGTACGAAAAAATAGTCATACGACAAGCAGAAAGGGTAGATTAACTTTTAGTTAAAGGAACCAATCCGCTGCTCTATTCGTCAGATACGCTCTAGAACGAGCTCGATGAGCCCATCGATACCTTGCTTGTAGTTGGTGTTCATATTCAGATTCTGACGTCCAGCGATGATGTAGCAGACGGTTAGCGTGTCGTGCCCGAGGAGGCTGCCGATACCACTGAGAGCAGCCGACTCCATCTCAAAGTTGGTGATGCGCTGTCCTTCGTACTCAAAGGCCTCGATCTTCTGATTCAGCGTTGGGTCAGCAAGAGGTAGACGCAGCTGTCGTCCCTGAGGTGCGTAAAATCCGTTGGCAGCGATCGTACAGCCACGCACGATGTCCCCATAGTCACCGACGATCTGCTGATAAAGAGACTCACTACAATTGACCACGTAGGGATCAAGTCCCTTGATCGGCCACTGTAGCTGCTCCTTGAGCGCAGCCTCAAAGGGGAGGTCTCTTATTGCCTCCGTATTGGCGTAGAAAAAGAGCGAACCCTCGAAGCCGATCGCCTTGTGTGCTGCGACGTAAGTGCCTATCGGGGTCTCAGGTTGCAGACCGCCACTGGTACCCACACGTACCATCGTCAGCTTACGGTGGTTAGGACGTACCTGACGGGTCTCTAAGTCGATATTGGCGAGTGCATCTAGCTCGTTGATGACGATCTCTATGTTGTCGCAGCCGATGCCGTGACTCTGCACGGTGATCCGCTTGCCGCGATAGGTGCCCGTGATGGAGTGAAACTCACGATTGCTTACCGAGCACTCCTGCGAGTCGAAGTGCGATGCGATCATATCCACACGCGCTGGGTCGCCACAGAGGACTATCTTGTCAGCTAGTTGTTCGGGTTTCAGGTGAAGGTGAAAGATCGAACCATCGTCATTGACGATCAGTTCGCTGGGAGGTATGATGCGGTTTTGTGTACTCATAGCTGTATTCCGTTTATAGTAAATGATGACTTCCCAAAAATACAAAAACTCCGCTACATCTCCTCGTCTTCTCGAAAAATCTTTTCGATAAACCGATGTTTGCGAAGTCTAAGAGATACGAGTGCCGCATACTTTCGATATAAAGTAAGAGAGCATAGATACAACGTCGTATCTATGCTCTCTGTATGGTATTCGCTCACCGAGTAGAGGAGGGTGTATGTTTGTAGCCCCGGCCTCTATGGTAGCGTCTCTATATGCTTATGCAGATTACTTCTTGAGGAAGTCTTGTACGTGGTCATTTGGTACCATCTCCTCTTGGAAGGTATAAGCACCAGTCTTAGGCGACTTGACCATCTTGATAACCTTCGAGTATGAGCGACCATCGCCCGTTCTAAAGGTTGCGACCGATTTCTTAGCCATTGTACTTAGTTCTTATTTTGTTAGTAGGAAGGGGAGAGATGATTACTTAATCTCACGGTGTAGTGTGTAGCGCTTGAGGATAGGATTGTACTTCTTAAGCTCTAGGCGCTGTGTGGTATTCTTTCTATTCTTTGTGGTGACGTAGCGAGAGGTGCCTGGCATGCCACTCTCTTTGTGCTCTGTGCACTCGAGTATTACCTGTACTCGATCGCCTTTACCTTTCTTAGCCATAGTAAATGAGTGTGATTAAAGGAGTGAGTGGTTTATTTGCTCTTGATGCTTAGGTAGCCCGCATCGCTAGCACGGCGCAGAGCCTCGTTGAGTCCTACGCGGTTGATGAGCCTGAGCCCAGCTGCTGAGACCTTGAGAGAGATCCAGCGATCCTCCTCGGGCCAGTAAAACTTCTTGCGGAAGAGGTTAACGTCAAAGGTGCGCTTTGTGCGACGCTTTGAGTGGGATACATTATTGCCCACCATAGCCTTCTTACCGGTGATCTGACATATCTTAGACATGACGGTGTGGTATTTCTTTTATACTTCTACGATGTTTCTGAGATCGACACAGCCCAGCCATTAGCATCATCTGGTGTGGGTCTGCAATCAGACTGCAAAGTAACGCAATTATTTTGACAAAAGCAAATGCTCATCGAATCTTAGCCCCGAAAATCGCATCGCAAGGCTAATTCCTATTTTGAGGTGCTGGGGGAGAAGCCACACGCAAAAAACTAACTGAAGTGAATTGATTAACTTGCACCCCCAAATGAATGAGGAGAGCTTTTCGCCCTCCCCCTTACCACCTCAAATATGACTAAAGAACTAGATTGGATTGAGCTATTCGCTCCACAAGAAATTCTCCGAGACTTTAACTTCGAGAAGTTGGTTGAAGAAAACGGCATTTACCGCATCTTTATGGTAGAGAAAGATGACGCTGCCCATATCCCCGCAGAGTTGAAAAAAGAGGTCAACGGAGATCTTTCAAAGATAGTCCTAGACGGCTATACGAACTACATTGAGTTGCAGACCTTCCCAGCTATGGGCAAGGAGGTCTTCCTCTACCTCAAGCGTCGTCGCTGGAAGGTAAAACAGGACCAGCGACAAGAGGAAAAGAGCTACTCCAACAGCTACTCATACAATGAAAAAGGCATGAAAGCGACCAAGGCTTTCGGCAATTTTTTAAAAGAAATTGATTGGGTCTAAGCCCACCAGTATCGGGCAAGTCGCCTACTGTATGGGGATGAGCTCGAAGAAACTCTTTCGCTGGTACAAAGATGTCTTGAGCGGATACAAAAGCCCAGGGCACCAACGCCATTTGCAGAAGACTGGAGCCTCACGATCTCTAGGGTCTTCTGCTAAAAGCCCTGTAAGTTCTGATCTAAAGATCCCCATTCTCAATGAGAAGAATATGGGATCCACCATCTGCATAGACGAAAAGAACATCAACGGGGATTGCTACACCATCGTGTCGAACCCAGAGACGAATAAAATCGTCCTGATGGTCAACACGCTCCGAGCCTCCCAGATCGTCTATCTAATGAGATCAAACATCTCCCAAGAAGCACTTTTCGCAGTCTCTTGCGTAACCCGTGATATGGCTCCAAACTACGACTGGGTGGCTCGTGAACTCTTCCCCAATGCCTATCAAATTGCGGACAAATTTCACGTTGTCAAAAACATCATTGATCAAGTCCAGTCAGTAAGAATACGCTACCGCCAAGAGCTTCTACGCAAGCAACGGGAGCTGGAGGAGGCGAGTCGCAAACGGTCTAAACTGCAGCCCGCCCCCAAAATCCAGCAAGAGCTCAAAGAGTTCAAAAAAGAGCTGTCCAATGGAGATACCCAGCTACAGCTCCTCCAGCGCAGCAAAGGGTTACTACACAAGCTTCACAACGAGCAGACAGCCAGTCAAAAGCTACGCGCTCGGCTACTCTTTAGACTTTTCCCAGACATCAAAGAAGCGTACAAATTCTCCGTAGCGCTACGGAAGTGGTACCAACGTCCTATGCGAAATGGTACCTCCATAACACCCTCCCGACACCTGTTGGAGTGTAAGAAAAAAGCACTTCTAGAGATCATCACTAATCACCTCAGTAGTCCATGTGAAGAGGTCAAGAACATCGCTCACTTTATGGTCAAGCACATAGGAGAGATCTGCAACTACTTCCTCGGCTATAAGACCAACGCTTCAGCAGAAGCACTCAACCAGAACCTCCAACGCTTTATCGCCATCAACTATGGAACCCGAAATAGTGACTTCTTCCTCTACCGCATCGCCGTTCACTTCAGTTAGTTTTTTGCGTGTGGCTTTCTCCCCAGCACCTCAAAATAGGAATTAGCCCATCGCAAGCAAGCTTAACGTGCTGATGTGTAGCAATGTATAGGGACGCACGGCTCGGATGCAGACCGTCGATACGTCCGTCCTCGCTGAAGTAATACGAGATACAATTTGCGGAATTGAGATGAGACCTAGAGAGTTACTACGTACCAAAATTGTATTACATTTGCTCTCTAGATAAAACGCCATATAATATGATCCAACGCTTTTCCCTCTTCCTAGTCCTAGGACTGGCTCTCTGTGTGAGTACGCTATGGGCTAAGCCTCGTACAGAGCAGCAGGCTCGTCTCATAGCCGAGCAATATACCACACAGCACTTTAGCCGTAGCGATTTGGCTGCACTACGCTCAGCAACCACGCCCTTGCTAACGCTCGTGTCCGCTCCAGCCGCTGACGCTGGCGAGGGGTCCGTACGTCACCAGACGACGGCTCCAGTCGTGCAGACGCTAGCCTCCGCCTATTACGTGTATAATATAGGTAGTAAGCGAGGCTATGTGATGATCTCGGGTGATGATCTACTGCCTGAGGTGATCGCTTACGCTGACGAGGGCGCTTTTATTCCAGACGAAAAGCAGCCAGAGCATATCGCCTCGTTTCTCGCTCAGGTACGTGCAGCGCTGCACGCTCTGGTAGAGCGTGGCAAGCCCGTAGTGAAGCCACGCACCTCACAGCTACGTCCTGATGGGGTCGCTCCTCTCCTTGGCGATATTCAGTGGGGGCAGGGTTACCCCTTCAACGCGCTTTGTCCCAGCAAGGAGGATGGTCGTGCTGTCGTGGGCTGCGTAGCGACGGCACTCTCACAGATCCTCCGCTATCACCAGTGGCCTAATCAGGGCGAGGGCATCTGCTCCTATACCGAGAAAGACGGCACCACCCATCGTGTAGACTTCTCACAGTACGTCTACGACTGGGCACATATGCCCGCACAGCCCGATCCAAACTTCCCAACTCAAGATGTCATCAGTGCACTCTCCACGCTATGCTATCACGTAGGAGTCATCTCACAGATGCAGTATAGTGCTCAAGGGAGTGGCACTTTCTCTCAGTATCCTAAAGAGGGACTGCAGAAGTACCTTAAGTATAAGAAAGGCATTCGGCTACTCAGTCGTATGAACTATACGATAGAGGACTGGATGGACATCATCGCTACAGAGCTCAACGAGGGACGACCTATCTACTACGCTGGTGCTAGTAGTACGGTCGGTCACGCCTTCGTCTGCGATGGCTATAAGCAGGACGGCTACTTTCATATCAATCTCGGCTGGGACGGTATGGCTGATGGATACTTCCTCCTTTATGCGATCAACCCCGATATGCTAGGTACTGGTGGCGGTACTTCATACGATGGGTTCAATAACTATCAAGAGATTATGGTCGGTATAGAGCCTGACCGTGATGGCTCCTCTAAGCCCGCTGGTGGCGAGTCTATATCGGCTCACTACCTAGAGGTGTCGTGTGAGGATAATGCAACTATCAAGCTCCAAAACGTAGTCCTCGAGCTAACCTCTGCACTGAGGTACAAGACGAAGTTCTGCCTCTCCATAACGCCCTCTGAGGAAGGTGCTCAGACCTATTACGGAGCCCTCAGTGATGAGCAAGAACTGGCGAATTTCAACTATTATGTCTACGTTCTCAAGCAACTACACAACATCTCCTCCGTTAACCTACCCGACCTGGGACTCCCCACACGGAGTGCGAGCTACGTTGTGTCCCTTGCTTACGAAGGCAATGACGGTAAGATGATCCCCGTACAGCACTACAACGGAGGTATCTCCGAGGTGCTCGTCACCTTCGATGCTGAGGGCAAGGCTAGCTACGAATTGCGAAATCTGGAGCCACAGCTTGCTTTGACAGATGTCCTAGATCCTGACCTGCGAGGTTACAGCAAGAGTTCGCTTACGCTCGGCATCGACAACCTTAGCAAGGAGGAGTACTACTCCACATGGACCTGCTACTTTGAGGATATGAAGGGCGATCTTACCCCTATCGGCTCCCTCTCAGCCTTGATGTCTGCCCAAAAGCAGCAGCAGGTGCCACTAAAGATCTCCAAGCTACCTCTCCCCGCTGGCACTAAGGGCAATATCATCCTCAAGGGGACCTATCTAGATGAAGCTGGCTTTGACAGTGACTACTCTTTACGCTCTTCGCAGCGTCTGGAGGTACTCCCGTCTCAGAGGTCGATCTCCGCTGCCACGCTCAAGTGCCTCGCTAGGCGATCCTTAAGGGGGGCAATAGAGTATACCCCTGGGATGACCTCTATGGATTTCGAGATAACCAATCAGGGAGATCAGACGAGAAGCTATGTCGTGCTAGACTGGGCACTCTTACAGCTTGCGAATGGAGGTACCTATCTACGGAGTAAAGGTCAGAATCTCTTTAAGGATCTAGAGGCTCATGGGTCGGTCCAGTATAGTATAGATCCCTCTCTTTGGGAGTCGATGATCGAAGGGAAAAAGTACTCCCTCCTAGTCCGACTGTCTGATGTCGTAGAGGATGATGGTCAGTTCTACTATGGAGAGCGAGAGTCCCAGTTAATCCTGCCCATAGTTACTGTAGACCAGCTCTCACCAGCTATTGACGAGGAGCATTACGTCTCTCTCGAGAAAGAGTTTGAGAATCCGTACATCCTCTCTGCACAGATCGCAGCTCCCGGTATGATCCGCATCTACGGGTGGCAGCCCTCGTCCATATCACACGAGGGTGGTGTCTACAAGATCTATGGAGCTGTCGATAAGGGGCGTACCGCTATCATCGGAGCTTTCACATCGCTGGTCTTTGACGATGAGATGGAGGCCAAAGAGATCGTCGAGGCTGACTTCTCGCACGCTTCGCCCGATCTAGAGCACGTCTCGCTCTGTCGCAGCAAGATCAGAGGTCAGGCGATGACCGAGATGCTCCAGTCCCTCCCCGATCGCTCAGCCACCACTCGTGGTACCATAGCACTTATCGACACCTCTAGGCCTGATCTAGAGGGCAACGTCTGTACAGCAGAGCAAGTAAAGATAGCTGCACGGCGTGGTTGGACGGTCACCGATCAGAGTGGCAACGCTTACCTAGCAGTCGATGACCCAACCTCACAGGACGACTGGATGCTCTACCCCATACCGGTACGTGATCAGCTCACAGTGGTAGGGCTACCTACTGCTAGCCCCGTGACGCTCTACACGCTGCAGGGAGAGCGACTGCTGCAAGCTGTCACACCCGTCAGTGGTCAGCTCCAGATCAGCCTGGCACATCTACCCAGTGGCACATACATCCTCACCACAGTACTGGGGAGCCGTCGTGTAGTCGTGGCGCACTAGACGTATCAGCGCTCAGCAAAAACAACTTCGACTGAACTGGCGTTAAGGCTTAGCCTTACTTTGAAAAAATGACTCGCAAGCTAGACAAGCTTGCGAGTCATTTTTTTAGCAAACGATAAGTTAGAGACTAGATATTAGCGGTTAGAAAGTAGGAGTCAGAGGTTTTAGTTGTTTTCCACGGGGCAAATCTCAAATCTCCACGGAGCTATTTTTTATCCTCCACGTGGAGACGAAATAAAACTTCGGAGGAATCAAATGAAACTTCGGAGGAAATGTTTCTCGCCTACGTGGAGAATAAAAAATAGCTCCGTGGAGATTTGAAATTTTCCACGTGGAGATTGCGAAGAGTGTCGGCGGTTAGCTAAAGAGTAGGCTCTAACATCTTTTTCGTACCTTTGGAGTGGAGTTGCGAGAGCGACTCCAGTTTTTAGAGTTAGACACTATAATATATAGCATAACAGATGCAGCAGATAGAGGGTCCGATCGGGGTTTTTGACTCAGGGTACGGAGGATTGACGATCCTACGTAAACTGCAGGAGCAATTACCTCAGTATGACTTCGTTTATCTTGGCGACAATGCGCGCTCGCCTTATGGTTCGCGGTCTATGCGTGTGGTCTACCAGTTTACGAGAGAGGCGGTCGAGAGGCTCTTTGACCTAGGCTGTCCGCTGGTCATCCTCGCTTGCAACACCGCCTCGGCGAAGGCGCTCCGACAGATACAGCAAGAGGATCTGCCTAAGCTCGATGGAGGCTCGATGCGTCGTCGTGTGCTGGGGATCATCCGCCCTACAGTCGAGTGCATCGACACGCTCACGGGTACCAAGCATGTGGGTATCCTCGCCACTGAGGGTACTGTCTCTAGTGAGAGCTATGTGACTGAGATACACAAGCTCTACCCCGATGTGACGGTCGTCCAGGAGGCTTGCCCGCTGTGGGTGCCTATCGTGGAGACGGGCGAGAGCGATAGTCCGGGGGCCGACTTCTTCGTGCGCAAGCATCTAGAGCGACTCTTGGCACAGGACGAGAAGATCGATACGATCATCCTGGGCTGCACCCACTACCCGATACTAATGCCTAAGATACGGCGTCTGCTCACTCCCACGATCAAGGTGGTGTCTCAGGGCGAGCTCGTCGCTAAGTCTCTCGAGGAGTACCTCGTACGCCACCCCGAGATGGCGGCTCAGCTCACACGTGGTGGCACGACACGCTACTACACGACGGAGCAGACGGAGCGATTCTCCCGTACGGCATCTATATTCTTTGACACACCCATATCGGTAGAGCATCTGTCTCTATCACAGTACTAATGAATAACAAATAGCAAACGAATCACTATGAAGAGAATCTATTTTGTAGCATTACTCCTGCTGACCTCGCTACTCTGCGTCAGCTGCGGTACTTGCAAGAACAGTAGCAAGATCAATCTGGCCTCGCTCGATGGCAGCTCTTGGGAACTCACTCATATGGATGGTATCGAGATCAATAAAGACGCAGTCCAGACAGCTACTATCAGCATCAGCAAAGCACGCATATCTGGACAAGCAGCCTGCAATAGCTATGGTGGCGAGTGTATGATGTACCCCGATGGTCGTATCAAGATCGGCGACATGATGTCGACTCGCATGGCCTGCTCCAACATGATGTATGAGCGGATCTTCCTAGCGGCTCTGCAGGAGGCTAAGGCCTTTCGTATGGATGGAGCAAACAGGCTCAAGATCTACTCTACGCACGACGCTTCGGGTCAGCCTAGCCTAACTTTCAAGCGCAAGTAACCCCTTCACTACATATCGCCATAGCGTAGATCCCCTCTCGCGGGGTCTACGCTGTGGTCTTGCCTCTAATCTCTAACCTCTAACCTCTCTTCCCCATGCGTAACCGTATCCTCTTTACCACCCTCATACTCCTCTGCTCGCTCACACTCGTTGCCCAGCAGCAGCGAGAGATCACCCTTCCTGAGGTCACCTCAGGCGCATTTGCTGCTCGTGGTGCTGGCAACGGCTTTCGCTCGCTACCCGATGGTAAGCACTACACGCTCATCAGCGATGACTACCAGCGTATTGTCAAGTACGAGTACGCTACGGGACGGGCCGTCGATACGCTCTTTGACATAGCGACTGCTCGTGAGTGCGATCTCAAGGCGATCTGGGACTACGACATTGCACCCTCGGGACATCATATCCTGATCTACACTGACATACAGCCTATCTACCGTCGCTCCTACACGCTACGCGCTACCCACTACGATGTGCGTCGCAACCTGTGTGAACCACTCACAGAAGGTGAGATCATGATCCCCACCTTTAGTCCTGACGGGCGGATGGTCGCTTTCGTCAGAGACAATAATATATACATCAAGAAGTTTGATTTCAACTCAGAGGTGCAGGTCACCACGGATGGTAAGCGCAATGAGGTGATCAACGGTACCACCGACTGGGTCTACGAGGAGGAGTTTAGCACGACACGCCTGATGGAGTGGAGCCCCGAGAGCGACTTCCTCGCCTTCGTACGCAGTGATGAGAGCCAGGTGAAGGCCTACTCGATGCCGATCTACGGAGATGATCTCTACCCCACGGACTATGTCTATAAGTATCCGAAGGTGGGAGAGCAAAACTCGACCGTCTCACTACACCTCTATAACCTCGAGCTCAAGCGCATCGACCGTGTGGAGCTACCGCTGGATGCGGACGGCTACATACCTCGCATCGTCTTCACTGGCTGGGGCAGCGATCTAGCCGCTGTCACGCTCAATCGTCTGCAGAACGATCTCAAGGTGTACCGCATTAATCCGAAGAGTCGTACGCCTCGGCTGACCCTTCGTGAGCAAGACCCGCGATATATCAACAATGAGTTTATCAACTCCATGCGCTTTGTCCCCGATGGCATCGTCATGCTGAGCGAGCGCGATGGCTCTACGCAGCTCTATAAGTATGGTACGAATGGAGCACTCCAGCAGCGCCTGACTCAGGGTGACTGGGACATTATCAACTTCTACGGCTGTGACAGCGAAGGCAACGTCTACTACCAAGCTGCCGACGAGACACCTACCCAGAGACGAGTCCTCAAGACGACCCCACGGGGCAAAACGACTGTCTTAGCGGGAGAGGCTGGCATCAATCGTGCTAGTTTCACGCAAGACTATAGTTACTTCATCAATAGCTATAGCAATGCTAAGACACCTACCATCACGACAATCCGCACGGCAAAGGATGGCAAGGTGATCCGTACGCTCGAAGACAATGCGCAGCTGGTCGCTAAGCTCAAGGGGTATGACTACAACGACAAGGAGTTCTTTACCATTGAGGTGGCTCCTGGACGCACGCTCCATGGCTGGATGATCCGCCCGCCACACTTTGACGCGAGCAAGCGTTACCCCACGGTGATGCATCAGTACAGTGGTCCCGACTCGCAGGAGGTGTTGGATCAGTTTTACATCGGCTGGGAGTACGCCCTGGCGCAGGCTGGCTATGTCGTAGTCTGTGTGGACGGACGTGGCACAGGTGGCCGTGGCACCGAGTGGCGCAAGTGCACCTATCGTGAGCTAGGTCTGCGCGAGAGTAGCGACCAGATAGCTGCAGCTGAGGCGCTGCCCAAGCAGTTTGCTTATATCGATGGAGATCGGATCGCTATCTTCGGCTGGAGCTACGGCGGGTACAATACGCTCATGTCGCTCTGCCGTGGCAAGGTATTTCGTGCTGGTGTAGCTGTGGCTCCTGTGACCGACTGGCGCTTTTACGATACGGTTTACACAGAGCGCTTCATGGCGACTCCACAGGTCAATAACAAGGGCTACGAAGCTTCTTCTGTCCTACCTATCGCACACAACCTACATGGTGATCTGCTGGTCATTCACGGCACGGCTGATGACAATGTGCATCTGCAAAACACGATGCGCCTAGCCACCGAGCTGGTTAAGGCGGACATTCCCTTTGAGATGGCGACCTATACAGACAAGGATCACAGCATCTACGGGGGCAACAACAGGCAGCACCTCTACAGTCGCATCATCGAGTTCCTCGATCGTAAGCTTAAATAACTTCTAGAGATAGAGCTGATGAAGCAACCCCACATACGTAAGCCTGAGTGGCTCAAGATCAAACTCGGTAGCGATGTAACCTACGACGAGACGCGTGCGGTGCTGCAGCAGCATTGTCTGCACACAATCTGTACGAGCGGTCGCTGTCCTAATCAGGGTGAGTGCTGGTCACGAGGTACCGCCACCTTTATGATCGGGGGAGCGGTCTGTACGCGAGCTTGTAAGTTTTGCAATACAGAGACGGGTCGCCCGCTACCGCTAGACCCTGAGGAGCCTCGTCACGTCGCTGAGAGTGTCCGTGCGCTAGGACTCAAGCATGCGGTGGTCACCAGTGTGGATCGCGATGATCTGCCCGACAAGGGGAGTGCCCACTGGGTCGAGACGATACGACAGATACGAGAGCTGTGCCCTGGCGTCACGATCGAGGTGCTGATACCCGACTTCGACGGGCAGGCAGAGCTCATTGCGCCGATCCTACAGGAGCGCCCCGAGGTGGTGGCGCACAATATGGAGACGGTGCGACGGCTCACGCCCGTGGTACGTAGCCGAGCTACTTATGACTGTAGTCTCTCCGTCTTGGCACAGATCGCTGAGGCGGGACTGCCCGCTAAGACGGGGCTGATGCTCGGTCTCGGCGAGACGCAGGAGGAGATCCTCGAGACGATGGACGATCTGCGTCAAGTAGACTGTAGTATTCTCACGTTGGGTCAATACCTCCAACCCACCCGTCGTCACTATCCCGTGCAGGAGTATGTGCATCCCGACCGCTTTGCCGAGCTTCGGGAGATAGCTCTAGGCAAGGGCTTCCGTCATGTGGAGAGCGGTCCTCTTGTACGCTCCTCCTACCACGCTGAGCGCCACCTGCTCTAGCGTCGTCGCTTCCAGAGGGTGCCCAATTCCGCACTGTCTAACCCTGTAAAAAGTAGACTCGTAAGTAAGATAATTATGAGTAGTACGATGAAACAGATAAAAGAGACGAAGGCAACGCCCGAACATTTATTGAAGAGACGCCCTTCCAAGGGACATGCCACAAACACCGAATGGCTGAGGATCTAAAGCGGCAGACAACTTCTACTCCCTAGCTTCGCTACAGCTACTTTTTGTTGCAAGGGGGCTTGGATGGTATAAAAAGAGAAGGCTCAATCGCTAGATAAAAGCAATTGAGCCTTCTCTTTTTCGGTCGTATCCCCAAAAGTGTGTATTTCGACCTTTCTGACTTTTATCGATCCGCTTTGTGGCGCAGACGGCGCAAGATCGGCGCAAACGCCTTGACCAGGTGCTCGCGCCAGACGATATACCCAGTGAGTGCGACTAAAACCACGGTACTGAGTAGCAGACGCATCCACATCGCAGGTATCGCACCATAAATCCACAAGACGAGCCCTACGGTGATGGCGCCCACGACGAAATAACCTGCCGTCGCTCCTAGTTGGTACGGCACGGGGTAGTACTTGCGCCCGAGGAAGTAGGAGACGAGGACCAGTAGGAGGTTGCTCACCACCGAGGCGTAGGCACACGCCATAAAGCCCCAGTGCGGTGCGCCCCACACGATGATCGCCACCGTCAGCAGACAGCCGGCCGTGGAGATGATACCACCCCAATAAGTGCGGTCGGTCAGCTTGTACCAGAGCGATAGATTGTAGTAAATGCCGAAGAGCACCTCCCCAAGCATTACGTAGGGCACGACCCGTAGCCCGTCGTAGTAGGCGGGGCTGATCAGCACCTTGAGTAGGTCGAGGTAGCACATCACAGCGACGTAGATAAAGATCGCCGAGAGCAAGTAGTAGTGCATCGCTTTCGCATAGGTGATGCGTCGCTCTTGCTCTGCAGCTGCCTCTTCGTCTGCCGAGAGTTCGCCCTCCTTACCTCGCTGGAAGATAAAGGGCTCGTAAGCAAAGCGGAAGGCTTGCGTAAACATGACGATGACGACCGCTATCTTGTACCCCGCACTATAGATGCCAAGTTGTGTATTGGCAAAGGTTTGATCCTCAAAGAGCATCGGGAAGATGATCTTGTCCGCCATCTTGTTGAAGTTGCCCGCTATGCCGAGCAAGACCATCGGCAGCGAGTAGTGGAGCATACGACGAAGCAGCCCCCAGTCGAAGCGTCCTCCACCACGTGCCTGCTTCATATAGGGTATCAAGACCAGTAGGAGGATGATATTGGCGATCATGTTCGAGAGGAAGATATATTCGACACCTAGCCCTGGTTCGTACCACCAGTCGACCGCTCCAGGCGCCACCCTCTGGAGCCAAGGGCAGACTAGTAGGAAGAAGAGGTTGAGCGCCACCGTGAGGAGTACGTAGCCTATCTTGATCAAGCCATATCGCAAGGCTTGATTGGTATAGCGCAGATAGGCAAAGGGGATACTGGTGAAGGCATCGATCGCGACGATCACGATCAGCATCGCCACGGGGCGCAGCATGTCGGCATACCCTAGAGCTGCTCCGATTGGCTTGACAAAAAGCAAGCCCAAGATGAGGAAGAGGAGCGAACTGGTGCCTAGCGTACGCAAACTATTGGCATACACTTTGCGCCCGTCACCCTCACGACTGAAGCGGAAGAAGCCCGTCTCCATCCCATACGTTAGGAGGATCAGGAGCAGCGCCACCCACGCATACAGATTGGTCACGATACCATAGTCGGCAGGCGAGGGCAGCTGATACACATAGAGCGGGAAGAGCGCCCAGCCGAGGAAGCGACTGAGCATAGTCGTCGCTCCGTAGATGACGGTATCCTTAAAGAGACTCTTGATACGGCTACTCATGGTTCTGTCAATTGCGTTTTGAGCAAAGCTTTATACTTCGTATAGATCCCCCTCTTGGGTTGTAAAGCTATTGGGAAAGACCTCTTGAGCCTCACTAAGCAACTTCGACAGGTCGTCATAGCGACCTGAGTAGTGCCCCAAGAGCAGTTGACCCACCTCGGCCGCCCGTGCCACCTCTGCGGCTTGTCGTGCTGTCGAGTGCCCATAGGTCTCCGCACGGTCACGAAACTCCTCACTGTAAGTGCTCTCGTGGTAGAGGAGGTCTACACCTCGTATCTGCTCTACCAGATGCCACGCTGGGAGCGTGTCTGAGAGATAAGCGTAGGAGCGAGATGGGCGACCCGGCTTCGTCAGTTCACGATTGGGGATAATGCGCCCTCCACCTGAAGGTACGTAGTCTAGCCCCATTTGTAGGGCATGCATAGCCGTGTGGGGAATTTGATAAAAGTCGGTAGCCATAGGATCTATCCGCCTCGGCATACAATGCTCACGGCAGAGGAAGCCGATGGCGCTCGTACGGTGCCGTAGTGGCAACGTGTCGACTTGTAGCCAAGGGTCGGAATAGATAGCCTGGGAGACCTCATCACTCGGAGCTATGACCACAGAGAGCTCGTAAGGACTCTCCTCGATGTGATGCTCCTCGATGTAGCGTATGTAGTCAGCCACCTCGGCTGTCGTCACGATGGTGAGCGGCTTTGTGCGCCCTACGTGTGCCATCGAGGTGAGTAGCCCTGGTAGTCCGAAGCAATGATCCCCATGAGCGTGAGAGATAAAGAGCGCCTCCAGCTGCGTGATCTTATAGCCCGCTAGGATCAGCGAGTGCTGCGCCCCTTCGCCAGCATCTATCAGGTAATGATGCCCTGCGACGGTCAGTACTTGTGCCGAGGGAAGGTGATGCCGTGTGGGACGTGCAGAGCCACAACCGAGGATCTTGACTTGCATCTCAAGCGTGTTGCTATAAAACGAGACTACTGTTACGACTGTTCCTCTTCCTCTGGGGTATAGCGGTAGAAGCCCACGCCTACCTTGCGCCCGAGCTGTCCGGCGCGTACCTTCCTACGTAGTAGTGGGTGCGGACGATACTTGCTATCCATAAACTCAGCGAAGAGCCCCTCCAAGATCTCCAGACAAGTGTCTAGACCGATCCAATCTGCCAGCTCTAGCGGTCCCATCGGGTGACTGGCGCCGATGCGCATCGCACGGTCTATATCTTCGATAGAGCCGATGCCTTGAGCCAGCTCGGTGATCGCCTCGTTGATCATCGGTATGAGCATACGATTGACGATGTATCCTGGCGAGTCCTCGACGTAGACCGTATCCTTGCCCATCGCATCGCACAGCTCTTGTATCTGCTCTAGCGTCTCTTGCGAAGTGTGCTGTGACGAGACGATCTCGACAAGGTCAATGAGCGGTACAGGGTTGAAGAAGTGCATCCCTGCCACAAGCGATGGACGCTGTGTAGCGTTGCCTAGCTCCGTGATGCTGATCGATGAAGTGATCGAAGCGATGATCGTCCCTTCGCTGAGGACAGCATCGAGGTCGCGGTAGAGGTCTTTGTGCTCCTCTAGGGTGCCACTGGTCGCCTCTATGACGAGGTTGGCGGAGACAATGTCTGCATTGTCCACAGTCACCTTGATGCGGCTGAGCAACTCCTGCTGCTCCTCTTCGCTCCAGTCGAAGAGCTCGCCACACTCCGCCAGTGACTGCTCGAGGAGTGGAATAGCCCGCTTCTGACGATCCAAAGATCGTGCCTGTATGACGGTAGGTATATGATGCATGGCCAGGCAGATGGCTATGCTGCGCCCCATGGAGCCGGCGCCTACGACGGCTACCTTCTTATCGTAGCTGACCGCAGCGGTATCGCGCTGGGTAGAAGTATTGTTTGTCATTTCTTTATAGTCTCTCTTGTAGGATCAAAGGTACGAAAAAGAGGTTAGACCTTAGAGATTAGAGATTAGATCCTAGTAGCACTAGAGCCAGCGCTAAGTCTTTTTTCGAACTAGCTACGCATAGGTTGGTGTAGCACAGCCTAGCACCAGCTCGGCAGAGAGTCCCAGTGCTTGACAGATGCGCCCCGCTAGCGAGAGCGATGGCTCGCTCTTGTCATTGACGAAGTCACTCACACGAGATGGAGAGATCCCCAGTTCACGGGCTAGCTCTGCCTGAGACTTGCCCTGTTCCTTGAGGGCATAGCTGATTAGTTCGCCTAGCGTTAGGCTCTCTAGCGGATAATGCTCCTCTTCGTACGAGGCGACCACATCACTCATAATCGCCAACTCCTGCTCTTCGGGCGCACTCATTGTCTCATCCTCCATACGAGGCAGGAGTGCCTCCACACGAGCTAGAGCATATCTATATTGTTCTTCTGTATACATGTCTCAAAGCGGTTAGATAGTTAGACAATCCACCTTGTCGTATCCTCTATAAACGACAATAGAGCGGCAATTGCCACTCTACTGTCGTTTTAAGCTGTCGTTTTAAGCTTTTCTGTCGGGGTACCAGGATTCGAACCTGGGACCCCCTGCTCCCAAAGCAGGTGCGCTAACCGGACTGCGCTACACCCCGAAGATTCTGATCGGTACATCGTGGGGAAAAATGCCCCCTTCGTGCCGTTCGTGGTGCAAAGATACGACATTTAATTGAATAAACAAGCAGTCCCACTTCAGAGTTTTCGAAATATTGGGGGAAACAGCAGTTGCTAGAGGGGCACTAGACGATTATTGGGAAGCGTTTGGCGATCTTTTAAGTGAAAGAGACCATCAGCTTCAGCTATTCAGCCGGTAGGACGGCACCTCCTGTGTCTAGCACATAGGTGAGGTGGTATGGTGCTGTCGTGATGCTACGAAGGAGGTAGCCTGTGAGGAGGGTGGGGCGGTCGCCCCCATCGTCGGCATAGATGGTGTAGCGGGCGATCGAATCGCCCCTCTCGTCACTATACAGGCTCGCAGAGACGGAGCCTTCGGGCGGTGAGACGATGTAGTTGGTCGCTAGGTGTCGCTTGACCTTTGGCGGGTAGGCTTTGTAAGCAGCCTCTTTGAGTCCCCACACCGTGTAGAGCCATTCGCAAGCAACCTGAGGCTCCTCGGGTGCAAGCAGGTGATGATAGTGAGTTAGCTCAGCGGGAGACATAAACCTCGGAGCTATCTGTGGCAACTTATCACTAGCAATTTGTAGATCTACGCCGATACCGTGCAGCCCCTCGCAAATGACGAGGGCAACGTAGCTACCGCTGTGGGATATAGAGATACTGTAATCACGGTCAGGCGAGACAAGACGGGGAGCACCCGAGGGTAGGTGCATCAATCGCCAAACTGTCTCTCTAGGAGCGATCTCGTTGAGGAGCTGCTGCGTCAGCGTACGGTAGTTAGATAGGCAGGGCGCGATGCCAGAGGGTAGCTCTGCGACGTAGAGTGCCCCGCCTAGCGGGAGGTCTAGCTGTGAGTAGGTCACGCCTGAGGCTCTGTCTGACTATCGCCCTGCGTCTCGCCTTGCTCTTTGGGATGCAGACGCATCTTGAGCTGCATGATACGGTGGCGATCCATGCGCGTCACGGTGAAGTCAATGTCTGAGATCGTTATCTGCTGACCCACCTGGGGAATCTCTTGTAGCACCTCTAGAAACAAGCCCCCGACCGTGTCGACCTCCTCGTAGTGTGGCGCAAAGTACTCAGGCTCTACATCGAGCAGCTTGCAAAGATCGATCAGCGACATACCTCCATCGATCAGATAGACCCCCTCAGCGAGACGTACGTAGGGTGGATCCTCATCGTCGTACTCATCGACGATCTCACCGACGATCTCCTCGAGGATGTCCTCTAGCGTGATCAGTCCTGATGTCCCGCCAAACTCGTCGATTACGATCGCCATGTGGATACGCTCCTGTTGTAACTCCTCCAGCAGCGTGTCGATCTTCTTATTCTCCGGTACGAAGTAAGCTTGCCGGATGATCTTCTGCCAGGGAAAGGTGTCCTCCTCGTGCATGTGAGGGAGGAGATCCTTCACATAAAGCACCCCACGGATACTGTCTTGCGACCCATCGTAGACAGGCAGTCGTGAGTAGCCCGTGTCGACCGCATAGCTCAGCGTCTGATGATATGCCCAGTGATAGTTGACGCCGACCATATCGACACGTGGCACCATGATCTCGTCGGCCGTCTTGTGGTAAAACTTGACAATCTCATGGATCATCTCCGTCTCCTTATTGTCCCCCTCGGTAGTCAGCGCGACAGCCTCCGAGAGATCGTCGACAGAGAGCTCGTGCCCCTTTTTCGCATTAGAGCCGAGGAGCTTAGAGGTTTTGATCAAGCCCTTGGAGCACCAAGCGATCCCTTTGTAAAGCCCTGATACGGCAGGAGCCGTCATACGTATGAAGGAGAGTGGGTGGCGCTGAGCGTAGATCTTAGGGATGATCTCGCCAAAGAGTAAGAGGAGGAAGGTGATGAGTACCGTCTGAATGATGAAGCCGGCAGCACGATTTGCCGAGAAGTCCCAATGCTCCCCCACGAACCACGCACAGAGGATCGTGATCGCCACGTTGACCGCGTTATTGCCGATCAGAATGGTAGCTAGTAGCTGCTCCGAGTGTGATAGGAGCTGGAGTAGTCGTGGGTCGTTCGGGTGCTCCTGCTCTTTGATCTGCTGCACCTCTTGCGGGGTGAGCGAAAAGAATGCCACCTCATTGCTCGACATAAAGGCGGAGCAAAGCAGTAAGAAGAGGATGATCAGGAGCGGTATAGCATCTATCCAAACGATTGGATTGCTGTACACAATTCCCCCGAAAAGGCTTAATAAGAAGGCATCACCCATTGCTGCTACTGTTGTGACTTATGCTGTTGCTGACCACGGGCGCTTGCTCCACTCGGGTCAAGCTTCGATGCAGGTCGCTCGGTAGCGGGACGAGCAGAGGCACTCTCCTGACTACCGCTCTGCTTGGGACGATCCACAAAGGTGACCTTGTCCGCCCAGATCTCCGTACGCGCCTGCGCCTGTCCCTGGCGATCCGTATAATTATTGTAGCGTATCTCACCCTCCACGAGAAGGTGAGACCCCTTGCGCACCCAGCGCTCGACAAACTGTGCCAGCGTGCCGAAGGTCACCACCGTGTGCCACTCTGTGCGATCAGGTATCTGCGTGCCATCACGCTTCGTGTAGCCTGATACAGAGGTCGCTAGGCGTAGTGTAGCCTGGCAGCTCCCCCGACGCGAATAGTGTACGTTGGGGTCTGCGCCTACGAAGCCTATCAAGATCGCTTTGTTGTAGTACATAGACCGAGCGGGGTGGATGACTAAGGCTGACCTTATATACGAACGAGAGAGACTTGTCTTACGTATGAGCAAGGCAAGCCCTCAACGATAGCCTTGGGACTGTATGCTAGGTCAGGAGTCCGTGCCAAGTCAGGCACTTGAAGAGAAGTTACTTCTTGATAGTTGTGATCCGCTTATTGAGGAAGATGTGGAGGAAAAATCCAGCAATCATCACGATACATCCGATGAGATTGTACACATTTCCTCCCTTGTCGAGCAGAGCGGGGATGATGAGTACGAGAGCCCCAACGAGGACTACCAGACTACCTACGGGATTGAAACTTTTCATATACTTGTGATTACTATCTAAGGTGATACTTGACAACGGAGGGTAGGGGAAGTCACCCCATAGGGCAACGCACCCTCGTACCGCAAAGGTAATACAAAATCAAGAGATAGCATACGACCGAAGCCTCGCATGGGGCTCACGCATATTGAAAGCTACTGAAAGAGATCTCGGGCTGACACCCTGTCTTCGAGCGCCTCTGACCCGATAGCCCCGTGGAAATTTCAAAATCTCCACGTGGAAAATGAAAATTCTTCACGTAGGCGTGAAATGAAACTTCGGAGGAATCAAACGATAAGTCCGAAGAATTTTTTCTTACCTCCGTGGAGAATAAAAAATAGCCACGTAGGGATTTGAAATTTTCCACGGGGCTATCGGGTCGGAGATTAGAGGTCGGAGATTAGAAGTCGGAGATTAGAAGTTAGAGACATGCATCCCTGCTGACGACTTGTGGCATCTAGATGCACGTGTAGCATAATTGAGATGAAATATCTATATTAGCAGTCGAAAACTATTAGGGCTTACAAGCCTACCTAGATCTATTGACGCCTATCCTAAAGGTATGAAACGAATTCTATCCCCTCTTCTGCTCATTGGCTTGCTGCCACTGAGCCAATTTGCGCAGACCCCAACCGAGGAGTCGCAGTACGTCTATTCAGTAAGCAGATCGAAAGGATATGAAGAGTAGAGTATCATATTGGAGTGGATTGATTCTGTCACTTTTATTTTGTTGTCTGGGAGCGAAGGAGCTGGCAGCTCAGGAGGAGATCTCCTTTGTGACTGCTCTTCCTGTGAATAGTGAGATCAGACTAGAGATCAATGCCGATGGGGAGGTGGTGACAGAGGGACTGCGCTTCGTGCGCGGTGAGCAGATGCAGGGGATTACGTTTTCGTATTACACGCTTCTCTCACAGGAGGTTAAGCTCAAGGGAGCAATATTGGAGCTTGACTGTAGTGACCAAGAGATTACACAGCTAGACTTATCGCAGGCTGCGAGGCTGCAGACACTCTTTGCGTACAAAAATAAGTTGACCTCCATAGATCTAGGCTCAAGCAGTGCATTAGACTTTGTAGATCTCTCATACAATGAGCTGACCACCGTGGAGATCCCAGCATTACCACACCTACAACGACTGGCTCTTTACAACAATCGGCTGGAGGAGCTATCTATCGGGAGCTGCCCACAGCTTAGCTACTTGGATATACATGGTAACCAACTTGCTCAGTCGGTGTGCGAAGCACTACCTAGTCACTTGCCACAACGGGACCAAGCAGGGACGCTCGTAGCAGTCGATAATACACAGCAAGAGGGAAATAAGTATTCTAAGCAAGCTGTCGAAACGGCTAAGGAGAAAGGTTGGGAGGTCTTTGATTATAACGGAAGCCCGTTTAGTATGAAGCCATATAGGGGCTTCGACTATGTGCCTCAAGTGTCGGATCGCTTGATCACGCTATCCTCGGCAAAGCCGCAAAGCAGTGAGATCTCTATCACGATAAGAAGTGACGAACCTTATCGCATTGAGGGAGCTGAGATCCTTTCGGAAGAGAAGTACTTCTCAGGAGAGGCTCACCTTAAGTTACGACTAGGGGGGAGTGGCACGATCCTGCTCTATGGAGACATCCTCTCTTTGGACTGCTCTCAGGCTGAGCTAACGCAGTTGACCTTCTCCACGGAGTCACTGATATCTTCGCTGATCTGTAAGGACAATGCTCTAGAGCGGTTAGATCTTACGGGCTTAAAGCTCCTGAAGCAGCTAGACTGTCGCAACAACAAGCTGGTAGAGATACAATTAAGTGCCGACCTGCCCCTGCTCCTCCTAAGTGTGGCCAATAATAAGTTGTCGGAGGCTAAGGTCGCATCGCTTGTTAGTGCATTGGCGACGAGCGATGACGAGAACCTATTTAGGAGAGCGATCGTCTTCGACAGCCGGGAGGCGGTAGGAGATGGTAATCGCTTTTCGGCAGATATCGTAAGCCAGCTCAAAGACAAGGGCTTTACGCCACTAGCCATCGTCAATGATGAGGAGCAGCTGATATACTACAAAGGCTGGGACTACACGCCACAGATTGCTTCGGGAAGGGGAGTCACCTTTAAGACGAACCGAGCTGTCGGGGAGATGCTCCTCGTGGAGATTACTCCCGTGGCGGGAGAGGATTGCTCCGTATCTGGGGCGACGCTACTCTATCTAGACGCACCTGGAGATACGCCCTACGAGGTCTATCGGGTAGATAAAGAACTGATAACCATAGCCGGTAGTGTCGCAAAGCTGGACCTTGGCGACTGTGGCGTGACCATGCTAGACTGCTCTCAAGCGCCCTCGCTGACGGAGCTGTTATTGGTAAAGAACCCACAGCTACAAGCTCTAGATCTCACTGCAAACAAAAAGATAGAGACGCTTCAGATTGTAGGGTGTGGTATCGCAACGATCGATGCGCGCTCACTGACAAACTTGCGACGGCTATACGCTGGTTATAGTGCGCTTAGGGAGGTAGACCTATCTCAGTGTGAGAAATTGGAAACGCTGAATATGGATAAGCTACAACTGACAGAGCTCTCGTTAGCGAGCAATAAGCGACTGAAGTCTCTCTCCTGCTCTGAAAACAACCTGACAGAGTTAGATCTCTCTGCACTTCCACATCTAGAGGATCTAGACTGCAGTCGCAATGCTCTAACGCGATTGACCCTGCCCCAAGAGGCTCCTCTCTTAAGGCTCGAAGCTTCGCACAATAAGCTACAAAGCATCCCCTTAGGAACTTATCCTAACCTACAGCAACTCGCTTGCTATGATAATAAGATCGATACGCTTCATGCCTCTAGTCTCTTCGCAAGCCTACCCAGTAGACCCGATGGAAGTCGTGGGCGACTACTCTTTTGCGATAGCTCGATAGAGACCGAGGGTAATAGCGCCTATCAGAGAGATGTAGCGCAGGGAGAGACAAAAAATTGGCTCGTCCTAGACTTCAATGGAAGTCCCACGAAGGCCAAGAGATACAAGGGAGTCCCCAATCCTAATCCCATAGAGCACCCCCTACAACAGAGCTGGGTGGTGGCACAAGTGGGACGAGAGCTTCAGATACGCCATATGCCCATAGGCGAGGAGCTCTTCATATTCTCTCCGATGGGAGCCCTACTCTATAGGACTACTGTCCGAGAGGAGGTCACTTCGATAGACATCACAGACTACCCGCCACAGATCGTACTCTCAGCCATGGGACATAGTCGCGTAGTCGCTCTTTCAAGAGGCGAGTAATCAGACGTACAACATGCATTAAACATCTATAGATATGAGAAAAGAACTACTAGCTATCGTATATGCCCTACTAGGGATCTGTATACCTCAGGCACTCCTCGCCTCAGAGGGAGAGGAGGTTACGCTCTCCTTCGAGAGAAACATCGGCACGGAGGTCTCCATAGAGATAGAGTGTGATACCGATCCAGCTGTCGAGGGCGCTTACTTCCTCCGTATCGAGCAGCAAGATGGGGTAAAGAACTATATCTACCAGCTCAAAGACTACACCATCAAGCTCTCTGGGGGCAACATACGAGCTATAGACTGCTCACACTCTGATCTAGCTCAGATTGATGTGACCCGACTGCCTTACCTACGAGAGCTACGTATCGAGGGAAACAATGTCGAGGCGCTTGATCTCTCTGCCTCTAAAGAGCTAGAGATCCTAGACGTCGGAGACAATCGCCTTTACGACCTGAACCTCGCAGGACTCAACAAGCTCAAGACCTTGCTCGTGAATGGAAATGGCCTTGCTCAACTCAACATCGCCGACTGTCCAGCTCTGACGCTTATAGCATGCTACAGCAATGAGATAAATTCGGACAATATGAAGCTCCTTGTAGAGTCTCTCCCACTCATATCGGACAGCAAACCTGCGCGCATGATAGTCATCGATACAGAGAGTGCCCTAGAAGGTAACAGTTGCTCGATGAGTCACGTAGCTATTGCTAAGGAAAAGAATTGGGAGATGTATGACTACAAGGGTAGTCCCCAAAAGATGGAGCCATACTACGGAAACGATTATGTCCCTGTCGTCTCATCAAACTATATAACCCTCAAGACAAACCTGATCGCTGGGGACCAAGTCAAGCTAATGTGGACGACCAAAGAGACGAATACACACGTAGAGCTAGAGGGCGCCACCATCGTGCGTACAGACAACTACGGCAATGGTCCCGTCTACGTATGTGAACTCTCAGGCTCTGAGGTCAAGGTCAAGGGGGATCTCACCATGCTTGACTGCAGTGATAATCTCATCTCATCACTAGACCTGTCTCACTGCACCATACTCGAAGAGGTGTACTGCCACAAGAATGGTTACCTCAAGAGTCTTGATGTCTCCATGCTACCAGCTCTAAAGCATATAGTTACTACAGACTGCTCGCTAGAAAAGCTAGATCTCACACACGCACCACTGCTAGAGACCGCTTACCTTGCCAATATGCCTCTTACGGAGATAGATCTATCTAACAATCCGCTGCTCAGAGTACTCAGTCTCAACTGGACACAGTTACAGCAGATAGACCTCTCTCATAATGCTAAGATCGAAGACTTACGACTGAATGGAACGAACATTCAGACCATAGATCTAAGCGCCCTGCCCCTCCTCAAGATGCTCTACATCAGTGAGGCTAAGCTTACGTCACTAGACGTAAGTCATAACCCGTTGCTCAGGCGTGTCCGAGTTGGTAAGAATGCACTCACAGAGGTGAAGCTGGGGACACATCAGCAGCTACAAGAGCTGGACGTGAGAAGTAATAAGCTCTCTGCCGCAGCTTTTCAGGAGATTGTCTCAGCGTTGTCTCCAAACAGCAACTCTACAGATCGTCGCTTGATCGCTGTCGACAAGAGTGATCCTCAGGAGGCAAACGTATGTACCGTAACTTGCGTCTCTAATGCCAAGGCTAAGGGATGGACGGTATACGACTTCAATGGAAGTAAAGACGAGATGAAGCCTTTCGAAGGTGATCCCGAGGAGGTCAAGCCGTATGCTCTCTTTAAGACAGAACTACCCAAGGGCGAAAAGCTCTTTATAACGGCCGTTACCAAAGATGGATCTCCCATTGAAGTAAAGGGGCTCACTTATCAAGGTAGCTTTACCGAGGGTGATCAAGAGATCGGCATTTATCTAGTAGCTGACTCGGTACAATACATCTACGGAGATGTCGTGCTACTGAATCTGCAGGAGAACTATCTCACCGCTCTAGACATTACCCATCTGCCTTCGCTAGAGAGCCTTACGGCAACAATCAATGAGCAGCTGACCGAGCTGGATCTCTCACACTCTCCACAGCTTAAGGAGCTTTATCTAGCTTCTACTGGGATCTCTAGCTTACTCTTCCCAGAGGGAAGTCAGCTGGAGCAGCTAAGCGTCCCTTCGACAGCTATCACTTCCCTCGATCTGACTCCTTGCACTGTTCTAAAAGGTCTCAACATCAACGCAACAAGCATCTCCGAGCTAGACCTAACACACTGTCCTCAGATTACTTACATATCGATGACACGTGTCCCTGTGACTGCTCTAGACCTCTCTCAGTGTACCTTGCTAGAGAGACTATATCTCGATGATTGCAAGCTCAGCACACTCGACCTCTCTCACAATGCCCAGCTACAGCACCTTTACTGTGGCAACAACGCCCTCACGCAGCTCATCATGCCTGTCTCTCAAGCACTAGACAATCTCTTCTGCTATGGCAATAAGCTGAGCAGTGCTGCTATGCATGCTATCGTAGAGGCTCTACCCGATAGGAGTGGTAAGGAGCAAGGGCGATTTGTCGTAGTCAATAATAAGGCAGCGACTGAAGCAAATGAGTGTACTAAAGAGCAGGTAGACGCCTCTAAACAGAAGAACTGGGCTGTCTACGACTACAATGGCGACTCTCTGAATATGCTACCTTACGAAGGGATCACCAGCAACACCCTCCTAACCGATCAAAAGGTGAAGGTCTACAGAGATCCTACTACGCAGATGCTCTACGTCACAGGACTAGAGCCTCTCGAGGAGGTGTCGCTATATCTTGCTACGGGTGAGCTCCTCGTGCGCACGCTTAGCGACGTGGAGGGCTCGAGCACGATCTCTCTCGCCACAATCCAGTCTACGCCGCTCATTATGGCGACAGCTCACCACACCATTCGGGTGATGTAAATGAATCCTCACGTGGAGATTCTCAAATCTCCATGTGGGGAATGAAAAATCCCTACGTAGGGAAGAAATGAAACTTCGGAGGAATCAAATGAAACTTCGGAGGAATCATTTCTCCCCTACGTAGGAAATAAAAAATAGCCACGTAGAAATTTGATGTTTTCTACGTGGCTATTCAGTAAAAGAGCGTTAGAAGAGATCTGAATGATCGGGGAAACTGTCAAATGGGTAGCACTATGACGGTGTATCGATCAGCTGATTCAGTGCCTGTGCAAGTAAAAAGCGAAGGATTATGCGTGAGCCTTGCGGGTGGACTAGAGCTCGCGGAGGAGGTGCTTGAGGGCGGCGAGGGGGTGGTGGAAGAGCATACGTGGACCGGCCCAGCGCATCACCGCCTGAATGCGGGCTTTCATATCGGGTCGGTAGCAGTGTATAGGGCATTTGCGGCAGGTGGGTTTCGTCGCACCATAGCGACAGCGCTCTAGTCGCCGTGTGGCGTACTCGAGTAGTTCGCGACAGCTGTCGCAGAGCGTCTCATTTCCCTCTTTCTGCCTGCAGTAGAGCTGGATCATCTGCCGAATGACCTGCTGCTCCTCTGCGATACGTCCCTGTCTCATACTACTTGCCGATGCAGAAGTGGGAGAAGATGAAGCCGAGCACCTCGTCGGAGGTGATGGAGGCGCCTGTGACGAGGCCGATCTCTTCGATTGCCTCGCGGAGATAGGGGGTAATAAGGTCGCTGGTCAAGCCGTTGTGGAGTCCCTCGGAGACTAACTCTAAGGCACGACTCGCCTTGGTGAGCGCCTCGTAGTGGCGCAGGTTGTAGAGCATCACGGTCTCCTCATCGCTGTGAAGGGTTTGGGTACTGGTGACCATCAGCTCTTCGAGGGTTTCGATGCCCTGAGCAGCTCGTGCTGAGATGGCTAGCGGAGAGGTAGTGTGCGGTTTGCCATTGGTGCGTTGCAACAAGGAGGAGCAGTTGCTGAGCCAGTCTGTGACCTCACGCTCGGTGAGTAGGTCCCGCTTGTTGAGCAGGAGCATGAGGGTACTCTCGGGGGAGGTAAGCCGAAGGATCTCGCTGAGCTGTGCCTCTAGCTCGTCCCACGTGGGTAGGGGCGGGGCGATGACCCAAAGGATGAGCCGTGCCGAGGATATCTGCTGGTAGCTGCGCTCGATGCCCAGCTGCTCCACAAGGTCGGTCGTCTGGCGCAGACCGGCGGTGTCGATGAGTCGGAAGAGTGTGCCTCGGATGGTTAGTCGCCCCTCGACAGTGTCGCGGGTGGTGCCAGGGATGTCGCTGACGATGGCTCGCTCGTGCTGGAGGAGGGCGTTAAGGAGGCTGCTCTTGCCCACATTGGGTGCACCAATGATGGCGGTCGGGATGCCTTGTTGTAGCTCTTGCCCTGTGCTAAAGCTTTGCGTGAGCAGGCGGAGCTGGTGCTGTATGGTGGCTAACGTTTCAACTAGAGTGGAGCGATCGGCAAAGGCGACATCCTCTTCGCTAAAGTCTAGCTCTAGCTCGAGAAGGCCGGCGAAACGTAGGAGTGTCGCCCGCAGTTCGTTGAGTAGATGACTGAGCCTGCCCGTATGCTGCTCCATAGCCATCTTGTGCTGTGTGGCAGTGGTCGCAGCGATGAGGTCAGCGACCGCCTCCGCCTCGGCCAGGTCTAGCTTGCCATGCGCTAAGGCACGACGGGTAAATTCGCCAGGATCGGCCATACGGCACCCCTCTTGCTGAGCGATCCACTCTAGTATGGAGCGTACGATGTAGGGGGAGGCGTGGCAGGAGAGCTCGACGACCTCCTCACCAGTGTAGGAGTGTGGCGCGGCGAAGTAGGTGGCTACGACGAGGTCTATAAGTTGCCCGTCAATTCGTAGTCCAGCGGTCGTAGCTTCACGAGGTGTGAGCCTTTTGCCAAGCAGCCTTTCGGCGATCTGCGGGGCTAAGCTTCCCGAGATGCGTATGACGGCAAGCCCTCCGCCTAGTGCGGTGGCCGGTGCGCAGATCGTTTCGCTCAGATCATGTATCATGAGGGCAAGGCTCCTAGTAGCTGAGCCACGGTAGCCCCCGTCGTGGGGATGGTGAGCTCAGGCGCTATGTCGCTGAGAGGCTGCAAGACGAAGGCTCGCTCACACATACGAGGGTGCGGGATCGTGAGCTCAAGTGTGGTCACGACCGACTGGTCGTAGAGCAGTATGTCTAGGTCTATGACTCGGTCGGAGTAGATGCCGTCGTGCGACTTGTGCCGTCGCCCCATCTCACGCTCGATAGCCTGGAGCTGTGCTAGAAGCTCTTCTGGCGTTGCTGTCGTGTGCACCGCCACAACGCTATTGAGGAAGAGATGCTCCGAAGCGAAGCCCACGGGGCGAGTCTCCATAAAGGGGGCTATGCTGTAGACTTGGAGTCCACCGAGACGCATCCGCCTAATCGCCTCTAGCAGCTGGTGGCGAGGATCGTCGAGGTTGCTACCGAGAGCTATGTAAGCAGTAGGCATAGGGTAGGGAGCAGGAGTTGCTGAGCGTGATACGGCTAGTCCATGATGAGGAGCGCATCTCCGTAGCAGCCGAAGCGGTACTTCTCCTTGACCGCTACATTCATCGCATTCATCACATTCTTCTCTCCGCCCATGGTGGCAGCGCACATGAGGTTGATGCTCTTCGGCGCATTAAAGTTGGTCAGCATGGCGGTCGGCAGGTGAATGTGGTAAGGCGGGTAGATGAACTCGTTGGTCCAGCCGCTGAACTCCTTGAGGTAGCCGTCCGTGCTGACGCCTGTCTCGAGGGCTCGCATGACGGTTGCTCCGACAGCAACGATCTGCGCCTTATCGTCGCGCGCTTGATTGACGATGTCGCAGCACTCAGCAGAGATATACATCTCCTCGTTTTCTACCTTATACTTGCTGATCGCCTCTACCTCGATCTCCTGGTAGCTGGAGAGGTTGTGGTGCAGTGTGAGGAAAGCGAGGTTGCAGCCCTGTAGGCGCAGCTTGTGCAGGATAATGTCGCTAAAGTGCAGGCTCGCTGCGGGAGCGCATACGGCTCCAATGTGCTTGGCGAAAACACTCTGATAGCGCTCTAGGTCGCTAGGCTCGGCAGGTCGCTTGATCTCCTCAGGCAGCGGAGCTTCGCCTAGGCTGTAGAGATCCTTGAGGAAGTCTTCGTGAGAGCCGTCGTAGAGGAAGCGCAAGATACGACCGCGCGAGATGGTATTGTCAATGACCTCGGCGACCAGCACAGGGGCACCGCCCTCCTCGCCAAACTCGAGCTTGTTGCCGATGCGGATCTTACGTGCTGGATCTACGAGGACATCCCATAGACGCAGCGACTCATTGAGTTCGCGCAGGAGAAAGACCTCGATCTTCGCTTGATTCTTCTCCTTGAGGCCATAGAGCCTTGCGGGAAAAACCTTCGTATCGTTGAAGACAAAGGTGTCCTTCTCGCCAAAGTAGTCGATGATATCCACAAAGTTCTTATGCTCGATAGAACCATCGGTACGGTGTAGCACCATCATACGAGACTGATCTCTGAAGGTGGTCGGGTACTGGGCAATGAGCTCCTCGGGGAGCTTGTAGTCAAAGTGTGATAGCTTCGCTTTATGTCGCATATTGGATCTTGTTTCTAATGGGATAGAGTGGGGATAGTAAGGGTGTTAGTTAGGGAAGCTTTTCCTCGTCAGGCGTTAGGGCGAGTAGCTCGTCCATCTGATCGAGGCTAAAGCAGTCCGCCTGAGAGATCTCGCCAGAGCGTGTCCGCACCAGCTTGGTGAGATAAGCTCCCGAGTCGAGAGCCGTGCCTAGGTCACGTGCCAACGAACGAATGTAGGTGCCTCTACTACAGACGATGCGTAGCTGTAGAGTGGGGGGCGTGAAGCTTACCAGCTCCAACTCGTGGATGGTGACACGCTTGTGTGCCAGCTCTACCTCTTGCCCCTGACGGGCTAGATCATAGGCTCGTATGCCGCCCACCTTGATCGCCGAGAAGCTCGGAGGTCGCTGATCGATCTCACCCGTGAACTGGCTCAAAGCGCTTCGCACCATCTCCTCCGTGATATGCTCGTAGGGATAGGTTGCGTCAATCTCGTGCTCGCTGTCGAAGGAAGGTGTGGTGGCTCCGAGCTGGAGCGTGGCGCAGTACTCCTTGTCGTGGTCCATCAGCTGCTCGATGAGCTTCGTGGCACGACCCGTGCAGAGCACCAGCACGCCTGTCGCCTGCGGGTCGAGTGTCCCAGCATGTCCCACCTTGATGCGCTTGATACCCGTCACCTGGCGCACCATGATACGCACCTTATTGACCACATCAAAGGAGGTCCACCCCAATGGCTTGTCCAGTGGTATGATCGCTCCCGTACGAAGTGTAAGGGGGCGATGGGCCTGTAGGTCAGCAGGCGTATAGAGCTTGGAGGAGACTTCCTGATTCATCTTAGTGCATTGCTAGAGGTACTCCGCAGAGTAGAAGGATGAGTACCAGTAGTCCGACCACGATACGGTAGTAGCCGAAGAGCTTGAAGCCGTAGCGGGTCACATAGTTGATAAAGAACTTGATCGCCAGCAGTGCCACCACGAAGGCAACCACGTTGCCCACGAGTAGTGCCGTCCAGTTTTCCTGAAGCATCTGACTAGAGACGGGATCAGCGAGCAGCTTGTAGCCCTTGAGCAGGGTGGCGCCTAGCATCGTCGGCACTGCTAGAAAGAAGGAGAACTCGGTCGCTGCTCGTCTCGTGAGTCGCTGCTGCAGTCCACCTACGATCGTCGCCATAGAGCGTGACACCCCAGGGATCATGGCGATGGTCTGAAAGCAACCTATGACGAAAGCGTTGCGGTACGACGGACGCTCCACAGTTTGTTTTTTAGCAGGCCAAATGCGATCGATGAAGAGCATAAAGATGCCACCCAAGAAGAGCATCGTGGCGACCACGTAGACATTGTCCAGAAGCTTGTCTATCTGCTCCTCTAGTAGTAGCCCGATGACGGCTGCAGGGATCAGACCGACGAGGAGCTTAATATAAAAAGAGAAGCGTCCTACCCACTGCCAGCGCTGAGGCAATGGTCGTGCGCCTTCCTCCACCCGAAAGGTGAAGAAGCGCTTGTAGTATAGTACCACGACCGATAGGATCGCACCAAACTGGATCATCACCGTAAAGGCTCGTAGGAAAGGGGTGCTCTCCATCCCGAGTATACCTTGTGTGAGGATCATATGCCCCGTGGAGCTGACTGGGAGAAACTCCGTCAGTCCCTCCACGATGGCTAGGATAATGGATTCGAGTAGCGTCATTTTAAGAGTATCGGCACAAGAGGGTTACTTGTTCTGTAGGGTTGTATCGCTATTCTTGCCTTTGCTTTTGTTGGAGCTTTTGGGCTTAGCCATGATAGCATAGATGATCATGAGGAAGCCGATCAGCGTGACGATAGGAGCTACCACGATACGACGTGTGCTAAAGATCTCAGCCGTAAACTCTGTACTGTCTGCACTACCTCCTCCCGACATCAAGAGGAGACCCAAGATGATGATCCCCACGGAGACCGCTAGGAGGATATAATTCTTCTTGCCAAATACCATAATAGATAAGTTGTGATGTATAAGATAATGACTAAGCCATGACGATACGTCCGCCATCCATACGAATGTATTTGCTCGTCGAGATCGAGGCCGTGATCCACGAGAGCAAGATGCCGAGACAGATGATCCCCCCAAGGATGATAGCCACCTCGCTGTAGCTGAGGTAGCTCTTGAGGAGTAGAGGGTTGCGCTGCGTCATGTAGCAGAGCGTGCCTAGGATCATACAGACCGCCAGCAATCCGCCCCACAGACCATTGAAAATGCTGTAAGTAGTGAAGGGCTTACGTATCAAGCTAGGCTTGGCGCCCAATAAGGTCATAGAGCGGATCAAGAAGCGTCGGCTGTAGATCATAATGTGGGTCATACTATTGACCTGTATGATAGCGATGATCAGCAGGATTAGTGAGACGATCAGTAGGATTGTGGAGAGATGCTGCATATTCTCATCGATCATGTGGAGCATATCTCCACGATAGCTCATCATCTGTACATTGCCCCACGAGGCAAAGTCTTGCTCTATCTGAGCCATACTATCGGCCACCGCATAGTGCGACTTGAGATGCACTTCCAGAGAGGGTTGTAGGGGGTTGAAGCCGAGGACAGCCACAGGGTCTTCGCCTATCTCCTCCTCGAGTTGTCGTGCAGCTTCGGCGGACGTTATGTAGGTCACATCCTTGACGTATGGAGCCTGGCTCACTTGCTGCATCAGTCGTATGCTATCCTGAGCGGTAGTCTCAGGATCTAGTAGGACGGTGAAGGTCATCTCCTCACGCACTGACTGCTCTAGGTGGCACTTGCCTACCTCCAGGAGAGCTATAGATCCCAGCAGAAAGAGTGGCAAGGCGATACATACGATCGCAATAATCCTTGAGGAGGGCAGTAACGATCGGCGCCGTGGACGAGGTGTGTGATGCGACATAGGCATGCGTGAATCTTAGCGGTGAAATGTGCGGGCTGCAGTATATACAGATAAAACAGGTCAAGCAGCAGTATGCGCTCTCCTCTTAGTCCCTATCAGAGACTATACAAAGAGCATCATACTGTATTTATGCAAAGGTACTCAAATATCTGAAGCGGAGCTAAGGTTGGCCGTTGGCTGTTGACTAATGTCACTGCGTCCCTATAGTAGTTGTATCGGCTTCGCCCTTTAGCTATTGGCTAGCTAAAGGCTAACAAGCAAAGGCTAACTAGCTCCCTCGATGGGACGCAAGTCTGAAGGCGAAGTTAGCATACAAAAAGCCCCTTGTCGATTTGAACAAGGGGCAGTAATTAGAATGGGTTTTATGCGTTACAGAATAGCGTCAAGTTCCCACGCCGAAATATGGTCAATCCCTTCATTTGTTGGAAGCTTGAAGTCATCCAAACTGACCACATACTTCTTGAAGTTGTCTTCTATCGACAGAAGAGAGCGGTACTCTCGCTCTATTGTCTCTTGCTCCGTTAGTTGTAGCGTGACTTGGAAATATAACCTCTTGCTACCTTTGACAGCGACAAAGTCTACCTCAGCCTCTTTGTTCGTGCCTACATAGATTTGATATCCAGCTCGTCTAAGGCTTAGATAGACGGCATTCTCCAATAAGTACCCCATCCCATAGCCAAATCCTGAATAGAGGTAATTGTGGTAGCACAAATCATTCAGATAGTACTTGTTATTGGCCGAAATAGTCTCCTTGCCCTTGATATTATATCTTTCTACCTTATGCACGAGGAAAGTACTCTCGAGATGAGAGATGTAGTTGGAGAGTGTCTCGTAGTTGGTTTTCCTATTTCGAGACTTAAAGAAGTTGACAATGTTGGCGATGGAGATAATGTTGGAGGCGTTATTGACTAGATACACAAAGAGGTCGTCTAGGAGCTTCACATCCTTTACTTTATACCTAGCGACAATGTCACGAAGCATAACAGTGTCCTTTATCGAAGAGACGTAGTTTTGCTTCATCTCATCATTGGGGAGGTTGAAAAGCTCTGGCAGGGCTCCAGTTTGAAGGAAATCAATATAACTCTCTCTATTAGGCACTCTCTGAGTGATGCCACAGAACTCTGAAAAACTAAAGGGGAGTATCTCAAACGCTACATATCTTCCCGATAGTAGCGTCGCAAGTTCACCAGATAGCAGACTAGAGTTGGATCCACTGATAAATACCTCACAAGGCTCAGCATAGTCTTGAGCATGTGAGTTGACAAACCGCTCCCACTCTTCAATGCCTTGTATCTCATCGATGAAGAGGAATACTTTCCCTTGCGGGTTGAGATCCTTCTTGTATTGCTGAAATAGGTTCTCGAGGTCTTGATAGTCAAGAACGTCTGAAAACTCCAGGTATTCCTTGTTGATGTAAAGAATGTTATTGGGACAAGTGCCGTTGGCAATTAGCTGTGAGGCTATTTGCCTTAGGATGTAGCTCTTCCCAGCACGTCTCTGACCTACCAATACTTTGATCAGTTTGTTATCAATGTATTGCCCTATCTTATCCGTGTAGAATATGCGTGGATGCCCTAAGTCTATAGGGTTCTCATCCCAAAAGTTGTATTTCCTTATCGGCGTGAGCATTTTCAGGTGTACTTGAAATTCTTCTGCAAATGTAGGTATTTTCAAGTACACTTGAAAACTCTGTCTACTTGAAGACGCTCAAGTAGACAGGCTAGCTCCTCTGTTGAGCTGCTGGAAAGAGAGCTAGGCTGGCGTATGCTAATCAACAGAGAGGATAAGAGACGACCTCTATGCGGGGACTGAACGTTTCCCCTTGTGGCTATCATCGATACCACAAGCTGCAGCGTCTAAGGGTAGAGTGGTCATACAAACAAAGGAGAGGAGCACCATACAGTGTCCATACTGTATGGTGCTCCTCGTATGTAGCGTGCGCTAGCTAGTGACGATCGCTACTGAGCGATGGTCGTCTCTGAGCTTAGCGACGGCGTAGCTGCTGTAGCTTGTGCTGCTTAAAGATCTTGCGAGACTGCATCTTCTCGTACTGCTTCATAGCTAGACTGCGCATCTGAGCTGCAGACTGAGTCTCCGTATCCTCGAAGATTTGAAGCATAGCTGCATCACCCTTTTTGTTGATGAAGACCTGAGCTATAATCTTGCCTGTAGCATCGTAGCCGTATGCGTAGCCATTCTGACTATTAGCTGTGAATTTGTCTCCATATCCGTTAGCTGTGAACCACTCCTTGAGCTTAGGATCATCGAAGTCTTTTGCATTCTTGACGAAGTTTACGACACTGTTGATGAATGGGCCACCTCCAGTAGGTGTGCATACGTAGAATACAAGATGGAAGTTGCTCTGAGCCATAGAAGACTCCGTGGTTACGAACATTAGGTTCTTCTTAGCTTCATCACTCTCCTTAGCGTAGAACTCGCGGAAGCCGAGTTTGGTTTCGAACTCCTTCATCTTAGCAACATCGCCTGTCATTAAGGTCTTGTAGTCAGGGAAGTCCTTAGCACCAGGGATGACAGGGTGTGCGATCTCAATATCCTTCTTAGGAGGTGTCTGGACGAACATAATTTGCAGCGTTGCGCCGTAATCATCTGTCGTACCAAGGTCTTGGAGTATTACAGTTACTGTCGGATCATCATCCTTCTGTGCTGCTTTGTATGACGTTCCATCGTCGAACTGTCCTTCTTGTAGATTCGTAAAGCCATACTCAGCAAGCATAGCAGTCGTCTTAGGACAGTCTGCTAGGGGCTCTTTACCGAGAGCGACGATGACTTTCCTGCCATCATCGAATGCGAGTCCATAGACAACGGCTGGTATCGTTAGATCTCTATTGACAAAGCCTCCGAACGGGCCCTGAGCTCCGATCTTAACATCTTCAGCCACACGACCGATCTTATTCTCGTGAGCGAGAACGTCAGCGTCCTCATCACTCTCTATGTCAAACTTAAGTAGAGGTAGCTCGTTACCTTCCGTGGTAGAGGAGCCTCCACCATCTTTTGTGACTGTTACGACACACTCTGCAGCAATCTTGCCTACAGTGGCGGTAACCTTTGCCGTACCCTCAGCAACAGCCTTGATGAGACCATTGGTATCGACTGTGGCTACTTCGGGCTTGTCGCTCTTGTAGTTGACGGTAAACTTTTGACCCTTAGGCTCTACGGTAGCTGTGAGCTGCTTGCTCTCTCCGACCTTGAGTGTGACGGAAGTAGCGTCTAGCGTAATCTTCGTTGGCACTGGGGTAGGCTCGTTTTTGTCTTTCTTACAAGACGAAAGCCCTACGACCATCAAGAGCATGGATAAAACGATTGTTAGTTTTCTCATAGGATATCAATTAGTTTGATTAGTTAGTATGCGATATAAAAGAGTGCAGATATGAGGCTCTCCGAAGTCATCTCCTGCTCTCTGCGTGCTAAGTTAAGAAAAAAATAATTCATAGACAAGCGATCCCGTAACAATCAACTCCCGCAAATTGGGTAGCACGATGAGACGAGTAACAATTTGTAGGGATGCGCGGCTCGTGCACTCTCTGTTACAAATGACACAGTGTCAGGTATTTGATGCTAAAGCTCGTCTCGATTTACTACAAAGGACACTCAAGTTGTGCGTTTCCTACAAATCTCACGAAAGCTAATTTTTATTGTGAAGTGCTGAGCAAATTTAGATCCGATACGCTATAGATCGGCTTTCTCACATTACCCCTTGAGATGCTTTTGCTCTAGATGGTGCTGATCCCCACGTGGGGATTTTCAAATCTCCACGTGGAAAAAGAAAAATCCCCACGTGGAGGCGAAATAAAACTTCGGAGGAATCAAATGAAACTTCGGAGGAAATGATTCACGCCCACGTGGAAAAAGAAAAATAGCCACGTGGGGATTTGAAATTTCCCACGTGGCTATCGTGTGCCGGAGTCGTGTGACTATAATGGGTTAACCCTAGATTGTCTCCAAGACCCCCAGATAGAAATTAGTCATAAAGCATGTGGTGCCATGTATGGTGTGGCTAGTCTATGGATGCTTAGTGATAAAGGATTAGCGAAGCGCCTTGAGACCTCTCACTGGTATAGGACGATACAATACTCTGTCGTACTGCTCACTTGCTAGACGACGTGTCACTCTAGCAGACTCAGTTGTCTCATTTCCGAAGACCCGGAGGTATGCACGATTTCGACCTGTGTCAATGTAGATCTCGCAGGCTACCTTACCTGTAGCGTCTAGGCTAGTGGCTACTCCCTGCTCAACATCGTATCGATAGTTCTCGCCGAAGCCGTTGGCTGTGAACCACTCTTTGATCTTAGGATTAGATAGATCCTCCCGACGCTTGATGAAGTTAACCATACAATTGACAAATCGAACGCCTCTCGTAGGTGTATAGACGTAATATGCGGTTTTGATATTTGTCTGAGACTCGAGATTATCTTTGGTAGCGAACATGAGATTAGCCTCTGGCTCATCGCTGACGCCTGACCAATACTCCCGTAGCCCGATCTGCTCCTCGGCAGCTTTGATCTTGGCTACGTCTCCAGTCATGAGAGCCGCATAGTTGGGGAAGTCCTTGACAGCTGGTAGGATGGGGTGATCTGTATCGATCTCCTTCTCTTGCTCACTCTTTATGAATGCTATCGACAGGATAGACTGTGTCTGGGATATAGGCTCATCGTAGAGCTGCACGCTGATAGAGGGGTCGTCGTTTTTCTTGCCTACCTTCGCTGGAGCGCCCCCCTGAAACTGCTCGTCCTGTAGACTTGTAAATCCGTACTCGGCTAGCATAGCCAGGGTCTTAGGGCAGTCTGCTATAGACTCCTTGCTCAAGGCTAGGATGGCATCCTCACCATCCTCAGTGGCTAGTCGGTAAGCGACAGCCGTGATAGTTAGGTCGGTATTGACAAAACTGTTAGTGATCGTTATAGCCTGACCATACTCATCCGTTCCGATCGTTATGGGCTGAGAGACACGCCCTAGCTGAGCCTCGTGGTCTAGTATCTCTGGATCACTGATTAGACCATCTCCAAAATTATACTCAGGATTGAAGTTTAGAATGGGGAGCTCATTGAGTCCCTGAGGGGTCTTGCCACCGCCATTGTCTGTTACGGTGACTGCTACCTGAGCCTCCTGACCTGCGGCGGCAAGGGTGATGGTCGCACTGCCTGCAGCGATAGCAGTCACGACACCTTGTGCATCGACGGTAGCGATCTCGGTCTTGTCACTCACGAAGGTGACGGGCGTATCTGCTGGTGTGACTGTGTAGTCTATCTGCGCAGTCTTGCCCTTTTGTATAGTTAGCGTGGGGGTGCGTAGTTCTAGTTTTATGCTTGGAGCTGAGTTTGATACAGTTACGGCGCACTGCTCTGTGAGACTGCCCACTCTGGCGGTGATACGGGCACGACCCTCAGCAACAGCCTTGACGAGTCCCTTAGCATCGACCGTGGCTACCTGCTCATTGTCGCTAGTGAAGGTGATGGTAAAGGTCCGATCCCTAGGCTCGACAGTTGCTGTGAGCTGTGTCGTCTCGTCTACCTTGAGTGTGACTGCTGTGGGTGTCAGCGTCAGACTGACTGGCTCAGTGGGAAGTGGGTTGATTGGATCATCGTCACAAGACGCAAGTCCTAAGACTAATAGACCTGCGAATAGAATGGCTGATAGTTTTCTCATAGCACTATTGATGTTAGTTAGTATCTTGCTTAAGAGGGGTGAGAGCTATGTCTCGTTAGGGTTTTAAAACCTATCTGAGGTCTAAGGTAATAAAATAACAACTCAAAAGCAAGTATTGCTAATATCTCTTGGTGCTAATGGGAGACTGTTGCATAAAGGCGAATCGCTGTGTTGCTTTCGGGATTCGGCTTCGGTCACATACGGAGGTATGCTCCCTTCAGTCCTCACCCTCAGCGCCTTGCGCTTCATCCTTTCTGCAAAGTCTAGACAATCTTGCTCGCAAGATTGTGAGACTGTTGACTTTGCAACAGTCTCAATGGATACAAAAAACGGGCGAACCCATAGATCCGCCCGTCATAGTAGTGTGCTGGTATGAAATCAGAGTGACCCAGTCAAAAGAAAAGTCTGCTGGATCACTCTGACTATTTGTTAGGATGCTTCCCGTCGATGTGTGCTAGCTGAGATCGATAGCGTAGTACTTCATAGAGCCACCAGGGTAGAAGCCCTTGAGTAGTATCGCTTTGTCTCCGAAGCGGGTCTTCTGAGCTGCATCAACCAGCTTGCGTGCTGCAGAGACACTGCGTACAGCCTTATTATTGATCGAGAGGATGATAAAGCCCTCCTTGACTCCTGCCTCCTGGAGTTTGCCCTTGCCAACCTTGACGACCTCCAGACCATAGCTGACGCCTTGCTTGCGTAGCTGATCGCCCGAGATCTCTCGTAGGGAGGCTCCGAGGAGGCTACTGCTGTCTCTCTTGACGATCTCTGTGCTACCCTCATCGTTTTTGAGCGTTACCTTGAAGTCTCGCTTAGTGCCCTTGCGGTCTACGGTGACGATGATAGTATCTCCAGGACGGCAACGACCGATGCGCTCCTGTAGCTCGCCCATCTCGGTGATCTTGTTGCCATCGATGGCGATGATGACATCGCCCTCCTCGATACCAGCAGCGTAGGCTGCGCTGACCTCAGAGAACTCATTGACGTAGACACCCTGAGAGACTTTGAGCTTTTTCTCCTTTTTGATATCCTCATTGACCGTTCCTCCGACGATGCCTAGGACAGCACGCTGTACGGAGCCATACTTCTTGAGGTCGCTAACTACTTTAGCTGCCGTATTGATAGGAACAGCAAAGGAGTAACCAGAGTAATTGCCTGTCTCAGAGAAGATCATGGTATTGATACCTATGAGTCGACCCTGAGCATCTACGAGCGCGCCACCACTATTACCACGGTTTACGGCAGCGTCTGTCTGTATGTAGCGGGCTATCTGGGCCGTCCCCTGAGGACCCTCGACAGCGGTGCTACGTGCCTTAGCACTGATGATACCCGCTGTGACGGTACCTGTCAGGTTGAATGGGTTGCCTACGGCAAGTACCCACTCGCCGAGCTTGATCTTGTCACTATCGCCAAAGGGAATGGTGGGCAGATCCTTAGCATCGACCTTGAGCAGTGCTATGTCTACGGTGGGGTCTGATCCGATGAGCTTAGCCTCAAAAGTGCGGCTGTCATTGAGTGATACGGAGATGCTCTTAGCACCCTCGACTACGTGATTGTTCGTAATAATGTACCCATCGGTGCTGATGATGACACCAGACCCGAAGCTGGTGACGGTGCGTGACTGCGGACGGTCGAAGCCTCGCCCCCCGCCAAAGAAAAACTCGAAGGGATCTATATAATCAATAGTCTGCTCGCCCTCTACCTTGATATGTACGACTGCTTGTACTGCTAGCTCCGCAGCGGGAGAGAGATCGGGGGCATTGCCTACAGTACGACTGGAGGTGAGCTCGTAGTCGGACTGCAGGAAGCCGTAGTCGTTTTCTGAGCTTGGGTAGTTGCCCTGACTTAGGGCGGAGTAGGAGGATCCGTCTGTAGATGTTGCATTTCCGAGGGTGGCACGTACTACCCCCCACGAGACGAAACCACTGACGAGGGCTATGCCTAGCGTCAGGAGTAAGTATTTGAGGTATTTGTTCATAGTATTGAAGGGTTATATCTTCTTGCTAATAGGTTCATCGTATGGATAGTCCTCATAGGCTGATGAGCTGAGCTTACAGTCACCCGGGCCTGGGAGGCGCTATATCCAATAGACGATTGAAGTGGCTAAATGTTGCATTAGAGAGCTTGTCGAGCACAAGCTTTACAAGAGAAATTCGCTTGAAATGAGAAGACGCACACCCGCTTGTCTACAGGTGTGCGTCTACTATATATTATGGAAGCGTACTTAGGGACGCTTATCTGTCGGGAGTCTTACCAGAAACGGTAGCGTGTATCCTCGACAGGAGTCTTCATGATGAGCTCTTGCATAGCTCTGTATGCCATCTGCTGTCCATAGGAGCGACGCTTCTGAGCTGTAGCTGCAGGGGATGGCTTCGTGACAGAAGCATCTACGTTCTCCGAGATAGGCTGGAGGACAACTACCTCCGTGCCAGCACGGAATGGAGCAGAGAGCTGACCGATAGCCGTCGTCATAGCCTTGCCCACAAGTGCTGAGGGTGTACTGGGCGCAGTGACGTAGCTGATGTTGTAGAGCGTGTCTACGCTGGACTGCATCTCCGTGGCATAGCTGTTCAGGCTCTTCAGCTGCTTGCCTGCAAGGTTAGATGCGAGTTGGTCGCCACGCTGCTCCATCAAGACGATGTCACGTACTCGATCTGCCACCTGCTCGAAGGGCTGGAAGCCTGCGGGGTACTTTTTCTCTACTTGTGCTACGACTAGGTAGTCGTTTTCACCACAGCGGAAGAGCTTGTCTGATACTGCACCAGCCTTAGAGCGTAGAGCCCAGCTGATGATCTCTCGAGAGTTGGGGATCGAGGCGAGAGCTGCCGATGAACTATTGACATACTCGCCACGAACGACTGATAGACCAGCTGCCTGAGCGTCTTCCATCATTTTGTCAAAGCTCTTGTCACTCGTAAAGATCTCGTTGATCTTAGCTTGCTCCTTCCGGAAGGTCTCCTCGGAGAAGTTGATGGGTACTGTGAGCTGTGCGATCTTGTAGTGATTGACAGACGCTGTGGGGGCTGTCCTACGAACGAGTAGCGTAGCTCCTGGTCTCTCCATCTTGACAAACTGGTTGATAGGCGTCTTAGTTAGTGTGTCTAGCCCCATGCCGAAGAGCTCTGCCTCGGTAAAGGTGCTGTCGGGCATACCGGTGTAGCTATCCTGGTTGATGAGATAACCGCCATTTGCCTTAACCTGCTCATCCATAGAGTAGGTGGCTACGATCTGAGCAAGCGTGGCAGATCCACTCTGGATGGCCGCTATCAGACTATCAGCCTTTAGCGCATTGGTTGTATCGAGCGGGATCAGATTGACCTTTACCTCCTCGGGAGCCTGCTTGCGATCGATGAGCTTGATAAGTGTGTAGCTGTCATTGACAACGACAGGCTCGTTGACACTACCTATGGCACCTTCGCGCAGCATAGTCATGGCATTAGGTATGGTAGAGAGATATTGCTCTAGCTCCTTGTCTGTGAAGTAGGTCTCGTAGGCGTTGCCATTGTCATAGTTGCGAACAACCTTAGCGGGAGTTGTCGTGGCTAGTAGCTGAAGACGTGCGGTGTCTACCTCCGCCTTGGCAGCTGCATAGTCAGCTTCGCTAGGACGTACTAGAGTACTGTAGTAGTTGACCTTAGCCTGCTCAAAGGGGAATGCATAAAGCTGCTTGTGGCTATCGTAGTAAGCCTGTACTTGCTGGTCTGTTACTGTAACCTGATCATTAGGCAGGATGGTACTAGGTGTGCGTACGACAGCAACGGTACGCGTGCCTAGCCCTACGGTGTACTTCTCATCGAGTGAGTTGATGGCGTAGCTACGAGTGAGTAGTGCGTTGACCTTCTCAGAGAGTCGCTGTGTACGGATCTGCTTCTCTGTCTCCAACCACTGATTGCGTACAGAGATCATCATGCTTTGCTGCTCTGCTGGAAGGCTCTTGATCTTGTCCATGTCCAGCTCGCTCATGATGCTGCGGATCTGCTCAGGATCTCCCATGTCTACTCCAAACTGTGAGAAGAACTGTGTCGCCCACTGTGACGTGGGTAGCCCCTCGCCAAAGATGAGTGCAGAGACCTCTGCAGGGGTGACACGTAGACCGATCGCTTTAGCCTCCTGCTCTAGGACGTAGTCGGCTATGAGCTCCTGTGCTAGCTGATTGCTGATCTGTACACGATCTTGATCCGTTAGCTTGCCTTGGCGCTGACGCTCGTACGGCTCCGTGCGCTGGGTGAGAAGCTGCTGGTACTCGTCGTACTTGACTTTCTTGCCGTCAATTTTGAGAGCAACCATCTTGTTGTCCTGAAGCAGTGACGAACCTGATCGTAGACCATCACCGATGATAAATGCTAAGAGTGCGACACCTACTACGATGATGAGCAGGCCGGCACGATTTCTAATTTTCTGTAGCGTAGCCATTATATAGTACTATCTGTTTTTTCTTCTCTAGGAGTCTTGCTTTCCGACTATCCTCCGTTGGGTAGAATAGGGCGTGAAAGCTATCTAGGTGGCAAAGGTAGTTAAATTTCAGTTATCAGAGGTCTTTCCACATCTTCACAAGTTCTATACGGGTGTCTGTCGACTTGATAATGTCAAAGTGTAGCTTGCCAATAAGTATCTGCTCCCCTGGCACAGGGATGCGCTCAAGATGATTGATGATAAGCCCAGCGATGGTGATATATTCGTCGCTCGTGGGGAGTGCGAGCTCCCACTGCTCGTTGGCATCGTCGATCTCTAGTCGTCCGCTGAAGGTGTAGGAGCCGTCTGCGTTGTGCTTAGAGACGATTTTGTTTTGATCATGCTCGTCCTCAATGTCGCCGAAAATCTCCTCCACGAGATCTTCGAGGGTGATGAGTCCCGAGGTGCCTCCCAGCTCGTCGATAACGATTGCGATGGACTTCTTGCGCTGCATGAGGATCCCCATGAGCTTCTGCCCATTCATACTCTCAGGAACAAAGACAGCGGTACGTACACGCCCCTGCCAGTCAGGACCTTTGAACATCTCGGCCGAGTGAATGTACCCTAGTACATTGTCAATGTTTTCTCTATAAACGATGATCTTGGTCAGTCCAGTAGAGATAAAGAGAGAGGTGAGCGTCTCAGCATCAGTGCCGATCTCACAAGAGACGATCTCGTTGCGCGGGATCATGCAGTCTCTCACCTGTGTGGTGGAGAAGTCGATGGCGTTTTGAATGATCTTGACCTCTGTGTCGAGATCGCTAGATCCTTCTCCACTTTGACTCATGTTGAGGTAGTTGTCTAGGTCTAGAGTCGTAAGCTTGGGGTGCTCCTCAGTGGCTGGCATAGCGTCTTTCGGTAATAGCAGCATAAAGAGCTTCGAGAGCCCTGTGGAGAGGAGCGTGATCGGGTAGAGGAGTATGTGAAAGAATCCCGACGGCAGCGCTTTACGATACATCTGCTGGTTGGGATTCATCCGATTACGTGCTTTGGGCAGATACTCTCCGAAGATAACGATGATAAAGGTAGAAACGAGCGAATTGATCGTGATCTGAAAGACCACATTGCTACTAATGGGAGCTAGTAGCGGGGCAAAGAGTCTCGTCATGACCATTCCGTAGATGACCAGTACGATGTTGTTGCCTACGAGTAGGGTGGTGATGAAGCGGTCTGGACGACGATAGAGCATCGAGAGCGTACGCCCGATGATGCCCCCTCGCTTAGAGTCGAGCTTGAGACGCAGGCGATCTGCCGAGAGGTAGGCAATCTCAGTCCCCGAGAAGAATCCCGAGAGGAGTAAGAGCAAGACTATGTAGATCAGTAGCCAAATCGTGTCAGCCATGTAGTAGATGCTTCAAGTGTTTGCAAAGATAGTGGAAATATACAGATCTTTTCTACTCGCTCATTGCGGGATCATCCTTTACGAGCGTCTGGCCACTGCTCCCGTGGAAAGTGTATCTGGTGAACTGCTCGTCGCTCTCGAAGTCGCACCCTTTGATGCTCCGCTCTGGAGTATCTATCCATACACTGTCTGGGGTGTAGATGCGCTTCTCCTCTTGATCCCAATAGAGAAGGTGGGAGTAAAAGCGCGAACCGATGCGATTGCGTACGTTGACCTCTCCATGTAGCTCCCATAGCTTACGATCAGTCCAGTAGAAAGCGGAGTCAGCCTCTACGAAGACGGTCGTACTGTCTCGCTCGTCAAACTGCTCCGTGTAGAGCCCATGAGGAAAGTACCAGTGAGCCTCTCTGCCCACTTTGTCGTTTTTGCTGTACACATACCACTCAGGCGTGATTAGCCTGTACTGCGTGATACCTGAGTCAGCAACGAGTGCTCGCACATCACGGGTGTACATTGAGTAAGCGGTCTCAGGATCTAGTCCTACGTCGGAGAGTGGTGGTGGATCCTTGCGTTGACAACTAGTCACAGCGAGAAAAGCCGCAGCTAGTAAGCTGAAGCATAGTAAGAGCATCTGTCGGCTCTGGCACGTGTGTTTTATCATCTAAGAGTGATAAAGCTAGTAGGTCAGCCAGCTTAGTGAACTCATGAAGTCCCACTAGCTGGCTGACCTATTTGTATATATGAAGTCTACTTAGGTAGATCCATTGTCAGAAGCAGTCTTAGCGAATGCGTGTAGACTCTCCGATCCACCCACCTACGTAGAAGGAGTCTCCCACGTTCAGGTTAGGCTCGAAGAAGATTTCCTGCTGAGAGGGCAGATAGCTTGAGTATTGGCTGATCAGTCTACCAGCCTCACCGGCGACGCTGCTGTCTATGCTGCGAGCTCTCTGTAGTTTGTCAATAGCAAGCCCGTACACGAGACGCTGTCTGAGAGGATCATTGGGGAAGATGCTCTTAGCAGAGGCTGCGTACATTTGTGCGATCAAGATAAGCGGGGCTCCAAAAGAAGGATTGGCGGCCATAGCTTTGTTGCAGTATTGACGTGCCGATGCGTAGCTGTGCGCCTTCATGTCGATGACACCGAGCGTGTAGTACACTGTAGCTTGGAGACGCTTGTCCGAGGTGAGCGAGACAGCATCGTTGAGGTACTGCTTAGCTTGGCTCATTTGCCCCTTATTGATGCAGTCAGAAGCTAGTCCCATAGCAGCAGCTGCTGTCGGCTTGATGTTGTATAGGTAGCGGCTTGCGGTAGCGTAGAGAGGGCTGTTTTCGCACTTAGCATAGCGAAACATATCAAGCATTGCCTGGAGATACTTGATGTTGTCCTTGTTTTTCTCTAGGCCATCACCATAGATCTTGATCAGCATATCACAGTCGGCTAGACCGCTTGTGGCGAATAGCTCATCGAGCTGCCCCTTAAGCGCTTGTATGTTTTGTAGCTTGACTGTGTCGCCAGCTTGAGTGAGCGCATCGACATCGTTCTGTAGGATACCATTTCCTGTCATGTAGTCATCGACATAGTGCTCGTGCCAGTCAGGGTTACCGATCGCCTTATTCATCGAGGCGAAAACAAAGAAGTAAACTAGCTGGCTCTCAGTCTCCTCGCCCATCTCCTCTACGACAGGCTTTGCCCATTCGTAGATCTTGTCGTAGCTAGCCTTATCACCATAGAGGCGCAGATAGTCGTTGATCTTAGCGGTGGTTATATAGTCCTTACCATACTTAGGATCGTCGCCAAAGTACTTGATACGCATATCGTATAGCTTGAGGAGCTTCTCGATAGCGTCCTGACGAGCAGCGTCATCTTGGGCGGTCTCGATCTTCCAGTTCATAATCTGCACTCCGTAGAGGTAGATGTTCTTTGTCGATGCAGGGCACTTCTCTAGAGCCTCAAGCCAAAATGGGTAGGCCTCCTTAAAGTTATTTCCCTTGACATAAGAGGTGAAAAGGCTGATGTTTTGTCGGCACTGAATGCTGTCATCCCCAGAGCCAAAAGGAGTACCCGTCTCCACACCAGTCTGAGCCCCAAGCGTTAGCGAGGTCGCTAGGAGGACTAGTATAGGGGTTAATAGATTCTTCAGTTTCATCATGATCGGTATGTACAAAAGGTTTTTAATCAAGTTTGATGGGCTTGAACCACGCTTCGTTAAAGCGTAGTGCTACACTCAGCGTCAGATAGTGCTCCGCAAGTCCCGTTCCACTGGAAGGACGCAGGTAGGAGTATCCAAGATTTACGTCCACATGTGATCTCTTGTCCACGAGTGGTAGTCCGAGTCCTAGATTAGCTCCTATCTGGTAGTAGGAGTTGTAGCCCCCCAGGCTGTTTGGAATACGTAGGTACGCATTCTCACCTTGCAGACCAGCGCGATAAGCTATACGCTGTCCGTAGCGTGAAGAGCGATCGTTAGGTACCCACGACATGCCTAGAGCCACTTGCCACTGGTCTACCCCCTGGTAGTCTAGTGATTGGTTATTGGCTAGAGCTTCGCCCCATCTGCTATATTTGACATCCGCCCCAGCGATAAGTTTATTCTCTATTTGGTATGCTATACCAGCGCTAAAGACGTGTGGACGGGCAAAAAGAGACTTGCTAGAGATCGTGTCGGCATGGATGACCTGAGCCCCTTTTCCTGTTATAGCCTCCGTCTGGAGGGATAGTTGTCGGCTCCACATAGGTAGCTTAGGCTCGTAGGTGAAGCCTATATTGATCTTGTGACCATCTGTCGAGATAGGGATGATACCTTGCGATCCGATACGAATACCTAGCGAGCGGATGCGAAGATGATCGAGGAACGTCGGGTTGAGACTCTCCTTAATGTCGTATGTGATGCGACGCTCATGTTGTAGATTACCAAAGAGATAGGAAGCGTTGACGCCGAGAGACCAGTAGGGTAAGACCTTCCACGCGAAGCCTAGATAAACCTCCTGTAGGTTGCCTTGCCCTTTGTAAGCGTGTGCAGCGTAGTGATCTTGCGTGTTAGGTACAGGCACTCGAGTGCCGTAGCGATAGCCGACGGTCGAGTAGGGGACGAGTCCAGCGCTGGCAGCGAAGTGCTTGCCAAGAGGTATCAGAGCCGTAGCGTAGTCAAAGTTACCCACCATACGTGCGTCTCTCTTTCCAGCCTCAGTGAGCATATTCATCCCCATAGAAAGTCCAAAGTCAAAGAGGAAGGTCATCGAGTCTACCGCCGTGTAGGAGGCTGGGTTGGCCGGATTGATGATCATATTGTCTCGTATAGCGGTAGTCAGTCCGCCCATACCTCTGAGGGCATGGGGTGTCTGCTTGTCTAGTCTGCCTAGGCCGAAACGACTGTAGGGAGACTCTGTAGTATTACTCTGAGCGGAGAGAGCGACTGGAATCAAGAAGGTAGTCGCTAGGAGCGCCAGTATGGTAGTGATGCGTGCTATGTGTCGAGACATATATGCTGTATTATAATAAGGGGTGGTATCTGTGACGATCTCAAGTCACGGATAGCTAACTGTCACAAGAACGCGCTACTTGATATTGTAGTATGTCACGTAGCCCTCGTTCGACTAAGTTTGACTCTACAAAGGTCGGATATTTTAGCCACTTGACAAAATCCGAAGCATATCCTCCCGTAATCCATATCTCTAGACTAGGGTAGTGCCGGCGTAGGGTCTCTATATAGGAGTCAATCTCGTGTACGATGCTTCGTGCCACACCGAGCCATATCGCTTGATCCGTCTGCTCTCCTAGCTCTTGCTGCCATAGGTCTAGATGTGTATGAATGCCAGACCATGGCACACGAGGTAGCCGAGCCGTGTAGTCGTGTAGTGCTTGTAGTCGTAGCTCAGGACCAGGCGAAATGTTGCCACCCATGTAGCGTCTCTCGGGTAGAAGCAGATCGTAGGTAATGGCAGTCCCTATGTCGATGATTAGAGCGGGAGCCGTGGTGAGCTGCGCTACCCCGACGACACTGGCTATGCGATCTACGCCTAGGCTCTGCCTGTCGTACTGTATCTCAGCTAGTGGTAGCGGCGTCTTTGCGTCAAGCGTGACAAAGAGCTGGCAGATGCTTTTGATAGCGTTAAGCCAAGAAGCTTCCCGCTCTCCCACAGAGCTGTAGATGGCGAAGAGGGGCTCTGCTGGTAGCTGGTGGGTATGTATCAACTTCAAAAGTTGGTCGCTAGTGGGCGGCTCGGGGTAGAGTCGTGTCGGGTAGAGCTGCTCGTCGGTCGCTAATGCGATCTTAAGGCGACTATTGCCCTGATCTATGAGAAGGTATGTGGGAGACATAGTGTCATATACTGCTGCTTGGCTCGCAAAGATACAGCTTTTAGAGATTAGAGGTTAGAGCCAGGGCTGACGCATTATATACAATGAGCTCGTTTACCTTTCTATTCCTCGTCTATCGTTGTGTGTAGCTCTTGAAAATCCGATTATGATGCGTCAGCCCTGTCTGGAAAAATCCAACGTCGGCTCGTTACAATAATTTAGACCCGACTACAAATCGATATGGTGCTGTGTCGAGGAAAACTGATTTCCACGTGGATATTTCGAAATATCTAGGTGGAGAATTTTTATTTTCCACGTGGGGAAGAAAAAATTCTTCGGAGGAATGAAATGAAACTTCGGAGGAAATGAATGACGCCCACGTGGAAAATAAAAAATATCCACGTGGAGATTTGAGATTTTCCACGTGGATATTCGAGAAAGGAGGGAATCGGATGAATTGCCTCGTAAAGATATGTAAATAGAGATTGGAGACTAGAGGTTAGAAATTAGGGGGCAGGGGTGACATATTATAGTGAGCTCATCTATGCCTCACTTGTCGCTAATGTGTAGCTCCTGACAGAGCGATTATAATGCGTCAGCCCTGAGGTTAGAGTTGTTTCTAGTGACACTAGCCGATCGTCAACAGCTAACCACTAATCACGGCACTATTCGGAAGATCCACATGGAAAATGTTTTATTCTTTCCTGACCATTCAGAAATGTCTTCATAGAGGTGCTCTTGTCTAGCAGCATAATGAGTACTCCAGAGCTGAGACCTCTATTGATTGATATGGTAAGAGTGTTTTTGTCTAGCATTCATAAGGTGTTAAGAGCGATCTCTACTAGAGTAAATAGATGCTCCTTCGCAGGGTCTCTTTTAGAGCATCTACCTGAGTTCCCTTGCATTTTGTTTCCCTATTTAGTAGCTCAGTTCGTTTAGGTCGTGGAGTCGATTTCTTGAGAAGAAATGTAAGATTAGAGACTATGCGATAGTGCCCGCCTAGAGTCCTTGAGGGATAAAAAAAACATCTATCCCGTTCGCCATTTGGTTAAGTCGATAAATAATACTACTTTTGCAGTGTATTACGTGCTCATATAGATAATCCTAGGGGTACGAGCGATACACTAACATACTATAAACTAATCAGAAACAAACCAGTAACAAGATAAAGTATAATTATGAAAGTAAAGCTCTTTCTGATCTCCCTCTTGTTGGGAGTAACGACTCTAACGCTGAGTGCTCAGGAGACTGTAGCACCTCAAGCTGGCACAAAGCCTGTCTACAAGACAACCTTTGAGCGTGGCACAGCAGCAGATCATTGGTTCCTTACACTACAAGGTGGTGTGGGAGCTCAGTTCGTAGGAAGTAATGAGGAGAAGCCCTTTGGGGATCGTCTTCAGATGTCTTACTCACTCTCTTTGGGTAAGTACCACACACCTTCCTTTGCTACACGTCTCAATCTAGTTGGAGCACAGGCTCACACCTACTATAAGGTAGGCAACGAAGTGAGGAACTACGAGACTAGCTTCGTAGGAGCTCACTACGACTTCATGTTTGACATCGTCAATCACTTCAGCCGTTACAACGCTAAGCGTGTCTTCCACATCATCCCATTTGCAGGTGTGGGTTATAACATGAAGTTTAACAAGGCATTTGAGGATCTTCATCACACTGCAGCTCTCGATGCTGGTCTACAGCTCCAGTTCCGTCTAGGTCGTCGTGCTGATCTAGTTGTAGAGGCTAAGGCTATCTATAACAACTTCAACTTTAACTACACCAATGATCCTAAGGAGAAGGTATGGAATCCTAATGCTTACAACGGTCTCTACGGAGCCCTCACCGGCGGTCTTAACTTCCGCATGGGTGGTGTCGAGTGGACAGAGGTGGTACCTATGGACTATGCTCTGATCAATGACCTAAACAGCCAGATCAGCTCACTCCGTGCAGAGAATGCAGAGCTCAGCAAGCGTCCTGTATCTTGCCCTGAGTGCCCAGAGCTAACTGCCCAGACTACTACGAAAGAGGTTATGTCTGACAAGACCATCCTCTTCAAGTTCGATAGCTCACGCATCGACAAGAACCAGATGATCACGCTCTACAACGTCAGCGAGTATGTCAAGGCAAACAATACGCCTATCCTAGTCATCGGCTATACCGACACAACTGGTGATGCTAACTACAACCTGGGTCTATCAGAGCGTCGTGCTAAGGCTGTCGCAAATGCCCTCATCAATGACTTCGGCGTATCTGCTGATATGATCACGACTCAGTGGGAGGGTGCTACGGACAAGCTATTTGACACCAAGTCTTGGAATCGCGTTGTCATCATACGCTCTAAGTAAGTCGCATAGCTCACTCAAATCATCAATCTACGAATTAAACACACTAGAAATATGAAAGCAAAAGTATTTATGCTATCACTCGTTGTCGCCCTAACAGCTTTCGTGGCTCAAGCTCAGGAGGCTCCTGAGGTCGACAACCGCCCCGCATATAAGACGGAGTTTGAGCAAGACCCTGCTGCTCATTGGTTTATTGAGCTACATGGAGGTGCTGCTATGCTACCTTTTGGCAACAAGGCTAATGGAGACGCTGAGTTTGTAGACCGCATCTCACCCGTTGTCAGTCTCTCTTTAGGACGCTGGCACTCACCATACTTTGCTACCCGCCTACGTGGCTATGCATGGAATGTATATAGCTTTGAGAAGCCAGCTAACGAGGTCGTTCGCTATCAGAACGTCTTCGGAGCAGCTTCACTAGAGTTTATGTTTGACGTAGTCAACTATTTCGCTCCATACAGAGAGAACCGTGTCTTCCACCTCGTTCCCTTCGTTGGTCTGGGTGCACACATGAAGTTCTACTCAGCTGATGATAAGAGCGGTGATAGAGTTGGTACAGAGAATGATCTTAGTGGTCTGTTCAATGGAGGTCTTGCGCTCAAGTTCCGTCTAGGCAAGCGCGTCGACCTCAACCTCGAGGGTCAGATGATGGTCTCTAAGAACAACTTCAAGGGTACTCTAACGGCTCATAATCCTGCAGACGTTACAGCTCTTGTATCAGCAGGTCTAACCTTTAAGCTCGGTCGTGTAGCCTTCCAGCCTATTACTCCTATGGACTACGAACTCGTTAATGACCTCAATGGTCAGATCAGCTCGCTACGTGCTCAGAATGCTGAGCTCAGTAAGCGTCCTGTATCTTGCCCTGAGTGCCCTGATGCTCTAGCTCCTGCAACGGCTGTAAACGTTATAGAGAACGTCGTAGCTTTCCGTATCGGCAGTGCTAAGATCGACAAGAACCAGATGATCAACGTATACAACTCTGCCGAGGCTGCAAAGGCAAACGGTGGTAAGATCTACATCGTCGGCTATGCTGATGAGCAGACTGGTACGCCAGAGATCAACATGTCACTCTCAGAGCGTCGTGCTGAGGCTGTTAAGAATGCCCTCATCAACAACTACGGAGTCAACCCTGACAATATCGTCATCGACTTCAAGGGTGACACTGTACAGCCATTTGCTACAAACGAGTGGAACCGCGTTGCTATCATCAGCATCAAGTAAGCGACAGCAACGATAGTTACTTCTTACATCGTCATGGCATAACTCTTTGCTAGATAAGGCTTGACATGTAGAGGTACAAAAATCTAAATATAAAGAGAGGTGGTGACCATGGTTGCCACCTCTCTTTATTTATACGTGTCCTCTTTAGTAAAGGAGGCACTTGATGAGCAGTGATCGTTGTATCAAAACGAGTTGTCGCCCTGCTTTCTAAGTTCATATGCAAGTAAAAAGCGAAGTTTTTTCTCGTTTCGCAAGCTCGGTCGACTGCTCGGCGGGGAACCGCTCGGCGGGGTGGGGGCTCCCACCGTAGGGGCGGACCTGTGTGTCCGCCCGTCCTCACCTGAGCGCAGTCTATTCTGCGGGCGGACACGTAGGTCCGCCCCTACACAAGCTACGTCAGCACGACAATTCCATTCATCAAACGCTGTAACCTCGATCTGTAGGGACGCACGGCTAGCATCTAGAGGGGGGCTGTCTTCGTTAAAAACCACAACGCAGACAAATCGTTACACGTCTCTAACTTCTAATCTCTAACTTCTAATCTCTGACTTCTAACCTCTAACCTCAGACTCGATAGTCACGTAGGGATTTGACATTTTCCACGTGGCTATTTTTTATTCTCCACGGAGGCGCGGATCATTCCCTCGGACATATCATTTGATTTCTCCGAAGTTTCATCTCGTCTCTACGTGGGGATTTTTTTTGTTGCTACGTGAAGGATGAAAAATTTCCACGTGAGTACGTCTCTTCTCTGGAATCGTCTCGACAGATATGAGCATCGGATTATCATGCGTAGCCCTGGGGAGCTGAAGCTTTGCTGAGTCTGTCGCTTTTCTGTACCTTTGTAAGAGATTGTGGTTAGTGGATAGGCATACCGCTCACTACACCTATGCGAGGTGTAGCGTATGTCACGCCACTCTAAGAGGGAATCAGGTGCAAGTCCTGAGCAAACCCGTTGCTGTAAAGCTCCCCACAGGCTAAGATGACATCTACCTAGATGAGACCACTGCCCTGCTAACGTTACTAGGGGTGGGAAGGAGACACCTTAGCGAGCTAAGCCAGAAGACCTTCCATGATCGTTGTACACATCAGCCTGCAACGTGGACTTTGCAGTACGATATGCTTCGAACTAGGGGCTTATACTTCCTCCCTATGCACTAGACGACTAGGATAGATGCTCCTAGTCGGTGGCTCGTTGAGCTACTGAGTTGTTGAGTCGTAGAGTCTACTATGCGGTACTGAGATAGTATCTTGAATCCCCTAGACTCTATTGATATGAGACATATCTACTTGCTTGTACTGCACACCCTCACCGGTTTACTCCTCCTAGGTGTGGCGACACTCTCTGCGCAGGAGAGTCGCATCACGGAGGTGCTCGCTTACCATCCAGCTCCAGGACAATTTATGGGTAGCGAGGCGATGGCGAGCCAAGATGTCACCACTTATGCTGATCTTCTTCGCAAAGCGCAGAAGCGCCTTGTCGAGGAGCACACCTTCCTCTCTCTCGGTGGGTGGGGTGGGTACATTGTCGTACGCATTCAGCCTGCATTGGTCAACCAGCCTGGTCAGGCGGACTTTGCCATACTGGGCAATGCTTTCATTGGCAATGCGGAGCCGGGGATCATCTATGTGAGCCAAGATGTCAATGGCAACGGACTAGCGGACGACCCGTGGTACCGCATCCGTGGCAGCGAGGACTATCGTAGCAACCTTGACTACACAATCACCTACTACAAGCCAAAAGATCCATACAACGACCCCATCGCCTGGAGCGACTCGGAGGGAGAGTCGGGACTCATACCGCGCAATAAGTACCACACGACCAATAGCTACTATCCGCTCTGGGAGGGTGATAAAGTGACCTTCATGGGGGTCCTCCTGCCGGACTGTATGAAGCTAGACTCCGCAAGTGGACAGTGGCAATCTGAGCCTTACGCTTATGGCTATGCAGACAATCACCCCAACGACTCCTCCGGTAGTCACATTGATATAGACAGTGCGGTCAATGCAGCGGGTGAGTTGGTACAGCTAGATCGTATCGACTTTCTCAAGGTGCAGACGGGTGTCCATCAGCAAAATGATGTGACGGGTGAAGTGTCGACCGAGTTCGCGGGTATCAGACCTCTCGCCAAGGGCTCCAGCATCGTTTCTCCTACGGCTACGCCAGCAGTACGTCTCTCTTATAGCGACAAGCAGCTACAGATCGAGAGTGAGGTGACTGGTACGCTATACCTATATAATATAGATGGGCAACTGATCCTAACGCATCCACTCTCTGTGGGTAGTGCGAAGGTCGCTTTGCCCGCTATGGGCGATTGCTATATCGTACTTTTACGCCTAGAGGGCGGAGCTACGACATCGCATCGTATATGCAGACAATAACAAACTATATATTCACTCAATTACTATGCAAAGAACAGTAACGACAACGCTCCTACTACTCTGCTGGTTACTCCTGCCACCGATCGTGTGGGGACAAGAGGACAACGAACTCTTGATGCCCACAGAGACTTGGAGCAGTAACGAGCATAAGGTGGGAGATACCCCGCTGATCCTCTACGATAGTGGAGGAGCCGACGGCAATGCTTTGGCAAGCAAGACGGGGAAGATCCTCTTCACGCCAGAGCAAGCTGGCAAATGTATCGAGATAGAGATACAGGAGCTTGCCTTAGACAATCAAGACGAGCTTTACATCCTCGAGGGTGCCGCACCTTTCTCTAATTGGTCCTCTCCTAACGAGAAATTAATTATCAGGAAGTTTACTAAGGAGGATAGACCGACGCTCCCCCTTAAGCTTCGCTCCAGTGACAAGTCTGGTAAGCTAACAATCGGTAGCAAGACGAAAGTTAATCCAGGTGCCGGCTTTAAGATCATCGTACGCACGGTCGATCAGCCTGCGATCCAGGTCGCCTCTGTCCTAGAGGACAAGAGTGCTAGCCACGACCCCTACATCGGCGAGCAGTCGCTCATCGTCTCTAACCTCAAGATAACAACCGAGGGACTAGCCAAGGCTCCCCAGCTGACGGCTCTGCACTACAAGCTCAGCGAGACAAAGCCGAGCGACATCACGGCAATATACCTCTACGAGGCAAACAGTCGTAAACCCAAACAGCTAGACGCTGACAAGCTACTCGGCAAGACGACAGAAGTCTCTGCCGAGGGTACGATCACACTCTCTAAGGAGTACACGCTCTCTGAGCCTAACTATGATCTAGTTTTGGTCGTTGACCTCAAGAGCGATGTGGAGGCTGGTAGCCGTATCGATGTTGCTACGACAAAGCTCACAACGACTCTGGGCGACCACGAGGTAACGCTCCAAGAGCCTAAGGCGCTCACCGTAGAGGATGCCTACGCACTCTCTAAGACTCCGCAGACCTATACCATAGGTGATAAGTCTCTGACGCTATACGATGATGGCGGTAAGTATGAGCCAATCAGCGAGAAGTTTGACGGATACGCTGTCTTCAAGCCTGAGACTGCTGGCAAGGTGATCCAGGTAGACTTTACGAAGCTAGATCTCTTTAGCTACTCTTCGATCGGTCGTGCTGATCTCGTTGAGGTGTACAATGGCTCAGAGGTCAATGCGGACAACCTCATCATCAAGCTCAACAAGGAGACGGCTTACAAAGCAACTTCGACAGCCCCCGACGGTAGTCTGACGATCCGTCTTGTAACGAATACGGGGACTCCTAAGGCTGGTTTTGAGGCACTGGTCTCTCAGATCGCTCCTCTGCCTATGGCGGTCGACTCGCTCTCGGGTAGAACCATCGAGGTCGACACTTTTGCGATGCCTATCAATGCGGGCGTCCAGCAGGTTGGCATGGTTGCCTTCACGCTCGTTGCTAAGGGGACCAAAGACCCTGTCACACTGCAGCGTCTAGACCTTAGCTCAATCAGCAAGACGAAAGACGTAGCTCAGGTGGCGCTCTATTACAGCCCGATCGTAGATGACTTTACGAAGGCTAAGGAGATCGCACGCTGGGACTTTGCCGAGGCACTCACCGCCACGCTCCCCATGCCTCAAGTACTGCGTGAGGGGGCTAACTACTTCTACCTAGCTGTAGACCTCCAGGAGACTGCTCACAAGGGCAACAAGGTCAACCTATCCATTGACAAGCTCTACCTCTCAGCAGGCGAGAAGACGCTACCCGAGCAGGAGCGCACCCGCACGGAGGCGCTAGAGGTAATGAATAAGATGGTGCTCACCCTCGGTAAGCATCATATCAAGGTGTACGAGCCTTGGGACTTTACGCCTCAGCTCAAGCACAGCCTTACCACGGGATATGACACTGACGCAGGCGAGCGCAGCGTCACCTTTGAAGCTACCACTCCAGACAACGTTATACAGCTTGACATCAATGAGTGGGACTTCTACTACTCCTCTTGGGGTAGCAAGCCTACGCTCCGAATCTATGACGGAGAGGATGCCACGGCTCCTCTGCTCTTTGAGCTAAAGTCCGATAGGGAAGCCTACAAAACGAAGCCTGCCGACTACATTCGCTCTACGCAGAAGGCTCTGACCTTCGTCTTTGACGCTAAAGGTGCATCAGGTTCGCTAGGCTGGCGTGGTCAGGTCAAGCAGTACCTGCCACAGGACATGAAGGTTGACTCAGCCGCTGCAAAGCAGCTCGAGCTACCCTTCGTCGCTGTCGGCTCTGAGCAGAACCAAGTCTTAGCTCTTGACCTCCATACGACTGGAGACCGCAATCCGATCCATATCGATGGGCTCACCGTAGACCTCAAGGGTGGAGCTCCTCAGATCGAGCGGGTGGCACTCTATGCCGCTACGGTTGAGGGTACACTCGATGCGAACAAGCTCATCGCAGAGGCTCAGGTGGAGCCGACGATGCAAAGTGTCGACCTGCCGACCGACTCACTGCAGAAGTACGGTATGCTGAGGGAGTTTGCCAATAGCTACATTCTCGCACTAGACATTCGCAAGGATGCTCCCTTGGCTGACAGCATAGATGTGGCTATTGCCAAGCTATCGGTCGCTGGTCAGACGGTTGCTGTCCGCGACGCTGATCCTAAGGGATCGTACAAGCTGGTCAACATTTTCAACCACCCAGCATCGGACGACAATAAAGAGGTGACCGTTACCACGCCGCTATCCTATTACGATGAGGGTGGTCCCAATGGCAATACGCTCAAGAACACAGGCTCGTACGTGACCTTCCTCCCAGCCCATGAGGGCGAGGTGATAACCCTCACGATCGACTCAATAGCTCTAAGAAGTGCCACCTTCGGCATCTACTCTGGGCGTGACCATACAGATGAGAGCAAGCTACTCTCCACAGGAGACAACAATATGCTCAAGCAGACTGGTGTCAAGACCTTTGTCTCGCAAGAGCAGGACGGCTCGCTGACGGTCTACTACAAGGGCTCAAATACTTACGCTTACGGCTGGGCTGCTCGTGTAGAGAGTGTCAAGCCTCGCAATCTATTTGTCGAGAAGGTCTCTGCGGAGGCTCTCCCCGTAGATGAGCAGGGTGTACTCTCGGGTAGCTCACTGCCCGTAGTACGTATCGACCTAACCACCGCTGGTGAGCAGGGCAAGACGACCCTCGAGAAGCTACAGCTAGAAATCTCTAGCGAAGGCATCGAGGAGCTCGCACTCTACACTACGGGAGCCATCAAGGAGTTTGACGAGGCACGTCTGATAGCTACAGTCAAGCCACTAGCGACACAGACAGATGTAGTCTTTAAGCTCGATCCCGCCGATACACTTACGCTATCGCGTACGCAGTACTACTGGGTCAAGGCGCAGCTCGCTGGCGACCTCAAGGCAGGTACACCTATCTCAGTCTCTGCCAAGGGTGTTACCGCTGGAGGTGCCAAGTACGATGTGATCCAGGAGAAGCCCTTTGACACGAAGACGCGCGAGGGCGGACTACAAGGCACACTCCGTGTCGGCTCTAGTAGCTCTGCTACTTACAAGAGCTTAGCTGCCGCTGCTAAGGATCTGACCAAGCAGGGTGTCTCTGGTGCTGTCACCGTAGAGGTCGAGCCTGGTGAGTATCCTGAGGCGGTCCTTCTAGAGCGTGTCCCCGGAGCTTCTGCCAAGAACAGCATCACCATCGTTGGTCTCGGCAACTCCCGTGACGAGGTCGTTCTCTCTGCCAATGGCTATGACAAGCCTATTGGGGACGATGCCTACCGACGTGCTTATGGTGTGATGACCGTACGCAATACCCCCTACGTGACGCTACGCAATATGACGATCCACTCGACAGACCTAGGTTTCCCAACGATGGTCTACGTACAGGAGAACTCATCGCACTTCACGATGGACAATTGCTATGTCTACACCAAGAACACGAGCAATACTGGCTACAATATGTCTCCGCACCTTGTCAAGATAGAGGGAGCTAGCCGTCCACACGCGCAGAGCTGTGACGTCGTGGTTGAGAACTCGCTCTTTGAGGGTGGACACATTGCTCTACAGATCGGAGGTACAACGACCGTTGCCAACCCCGTAGGTAAGGGCTACACGGTACGCAACAACCGCTTCGTAGATCATAGCGGTAAGGCTATCTACGTCACGCGTGCCTCGGAGGTCCTTATCGAGGGCAACGAGATGGTACAGCAGATCGCTCCTCAGAGAGAGTACATCGGTATCGATGCAACCTTCCACACGGATGTGAAGATCATCGGTAACGACTTTGACCTGACACAGCCTGAGGCGTATAAACTCAGCAACCTCATCGGTATCAACGTTCGTGAGGTGCAGGGTGAGGGACTACTTGTCGCCAACAATGTGATACGCATCACGCGTGGATCTGCTACTAGTCGAGCTTTTGCAGCTAGCAAGGTGACGGGACTGAACTTTGTCTTCAACACCGCTATAGCTCGTGACGGCAAGTGCACAGCACTCCTCATGCTCAATAACACGATTGCCTCGTCTCAGCTCTCTGACAATATCCTGCAGAACCGAGACGGTGGAGGCATCCTCTTTAGCAATCAAGCACTTCCCAACGAGCAGCTCACTTGCGACCGCAATGCGCTCTACACTTCTGACAGTGAGGGTATACTGATCACCGCCAAGGGTAAGAAGTACGACGAAACCAACTATCAGGAGGCGACGAAGAGCACAGCATCTAAGGTCGTAGAGGTTGCCTTTGTATCTGACAAGGTACTCTATCCGAAGGATATGACCGTACTACCACAGGGAGTACAGCACGCTGCTGTCACGACGGACATCCTCGGAGCAACTCGTGACAAAGAGCATCCGACCGTTGGAGCTTATGAGCAAGATCCTAATGTGACTGATGAGGCTCCCAAGCTCATCAACAAGGAGGTAGTTCGTGCACTGCATCAGTCTGCTACGATCTCTGTCGAGCCAGATCAGATGACCGACGTCTACCTGATGACGATCGCACAGGGTGAGGAGACTACGACAGCTCCAGACGCTGCTACGATACGAGACAAGGGTACGCACTTCACGGCTCTTGCCAAGCGTACGACCGAGTTCACCATTATGGGGCTAAAGCCTGAGACCACTTATGAGGTCTACGGACTGCTCCATGGTACGCTCAATAATAAGGAGACCGAGCCTGAGCTCCTCTTCACCTTTACCACCACCTATATGCCTACACGAGTGGCTACCTTTGAGAAGGACAACCGCACCATAGAGGGTGATGTCGTCTACTCAGGCACCAACAGCTTTGTAGGTATCAAGGTCGTCGAGGACTTCACCCGCTCACTCAATCAGATTGCTGAGATGGCGGGCGACAAGGTGACCATCACCGTGACCAACTCTAAGGGCAAGATACCACAGCGAGGCTTCTCGCTCATGGCTGACCGCCCCGTCTATATGCGCATCGATGGCGGTACACGTATCACGCTCCCCGCTACTGAGCAGGAGTGGGCTTACGTAGACCTCGCTCAGAGAGGCGACATACGTGAGGTGACTCTCGAAAGCCGTGGCAAGCTATGGATCGACGACTACAACGGCGATGCCCTTGCTATGCAGCTCGCTATTGCTCCCGTGACCATCAGTCTCGGACAGCAAGCTCAGTTGACGGCTGAGGTGATCCGTGGTGTAGCGCCTTATAGCTACGAGTGGTCACAGGGCGACTCGCTGCAGACTGTCTCTGTAGCTCCCACGCAGACGACACGATACAGTGTCACTGTGACTGACGCTGCGGGTAGCCAGGTTACTGAGAGCGTCTATGTCTACGTCAATGGACTACACGGCGATGCGATGGTGGCAACCTTTGAGGAGGAGCCACTCTCTAGCGAGGAGCCTTACAATCAGAAGGCTCCATTTGGCAGCGGTTCATTTGCTTTCTCCAACAGTTACAATGCTGAGTGGAATAGCTGGAGCGGCTTTGCCCTAGCAGCTAGTGCCGATACAACCTACACGGGCGCCTTTACGACGCAGCAGTACAACAACGTCGTCGGTGGTGGTCAGGAACTGGAGGGTCACTCCAAGCAGTATGTCGTGGCTTACTGTCCTGGCGACAATCCGGCATGGGGCACCTACAACCCCATCGTCACGGTCATGCCCGGTAGCGACCGCAAGGTTCAGCTCGATGGTGTCTATCTGACGAACACAGCCTGGGTCAAGAGCTTTGCTACCAAGGGCGACAAGAACTTCGGTCGTCCCGCCTTTGAGGAGGGTAGCTTCTTTATCGTGACCATCACGGCTGACAATGGCAACAAGGTCGAAGTGCCACTCATCGACTATCGCAATAAGAAGCGCGAACTGGTCAACGACTGGAAGTGGATCAATCTCTCCTCTCTCGGTGAGGTCAAGACGCTCAAGTTCTCCATCGAGTCGAGCGACAGCTATGCGCCTAGCTACTTCGCTATGGACAACCTGCACATCAAGCAGGATGCCTCTACCAAGCCTGCTAAGGAGCAGATAGCACTTGAGGTGATGGCAACGACCGAGACCACAGCGCAGGTACGCTGGCAGGCACTCCCCACGCAGGTGAGCTACACGGTAAGCTATCGCCCTGTAGGTGCTGACGCTAGTGCGACGCAGACGATGCGTCTCGATCCTACGCAGCAGCTACGCTCGCTAGAGCTTCGTGACGGTTATGTCTACACCACCCTCGAGGGGCTACAGACTGGCACACGCTATGAGGTCACCGTCGAGGCGACCATTATGCCAGCTATGCAGACGGTCGCTCAGGGTAAGACCACCTTCACGACTCAGGCTATCGATGGTAAGCTAGATGCTAAGCTCGTCGCAGGCTCACTGCAGGCTCAGAGCTTCTCCATCTCCTTTGCTACGATTGACAAGGCTGAGCGCTATATGGTTGAGCTGGCTAAGGTGGACAAGGAGGGTAACGCTACAGCTGTCGATATCATCAGCATCGCTGCTGACGGCTCGCCTCTAGGCGAACTCTCACCGTTCCAGGGTCCGCCCACGCTACAAGATGGTCGCATCACGCTACCGCTCGCCAATCTTAGCGAGCAGACCGCTTACCGTGTGACCATCACAGCGCGTCAGGGCGAGACGAAACTCTGCTCTGAGCAGCTCATCATCGTCACTCCACAAGCGACGGCACTCGCTGACGTCAATGGCGAGACTGGACGTGTCATAGCGACCCCCGCGGGTATCCTCGTGATCGGTCTACAGGGTGCGACCGTCGAGCTCTACACAGCTAGCGGTGCTCAGATAGGTCACTACCAGATCACTGAGCCTGAGCAATTCATCGCTGAGCCATTCCAGTCCGGTGTCTACATCGTCGTGGCTCACAAGGCAGGCGAGGTCAGCACCTTCCGACTGATCCTCTAGCGATAAACTCTACACGGAGCTAGCGCTCTATAAACTTCGTAGCCCCACTCGGTCATCGTACCAGGTGGGGCTACTGCTTTGTAAAAAAGTGAGCTGTTAGCTAGAAGCACTAGAGTCACTAGAAAATCTCTAACCTCTAATCTCTAACTCTTCGTCCTTTTGCTCGACAATCTTATGGGTGAAGTCTTGCCACGGCTCACTTTTCTCGTAGAGCTTGCGGCTCCCCTTAGGCACACGGAGCGTGCGGGGCGTACCAGCAACACTAAAGAAAGCCATCAAACCGACCTCTATCTGTGAGGGATCTGACACACGGATCTCCACATCGCGGAGCTGATCGCAGAAGGCAAACGCCATATCCCCGATCTTACGTACCCCCTCAGGTATCTTTAAGACTTCGAGGTCCTGGGCGTCGTAGCAAGCGTTCTCAGCGATCTCTCGCACCGTGTCGGGGACTTTGTAGAAGTCTTCAGACAGCCCTGCAGGGTACTGGATCAATTGCGTCTGATCCTTATTATATAGGACACCATCGATAGAGGAGTAGTATGGGTTGCTCGGGTCTACCTCAATCTCGAGGAGCATGGTACAGTCGTGAAAAGGGGAAACCCCGAGACGAGTCGTCTGCGCTGGCAGAGACATAAAGCTGAGACTAGAGCAGCGAGCGAAAGCATACGCTCCCACTTCCTCTAGATGATCTCCGAGCGTTACTTCCGTTAGAAAGTAGTTGCTCGCGAAGGCTAGCCCCGCAATCTTGCGCACCTCCTCAGGCAGTGTAAACTCCTGCTCCTCCTTACCAGTAGGATAGTGTAGCAGTGTACTCAGATCCTTACTATATAGGATGTTATCCCGCACGACAAAGTACTCACTCTCAGGGGCTACGGCGATCTGCGTCATAGCCAGACAGTCCGCAAAGACCCCATCACCTAGACGCTCTACCGAGGCGGGGAGTAGCACCTCCTTGAGGTCACTACAATTGCTGAAGGCCATCTCCTCAATCACCCGAATGCCCTCCGAAAGCGTGAGACTGCTGAGCTGGATGCTCCCATTGAAAGCGTTGTCCCCGATCTCCTGCACATTGCCTGGGATGACCAGTTCGTGGAGTGCCATAGTGCCCGCAAAAGCACTGCGCTCGATCCGCTCCACCGTGTCAGGTAGGACGAGCTCCCTGAGAGCGACACATTCGCTAAAGGCAAACGCCCCCACACACTTCAGTCCCGAGACAAGCTCCAGCGCCATCATACTGTCACAAGACTCAAAAGCGCCCTCGCCAATCTCCGTGACGCTCCCTGGGATCGTCACAGACTCTAGGCTCTGGCAGCAAGCGAAGGCACTCTCTCCGATTTGCGTCACCCCTTCGGGTATCTCAACGCTCGTGAGTGCCGTGCAGTCATAGAAGGCGTAGTCACCGATACGGGTCACACCCTCCCTTAGCACGATCGATTTGATCTGCTTTCTAAGCTCATGCCACGGGGCTTTTGCAATAGGGTAGTCGGGTATAGCACCCGCACCCGATAGCGTAAGTGACTGCTCCTTGGGGTCATATCGCCACAAGAGTTGCCCCGTCTCACCGATCTGTGGCATCTTAATCTTACTCATTGATTTAGTTCTTATTTAAGTTGGGTGATCCACTCAGCGATCAGCTCCAGCACCTCGGGAGCGATCGTCTCACTGATCTGATAGTATTCGCTCACGGCTCCTGTCGTCGCATGCTGGAAGAGGTGGTTCAGCCCCTCCAGTTTGCGCACTTGGCGCAGTGTCTTCGTTGGGAGACTCTGCTCGATGATCGCTAGATGCTTGTCCGCCAGCACCTGCTGGTCTAGCGAACCATTGAGCGCCAGCACAGGGCAGTGCGTCTGCGCTATATCCCCCTTTGGATCGTATTGCGTGAAGTAGATAAGCCAAGGCGTCAGCCCTTCGGCAACCTTCTTGAGATCCAAAACCAACCCGATAGGAAGTTGGTAATGTCCCTCCGAAAGGACCTTGGTGACCAAAGCCTCGCCACGCAGGTCGCTCTGAGCCGCTTGGTCAAAGGTCGCTACAGCAGCTCGCAGATACTCTGCGCGAAGCTCTTCTGGCACCTCCGCCCGAGTAAGGGCAAGGTCCATCTGGTCTTGCAAAACCTCCTTGCCAGGTAGCGTGCTACCCGCTAAGCTAATGATGAAGTCAGGGACGCCTCGAGCTGCTAGCATGAAGGCGATGGTACCGCCCTCGCTATGCCCCAGCACGCCCACCTTGTCGAAAGTCTTCCGACCACGTAGGTAGCGAACCGCAGCTGCAGCATCGTCAGCTAGCGTTGCCGTAGTCGCCTCAGCGACACTAATCGAGTCTATATCGTCGTGGTAACCGCGGTCGTCGTAGCGCAACGTCGCTACGCCATGCCGCGCTAGGTAGTCCGCCAGCACGGCAAAGGGCTTATGCTCTGCAAGAGTCTCATCACGATCCTGTATGCCCGAGCCAGAGACAAAGAGAACGACCTGGCTCACACGGCTCCCCGCCTGATGTCCGACAGGGTAGGTGAGCGTGCCGTGGAGCGGTGCTGTGCCATTGTAAAAGGTCACCTCCTCCGTCTCGTAGGGGTAGGGGGGCTGTGGCGTCTGCGGACGATCAGCCTTGGCGGGCTTGCTGGCTCGTACGAGTGTGAGCGGTAGCAACATACCGCCCTGAGCGAAGGTTCCCACGATGGTGTCGCTACTCGTTAGCTTTCCCTCATAGCGAACGTATAGGGTCGGTATGGTGATGACGATGCCCTCGGCAAGCTCGATCGTTGCCTCGATGCCGGTCGCCATCTGTGACGGACTATCCATCGTGCAGCAGACACGCTCTTGCTGATCCTTGAAGATGTTGAAGCGGAGCGGTAGCTCCGAGCCTGAGACTTGCAGGGTACCCTCCCAGATGCCGAGAGGAGCCGTTTGCCCTGTCTCTTGCTGCGCTGATAGGAGCAGTGCGCCACAGAGGTAGCAGCAGAGGAGTGTGAGTAGTTTGCGGATTGAGGTCATAGGTTCCGTTATAGATGTTATTCTGTTTCGCTTAGAGTCCGTGCACTTTGTTGGGGTTGGCTTTGATAAATTCCTTCCAGCTCTTGGCACTCTCGTTGGACGTAGCCACCGCATTAGAGGTTTGCAGGAAGTGGCAGTAGGCTACTGCCAAGCCGTCGGTCGCATCGAGCTTCTCCGGCATCAGTTCGGCAGGAATGCGCAGCACCCTCTGGAGCATTGTCGCGACCTGCTCTTTGGAAGCTTGACCCGTACCGGTGATCGCTTGCTTGACACGCATCGGCACATACTCCGCGATGGGTATGTCTCGGCTCAGGGCCGCCGCCATAGCGACCCCCTGCGCCCGTCCCAGCTTGAGCATCGACTGCACATTCTTGCCATAGAAAGGCGCCTCTAGAGCCATCTCATCAGGTAGGAACTCATCGATCAGCCCCGCCACACGCTTGTAGATACGCCCCAGACGGGTGTAGTGATCCTCGTATCGGCTCAGCTCGATCACCCCCATGGTGAGCATTTCGGCATGCTGCCCCCGCACAGAGAGCAACCCGTAGCCCATCACAATGGTGCCGGGGTCGATGCCTATCAGGATGCGCTCGCCACGTGACTTGCTCATAGTGCGATCTGTCTCATCGGGGTGACATGGTATAGGACGCGCTCGCCAAAGGTCTTGCCCAGTAGCTCCAGGCGCTCGCCCAGTACTTCAGAGAGGTAGTGCTCGACATCTTGCTCCTGCTCTAGAGAGATGAGCAGAGCTAGGACCATGTCATCCATCGGCTGCGCCATCTCCACGACGGGGGCTTGTGCCATCACCTCCAGGAGATCCACCTGCGCCACGCCCTCATCACCACGGAGCTGTGGCACCAGCGTAGTGCGTAGGAATTTGTCGAGGAGCTGATACTCCTGAGCTTTGATAAAGAGAGAGACGTTGACTCGATACATAGGATATTGTCGTTGATCTATAGAGGAGCCCTCGAGAGCCACCCCATGGTATGATGCAAAGATAACAAAAATGCCCCTGCGGAGCGCAGAGCGCTATCCTATATCTCGCAAATCTCACGAGTAGCATCCCAGCGAGACGACTTCTGTAGGTGCGTGCCTTCCTATAGCGGGTTACACATTGGGGGTGGAAATACGACAAATAGTCCGGAAATGCCGTCCCATCCTCATGGGACAAAAATATTCCACCCGGCATGGAACGAAAAAATCCCAAGGGCGGGATGAAAAGATCCCAAGGGAGGAACGAAAAGATCCCAAGGGAGGGATCAGAAAATCCCCACGTAGGGATTTTCAAATATCCACGTGGAAAATAAAAAATCCCCACGTAGGGACGAAACGAAACTTCGGAGGAATCAAATGAAACTTCGGAGGAAATGTTTTGCGCCCACGTGGAGAATCAAAAATAGCCACGTGGAGAATTGACATTTCCCACGTGGCTATCGTGTCATACTTTCGTCTGACTAGAATACGCAGACGCTAGACCGCTCTCAAACTGTGTCCAAGCGAGACGAGTAATGATATCTATAAGCTAGGAGGTCAGAAGTTAGAGATTTTTCTAGTAGCACCAGTATTCCTAGTAGCACTAGTAGCCAACAGCCCACAGGCGAGATCTATGGCTGATTAGTAGAGTAACCCAAACATCCATAAGGGGATCCGGTTGCCGCTACCGATCTCTATGTCGTCTACTGCGAGGTAGCTGTCGGGGGTATCTTTGATCTGCTCAAAGGTCTTGCTAGCGCCCCCCACCTCGAAGAGGTATCGACCATCAACGAGGAAGTCTCCCTTCGGAGGCAAGGTAACAGTGGCTACTGCTTGGAGCTGGTTGTTGAAGAAGGTCTCCCGTTTGTTCCCTACATTGACTGGCACCCCTAGAGCAGCCATCAGATTGGTGTTGCCGAGGTATATCTTTTCGGGAGAAGAGATGCGCTTGTAGCTCTTCTCCTCTTTTGTCAAGAGCGAGATAATCTGCGCCTTGTCTAGTGTGTAGAGCATCCTCAAGCAATTATCACGAGTGGTCTCTAGAGCTTGTCCTAGTTTGTTGACATTGGGTACCAGTGGTACGCTTTGCGCTATGATGGCTAGTAGCTTTTTGGTCTTCTCGACAGTGGCATAGGAGACGTTTTCGACAGCAGGCATGTCACTCTCGATGACGAGGGTGGCGATCGCTGCCAGCTTGAGCAGGTACTCCTCACCTGCCTCCAGGCTAAAGGGATAGCACCCGCTCGTCAAGTAGTCGTTGAACGCCTTGATAATCTTACAGCGAGAGACGATATCCATAGATATGGCGACATGATCCCTGAGCAACTCCTCGAGCGAGAGTGCCTCCATATCAATCAGCCCATAGAGTCCTAGATACTCTCTAAAGGACATCACGGGTAGCGTGTATAGCGATTGACGGCGCGAGAGGTCGACCTGCGAGTTGTCTATCTCTAACATCGAGGAGCCTGTGTATACGATGTTGAGATCGGGGTAGCTGTCGTAGAGGTTCTTGAGGATGATAGCCCAGTCGGGGTACTTGTGGACCTCATCAATGTAGAGATGTCTCAGCCCATGATTATACAGATAGGCTACAAGGTCGGTGAGACTATGAGTCTTGAACCATATATTGTCTAGGGAGATCCATAGCGCATCGTCTACGTGGCTAAAGCGCTGCTTGATGTGTTGCAAGAGGAGTGTCGTCTTGCCAGCGCCACGAGTACCCCGTATCCCTATGAGCCTCGACTCCCAGTGTATTTGGGCGTGCAGAGCACGCACGAAGTGGGTCTCTATCAGAGCCAGTCGGCGATGATAGGTGGCTAGTAGTGGAAGTATCTCTTGCTGCTCCATACGTTAGTTGAGTCATTGATAAGTACAGAGCTAAGGTACAAAATAACTTTTGGAAAAGCGACTTTTCGCACAAAAGTAGCTTTTCGAAAAGTGTTTTTTTGAGCGAAAGTAGCTTTTCGAAAAGTGATTTGGACGGAAGGCGGGGGACGATGTGCGCTAGAGCTGGGCGATGAAGTTGTGCAGGTAGCGGCGTCCGTGGTCGGAGATGTAGCTCTCCGGGTGAAACTGCACGCCCCACAGCGGCAGGCTGCGATGACGTAGCGCCATGATGGTGCCGTCGGACTCTGCGTGTGCTGTGACTTGTAGCGTGTCGGGAAGGCTGTCGGGCTGCACGACCCACGAGTGGTAGCGCCCGATGCGGCTCCCTGTGGGGATATCTCGTAGCAGTTCGTCGTGATGATCGATGATGAGTCGGTCTGTATGCCCGTGGAGGGGAGCTCGGAGCTGCGCTAGCTCGGCACCGCAGTAGCTGGCGAGTGCTTGATGTCCTAGGCAGACGCCCAGCATCGGCAGCTCCGTATGGTAACTGTCTATGAGCTGCATCAGGTGTGTCTGCTCACTTGGTATCCCAGGCCCTGGAGAGAGTAGGATGCCGTGACAGTGCGCGACCATAGCAGGCGTGATCTGCTCCGTATAGTGTATCTCCAAGGTGCACTCGTCGAGCTGCCGCAGGAGCTCTACGAGGTTGTAGACAAAGGAGTCGTGATTGTCGGCTATCAGTAGATGTTTCATTACAAGCCACGAAGATAGTATATTTGCAGATACTAATGGTGCAAGTGGTCACACTTGACGAGTAATGATTTGTCCAAACGCATCTGACGTGTAATGATTTGTCCAAACGCACTTGACGAGTAACGATTTGTAGGGACGCACGGTCTGTGCGTCCGTTGTATCAAGTGTTATAGCGTTAGGGTTTTAACGGGGACGGACGCACGAGCCGTGCGTCCCTACAAAGGGTTACTCGTCTCGTGGAGCGGATACATAATGCAGAAAGAGTGAATGATATGAAGCAATCGATGATTGATAGGCTCAACGAACTGGGAGGGCAGGGCAAGCCCTTTGTCTTCTGCCTAGATTACGAGATGAGTGAACTGATCCTCCTCGAAGATCCTCTGGCGCAGCAAGAGCTGCTCTTCGATATCGGGGGTGTAACCAATCTCTTGGCACACTCTGTGAGCGACACGCCTGCCGTGCTACACGCCACACCGATCAGCGAGGAGGCGTATGCGGAGCGTTTTGCTGTGATCCGTCATGCACTGGAGCGAGGCGACAGCTTTTTGGCGAATCTGACGGTGGCGACCCCCATAGAGCTAAACATCTCGCTGGAGGAGGTCTTCCTTCGTTCGCAGGCACGCTATAAGTGCTATCTGCCGGGACGGTTCGTTTGCTTTTCGCCTGAGACCTTCGTGCGCATCGTGGGGCGTGAGATCAGCTGCTACCCGATGAAGGGGACGATAGATGCGACCCTGCCCGATGCTGCTGCGACCATTCTCAGCGACTATAAGGAGACGGCCGAGCACTACACGATTACCGACTTGATACGCAACGACTTGAGCCGTGTGAGTCACCATGTCGAGGTGAGACGCTTTAGGTATATCGATGAACTGGTTACTAGTCGTGGACACTTGCTACAGGTGAGCTCGGAGATCGTTGGGCAGCTTGATCCTGATTGGCGCGCTCATCTCGGGAGTATCCTAAGCGAACTGCTCCCGGCGGGCTCTATTAGCGGGGCGCCTAAGGAGGCGACCGTACGGGCTATCGCTGCGGCTGAAGGGGAGCCGCGAGGCTTTTACACGGGCATCTGTGGATATTTCGATGGTGAGACGCTAGATAGTGGCGTGATGATACGATTCATAGAGCAGGGGGCCGATGGTGCGCTGCGCTACCGTAGCGGTGGCGGGATCACGATCAATAGTCAATGTGCGGAGGAGTATCGGGAGGTGTGTCAAAAGGTTTATCTACCATTCGTATGAGTCGAGTCCCATTATTACTAGAGAGCATCCGCTACGTAGATGGCGAGCCTGAGCTGTTGCCACTACACCAAGAGCGTATCAACAGGTCGCTCGCTGCGTATGGCGTCACGCCTCGCTGGCGACTGGCGGACTATCTGGCGCAGCACCCTTGTCCAGCATCGCTCGTGGGGGTGGTCAAGTGCCGTCTCCTATACGATGCTGAACCCCTGGAAGTGGGCTACGCTCCTTATCATCGTCGTACGATCGGATCGCTGAGAGCTGTCGCTGCGCCGGCGCTGGACTACCACCTCAAGTGGGCCGACCGGGAAGCCTTGCAAGCACTACTGGAGTTGCGTGGTGAGGCGGATGATATAGTAATCGTTAATGAGGAAGGCTTGCTCACGGACAGCTCCTACACGAATATCGCTTTGCGCCGAGGAAACCGCTGGTACACACCTCGTGTGCCACTCCTCGAGGGGGTGCAGCGCGCTCATCTGATTGCTGAGGGCGTACTGATACCTCGCGACATACCGCTCGCCGAACTATCCACCTACGATCGCATCGCGCTCATCAACGCCATGATGCCGTGGTCGGAGCGTATTGAATTAGAGGTTAGATATTAGCGGTTAGAGCCGTGCGTCCTTACAGGAGTCGTGGGCGTGCATGCCCGTTCTCGACAAAAAACAAGCTCACACCTAGAGCGCAATGTGTACTCTAGATGTGAGCCTGCACATACGCTAGATAGCGGGGCTATCTAGAGCATGCAACCTTATGGATTAAAAAAGGGGTGCGACAGGATACTAGTACTCGTCAGATACGGATAGCTTGCTGCGACCCTTGGCGCGACGCATAGCTAGTACCTTGCGACCTGATGCAGTCGCCATACGAGCTCTAAATCCGTGCTTGTTCTTTCTCTTGCGGTTTGATGGTTGGAATGTACGCTTCATATCGGTATGTCTCTGATGCTTATGATTACTATGGTGAAGAACTCACTCGTATGAGTAAAGGCTTCGGTTGGCAAAGGTACAAAAAATATCTTTACCAGTCACTATCCCGCTGAGAATTTCAACGCCGTACATCTTACGAGGACAATATGTGTCGCTCCCTCTTGTGATAAGTAGCGATCCGTAGGATAGCCCAACAGATAAACCAATGAGTAGGAACTAGACTACGAGTCTTCAGTGAGGAGCTCTCTGTAAGACAATCTCTCAAAAAAAGTCCTCCGACCTCTATGCCGTAACATGAGAGGTCGGAGGAATCTTATGATTGTCTAGCTGTTTGTATCCCTAGTTCATACTGATAGCGTATGGGAGGGGATACATCTCGCTAGTGTACCTTAACGGTTAGATAGCTTCTCGAGAGAAGAGATCTTGTTTAGATTTAGAGTCACACTCTGAGCAGACTGTTGATCTGACTCTATTAACTTGATCATAATAACTATAGAGTAACCAGACTTACCCTTATTGCTAAATAGAACAGCTTGGTAAGGACCTTCTGGGAACTGCTTTGTGTTAACTCCAACAAAAACGGGCTTTCCGTTGTCCAGCTTAGTAGAGCCTATGTTGTCAGAAAATCCATAGAGCGTGAGAACACTCTCGAGAGACTCCTTCATCTCTGCATCACCGTCAACAGCTGCAGCTACAGGATCCTTCTCTGAGAAGGTCTTGGAGAAGAAAGCCATGAAAGACTCTTCTTTTTTCCCTGGGATGAAAAAGTAGCTTAATTGACTGCCGAATCGCTTGTCGGTATACTTATTGCCATCGTTGGGAGCCATAAAAACAGCAGCTTTATCACCCTTTTCGAATGTAGCAACCTCCTTGAATTGCCACCCCTTTGCCTCATTAGCTACTTTTATAAGATCAATTTGCTCCTCAATCTTTGGCTGCTCTGCAATATAGAATGGAGCGATAAATTCACTTGCATTATCCTTGCCTGCATAGCGACTCTCGTCCATAGTGCCTGCCTCGATGACCTCGACATCAGCGGTCTTGGTAACATTGCCAGCCTTGACGGAGATAACGGTCTTGCCGATCTTGACACCCGTGATGACACCCTTATCGCTAACAGTAGCGATGTCTGCATTAGCGGACTCGAAGGTGTACTTTGTGTCTGCTGGCTCAACGGTTACGGTGAGCTGAGCTGTCTTGCCGACCATAACCTTTACTTCCTTGGGCTCAACTCGGAGCTTGACATCAGTTTTGGGGTTTTTGCCATTACCATTGTCGTCCTTCTTACAAGACGAGAAGCTCAGTGTAAGAGCTACGAGCGCGGTGAGCGCTAGTAAGATTTTTTTTTGTCATATAGTATTTGTTGTGTTGGTTATTAGTGAGTGCTTACTACACGTGAATAGATCCCGTGACTTCAGGTTCTCAGTGCAAAGGTAGTTATTTCCCTTGAATTAACAATAGGTGAAGGGTGTCGTGATTAGAGTAGCCGACTCCCTACAGATCGCTACTCGTCCGTTCGTTTTCGTTCTGGTGAAAAGCTAAATAGAGACGGGGGCGGGGATGTGTGGGTAGGGGTTGTAGTCGGTTAGCGTGAAGTCGTCATAGACGAAGTCAAAGAGCGACTGCCCACGGTCCCGTAGGGTCATCGTGGGGAGCGGGCGTGGCGTGCGGGTGAGCTGCAGGCGTGCCTGCTCGAGATGGTTCTTATAGAGATGCGCATCACCGAGGGTGTGTATGAAGCGTCCGGGACGTAGCCCCGTGACTTGCGCTGTCATCATGAGGAGGAGGGCATAGGAGGCGATGTTGAAGGGGACCCCGAGGAAGATGTCGGCACTGCGCTGGTAGAGCTGCAGGTCAAGCTTGTTTCCCACGACGTAGTACTGCATGAGGCAGTGACAGGGGGAGAGGTGCATGAGGGGTAGGTCGGCAACGTTCCACGCTGAGACGACGATGCGGCGGCTGTCGGGCTGATGGCGTATGAGGTCGAGGGCTTGCTGCATCTGGTCGATGGTCTGTCCCGTGTGTGGGTCGAACCAATGTCTCCACTGCGCCCCGTAGATGGGGCCTAGGTCGCCAGTTTCGTCGGCCCACTCATCCCAGATAGAGACTTTGTTGTCGTGCAGGTACTGGAGGTTGGTATCGCCCTTGAGGAACCATAGTAGCTCGTGAATGATGCTGCGCAGGTGTAGCTTCTTGGTGGTGAGCAAGGGGAAGCCGTCGGCTAGGTCGAAGGTCATCTGATGTCCGAAGACACCGACGGTACCAGTGCCAGTGCGGTCAGTGCGTTCGTTGCCCTCGGTGAGGACACGCTCTATCAGGTCAAGGTATTGCTGCATAGTAGATTGGAGAGAATCGGAATGAGTAGACGAGTAACGATTTGTAGGGACGCACGGCTCGTGCGTCCGTTGTGTCAAAGGTTACAGAATCGTGGTTTTGACGGGGACGGACGCACGAGCCGTGCGTCCCTACAAAGGGTTACTCGTCTGTGACCCGCTACGCCTCAGCGGGTGTAGAGGTCTGCACAGCGTAGTGCTGGAGCTGCTTGGGATCGAAGCGACGTATCTGTCCCTCGCACTTGTCCATCTCCCCACTAGCGTACTGTATATATACGTGTGTGGAGTGCTCGTAGAGGTCGGGACGATCCTGCGCTGCGATGAGTAGCAGGTGTGCGAAGATGCAGTGCCCACACATCTCGACGAGACGACGAGCGTGGTAGTCGAGGAGGGTCTGATCCTTAGCTTCGGTGACCAGCTCGGTGCATGCCTTAGCACGCTCTATCCAGGATGCTAGTAGCTTCTTCGTCTCTTGCCACTCGGGCGAGACAGCTACCTGCTGGTACTCCTCTAGGCGTGCGAAGTATGTGCCGGTGGTGACGTGGCGGATAGCCGCTACGACTTGTAGCTGCGTGGTACCCTCGTAGATGTTGGTGATACGCACGTCACGATAGAGACGCTCGCAGGTGTAGTCCTTCATATAGCCTGATCCACCATAGATCTGGATGCAGTCGTAGACATTTTGGTTGGCTAGCTCGGTACTCATACCTTTGCCGATAGGCGTATAAGCGTCGGCCAAGCGACTGTAGTACTTCTGCTCCTTGCGCTCCTCGGGGGTCAGCTTGCGCTCACGAGCTATGTCGTCGTAAGCCTTGTACATATCTACGAAGCGGCTCGTCTCGTAGAGATGCGCACGGGTCGCATCAGCCTTAGCACGTATGAGGGCTAGCATCTCATAGACAGCGGGGAACCTGTCGATGGCGTGTCCATACTGATGACGGTCGGCTGCATAAGCCTTAGCCTCACGATAGGCAGCCTCAGAGATACCGACCGCTTGCGCCATGATGCCTAGACGAGCGCCATTCATCAGAGACATAACGTAGCGAATGAGTCCTAAACGTCGCTCACCACATAGCTCGGCAGGAGCATCCTTAAAGACAAGCTCGCAGGTGGGGACCCCCTTGATACCCATCTTGTTCTCTATGCGGCGGACGGTCACGCCCCCCTTCTTAGCATCATAGATAAACATGGAGAGGCCACGTGCATCCTTGGTCCCCTCCTCACTACGTGCCAGTACGAGGTGGATATTGGAGTCGCCATTGGTGATAAAGCGCTTGACACCGTTGAGGTACCACTGCTGGTCAGCCTCGTTGTAAGTAGCCTTGAGCATAACCGCCTGCAGGTCACTACCCGCATCAGGCTCGGTCAAGTCCATAGACATCGTCTCGCCCGCGCAGACACGGGGGAGGAAGCGCTCACGCTGATCCTCAGAGCCAAACTCGTAAAGCGTCTCGGCGCAGTCTTGTAGTCCCCAGAGGTTCTCAAAGCCCGCGTCAGCACGTGAGACCATATCGGCAGCCATAATATAAGGAGTGATCGGCATGTTGAGACCTCCGTAGCGACGGGGGAGAGCCATACCCATGAGTCCAGTCTGTCGTACGGTGTCTAGGTTTTGCGCTGTGAGCGGATCGTAAGAAACACGTCCCTCGTGAAGCGTCGGACCCGTTAGGTCCACCTCGGCAGCGTTGGGCGCTATCACCTCGCCACACACCTCACCTACGACCTCTAGTACACGCTGGTAGCTATCCAGCGCATCGGCATAGTCTGAGGGGGCATAGTCATACTGGTCAGCATCGGCATAGTCACGCTCCTTAAGCCGTGCAATGCGCTCCATGAGTGGATGCTGGAGGTGGTACTGTATATGTGGGTTGTCTGTATAGAAATTAGCCATGATTCAGTCGTCTAGAGGGAATTACTTAGAGTTTTGCTTATAGTACTTGATGAGCTTAGGGATGACCTCCTCGATACGCCCCGTGATGACGTAGTCAGCGATTGTGTTGATCGGCGCGTCGGGGTCCGTATTGATAGAGATGATCATCGAGCTCTCTTGCATACCAGCCACATGCTGTATCTGTCCGCTGATACCGCAGGCGATGTATAGCTTAGGACGTACGGTCACGCCGGTCTGTCCTATCTGTCGCTCATGCTCGGTAAAGCCCGCATCGACAGCTGCACGCGTAGCACCTACCTCTCCGCCTAGGAGATCAGCCAGCTCGTGAAGCAGCTCAAAGCTCTCAGCACTACCGACACCGTAGCCACCCGACACGATGATCGGGGCTCCGCCTAGGTTGATCTTGCTCTTGGCAACGTGGCGGTCGATGATCTCGATGACAAAGTCCTCGTCACGGACGAAGTCAGCTACGGCGTGGTTGATCACCTCGCCCTTGTGGTCTGCCTTGTAGATCTCCTTCTTCATCACGCCTGGGCGTACCGTCGCCATCTGTGGACGATGCTCGGGGTTGACAATGGTTGCTACGATGTTACCACCGAAAGCTGGACGGATCTGGTAGAGAAGGTTCTTGAACTCCTTGTCCTTGTCGGTATAGTCACCGATCTCTAGAGAGGTACAGTCTGCGGTGAGTCCGCTACCCAGTGACGAGGAGACACGGGGTCCTAGGTCACGACCTATGGTTGTCGCACCGAGGAGGCAGATCTGCGGCTTCTCCTGCTGGAATAGCTTGATGACGATGCTCGCGTGTGGTAGTGTCTGGTAATGCTCCAGACGAGGGTCCACGAAGAGGTGTAGCTTGTCTACACCATAGGGCATGACCGTGTCGGCGATCCCCTCAGCGCGGTCGGTGATAGCTATCGCCTCTAGTGCCACGCCCAGCTGGTTGGCCAGTGAGCGCCCCTTGGTGAGTAGCTCTAGGCTGACGTCGTGTACGCTCCCATCTTCGATCTCTAGGTATACGAATAGATTGTTCATAGTCTGTCTTATTATATGGGTGTGCAAAAGCGGCACTCTTTCAGCCGATGGTGTGGTTTGCTAATAGGGTTTGTATCAAAGTCTCTAGATCGGCATCGCTGCTGGAGAGGTGCATCACCTCCTTAGCCTTAAAGACGACGCTCTCGATACTCTTCACCTTCGTCGGAGAGCCCGAGAGACCGCACTGAGCGATGTCTGCGCCGGTGCTTTCAGCCGTCAAGATGTCGATAGTTAGCTCCTCGGGATTGCGCTCGATACGCTTGCGCCAGGTCTCGGGCAGTGCGTCTAGCTCTAGGACCGAGGCAGCATACTTGTACTTCTGTACACGCTTAGCATTACGCAGGCGGCAGGGTGCTGCGCTCCCCGTGACTGTCAGCAGGAGTGGCTTGTGAGCACGTACCGTCTCCACGCCATGCTCCAGACGGCGGGTGATGGTGAGCTGGTCGCCCTCTATCTGGTCTATCTGCTCGCAGTAGGTGACCACGTTGATGCCGAGCTTCTCGCCCACCTGCGGACCCACCTGAGCGGTGTCGCCATCGATAGCCTGACGGCCACCGAGGATGAGGTCGGGCAGTCCACCATTGTAGATATGACGTATAGCGCATGCCAAAGCGTAGCTCGTGGCGAGCGTATCAGCCCCAGCGAAAGCTCTATCGGTCAGCAGGTAACCATGGTCAGCGCCACGGTAGAGCGCCTCACGGATGATCTCAGCAGCACGGGGAGGACCCATGGTGAGTATGGAGACACGGCAATCTGGATTCTGCTCCTTGATGCGGAGCGCCTGCTCGAGCGCGTTTAGATCCTCGGGGTTAAAGATAGCGTCGAGGGCGGCACGGTTCACAGTGCCGTCAGCCTTCATAGCATCTTTGCCGACATTACGTGTGTCGGGGACTTGCTTGGCAAGTACGATGATATCTTTGATCATATTTAGGTCGTAGTTGTGGTTTATGCTTGTTTAGATAGTTTGAGTCGCTCGAGGACTTTGTTTTGTCCCACGACCGCCTTGTAAGGCTTGACATAATTAGGCTCCCAGTAAGCGGTGTCGACATATTGCTCTCTCAGCCAGTAGCTGCGCGCCACAGAGGCGAGCGTCTCGGCCGTTGGCGGGGCGACAACAGTACCTTCTACGGGCAGCGAACCGACATAGACGATACGGTTCTCGGCGGGTGCATGCCACTCCGATGAAATGGTGACAAAAGTTGCCTTGTCTCGAGGCGACCCCTCAGCGTCGAAAGTCTGTTGATAAGCGTTTCCATGCCCCGCATCGAGCAGAGCCACAGTCTCTCCAGCGAAGCTCGGCAAGCCCGCCAGCAGGAGCTGCAAGGTGGAGACGGCGATGAGTGGGATGCTTCGCCCGAAGGCTAGTCCCTTGGCAAGCGAGGCGCCTATGCGTAGCCCCGTATAGGAGCCCGGTCCATCGGTCGTCGCTATGGCTGCTATCTGGTAGCCATGCTCTTGGCACCAGCTGATCGCCTCCTTAGTATAGCTGCCGATGAGCACGGCATTAGATATCTCGGTCTCTTGGTATACCTTATTATATAGTATCTGCTCGCTGTCGGTCACAGCGACGCTACACCCCTGTAGGGCGGTGTCGATAGCTAGGAGTACAGGTTTCGTTGCGTTCATAAGCACTAGGGTGCCAGACGATTGATAAGCCACGAATTATCTTCCTGACGCTCATAGAGGAAGCGATCGTGCAGACGACTAGGACGACCCTGCCAAAACTCTATGCGACTAGGCAATACGGCAAAGCCTCCCCAGTTGCCGGGGCGAGGCACAGTCTGTAGGGCAAACTTAGCGGCCTCCTTGGCAAAGTGCGTATAGATATAGTTGCGGTCAGGTATCGGGTGGCTCTGAGGCGATATGCGTGCACCGACACGGCTCTTGTAGGGGCGTGTAGCGAAGTACTGATCACTGATCTCAGGCTCTAGGTGCCGCACCGTACCCTCGACATGTATCTGTCGCTCCAGCTCGTGCCAGAGGAAGGTGAGGCTGACATGCGGGTTGGCAGCCATCTGCTGTCCCTTACGGCTCTCGTAGTTGCTGTAGAAGATAAACTCCTCGCCGAGAAGCTCCTTGAGCAGTACAGTACGCGAACTAGGATGCCCGTCGGGCGTACTGGTGCAGACCAGCACCGCCGTAGGCTCTAGGACCTTGGGATCGTCCACCGCCTCCTGCAGCCATAGTCTGACAAGGTCAAAGGGATCGTCCGTTAGATCCTTACGACTGAGGCTCCTGCGGCCGTAGTCACGTCGTATGTCTTCGTAATGTAGATCCATAACTAATATATTATAGGATAGGTGTTGCGGAGCTCCTGACGAGCTCGCTCACTCTTCATTCGCTTACAAAGATACGGAATTTCGCTCTTAACGCTTCGATCCTGTGAGCGCATTTTAGTTTCCTAGGTATGAAACTCCAAGATCTGCTTCAAAAGCAGCTGATCCCCACGTGGAGAATATTGAACGCCCACACGGATACTTACGATTTCCTCCGTAGGAACCGAAAAGTTCCTCCGCTGGAACTAAAGATTTCCTCCCTTGGAACTAAAAAGTTCCAAGAGGGGAATTGTTTTTGGAACTCGTATATACTATGGAATCAGTACGATAGTGTGACGACTTCTTTAGGGACGCACGGCTTGTATCTAGCGAGAGGGCGTCCGTTGTATCAAAGGTTACAGCATCGTGGTTTTAACGGGGACGGACGCCCTCTGACTAGACACGAGCCGAGCGTCCCTACATGGCGCAGTGACGGAGTGCTACTCGTCTCGGTGTACTACAATGGACGATCAGACCGAGCGTCCGTTGTATCAAAGGTTACTGCGTTGTGGTTTTAACGGGGACGGACGCACGACCGTGCGTCCCTACACATCGGGGTTACAGCGTTTGATGAGTGGAATTGTCGTGCTGACGTCGCTTGTGTAGGGGCGGACCTACGTGTCCGCCCGCAGACAGAATAGACTGCGCTCAGGTGAGGACGGGCGGACACATAGGTCCGCCCCTACGAAGGGAGCATCCACCCCGCCGAGCGGTTCACCCGAAGAGAAGTCGACCGAGCTTCCGAAACGAGAAAAAACTTCGCTTTTTACTTGTATATGAACTTAGAAAGCAAAGGGCTACACGTATTATTGCTACTCGTCACGCTGTGCTACAACGGACGCACTCCCGCTTGGTCTAAAGGTTTCCGCCAATAGCTAACAGCTAACAGCCAACCGCCGTTACCTAAAGGTTAGCCTCTAATATTATTGTACCTTTGTGGCTAGCTATAATTACGACAAACTAGATGGGTATAGATACGATAGCACTCATGAGTACTCTGATGCGGATCGGGCAGTTGCTCTTGGCGTTGAGTCTCTTGGTCTTTATACATGAGCTGGGGCACTTTCTCTTCGCGCGACTCTTTGGCGTGCGGGTGGATAAGTTTTACCTCTTCTTTGATGTCAAGGGTAAGGCACTTTGGCGTTATCGTCCTAAGGGTAGCGAGACGGAGTACGGTATCGGCTGGCTCCCGCTTGGTGGCTACTGCAAGATCCACGGCATGATCGACGAGAGCCTCGACACGGAGCAGATCAAGGAGCCTATGCGTGGCGATGAATTTCGTAGTAAGCCCGCATGGCAACGCTTTTTCATTCTGATCGGTGGGGTGCTCTTTAACTTTGTCCTGGCTCTCCTCATCTATGCGGGCATATCGTACCACTGGGGCGATGTGGAGATGTCTTCACGGTCGGTCACGGCGGGGATGATCTTTAGCCCTGCGGCTCAGGAGGTGGGCTTTCACGATGGAGACATTATATGGTCTATCGACGGCAAGGAGCGGGATGTGCTGCGTGCTGACTTCATGCGTGCGGTGATCGAGGCGAAGGTGGTGACCGTGCAGCGCGATGGTGAGCTGATCGATATAGTGATACCTGACGATATGATGCAGCGTATCTTGCGAGGCAATGAGGGCCTGATGACGATGCAGGTACCCTTTATCGCGGACAGTATCGTGCCAGGTAGTGCAGCTGCTGAGGCGGGGGTACTGCGTGGCGACAAACTGCTTGCACTGGACAGTATCCCGATGCCTCACCTACCTAGTGGGCGTCGCTACTTCTACACCCATGCGGGTGAATGGATTAGCTCTGAGTGGCTTCGTGGCGGAGATACGGTGCAGCTAGCGATACGTCCCGATACGACGGGTGTAATCGGAGTGATGCTCCGTCCGCTGCAAGACATTTACGAGGTGCAACAGGTGCACTATTCATTGCCACAGAGCTTTGTCGTGGGGTGGCACAAAGGGATAGGCACCCTCTCGGGCTATGCGCAAGATATGAAGTATGTCTTCACCCCAGAGGGCGCCTCTTCCTTAGGGGGCTTGGTCTCGATGGGCAAGCTCTTCCCCGCACAGTGGGACTGGTTCACCTTCTGGCAAATATGCGCTCTCCTCTCGATCATTTTTGCCTTTATGAATATCATCCCCATACCGGGACTGGACGGGGGGCACCTGCTCTTCGTCATCTGGGAGATGATCACAGGGCGCAAGGTAAAGGACGAAGTGCTGATACGAGCGCAGATGGTGGGGATGCTGCTCCTGATAGCTCTGGTGATCTATGCCAATGCCAATGACCTCTTCAAGCTCTTCTGACACGATGCCTAGCGATATAACCTATCCCTCGGACTATTTAGATAAAGTAGGCTACTACGACCTACTAGATCTGATCGCCTTGGAGTGTCACAGCTCTATGGGGCGGGAGATGGTGGGTGCGCTGACCGCCTCGACCCGTCCTGATGCTATCCGTCATCGTCTGGAGCGTGTGCGGGAGATGAGACACTTGCTGAGCGTTACGATGGAGCTACCCACACGACGTGTCGCTGACCTGCGGCCTACGCTCGGCACGCTACGTGCTGAGGGAAGCTATCTGACGGAGGAGGAGCTGGCGCAGGTGGCTCAGGCGATCGTGAGCTATGAGGCGTGGTCGAGGCTTCTGACAAAAGTGCAGGACAATGGAGCGGGAGAGGTCTCACCGCTCTATCCCAGTCTGTCTCGCCTTGTGGTGGGTAGTGAGGGTCTGCAGGAGATAGCGCAAACGATCTTGCGCAAGCTGGATCCGCATGGACGACTGGTGGACAACGCTTCGCCACGTCTTGCTGAGCTACGACTAGCCCTCCAGCGTGAGGAGCGTGCCATTGCGAAGTTGATGCGAGGCCTGCTCACGGCGGCGCAGGCTGCTGGCTATGTCGAGGAGGATGCGCAGGCGACGATGCGCTCGGGACGTCCCGTACTGCCTGTGACCGCCATGCACAAGCGTCAGATACCAGGGATCGTTCACGACGAGAGTGCCACAGGCAAGACACTATATATAGAGCCGCTCGAGGTGGTCGAGGCAAACAACCGCATCCGTGAACTGGAGAGCGAGGAGCATCGTGAGGTGATCGAGATCTTGCGTCAGCTTACGGCACCTATTCGGGAGCGCCGTGAGACGTTGTCCCAGCTTTACCTCTCGATGGGGCGCATCGATGCGGTTTGTGCGATAGCACGCTTTGCCGATGAGATGCACTGCTCTATCCCTGAGGTGCGCAACAAGCCAACCATTCAGTGGTACCAAGCGGTTAACCCGATACTTCAGCACACCCTTAGCCAAGAGGGCAAGAGCGTCGTGCCGCAAGACATCTTACTACGCTATCCCAACGAACGTATCCTCGTCATCTCGGGCCCTAATGCTGGCGGTAAGTCGGTCTGTCTCAAGACGGTCGGACTCCTTCAGTACATGCTGCAGAGTGGCATCCCGATCCCCGTACACCCTGACTCGGTGGCGGGTGTCTTCAAGCACCTAGCGATAGAGATCGGCGACAATCAGTCTATGGAGGATGATCTGAGTACCTACTCCTCGCACTTGAAGCATATGCGGGCTATGTCGGCTGCTTGTGGAGCTAATAGTTTGCTTCTGATAGATGAGTTTGGAGCAGGTACGGAGCCGGAGCTGGGTGGAGCCATAGCGGAGGGGCTTTTGGCACTCTTTAATGAGCAGCGGGCGTGGGGCGTCATCACGACACACTATCGCAATCTCAAGGAGTATGCGACTACGCATAAGGGCATCGTCAACGGTGCTATGCTCTACGATCAGAAGGAGATGAAGCCGCTCTACGAGCTTTCCATCGGTCAGCCAGGTAGCTCTTTTGCCCTCGAGATAGCACGTCAGCAAGGGCTGCCGCGCCAAGTGCTAGAGTACGCCACCGCACTGGTTGGCGAGGAGGTGATCCAGAGCGAGCGTTACGTGCAGGACATCGTACGCGACAAGCAGTACTGGCAGCGCAAGCGTACCGAGATAGAGCATCGTGAGCAGAAGCTCGAGCGTCTCCTTGCAGACTACGAGGCGCGTCTGTCGAAGCTTAAAGAGCAGCGTCAGGATCTCCTAACGCAAGCACAGCAAGAGGCGGCTCAACTACTGGATCAGAGCCGTGCTCAGATCGAGCGCACGATCCGTGAGATCAAGGAGAGCCAAGCGGAGCGTCAGCAGACGAAGGAGGCTCGCCAAGCACTCAGCGCCTACAGCGAGCAGCTGGCGCAGGCTGAGACGGTAGAGCAGACGGGCAGTGTGGAGCGTGAGCTGGAGCGACTCAAGCGTCGCAAGGAGCGTAAGGAGCGCAAGCGCAAGCAAGGCGACTCCCCAGAGCGTGGTGCGCAAAGTCAGTCGCCGGTAAAACTCTCTATGCCACAGCCTCCCAAGGAGGGTGACGAGGTGCGGGTCACGACGATGAATGTGGTGGGCGTCCTCTCTGAACTCTCGGACAATAGTGCCACGGTGGTGGTCAATGGTCGCATACGTATCACCTGCAAGCCTAATGAGATCGTACGGCTCGGCAGTGAGCGTAAGGAGGAGCAGGCGCAGGCCACTGCGCAACCGGCTCGTACGACCAATGTGGTGGAGCATCTGCATGAGCGTCGGCTAGACTTCTCCGACCGACTCGATGTGCGGGGTATGCGAGCCGCTGAGGCGATCCAAGCGGTTCAGTACTTCCTCGACGATGCGATCAGTCTAGGCTTTAACCGTGTGGAGATACTGCACGGCACGGGAACGGGTGCGCTGCGAGTCTCTATCCGTGAACTGCTCGATCACTACCCTGGGGTCAGTCATTATCATGATGAAGATGTGCGGTTTGGCGGTGCAGGCATTACGATCGTTCATCTGCAAGAGTAGGAGACGGCTTTATCTACCGCTCTTGCTTCTCCTTCCGTTGGCGGGGTGGGCGCAGAGCGACTCGCTCGTGACGGACGAACTGCCACTTGAGTGGCTCGTCGAGAGCTTGCCGAGTGATGATCTCGCCGAGCTAGAGGAGGACGACTTGTTAGAGCTATTCCCACAAGAGCCAGAGAGGCAAGAGACAAAGGCGCTGCTCGACCTGAACCGTGCTACCCAGCAGGAGCTGGAGGAGCGCTTTCCCTTTCTCACAAGCTACCAGATCTATCAGCTCAGGCGCTACCGTGATGAGCGCGGAGGCGAACTGCAATCGGTCTATGACCTCAAGTGGGTCACGGGGTGGGATCGTGAGACGATAGCTCGTGTGGCACCCTATGTGATGGTGCGCCCCTTCGCTGGGGAGCCTTACGCAAAGCCCAAGGCGCCACTCACTGGCGAAGCTTACGTAGCGATGAGTTACCATAAAGCTTCCGAAGCTGTCTCTGATGCGTGGTACGATCCGCTCAAGCTGCGCTCAGCTATATCGCTCAGGCAGAAGGGACAGTGGCAGGTGGCGGCTCAGTATCAGAGACACCCACAGGAGCTAGCTAAAGATGGCACCTGGCGTTACTTCGCTATGTATGAACCTCGCCTGGCTTACCTCGATAAGGTGGTAGTCGGACACTTTAAGGTGGGGTGGGGCGCTGGTCTCCTCGCCGCTCGATCCGTCTGGGCAAGTGCTAGTGCGCTGCCACAGCTCGCTCGTCCTAAGTCGATGCTCTCGCCGTCGCTCAGTGCACTGCGTGAGCGGACCTTGCGGGGCATTGCGAGTGAGGGGCATTGGGGCGCGTGGCATTACTCTGCTTTTTACTCATACAGCCGACTCGATGGCTCGATCGATGAGCGACAAGGCTTGATCCAGTCTATCAGACCCAATATGCGCTACGACACGCCTGAGCGACGAGCCCAGCATGCGCTCATACCGATGCAGACGGTGGGGGCGCAGCTTGCTTACACGATGCCACGAGCCTCCCTATCGCTGCAGACGCTTTACGCCGACTGGATGGGATATGACTTAGCTTTTATGCCTGGTTACAAAGCTCTAGAGAGCGACACTCCGCTGCAGTCGCATTGGCTCACATCGCTTGCCTACCAGTGGCAGAGCCAGTCGCGTCGCCTAGAGCTGCATGGCGAACTAGCCACTGAGCAGCTAGAGCATCTGGGCTTCATACAGCACCTGCGCTACCACACCCCTCGGCAGCGAGACCTCGGCTTGACACTATATTATATGTCTCCACGCTTCGCCTCCTATTATGGTCGTAGCGAAAGCCACTACGCCCGCCTAGGCAACGATATGGGGCTACGCCTCTACGGCACCACGCGCCTGCTGAAGCACTCCACCCTGCGTGCTATGCTGGAGCTATACGAAAGCCTCGAACCGCGCTATCGCAAGCTAGAGCGTAGTCGTGGACTCCTGACACGTCTCTACCTCACCACCCGCTACAACAATCAGCTCGAGCAACTCTGGTACGGGCAGCTGGGACGCTCCAATGAAGAGGCTCTACGCTGGCGGCTCAGTAGTACGCTACGTTATAGCCTAGAGCCCCTCTCCATGCAGCTTGTCGGCACCATACAGCAGCGTCGCTTAGAGGGGCAAGATGAAGCGCAGTGGGGTAGGTCGCTCACGGTCGTCGGTCGCTATCGTGCGGGTGTGCGCCATCCGCTGAGCATCGCGCTCTCGGGACATTACTACCATGCCGATCACGTGCGGGTCGCGAGCTACGCTTATCTGCCCACCACTCGTTACGCTTTCGGGCTATACAGCGCCACGGGTCAAGGCTTTGCCACAGCACTACTCCTGCAGTGGCAGCTAGCGCCGCACTGGACACTCTCAGCCTCCGTACGTTACGATCGCAACCTAGATGAAGGTATACCTCGCTGGCGCGCCGACAGCTACCTCGCCTACCGCTTCTAAGGTTTTTGAGGTCTCTGGGGTGATCCTCTCCGAGACCTTTTTTGTACCTTTGTGGCGGATCTATGGCGGTCACCAAGGTGGATGCCTTGAGTTTGTCCTCGTAGACTACAGATTGGGAAGGGTAGTGCCCTCCTCGTGAATTGTTTGCTCCTACTATATTCATCTATTTCATAGAGTGATATGATCAATCGGTCTATCGTACGCATCCGCGTCTTCCAGCAACTTTACCAGTCTATCTCTAGCGGCCGTCTAGATGTGGCACTTGCGGACAAGTCGCTTACGACCTCCCTACGTCACACCTACTACCTCTATTACTACTTATTAGATCTGATACGTGCGCTCGCAGCTTATCAGAGGGAGCTCTTAGAGATACGTGAGCGACGCTTCCTCAAGTCCTCGGACGAGGTAGCGCCTCGTAACCTCTCCGATATGACTCTCGTCAAGGAGATCGCTCGCTGTACGGAGATACAGAATCCGCTCGATGAGCTGCAGAAGCGCTGGGAGCAGGACGAGCAGTTGCTCCGCACACTTTACAATATAGTTGAGCAAGATCCCTCGTATAATGCGCTACCTGAGGATGTCTCTACACTCTCTATGCAGGAGCAGTGTGACTATTGGAGCAATCTACTCAAGCAGCTCTTTCGCACCGCAGAGCTTAATGAGCATCTTGCGGCAAACTCTTTCTACTGGGCCGATGCGACTGCTATCTGCGAGCGTCTAGAGGTCGAGGAGATGCCTCCTGTGGAGCAGGTGGAGACGACGGTAGAGCGTCTCAAGGGGTCAGAGGACTATCGTGTCATCCCCTTTACCAATCAGCCAGTGGTGACGATACAGGACTTTGCTCTGAAGACTTTGCGTCGAGGTGCTAAGGATGGCTTAGAGCTACCGGGCGACTTGCTTCCCATGTTTCACAGTGACCGTGATCGACTCTATGCGCATCAGTTGCTCTCGGAGACGCTCTTACACCGTGAGGATTATGATGCGATGCTGACGCCGCGACTAGATAACTGGGAGCAGGATCGTGTGGCGCTAGTCGATATGATCTTGATGGAGATGGCGGTGGCGGAGGCTCTCAACTGCCCTGACATAGCGCTCGTGGTGACGATCAATGAGTATATCGAACTAGCAAAAGTATACGACAACTCCAAGAGTGCCTCCTTTATCAATGCCGTCCTAGACAGACTCTTCACTGACTTGAAGAGTGAGGGCAAGCTCCTGAAGTAAAGATTACTCCTTTCCAATCCTACGATCGTGCAAGTAAGAGGTATGCGTCTGCGACCGAAGATCATGTACATCTTTATGGTGAGGTCTTTCTTGCCTCTCCTTCTGATGACCCTGCTGATCTGCTGGTTTGTCGTCTTGATGCAGTTCCTCTGGCAGCATGTCGATGACTTGGTCGGCAAGGGAATGGATGTGGGGGTGCTGCTGGAAGTGATCTTTTACGCAGGCCTCTACGTATTGCCTACGGCTGTGCCGCTGGGAGTCTTGCTAGCATCGCTGATGACTTTCGGTAATCTCGGCGAGCGACTGGAACTACTGGCCATGAAGTCGGCTGGCGTGCCTCTGAGCAAGATCATGAAGCCGCTGGTGATCCTCGTGACCTGTATCGCTCTGGGGCTCTTCGTCTATCTAGATAGGGGGGTGCAGAAGGCTAGTGTGCGAGTTTATCAGATACTCTTCTCCGCACGCTATGCGCGTCCTGAATTGGAGATACCGAAGGGGATCTTTTTCAATGGGATCGATGGTTACAGTATCTATGTCGGGGACAAAGATGCTGCGACAAGTACCCTATACAATGTAATGATCTATGACCTCTCTGAGCAGCACACGCCTCGCATCATACTGGCCGACACGGGACGATTGCTGATGGACGAGAGCAAGCTCTATCTCATCATGTCGCTCAGGAGTGGTGAAAGCTTTGAGCAGCTCAGTAGTCAGACGACGCTGATCCCAGGCAGTCAAGCGTCGGATGAGCGACCAGCCTCCTATATTAAGGAGCACTTTACGGAGAAGGTGATCTTCATTCCCTTTGATGCAAACTTTGAGATGATGGGCGATGACTACCTCAAGTCTCAGTTCGTAGGTAAGAACCTTCGAGAGCTTATTGTCTATAGCGACAGTACCCGCATGGCAGCAGACAGTGTGGGTCGGCAGGTGGGGAGTGATGTGCTCTTTGAGATCCATACCAAGCTCTCTCCGCCTGTCTCTACGGGGGTGAGCGCGACAATGCCAAACGCTAACCTACAAGCTGCTGCTTGGTTAAAGCAGGATCAACTCTCACATCGTCCCTTTGCAACAGTAACAGCTCGTCGGTTGAGCCATGATGAGTTGCTCGGTGCTGAGTCTAGTCACGCCTCGCCACCACCCTATACGCTAGACTCGCTGATGGATAGAGCGACTGATCAGGATAAGTTGCTAGGCTACAAGCAAGCGCTAGAGTGGCTCGAGAGCCTCTCCTCGTCGGTGCAGATTGCTGACACTTACTATGACGATGCCGCCTCGGACTACCGTGTCAATGCGCAGGAGATGCATCGTAAGTTCACCTTCCCTGTGGCTTGTCTGCTCTTCTTCTTCGTTGGAGCTCCGCTGGGAGCTATCGTACGCAAGGGAGGCGTGGGTACGCCGATGGTCTTGGCGGTGCTTATCTTCATTATCTACTACGTCATCGATACCTTCGGACTCAAGATGATCAATAGTGGGCAGATCCCTGTCTGGGCGGGTATGTGGCTGTCGAGTGCCGTGATCCTACCGCTGGGAGCTTTCCTCACCTACAAGGCTTCGCGAGACTCAGCTACGCTCAATTCCGATGCCTATGTGGTCTTCTTCCGGCGCATCTTCCACCCGAACTACTCAAGACAACTGGAGTACAAGGAGATTATCATGCAGCCCGCAACCTCTGAGGAGGTGCTGTGCGAGGTTCGTGAGTTACAACGGCAGATGGACGCACTGCTCGGTATGACTTATGCCCAGAGTAGGGGGCTGAGGCTGGATTGCCTGCCCGACTTTGCCAAGGCGTACCAGCAGCTCTACGAGCAGCTAGAAGAGACTGTCGAGACGCTGCACAACTATCCTGACAAGTATATCTTTGCTCAGCTCCTGAGCCTACCTATGCTGGGCAAAACCTTTGCAAATCCTCTTTGGCAAAATAGGTTATGTGTCTGGATTTGCATACCTTTGTTACCAGTCTCTTTGTTGGTGATGCTATACCTCGGCATCGCTTTGCGGCGCAACAAGAGACAGCTGCATCAGATGCCGCCTATATTGAACCATATTGTCAAGCAGATCGAGTCACAGACAGAGTGATCTGCTCCTTATATATAGTATTCCTAGAATATGAACCAAGACTTCAAACTAAACTCCATCGAGGAGGCTATAGAAGATTTCAAAGCGGGCAAGTTTGTCATCGTCGTCGATGACGAGGATCGTGAGAACGAAGGGGACTTCATCACGGCTGCCGAACTGATAACGCCCGAGAAGGTTAACTTTATGATGCGCTACGGGCGTGGTGTACTCTGTACGCCTATCTCTGAGGAGCGTGCAGCCCAGCTCGAACTCAATATGCAGGTGCATGAGAATACGTCGTTACATGAGACTCCCTTTACCGTGACGGTCGATCTCATCGGTCACGGCTGTACGACTGGAGTCTCGATGTATGATCGTGCTATGACGATCAAAGCACTAGCAGATCCCAATACCAAGCCTACAGATCTAGCTCGTCCTGGTCACGTCAACCCTCTGCGGGCGCGCAATCGTGGCGTGCTGCGTCGTGCGGGTCACACGGAGGCGGCTATTGATCTAGCGCGTCTCGCTGGTCTTCAGCCTGTTGGTGCGCTCATTGAGATCATCAATGAGGATGGCACGATGGCGCGTCTTCCGCAGCTTGTAGAGATCGCTAAGCAGTGGGATATGAAGATCATCTCCATTGAGGATCTCATCGCTTACCGTCTCAAGACGGACTGCATCGTCGAGGAGGGCGTGAGAGCCAAGCTGCCGACAGAGTGGGGGATGTTTGATATCATACCATTTCGCCAGAAGAGCAATGGTCTAGAGCATATTGCCCTCATCAAGGGTGACATCTCAGCCAATAAGCCTACGCTCGTTCGTATGCACAGCAGTTGCGCTACGGGAGACATCTTCGGTAGTCTGCGCTGCGAGTGCGGAGAGCAGCTGCACAAGGCTATGGAGATTATTGAGCAGGAGGGCGCAGGCGTTATCGTTTACCTCAACCAAGAGGGGCGCGGCATCGGCTTGATGGACAAGATCAAGGCGTACAAGCTTCAAGATGAGGGGCTCGACACGGTCGATGCTAATCTGCACCTTGGACACAAGGTCGACGAGCGTGACTATGGTGTCGGTGCTCAGATACTCCGTGCTATTGGTGTGACCGAGATGCGCCTGATGACCAATAATCCAGTCAAGCGCGTCGGTCTCGAGGCTTACGGACTGAAGGTCGTGGAGACTGTGCCTCTAGAGATCAAACCCAATCAGTACAATGCCCACTACCTGCATACCAAGAAGGTGCGTATGGGACATGACCTGCACAACGTCAAGTAAACAACGTATAATCAAACCACAATAGAACTATGAAGAAACTCATCCTATCCACCCTGCTACTACTCGGTGTGATGACCTCCGTCTTCGCACAGGAGAAGTATGATCTGCGTCTGAACCTAGAGAAGGGGCAGACCTTCACCTATCAGGTGACGCTCAACAATCCTATGACCATCTCTATGATGGGTCAGCAGATGGATATCAAGCAAAACCAGACCATCAACTATACCTATAAGGTACTGGACGTCAAGGATGGCAACTACCTGATGGAGATCAACATCGATCGCATGCAAGTCTCTACCAGCTCTATGGGACAAGAGATGAATCTGGATACAGACTCAGACGCTAAGGACGAGGCGACCAGCCAGCTACGTAAGATGGTCAATCAGAAGGTCACTCAGTGGGTGGACGCTAAGTATAATCCCATAGGTGAGCTAGAGGGGGATGCGGTAGATGACCTAGTCAAGAAGGGTGTGATCTCTATGGCAATGTCTCCAGCATTCTTCCCTGCAGAGCCTATAGCACAGGGGGAGTCCTTCACGGTCAATACCCCTCTCTTCACTGGAGAAGATGCTAGTACAAAGTATGAGGGTGTCGTCACACTGGTAGCTGTATCTGATACAGACTATACTTTCCGTGCCAATGGTAAGACGACCGCTACTGTAGAGGGCTTAGTCATTGAGGGCAATGGCATAGACAACATCGTCCTCGACCGCAAGACCGGTATGATCAAAAACACATTTGGTACAGTAGCACTCAAGGGTTCTGGCAACGTACAGGGTACCCAAGCAGAGCTCTCCTCAAATACGATCACCTCGATCCGCCTACTCTAGCGCTTCTGTATAATGCCCACTAGCCGTATACTAAGAAGGTTTGTATAGGGCATACTGTACACGACGTTAAGCAATCACAGACAATCCACACTCAAACGCGATGAAGAAGTTTATTCTACACACGCTACTCCTCCTCGGTGTGATGACCTCCGTCTTCGCACAGGAGAAGTACGATCTGCGTCTGAACCTAGAGAAGGGGCAGACCTTTACCTATCAGATGACGCTCAACTATCCTATGACCATCTCTGTGATGGGTCAGCAGATGGAGATCAAGCAAGCCCAGACCATCAACTATACCAATAAGGTATTGGACGTCAAGGATGGCAACTACCTGATGGAGACCAATATCGATCGCATACAAGTCTCTACCAGCTCTATGGGACAAGAGATGAATCTGGACACAGACTCAGACGCTAAGGACGATGCAACCAGCCAGCTACGTAAGATGGTCAATCAGAAGATCACTCAGTGGATGGACGCTAAGCTTAAGCCTCTAGGTGAGCCTGAGGGAGAACTTGTGGATGACCTAGTCAAGAAGGGTATCCTCTCTATGTCGATGTTTCCTTCATTTTACCCCGCAGAGCCGATAGCACCGGGTGAGTCCTTCGCGGTCAATAGTCCTCTCTTCACAGGGGAGAATGCTGATACGCAGTATGAGGGTGTCGTCACACTGGTAGCTGTATCTGATACAGACTATACGCTTCGTGCCAATGGCAAGACGACGACAACTGTAGAGGGCTTGGTCTTAGAGGGCAATGGCATAAACAACATCGTCCTCGACCGCAAGACTGGCATGGTCAAGAACACCTTCGGCACGATGGCTCTCAAGGGTAGTGGCAACGTACAGGGTGCCCAGGCAGAGGTCGCCTCAAACGCGATCACCTCGATCCGCCTACTCTAGCGCTGCGCCCACGCTGCGGGCATCAACGCCCCTTCGTGTGTACATAATATAATAAGGAAGGCATCTGCTCCTCGTCTAGGGCAGGTGCCTTCATTCGTTACGCTGTGTAAGTCTAAAGAAAACATTACCTTTGCAATACCATATGAGGCTGTTACAGTCAACAGTCTCACAAGATTGCAAGCAATGCCTGCATGCAGATAGACTTAAGAGACGAGATATGCAATTTAACTACTATTCGGACAACGATCTGTTGATGCCACCCATTAGGCGACAAATCGCCAATCGTTGGATGCGTCGTGTATGCGGCGAGATGAATCGTACGGTCGGGGAGATCAACTTTCAGTACACTGACGATGAGGGTATCCTGAGGGCAAATAGAGCATTTCTCCAGCATGATTACTATACGGACGTCATCACCTTCCCTAGAGAGAGTGAGCAGGAGGGCGACGATGTGATCTATGGTGACATACTCATTAGCATCGACACCGTTGCGACCAATGCACAGGAGCTGGGTGTACCGTTCCAGCAGGAGCTATACCGAGTGATGATACATGGCATCTTGCACCTCTTGGGCATAGATGATCAGACTGACTCCGAGCGGGAGCTGATGCATATGGCCGAAGACAGAGCACTCATGCAGCTGGTCGAGATGCTGGAGGAACGAAACTACTTCCTAGAGCAGGGTGGTGCGAAGTTCTTCAAATATGTCGACAAGGTATGCGCTGACTACCAGGCTGCCAACTAATCTCACGACACAGCATCATGACATCTTCATCTTCTCTAATCTTAGGTATCGAGAGCTCGTGCGACGATACCTCGGCAGCTGTGCTACGGGGTGGACTACTCTGTAGCAATGTGATCGCAAGCCAAGAGGTACACAGCAAGTATGGAGGCGTAGTGCCCGAGCTGGCTTCACGAGCTCATCTACAAAACATCGTCCCCGTCGTACAGCAAGCGGTAGCACGTGCTGGTGTCACGCTGGCCGACCTTGATGCGATCGCCTATACACGTGGTCCGGGGCTTCTCGGGTCGCTTATCGTCGGGACCAACTTTGCCAAGGGACTGAGCTTAGCACTCCAGATCCCACTCGTCGAGGTCAATCACCTGCAGGCACACGTCCTCGCACACTTCATCGCTAAGCCTGAGGAGCCACACACGCCACCCCCATTTCCCTACCTCTGCCTACTCGTCTCGGGCGGTAACTCTCAGATCGTACAGGTCAATGCCCCTGATGATATGCGCATACTGGGTCAGACGATCGATGATGCGGCCGGCGAAGCCTTTGACAAGTGTGCCAAGGTGATGGGACTTGGCTACCCAGGGGGGCCAATCGTCAATAAGCTCGCCAATGAGGGCGACGCTGAGCGCTTTCACTTTAGCAAGCCACAGGTGCCGGGGCTAGACTACAGCTTTAGCGGGCTGAAGACTTCTTTCCTCTATACGCTAAGAGATGAGCTTGCCAAGGATCCGGACTTTGTTGCGAAAAACAAAGCGGATCTCTGCGCCTCTCTCCAAAAGACTGTCATCGATATCCTCATGAGCAAGCTACTACGCGCCAGTAAGGAGACAGGCATCAAGCACATAGCTGTGGCTGGTGGTGTCTCCGCCAATACGGGTCTGCGTGATGCTTACCATGCTTATGCCGATCGCTACGGTTGGCAGGTCTACATACCACCTTTTGCCTTTACGACAGACAATGCCGCTATGGTTGCCATGGCAGGCAGCTTTGCCTATGAGCGAGGAGCGTACGGATCGATAGATGCCGTCCCCTTTGCCAAGACGACTATCTAAAACCCACGTCTTATGCCCACCCCTCAGACGACAGAAGAGCAGCTAAAGCATCTCATCGCGCACTGGTTAGAGCAGCGCGAGACTGTCTCGACCTGCGAGAGCTGTACGGGTGGCTACATAGCGAGCCAGCTGACGTCACATGCGGGTAGTTCGCACTGGTTTCAAGGAGCTATCGTGAGCTATCAGATAGAACTCAAAGAGCGACTTGTCCACGTGCCAGCCGCCACTATCGAGCAGTATGGCGTCGTGAGCCGAGAAGTCGCTGAGGCGATGGCCAGCGGAGTGCGTCAGGCTTGTCGTAGCACCATCAGCATAGCGACCACAGGTGTGGCAGGCCCTGCCGGGGGAACGGTTGAGACACCCGTCGGGACTGTCTGTGTTGCTATAGACACACCTCGGGGCATCTACTCGGCACGCTTACAGCTCACAGGCTCTCGACAAGAGATCATACAGCAGACCTATGGCGAAGTGATCGATCGTCTCTACCACTTGGAGCTACAGTAACCCTTATTATAAACACACTCAACGAATTGACAACAATGAAGCGACTATACCACACGACCCTGCTAGTTATCCTAGCACTTTGCTCCTTTGCCCTGACCATGCAAGCCCAGAAAGCGTACGTCGGTCTAGAGTACCAGTTGAGCTACAACGACAACTGGGGAGCCAATCGCCCCGTCATCCTAACCGTCTATCCCAATAGCCCTGCAGCGCAGACTGGACTACGAAGCGGTGATATCATTGAGGCTATCAATGGACAGGAGACCCATACGATGCCCGAGGAGGAGATGATCCGCCTGCTGCAAAGCGAGGGAGGAGCCTCCGTCGACCTGCTGGTCTCTAATTTTGCTTATCATCGTGTAGAGCGTCATCTCAAGCCGATGGCTCAGCCAGCCGGTGCACTTACGGAGCGTGACATAGCTCGTGCCTTTGGCATGTACAGTCTAGAGGACGAGTCCGATATATTGATCTCTTACCCCATCAGCACAGGTACGGAGGGTAAGACAGACCTAATCAACTATGAGACCTTTGGCTTCGTACGCACCAATAAGCAGCACACCAATCGGGATGCACTTATTGAGCAGCAGATCACTGAGGCGCTACAAGCTCTGGGGCTAACTTACGATCAGAAAAACCCCGACCTCCTCGTAGATACATACTATAGTATTGTCGAAAACAGCTCTTACGATGCCTCCTCCGCTCGTCGCTCTGCTACCGTGCAAACGTCGCTACGCATCGACCCCAAGGCGCATAAGCTTGTCGAGCTACCGATCCTACCGGTGGGAAGCGACAAGACGTTGGCTCGGTTCTATCTCAAGTTTGGCATTACCATATATAGTGGTGTCAACGAGCACAAGATGCTATGGACGAGCGAAGCCGAGGAGCTACTCTCTGACGACTATCTGCTGACCGACTACACCGCCCTGACGGTGCCGGTGATGCTCTTGCAGTTTCCCTTCACCCGCTACTTCAATTCACTTGTCGTGCGCTTTGCCACCCATAGGTATCTGTCGTTAGGGATCAACTATCAGGCAAATAATATCTCAACCATCCACTCGCTGTCTCCCCACTCACCCGCTGCCGAGGCTGGGCTACGTGCTGGTGACGAGATTGTAGCTATCAATGGTCGTCATATAGGCACGGCCGACGAACTCTCTAAGGGTTATCTAGCATTTGTCAAGAAGAGCATGTCCTGCCGCACACATGAGCGTCCCTTTGCGATCAAAGATGGACCAACCAATTGTCGCTATTGGGATGCGGAAGACTACGCCCGAGTTGCTAAGCTACTGGACAAGGATAAGTACTTCGGAGGCTTTAGCTACCTCTTTGCCTTCAATCCCTGGATCACGACAGCTCCCCGCACTGGTGTCGTCATCGACTACTTGCGTGACGGCGTGATGCAGCGTGTCGTCGTTGAGCCTAAGCTGCAGGAGTCTTGCTACGTGACGCTTGAGTAGTACCGCAAAAACAAATCAGAGGATCGAGAGTATGTGTGACAAGCCTCATACGCAGCACTGGGTCGATATAGATATCAACGACTACGACTACCCCCTCCCCGATGAGCGTATCGCAGAGCATCCGCTGGCGGAGCGTGACCAGTGCCGGCTCCTCATGAGCGATGCCACAGGGAGGCTAGAGGATCACACCTTTGCCGAGCTGCCACAACTGCTCCCGCCTCATGCGCTCCTCATTCGCAATAACACGCGGGTCATCAAGGCGCGCATCTTCTTTGTCAAAGCCACGGGTGCCCGCATCGAGATACTTTGCTTAGACCCATACAGACCTGTCAGCTACGAGGAGAGTCTATCATCACTCGGCTCATGCTCCTGGCACTGCCTTGTGGGCAACTCGAAGAAGTGGCGCCCCGAGCAGACTATCTCCTGTACGCTCCCATTAGCTGGAGGACAAACTATCACGTTACAAGCGAGTAGGGCGGTGGAGACGCCAGACGTAGTCACCTTCAGCTGGAGCGACGAGACCAAGAGCTTTGGCGAGATACTAGAGCTGTGCGGTCAGTTACCCATCCCCCCTTACCTCAATCGAGAGACCGAGAGCAGCGATCTCACCGACTATCAGACCGTCTACGCGCGTATTGAGGGCTCCGTGGCGGCGCCGACAGCGGGCCTGCACTTCACGCCAGAGCTCGATGACAGGCTTCTAGCCGAGGGGCATCGCATCACTGAGCTAACGCTCCATGTCGGTGCGGGTACCTTCCTCCCAGTCAAGGGACGTCAGGTCGCTGAGCATCAGATGCACAGTGAGTATTGCAGCGTGCCGACCGCAACGCTGGAGACTCTCTTAGAGCATATTGATAGCCCCTTTGTACCCATTGGGACGACCTCTGTACGCACCCTGGAGAGTCTCTACTGGTATGCCGTTGCGCTGCAGCAAGCTGCGCAGGAGGGTGGGGACGTGGCAGAGCCCTTTCACCTAGATCAGTGGTATAGCTATCGTATGCGTCAGAGTTGTGGCGCTGCGTTGCCGTCACGTCGTGAGGCTCTGGAGATCTTGCTCTGCTATGCTCGCCACAGAGGGCTTGGTCGGCTCACCTTCTCCACGGCGCTACTCATTGCCCCAGGCTATCAGTATCATATGGTAGACATCTTGGTGACCAACTTTCACCAGCCGAAGAGTACGCTCCTGCTGCTTGTCTCGGCACTTATCGGTCCCCGTTGGCGTACGCTCTACGAGCATGCCCTCGCTGATGTGCAGTACCGCTTCCTCAGCTATGGCGACGCCTGCCTGCTCTATCGACAAGACCTATAAATAGGAATCAAATCATACACACCCTTTCAGTATATCACACGCAAATGAAAGTCATTACAACGGTTGCTGCGCTACAGCAAGAACTCTCTAAGCTACGCCAAGAGAACCCCTCAGCCCATGTAGGGCTAGTGCCTACTATGGGTGCCCTGCATGCTGGACACTTGAGCCTAGTGGCAGCTGCTAGAAAGCAGTACGACATCGTCGTCGTATCCGTATTTGTCAACCCCACGCAGTTCAATAATCCCGAAGATCTGCGTACCTATCCTCGCAAGCCAGAGGAGGATCTAGCACGCCTGAGTGACGCTCAGGTGGACATAGCCTTCCTGCCCACCGTCGAGGAGATGTATCCCGAGGCGGACACCCGTCAGTTTGACTTCGGCTTCCTCGGAGAGACTATGGAGGGGGCTCATCGCCCAGGGCACTTCAATGGTGTAGCGCAGATCGTGAGCAAGCTCTTTATGCTCGTGCAGCCTGATGGCGCTTTCTTTGGCGAGAAAGACTTCCAGCAGATAGCCATCGTGCGCGAGATGGTTCGCCAGCTCGCTCTGCCCGTAGAGATACACAGTTGCCCCATTATCCGTGAGGCTGACGGACTAGCCCTGAGCAGCCGTAACCTCCTCCTCACCAGTGAGCAGCGTGACGTAGCGCCACGTATCCACGATACGCTCGTAGCGAGTCTGGAGCTGGTCCCAGAGCACTCACCACGTGAGGTCGTCGACTTCGTTGTCTCACGCCTCGCAGAGCACCCGCTACTGCGTCCCGAGTACTACCAGATCGTCGACGGCAAGACGCTGCGTCCTCTCGAGTCGTGGTCAGACAGCAGCGATCCTGTCGGCTGCATCGTCTGCTACTGCGGCGAGGTTCGTCTTATTGACAATATTCACTACAAGACCTCGGCTAAATAGATCAGCTGACCATGGACTAGGTCTCCTAAATCATCGATAGCCACGTGGAAAATCTCAAATCTCCACGTGGCTATTTTTTATTCTCCACGTAGGCGAGAAAAATTTCCTCCGAAGTTTCATTTGATTCTTCCGAAGTTTCATTTCACGCCCACGTGGGGAATTTTTTTTCTCCACGTGAAGAATTTTCATTTCCTCCGTGGAGATCCTGGACGATCTCAAAAACAAACGAGGCATCCACACCGTAACGTGTAGATGCCTCGCATTGTATGATCTCCTTTTACGGACGCTTTATCGTGCAGAGACGATAAGCTTGATGCTCCTTAGCGTATGATACGCTCAGTGCGGGTGCTGTGAGCTGAGGTGCTACGGAGTAGGTAGATACCAGCTGTGGGGAGGGCGAGCTGTGCGGTAGCGTGTGGTGCTAGCTCTAGCGTGGCCATGTGTATGCCATCTGTGCTGTAGAGAGCTACCTGTATAGCTGCCGCGCTCTGGCTCTCGAGATGTAGCATGCCATCGGGCTGATAGCTCCAGATGAGCTCTGTGGTCTGCTGCTCAGGCGATGCAATAGCTCTAGGCTCCTCTCCCGTGAGGTCGTCACCATGTAGGATGAGCTGCCAGTAGGGAGCATTCATATACTTCTGCATAGCCTCTGGGTAGACGTGTAGTTGCACGGAGGGGAGAGCGAGACCCATGAGAGACTCCTCTGTGAGGACGGGTGGCTCTATGGCGTAGCTAGAGATATCCTTGAGCTCCTTGCATCCATTGAGCACGAAGGCGCCCATACCGAGGAGCGTCGAGGGCAGACGTAGTGAGCTAATCTTGTGACACCCTGCGAGTGCGTAGTCTGACACGTAGCTAGTGCCGTAGGCGACGATTGCCTCGCCCTCAGCCTCTGAGGGGTGTGCCATAAAGACAATCTGCTCGCCAGCGCTGGTGGTTGCTTTGTAGTAGAGCGAACCCTCTTCGAGCCAATACTTATCATTGCCAGGGAAGGTAAACTGACGCATCCCATTGTTCACAAGAGCTGCGATGCCGATGCGCTTGATCGTCTGTGGTATGGTGATACCTTGAACCTCGGGACACTCGTAGAAGGCGTAGTGGTAGATGGTCTCTGTCTCTGCTGGTATCTTGTAGTCCTCGCTCTTGAGCTTGGCGGGAGCCTCATAGAGTGTCTTCAGATCGGCTGAGTAGAGTATGCCATCACGAGAGATAAAGTGCTTGCTTCCAGAGGATACGGAGATAGTTGTGAGCTCAGAACAGCGGCGGAAGAGCTTAGCACCGACACGCTCTAGGCTGGCTGGCAGGGTGACGGTCTCGAGGTTTTCGCAACGCATGAAAGCACTATCAGCGATCGAGCGTACCCCCTCGGGGATCGATAGAGAGAATAGTCCAAGGTTCTTATAGAATGCTTTTGTCGCGATGGAGTCGAGGGTGCTAGGCAGCTTCACTTGCATCAGGTTCTCGCAGCCTGAGAATGCGTTCTCGGCGATGACCTTCATGCCTTCGGGCAGGCTCATCTTGCGCAGTGCTGTACAGCCTTGGAAGCAATACTTGGGTAGCGTGTCGAGGGTCGTAGGGAGTGTAACCTGCTTGAGCGACTCATTGAGCCAGAAGGTACGTACGCCCATTTGCTGAAGTCCCTCGGGAAGTGCTATTTCGACCAACTTAGGGCAGTCGCTAAAAACATCGTCTCCGATGCGCTCTAGCTTGGAGCCTGCGGCAAAGGTGATGCGCTCGAGGTTCATACAGTTTTGAAAAGCTGCGTTGCTGATCTCCTGAACATTCTTGCCGATTACCACCTCGGTAACAGACGAGGAGAAGAATGCGAAGTTGTCGATCTTGGTCACTTCGTCAGGTACGACATATCGTCCCGAGAGACCCATACAGCCAGATAAGACACCATCCACGATGGTCTGAGCTGAGATAGAAAGGGGTAAGAGTAGCACGCCAATGAGTGCGAGCAGGTAGTAATGTTTCATAAGCAGGTGGTTATGTATGAAGTTTGGAACTGCCAACAAAGGTAAGCTTTTGCGGTCACTTGACACTATAAGGGATAAGCGAGCAATAGGAGCGTGTGGAGCGACTGGATAAGTAAAGGGCTGAGCCCGTTGTGACGGACCCAGCCCTCTGCTTCGAAAGTCTTCGCTTTGCTTCGTGAGAAGCTTTATCTGATGATAAGAGGCAGAACCTCCTCACCGACAGATAGGTAGTAGATACCAGAGGGGATTGCGTCAGGGCTAATGACAGCGGTGCCTGAGCTAGCCGCTAAGCTATATACGATCACTCCCGACAAGTCGTATAGCGTGATGGTCTCTCCGTGTGGAATGCCCTCTATGCGGACTTCCTCAGGGGTTACGTAGAGAGATACGGCAGAAGTCGGGCAGAGTGATATGTGATCTCCTTGCAGTCCTGAGTAGGGAGACTTATTGTAATCCATATCTACGGATAGAACCGCCCAATTCTTTGCTGTAGCAATCTGTACGTCTGAGGTCATACAGCGGTTTTTGTCTGCTTCTGGCTGGTTGTCCGTGCGGAAGATTATGAGCTCGGCTTGCTCTGGTGCGTCTGGATCAGCTCCAGTCTCAAAGGTCGGGAGACTCTCTACCAGGTGGGTCATCTGCTCTCCGCTGATCTCATTGTCGAAGGCGATCACGCTATAGAGCTTGTCAGAAGCGAGAGGTAGCTCTCTAAGGTAATTGACATGTACCTGAACCTCACGAAGGTTGGGACAATGCGTGAGGTCTACTTTCAATAGTCCACACCCGGCTGCGAATAGCTTTTCGAGTTGAGTGGCTTGAGAGAGGTCTAGCGTGCTCCAAGCATTGCCCGAGCAGTTTAGCTCTTTGAGCTGTGTCAGAGAGGCCAGAGAGCGAGGAGGCACTTGACTATTTCTACAATAGAGGTACTCGAGGGAGGGGAGGAGTGAGAAGTCTATATCTCCGACGGGCGAGTCGGATGTGTTGAGCGTTTTCAGCTTATGGGGCGTCCCTAGGACGAGTGACTGAAGCTGCTTGTTGTCGTCACATAGGAGGGTCTCCAGCTCAGGATTGCCACTGATGTCTAGATGCGTCAGGTAGGTGCCTCCACAATTTAGCGAGCGCACCTTGCCACGTATGACTAGATTAGGGCTTTCGAGCAGGTAGTAGCGACGTCCATTGGCAGTGCTGTGATAAGTGCCACCCTCGACCTCAAAGTCTTCGTCGGGATAGGCCTCTATACCGAGCGGGATGTAGTTCTCGCCCTGACCGATGGTCAGTGTCGTGGTCAGTCGGATCGTCTCATCGGAGATGTGCTGCTGGTATCCAGAGCCGGGGTACTCCTCGTTGTCTGCTGTCTTAATGATCCAGTTTTTATCCCTTGCTTGTCGCACCTGCTTTGCAGTGCAGACATTGCCTTCGTCTGTCAAAGAGGGGTAAGTGTCTATGACAACAATGTAGCCAGTCGACTGGTCAACACGAGAGGGTAGGGAGGCTATGAAGGCACCCATCTCGGGCTCCTTGATCTGGTTGCGGTGCATAAATATGACGTTGAGGTTGTCGCACCCAGAGACATCTAGCGCAGAGAGATTGTTTCCTCCGATACCGAGTAGAGAGAGCTGCGCCAGCCCCTGGAGCTTGATCTGCTTTAACTCAGCCATCTGAATGCCGATCTTGGTGATGTTGGGACACATCGAGAAGTCCGCCTCTTGAATCGTCTGTTTCCCTCTGTCCCGCTCCTCAGAGAAGAAAACATCTAAATCGGGAGCCTGCTCGATCTGTAGGCTCGCTAGCCTAAATGAGGTTGCCTCGATCTTTGTTATGGATCCAGTGATCTCGACTTCCTGACGAATGACCTTGTACCAATTGCAGTCGTTGCCCACAGCATTGACTCCACTATGGTCTAGCTGTAGCGCATCGCTAATGATCGCCTCGTCATTGACTGCGAGAGCCACCTGCGATCCGACAGGAGCTGATGTGCGCAGGGTGACCTTGTCGCCCTCTGCGTATAGTAGAGCTGGTAGGCAGAGGAGCAGGGAGAGTAAAGTGCGTAGAAGTGTCTTGTACATAGTTATATTCGTAATGGTTTGTTTTGCCAAAGGTACATAATTTCCCAACCCACACAACTACCCCTTCGACACTGTTCACTATGGGATCTCCCTCACTAGTGACAAGGTCGGCTAGTATAAGACTCATATCATAAAGAGAGGGCTGAGCCCGTTGTGACGAGCCCAGCCCTCTGTGGGTGGTTGGTCGCTTAGTAGCTGGTGGCTAGAAGCGGTTGCTTGTGTGGTGTGTGGCTAGAAGCGGTTGCGTACGGAGCGTGTGGAGCTGCTCTTAGACTGCTTCGGCTGCTCTGTCTTAGTAGCTTTGGGGGTAGTCTTTTTAGCACGCTTCTTGTCAGCGCGGCTCTTCTTCTTTGCCTTGGTCGCTTTTGCAGCTTTGCGCTGGTTACTCTTGCCCTCGCGGAGCTCTTGCGAGCGACGGGCACGGGCTGTGTCGAGCTGCGAGTCGTCCTCTCCGTCACGTCCCTCCTGGAGGTCGCTGTCGCTCGTTGCAGAGGTGGTGTACTCGGTGCCGTAGAGGCTCTCCTCAAACTGCTTGAGCTCGCCCTCGATCTGGTTGTGGAAAGCTTGACGAGCAGCCATAGCTGTCGAGTCGCTCATCTCGCTATTGAGCTCAGCGGTCTCACCGCCTAGCGTCATCGAGATCTGTCCACGGTACAGGTTGAGGCTGAAGAAGTCGTCCATCGTAGCTGTCGTGGCGTTATTCTTGGTCGAGAGCATGACAGGCTGCTGCGAGAGGTAGGGCTGCAGGTCGGAGTACTTGACCCAAAAGAGCGGTATGCGTACGCTACCCTCCATAGAGATCTCGTCGTCCATCACGGGGCAGATCGCTACGATCTGACTGCTTACGTCGCTGGTCTTGACATCGTAGTAGTACTCCTCCTTGACGTAGTAGCTGCGGATAGACTGCGTGGGGATGTCTACGGGGAGGATCTTGAAGGAGCGATTGCCAGTCTGGCTGGGGTCTTTGTCATATACGATGCCAAAGCGGTCGAGGAAGTCCTCGAAGCGCAGCTGTCGCTCTGGAGTTAGGTTTTCGTAGCCTAGGTCTTCGTACTCATAGACGGTGATGCTCCCCTCGTTGAAGCGGTTGAAGAGGAGCGAGAAGAGGCTCTGCAACTTTCCCGAGGGACGTACAGGACGGAAGATCGGGGCATTGGCTAGGCTATCTATCGAGAGCTGTCGGTAGACGACTCGACGCCAGGGGGCTGTCTCTGTATCTTTGACCTGCTGGTCGGCGTAGTTCTTGGCGCGCATGGAGATGCCATTGGCCTGTGTCTCCTGCTCCTGCTCTTTCTGAGCACGTCGCTGACGTGCCGTAGGGCGCCGGCGTGGCAGCTCCGTGGCGACTTGTGTCGAGTCGGTCGGAGTAGCGGAGAGCGGGTCGAAGTTTTGCGCCTCAGCGGTCAGTGTGAGCGTGAGGGCAAGGAGTACTATGAGTAGAGACTGAATGCGTTGCATAGTATAGTGGGAATGGGTCTATTCTTAAAGCTGTGAAGACTATCGTACGATTACTTCGATGGCTGGGATCTGTCGCTCGATACCATCGGGACCACGAGCGGTCACTTCGCTCACGAAGAAGCGCTTACCCTTTGCCATATTGCGAATTTTGTCTCGCTGTCTTGCGGAGAAGGTGGGGCCATTGGACACCTCAGGGATAACGCCACCGACAGAGTCAAAGAAGAGGAGCTGGAAGCGCACTACTTGGTAGGGGACGTCTAGCAGATCATCGTCGATAGCTGCTCCGATACCATTAGCGGTGAGGAGGTCGCGCTTGGCGATACGTCCACCCTTAAAGCGCTTGGTCGCACCATTGGCATCGGTGTACTGTATATAAGGTAGCGGGTCGGGGAGTGCTCGTACCCGTAGCGATGTCTCGGCCATCTTGGTGGTTCGTCCGTCTGCCTGCTTGGCCATGACGGTGATGACGGCGGGAGTACCGATCTTAGCGGGCTTAGCTATCCAGCTATTGCCTTGGCGGGTGAGCGTCCCATTGGTCATCGTGGCGGTCACGTTTTGCGAAGGGACGCCAGGCACGGCGATGCTGATCGGGTTGTTGATACCCGCATAGAGCACGTTCATCATGGTAGGAGCGACCGTCGCAAAAGGCTCAGTGACATAGTACTCCGACTGGAAAGGTTGCTTGACAGCAGTCCCGTCGGGCAGCTCGGTCTCGATGTAGCCTGAGATGGGGAAGGTGCCAGCCTTTGTCGCTGTGACACGATAGACGCCCTCTGCGCTCTCGGGGAGCGTAGTGCCATTGACTACGATCTTGGGAACGCGTGTCGAGTCGTAGCTGGAAAGGACGATGCTCGCCTCGTACTGGCTACCCTGCATGACGAGCTGACTGCGTGGGATCACTTGCGCCGCTATCTTATTGACGCGGAGGTCGCCGCTGTCGATATTCTGGACAAGGTCACTCAGTACGTCTCCCTCGACGGAGCGTATGTCGCTCTGGAGCTTCGTGAGCATCGTGAGCGAGGCGATGGTGGGAATGTTTTCAAAGATCTGCTGCTCCCAGCTCAGTCCGCCCGCGCGCTCCGTGCTGAGCATCTCGGAGATATGCTCACGACGGCTGTCGCTACGAACCATCTGCGTGGTGTAAGTGCGGAATGCCTCGATCGACTCCCTTAGCTTAGCGCCTCGCCGTGTAAGAGGGTTGAGCATGACGGTCGTGGGGGCATTCATATCGTCCTTGCGGGCCACTTCGTTGGGATTGGCATCTTTACCATCTGCTTCTTGTGCTATGAGGAGGCGCAGCTGGTCTATCTCGTTATAAAGCGAGTCGGCATAGGCGGTGAGCGCTAGTCCTTTGCGATACCAGGGCTCCGCTTTGCTAGGATTTTTGGCATAAGCAGTCGAGAGCCCCTTCATGATGTTGTCATTGCTCTGCTGCGCTCCCTCGATGGTGTGCGTGAGACTGCGCTCCACGAGGACAAAGCCCGAGAGCACCTCCGAGGAGACATTGAGTGCTACCATCGCAATGAAGACGAGATACATCAGATTGATCATCTTCTGCCTATTGCGGTTGCCACTACTTCCTGCTGCCATAATGCCTAGATTGTGTTAGATGAATAGCTATCGAGTAGATGAAGAGGAAAGCGCTCTACTCTTGTGGCTCCTGTGGTGCGCCCGCATTGCGTGGTGCTTGATAGGGCTGTGATGCGTAGTAGTCAGGACGTGCCGACGGATACTCCTGCCTTGGAGCGTAGTAGCTAGGCTCGTAGCCTCCCTGATAAGGACGACCAGCCATGCCGGGAGCGCCCATATTGACTGTCAGCGCCTCCAGAATGCGAGCGTAGACACGGTTTAGCTCAGAGAGCTGCATGGTCAAGCGCTCATTTTGCGTGCGGAAGGTGGTACTATCGATGGCGGAGTCTTGGTACATATTCTTAATATGCTCCAGCCCTTGGTTGATCTGGTCAATGGTAGCGACCTGTCCTGTGATGCTTGCTAGCTGAGACTCGTAGATCTGGTTGAGACGAGCCAAGTGCTGTGAGGTCGTGTCCATCTGCGTCTGATACTCGACGGCACTCTCACCGAGGGTGCGACCGTCTTGCTGCATAGCAACCCACTGATCGGTCATCTGCTGAGACAGCTCGCCCAGTCGGCTCAGCTGCGAAGCGGCATTGGCTAGCTGATCAATGGCCGAGGAGAGACGCTCCACTTGCACTTCAGAAGCTGGCGCACCGTAGCCACCCTCAGGAGTGACGTAGCTCGCCTGAACTTGTGTCTGAGTTTGTTGTTGTGCTTGCGGTTGAGCAACGTATGCCCTCGCTGGTTCGTGATGCTCACCCTCAGGATAGGCGTAAGAGGGGGCAGGCGCTGCGGCTGCCTCTTGAGCTTTGCGGAGGAGGTACTGTCGGCGAGCCTCCATCTCCTGCTTGTCCATCGGGTTCTTAGAGTCTAGCTCGGGGAAAACCTGCTCCCACTGGTAATGCTCCTCAGGCTGCTCAAAGCCTGAAATGAAGAAGACGAAGAACTCGGTGATCATACCGATGAAAAGCATCTCATTGCCAAAAGGGAAGTGGAGCAACTTAAAGAGCGCTCCTAGGATAACCACTGCGGCACCCCAGCTGTATGCGAAGTTGAGCACTCTGCGCCCTTTCTTACTGGAGAGATACATCTCCAGTCCATTCTTGTAGCGTCTATATTTCTTTGCCATGAGTCGATCTATCTGTAGGGTTAAGCCGTCGTTGGGGCTGTCTGTTGCGTTGCTTATTTGGAGTTGTTGATGATGCTACGTACACAGCGGAAGCCAATGTAAGAGTGTGCCTCATCTTGTGGTGCGTAGATGCGTCGTGTGGATCTGATGAAGCGGAGGACGTCCTTCCACGAGCCTCCCTTGGCGACCTTGCGCCGTAGCATCGTGTTGTCTTCGCGAGCTGCGTTGTAGCGCATCTGCGGATTGACATCGTCCATCATCTCGTAGCTAGAGACGAAGTAGCTTGAGCTGGTCCACTCCGCCACGTTGCCCGCCATATCGTAGAGCCCGTAGTCATTGGGCGAGAAGGTACTTACCTGCGAAGTGATCACCTGCCCGTCGGCTGCGTAGTCTCCCTCGAAGGGCTTGAAGTTCGCCAAGAAGCAGACGTCCTCCGAGTCTAGGTCTTCGCTATTCCATGGGAACTTCGTGTTAGTTCGTCCAGCTCGCGCTGCGTACTCCCACTCCGCCTCGGTGGGCAGTCTAAACTCCGGGACGATAGCTCCGTCTGGGAGGTTCAGCCCCTTGCGGTAGTTGTCCGTGCGCCAGTGGCAGAAAGCGGTCGCTTGCTCCCACGTGACACCCACCACGGGGTGGTTGTCGTAGCGAGGGTGGTTGAAGTAAGTGCGGGTGTAGATCTCATTCTTAGAGTTGGGGTAGTCGTTGACCCAGACCGTCTCATCGGGGTAGATCGCTACGATGTAAGTATTGAGGAAGTCGTACTCACTAGCGAGCTGACGTGTGATCGTCTCACGGATTATCTCGCCACGGTCGTTGACGTAAGCCGTGTCTTTAGAGATCATCACTGGCTCCTGAACGCCCTTGCTAGCACGTACCTCCTGCTGTAGGTTGTTGCGGTAAAGCGCCGCTGCGTGGTAGTCGTAGACCTCATACTTGTAGAGCATCTGCTTAGGATCGAGCTTGCGCTCGCCCGTCACGGGGTTCGTGTAGTAGACACTCTCCATCGCCTCCAGCTCCTGCTCTAATGCACGCTTAGGAGTGGGTAGAGGCTGAGACCAGTCGAGGTAGGGCTTGACGGGATCACCATACTTGTCTGTAGTAATCTTGTAAAGCGGGTTCCCTCCGTAAAGCGGGTCTGCTAGACGCTCGCGAATGATCGAGTCGCGTACATAGTAGACGAACTGTCGCCACTGCGCATTGGTCACCTCCGTCTGATCCATCCAGAAGGCATCTACCGAGATCGCCCTGTACTCTGCGGGTAGTCCCCATACGGTGTCCGCCTCACGCTCGCCCAGCACGATATGTCCTTGCGGTATCTGCACCATGCCATAGGGCGCCGGCTCACTCCACGAGGAGAGACCCACGCCCACCAGCTCGGCGCTCACGCCAGAGCCACGCTTGGGAGCGCAGCCCACCATGCCCAGCACGGAGATAAAGAGTAAGAGTAGTGCCAAGGCACCTAGTAGGGGCAAGGCTCCCGCTCTGATTCTAGTTCTAAGCCTTTGTACGGAACGGGCGTCATGCGCGCTCTCGGACGGACTGCAGTATGTCGGCAAAGCTTCTTTCATAGCTTCTAAGTTGTTTCAGAGTTCTATTTAATAAAGAGACACACGGGCTAGAGGAGTCGGATGCTCTTGTAGCTGTTGGTCCCTTTCTTGTGGCTAGACATCGGGAGTGCATAGGTGATCACCAGCTCGTGACTGCCCCAGTTGCCTCTCGCCAGCTGACTCGTAGGCATCTCAAAGAGATAACCCACGTGACACTTGCCAAAGAGCGCTCCCAGCCGTAGCCCCGCAGCTTGCAAAGGTCGGTACATCAGACCAGCCTCCCATCGCTGAGCAAGGCGCACATCTAGGTTGACATCCACCCGCCATGACGTCAAGTTTGTCGAGGCAAATAGTGAGGGGTGCCACGATAATAACGCACCTGGGGGTGTAATATTGTACCCACAGACCGCATTGATATGTATCGGCACCTTCTGGTAGTAGAGCCTGTCGAGGGTGATGCGCGGCACCGTGAGGTGACGTCCCGAGACACCGATGAAGTAGCGAGGCGTGTGCCATAAGATCCCTGCAGAGAGGTCAAAGTTGCGCCCCGACACAGGCGTCTGTGGCAGCGAAGGGTCATTTGGTGTCATAGCTCCTCCGTCTGGTATGTGCGCCTTGGTGCCGTCATATAGAAGGTTAATCATGCCCAGCCCTGTGCCGATAGAGAGGATCTTGTCTCCCTTCCAGCGCAGCTGAAAGGCATACTCCGCCTGCGCCTCTGTACGGGTAAAGAGTCCCGCACGCTGCGCTACGACCACCAGCCCCACGCCGTGGTAGCTCTTGCCCCACTGCTGCTCCGTATGAGCCGAGACAAAAAGGTTCGCAGGAGCTCCCTCTATACCGATCCATTGCTGATGATAGGCTGCCGTCAGAAGCAGATCTTTCTGCAGACCGATAGCTGCCGGATTGTAGTAGTTCTGTAGCCGTCGGTAGTCCGAGAAGAGCGGATCCACCTGTGCCAGCGAACGCATCGGGAGCCAGCAGGTCACGATGAGCAGACATAGCAGAAGTCTCACGAGAGACTTGCGCCTCCACCTTTCCGTAGCGCATACGCCCCCCTCCGACTGGTGCTCATCTGGCGCAAGCCGTATAGCGCAGATCCGAAGTGGGTGCGTCTGTATCATCCTAGGTGGCGTGTAGTCATAAGCTAATAGCTATGCAGAGACTTCCTGATTATGAGTCAGTGTCTTGTATCTCTAGAGCGACGAGCTAGTACTCCTCCTCGTTGAAGAAGAAGTCCTCCTTGCTAGGGTAGTCCGGCCATATATCCTCGATGGTCTCATACTCCTCGCCCTCGTCTTCGATCTCCTCAAGGTTCTCGATCACCTCGATGGGCGCACCCGAGCGCTGAGCATAGTCGATGAGCTCATCTTTGGTAGCTGGCCAGGGAGCATCCTCTAGCTTTGAGGCCAATTCTAACGTCCAGTACATAGTTAATCTATATCAGTGGTTATATAATAGGGAGTATTCTATCGGAGAGAACGGCAGTGTCGCTAGATTATTGCACACCTCCGCCGACTCGTCCCATAGCGCATCTCCTACGAGCGTGCAAATATAGACAACCTAGACCACATTTACAACTCTTCAAATTTCTACTCCCGCAGATCTCACGAACAGCGACATAACGGGTGACGATTTGTCGGAGGGGGCAAGCGAGATGTGTAGGGATGCACGGGAGTGCCGAGCCGGAAGGCCTCCGTCCATACATGGCGATGTCTTAGCTGTTCGTATCGTGTTGATTTTTTAGTATATACGAGTTCCAAAAATAGTTCCCCTCTTGGAACTTTTCAGTTCCAGCGGAGGAACTTTCTAATTCCAAGGGAGGAACTGAAAAGTTCCTCCCTTGGAATTGTTCACTCTCCACGTGGAGAACGCCAAATTTCCACGTGGCTATTTTCTTACGACGCTCGCTTTTCGGAAATCCCTGAGTCTAGTTAGGAAAATTCGATCAGCTCTTGTGTTGTGTGCTTGTCCAGAATAGGTCTTTACGTCACATCGTTTTCTGATTCTTCATGTAAGTGTTTTTTTTTGTTAAACATTTCGTACCTTTGTCGGTGAAGTTCTTATGGAGTTGCCAATTCCATAACATAATCACTAAAAAACTATGAACTTAGCCACATCCGTACGAGAGAATATAGTTGCAAACTTTGCCAAGACTCAGAAGTTGTGCTTTAACGAGCACAACCTCTGCATGCTACGTGGCTCTGCTGCTGATTATGTGGAGTATTTATATCAGATAATATAACCCCTATGGGACGCAAACGATCGACACCAATACCAGGCCTCTCCTTCTCATGGCAGAGAGCCGTGGGCGTATCAAGGCTCAGACAGCGAGTATCTCGGCGTACAGGTATTCCAACGAGCAAGAGTGGTCTGAACCAAAAGATAGGCCGTGGCATCTTGAAGAAACTATTCGGACGATAAAACTATAACACTATAAACCTCATGGACAAAATCAAAGTATTTGGCAAAGCCCAAAACCGTACAGCGCTAGGCATCGTACATGCCTACATGATTATGTATCCACATGCTACCCTCGCAGACCTGCGCAAAGCATTTCCTAACGAGCTGAATCCAGACAAAGGTGTACCAGAAACCTTTATCTATGCAGAGGAACAGGGAACTACAGCCAATTGGAACGGCTACTTCAAGGCTCCCGACGAGCTACTCACTATGGGTGACGGCAAGAAAGTTGCTGTCGTCAGTATGTGGACCAAGCCAAGCTTCGAGAGAATCGTACGACATGCTACACAGTATGATATTGTGGTAGCAGAGTTTGAAAAAGCTGGACGAGTTGGCGAGAAGGGAGGCTTCCGACTAGAGTATCTCAACGGCTATATCCCCCCAGTGGCTAAGAAGAAAGGACTCCCCTGGTGGCTCTGGCTCATCATCGCACTGCTCCTGATAGGTGCCATCATAGCATTTTTCCTACTTCGTAAGCCCCAGGTGGTCGAGGTGGAGAAGGTCGTCACCGTAGAGAAGGTAGTTTATAAAGACCGTATTGAGGAGATCGAGAAAAACTTCAATGCAGCTAAGTTTGTCCAGGGCAAAGCAGACCTAACAGACGAGACTAAGTTTGTCCTCCATGATCTAGCCAAACTGATGGAGGCTAATCCTGACCTAAAGCTCAAGATCGAGGGGCACACCTCAGAGGAGGGCGATGAGGCCTTCAATCAGCGACTCTCAGAGGAGCGAGCTCAAGTTGCTGTAGACTTCCTCATCAGCCAAGGCATCTCAGCGGACCGCTTGCAAGCTGAGGGCAAGGGTTCTAGTGAACCGATTGATCCAAACAACCCAGAGGTCAATAGACGCACTGAGTTCATCGTCATAGAGTGAACAAGCTGAGGCTAATCATCTCAACGCTACTAATAACCAACTAAGTAATACCACAATGGCAGTAAAACGAACTAAATCAGGTAAGATCGACAAGCGTACCAAGGAAGGTAAAGCTATGCTCGAAAATCTAGCAAAGGCTCGCGCAGCAGCCGCAAAAAAACGTCGTCAAGAAGACGCTAGTCTACTCAGACGTATCAAACGAATGCTCAAATAAAAAAGACAACGACAGAACTATGAAATCAAACATAAAGAATGTAGCAGCTTTTCTGGCTGTAGCCATCTGGGCAGACGGTGTATACTCCGAGGAGGAAAACGAAATGCTTACTGACATCGCTGAGGCGCTTGGCATAGACTCCGCGACTCTCATTCAGCAGGTTCAGGAGGCGGTCAACGCTCTAGAGGAGAAGGATGGTGATGCCGTCCAAGAGTATCTCATCGACAAAGCTTCAGCTATCGAAGAGGATGATACAAAAAAGCTCTTGCAGTGCGCTATCGAGATCGTCATGGCAGACAACGTTGTCACTGTGGATGAGGTGCAGGTTCTCTTTGACCTAGCTGACGCTATGGGCGGAGAAGTCGAGCATGCCGATGTGACGCTCATGCTGCTAGACCTTGTTAAGTACAGCCCAGAGATCGAAGTCGAATTCTAACCATACTAATAACCAATAACTATAATAACATGGCAGACTTTCGCATTGACAGCCGCATGAAGGTTAAGACCCTCAAGGCAAACTTTAAGAAAGAATTTGGAGCTACGCTCCGCGTCTATACGACGGAAAACTGTAAAGCAATGGCCGATGACGAGGCTACAATCGGATCTCTTATGACATCTTCCGCAAAGGGTGGTATGCTGACTGTAGGTGGCAACCTAAGAGTCGGTAACTTCGAGAAGAAGATTGTCGAGCTATACGGCATTGGCGTGCAAGTGGCCAATGCTAAGAACACTGAGCTCAGTAGCGACAACATCACACTAGTCGCTGCAGGCAAGAAGTAACCTAAGTAGATGTCAATGGAGCACTACCCCTCAGTAGTGTCTCCATTGACTATCGTCCCACCCACACGTGGCTAAGCTATATCCCCTATGAGCAAGAAGAAGATTATAACTTACATTGTCCTGGTTCTCATCGGCATCGGATTCATTGGAGATTGTGTTAATAGAAGACAAAGGAATAAACTCTATCGTGAGCGGGTCGAGGAGCTGGAGCAGAACTTCAACGATGTCAAGTTCGCCAAGGGCAAAGCTGATCTGACCAGAGAGGCGCAGCTCGTCCTATGCGACCTTGCTAAGTTTATGGAGAGTCATTCAGGCCTAAAGCTCAAGCTAGAAGGACACACTTCAGAGGAAGGCGATGAGACCTTTAACCAACGGCTCTCAGAGGCTAGAGCTCAGGCAGCTGTGGACTTTCTCATCAGTCAAGGGGTCTCTGCAGAGCGTCTAGAAGCAGAGGGCAAGGGATCCACAGACCCTATAGACCCAGACAGTCTAGAGGTCAACCGTCGCACAGAGTTTGTCGTGATAGAGTAAGTCTCATAAGCTAACAACTAAAACCTAACGAAACTATGGCACGGCGAACAAAGCTCGGAAATCTAGATATGCGGTTCAAGTCAAGCCATAGGATCGTAGCTCGAAGGAACTTCTTCGGATGTCTAGGCTCAGTCCTATCAGTTCCATTTATATTGTTTTGGAACCTGATACGAACTGTGGCTGTGAAGACTTACCCGCAGATCCACAATTCTGTGACATGGTACTCTAGCAGTATCAAGTTACTCCGCCGTGAACTTGGTCCGAAAAAAAATCCGTCTCTGTCTCAAAGTCATTCTTGTCTCTTCTTTCATCCTAAGTTTTATTCTCCTCACTATTCTTACGCTGATATCATTGGGAACCTATTCTTCTTAAGCATTCGCTCTATCCATCTAGAGTGTTATTAGACCCATTCTTATGAGTACGAAGAAGATTATCATTTATGCTGTTCTAGCCCTTCTAGGGATTGCATTCATCGGCAACGTAATCAGCACGGCTTGTAGCAGTAGTGCTGTCAAGCAGTTTAAAAAAGCCCTCGAAGAGGGTAACCTCACCGAAGCATCCAAGTATATTGAGCAGATTGATGACAGCTCCGACAAGAAGAGCTGTGCGCTACGTCTGATACGCGTCTACCTAGAGCTCGACAATCCTAAGCAAGCTATCTACGTATACGAGGTACTCACGCCATATCACAAAGGTCGAGATGATATCTCGTACTCCCTTTACCCCTACGAACGAGATGCTTGTAAGCTACTCAGAGACTACCTAGTCAAGCATGGAGACTACGAGACCGCTTGGAACTACTATCCCCTAAAGGCTCTTGATGAAAGCTATATAGGTAATGCCCCCTGTCTCTACGACTACATGAATGATGTCGTAGTGGCTATGTGTGCTGCTGGACGACAAGATGAGGCTAGTCAGTTTGTAAGGAGCAAGCTATCGTGGTTTGCTACCTATGTAGACGCAAGCAGTAGTCAGTACGCCAGTGAGTATGCGGCATTTCAGAGTGATCAGGTGAGAGAGCGGTTAGAACAGCTCATCGATGAGTCTTATAACTACTAGACAGAGAGAAGGTATGAAATGGCTGTTACAGATACTCTATGGAGGTTTGCTCCTCTGCATACTTATGACTTGTGCTGGGTGTGGGCAAGGCAATAAGGAGGATGCAAAGCTCGACAAGATCTCTGAGCTGGAGCAGATGAAGTATGACAATATATCGCAAAAGCTAGACCTCATCTGCTCAAAAGCTCAAAGCTTGCATTCAGATCAAGACTTAGAGGCTCTCTATACAGAGTTATGTCGGATCGAGTACGACTACAATCCTGACGGTATGGGCGAGCGTGCACAGCAGAAGTGTCAAGAGCTCAAGGAGCGGCTCTCAGAGCTACAAGCAGCTCCGAGTAGTCTACTTCAGTCATCACAGACTGAATCTACATACACTAGTGTATCTACATCAACCCGCTCCTCAGGCAGAGTCCTCATCTCTAGAAGACACATGAAGGTAGATGCCGTCAAGCGTTACCCTTATTACTTCAAGGCTCAAGACAAGCTCAGCATCTCCTTGACCCCACAAGGATCGGTGCACCTCACTCTCTTTGGTATCGATCATCAGAAGCGTATCAAGCAGTGGCGTGTGCGGGGAGCTCTAGAGGAGCTTGTGACTATCCCCTCAGATGGTATCTATATGGTCGAGTTGCGGCCCGATGGTGGGGAGCTTATCACCGATCTCTCGCTCTCATATGAAGGCGTAGATGACGACAAGCGACCACGCGTATCGGAGCAGATAGTGAGCTGTAAGCAAGGAGACTTCCTGGCAGAAGCCACTGAGAGTGTGCGGGTATCGGCGGTGTTTAAAGAGCCTAAGAAAATCGGACTCCGAGGTAATCTCAAGTCTATATTCTCTGGTAAGTCTCGAGCTTTGATATCTGTACCTGTACCTGCTGGTAGTGATGCCATACTATACTCTCTCCGTATATCTACCAATGAGAAGACAGCTCCCAGCGATGGCAAGTTTGCCGACAACTTATCCCTCGCCTCTAAGCAGATCAAGCTTTTGGGCATCAAGGTGTACGAAAAGCGTACCATCAGTAGCAACGTCATCGACCGACTACTCTTTAATACACGTCCAGCTCGTGAGGAGGATGCCTTTTGCAATATGTATGTCTTGACCGATGCTACGCAAGCCAAGAAGTTTCAAGACGAAACAGCCTCTTCAGGACACTACAAGTATGATGTCAATCAGTCTCAGATGGGGACTCAATCATGTAATGGTGAATTAAGACCCCAAGGACATAAGATCATCTACCTAGGCTTCGAAAACGAGCGTATGCGTTACGACAACTACATCTGGCTAGAAGTAGCCTCTTTGACACATACCAAGGAGTATACCAGACCAGTGTATTTCACTAGATAATTCTTAGAACCAAACTAAAACCAACTAAAAGAACTATGGCAAAGAAAACAGTAACCACAGGAGAGTACATCCTCAACAAACTAGACAACGGTAGTATTACCGTGTACCGCGTATACGACAACGTAAAGGGAGCCCTACGTGAGATAGCAGAGCAGGAGGGCTTTGAGTACGACAACGACTGGACGACACGCCAGTTTGGCTCCAAGCTGATGACCTTTCTAGAGGATAGAGAAGGCTAGTATCGTCCTTCCGTAGTCATCCATCATATATATGATAGCATAAGAAGCAAGCAGATGTCATGAGCAAAGAACACTATAAGAAAAAGATCATAGATCTACGTGCATCTATAGCAAGAGAGCGAGAGAAGAAGAAGCGAGACAATGAGTACTACGCAAGTAGGATCAGGAGTGCTTCGTCTCCTTCATCAAAAGCCTCTTACCGCAAGAGCAAGATAGACAAGTCAGCCTATCACGATCGTCAGATTGAGAACTATAAGAGTCAGATCGAGAGTGCTAAGGCTAGCCTCAAGAGGTGTAAGTAAGGACTACAAGAACACGCAACGTGTATACCGTACTTGTGACAGGGTTCGAACCTTACTGGAACTACCCTGAGAACTCATCGTGGGTGGTGGCTCAAGAAGTAGCCACCCACGATCTAGCTGGTGTCCGTATCTATACGGAGTTAATGCCTGTTAGCTTCCATCAAGTGGCGGCGGCTCTCCGTAGGGCTATCGATCAGCACACTCCAGACCTAATCATCATGTTAGGACAGTCTGGAGGTAGCGATCGTGTCAAGCTAGAGCGTATCGCTATCAATATGATGGACTCCAAGCTCCCCGACAACGAAGGCTATCTCCCCGATGAGGAGATCATCTATGCCAATGGAAGTTCGGCTCTATTCACCAATACAGCAATCAAGGAGCTACGCACCACCATCGAGCAGCTCGGGATAAAGGTCAAGATCTCCAACTCTTCTGGACTCTACGTCTGCAACCGCCTCTACTACGAGGCTCTCTCGGTCGCTCAGAGCAGACCGTCCACTCAAGTCCTATTTGTACACCTCCCATATTATGAGGGTCAGCCCTCTGCTAAGCCTGAAAAGCCTACGATGCCTCTAGACGATATGGTGCGGGCTATCGTAGCCATAATCGAACGAACCTGTGGAACGCATCAAGCAATTTAAGCATCAGCTCGGTCGGGTCTTTGATACAAACCTTGATACCAAGCAGTGGGGTAATTATGTCGATTACACCATCGTCGGACTGATTGTCCTGAGTACGCTCTCGGTTTTCATATCCACCTTTGACATATCCGAGGGCTGTGAGCGTGTACTCCATGTGATAGACATTGTCACTGTCATCATATTTACGATAGAGGTGTCTCTACGTATTTGGACCGCTGATGTGCTTAGCCCCAAATACAAAGGTTTTTGGGGTAGGGTGCGTTACTGTCTCACCTTCTACGGTATGATAGATATACTCTCTACCTATACCTTCTATCTTGCATTCGTCTTCCCGCTGCCCTATCAGGTACTCAAGTCTCTACGTGTAGTACGTGTCTTGAGGATCTTTCGCTATATGCGATCGTTCCGTCTCTTACAGCAGGCGATCACCTCAAAGTCCAAAGAGATACTCATCTCACTACAGGTGCTCCTAGTCGTGACTTTGATGCTATCGTTCGTTCTCTTCTTCTATGAGCATGAGGCACAGCCCGAAACCTTTGATAATGGTATGACTTCCGTGTTGTGGGCTTTTGCACAGTACATAGGTGATCCAGGTCAGTTTGCCGAGACCCCGCCAGTAACTCCCGTGGGGCAAGTCGTCGCCTTTGCCGTAGGGATCCTTGGCATCGCTCTCTTTGCTATACCGGCAGGTTTGGTCGGAGCGGGCTTTTCGGAGACACTCGAAGAGGAAGCTCACAAAGAAACTATTAGAAAGAACAAGGAGAAGCTACATAGAGCTTTCGAGCGAAAGCTAGACCGCCCGACAGGTTTTCAGATTGTACCTCAGCATCTCTCTATATGTGATCTACAAGCTCGCATAGGTCTCAAGGTGGGAGATATATTAGATGTAGTGGACGAGGCATATGATTTTCGTCTGATCAACCTTGCGACCACTCAGACCATCGATGAGCGACCACAGGACAAGCTTGCTGTAGAGCATTTTATAGTCAATAAGCCTTACGGCTACTATATAGACAGGGGATCTAAGGTGACGATCATATCTCCATCTAGTCTAGCTGATGCCGCAATCGGCAACTTCTCATACTACCTTGCTATGATCGGGGGATTTAATTACATCAGTCGCGAATTAGGAGAGATGAGACCGTATAAGTCCTACTACTCCTTTGATGATCGTCAAGTCGAGCCCAATCTAGCTCAATATATGGAGGACCTAGAGGTGCTCACTTCACGTCCTGGTAGCTGGACCTTAACCCCACTTGTAGCTAGCGGAGCCAACGAGCCGAGTTATCCGACCATCTTCCACTTCTCTGCAGGAGGAGTTAAGGGCGATGAGAGCTTTACGGGAAACAATCTAATCGTGCAGGATATGGAAGCGTATCAAGCCTTTTACCAAGACTTGACAGCTGAGTTAGAGCAGCGCTTTGAGATGACTTCAGATCATCAGAGGTATCACAACTTGAGCTCTCCACGACTCTTCGCTCGCCACTTTAGTGAGGGACGAGGATCTCGCAATAACATAGTCCTGCGTATCGCGTGGAGTGCCTGCCTGTGGGACTCGAGGCGTATAGCTATCGCAAAGACAATAGCCGATTCCCTAAATCGTCACTTTGAGAGCGACATAGATAAAGAGTATTCACCTGAGCTAAAGATCAAGCGAAGTGGATATTAAAACATAAACACAGGGCTCGGACGCACCGAGTGGTGTGTCCGAGCCCTGTTCGTTTCGAGCAGCACGGCGGGGAGTCGTGTACGGGCGTGAGGGGCGTCCGTTGTGTCCAAGCGACACGTGTAATCCGTTGTGTCAAAGGTTACAGCGCCGTGGTTTTAACGGGGACGGACGCACGAGCCGTGCGTCCCTACAAATCGCTACTCGTGTTGCGCGGCGCTACTACAGTTGCTTGAGTACCTTCACGAGATGCTCACCGATGTTGATGGTGTAGCCCTGCTGGATGTAGACGACTCGATTGAATGTGTCGCAGATGAGGAAGATGGGTAGCGAACTAGACGTGAGCTTCATCTCCTCGCGAATCTCCTTGAGTATAGCGCCCTCTGAGTCTATGCCCCAAACCACCTGAGCGGGTAGATCGAAGCCTTCGTCGATAAATCGTGTGGCGGCGTCTTGGCTCTCAAAGAGTAGTACGACAGACTGGCCCCACTCCTCGAGAGCGGACTTGTAGATGGCGATGTCTCGTAGCGTATGATTGCTCGGCTCGTGATTTGGAGCGATCAAGCCTAAGATGTAGTAGCCACGTCCGGTGGTTGAGATGAGGCTCTTGGTGGTCTGTGTGGCGAGGTCGTAGTAGAGGTTCTCCGCATTAAAGCTGCCGATGACCTGTACCCCCTCATTGCTCTCTCGCATGGTGAGCTGTATGGTAGTGGTCTCCCCACGCTTGATCTCAAAGACTTCGCTATGCGTCAGCACGGCACCGCTGGCCATACGTGTGCCGGTGGTCAGTAGATACCGACCCTCGTCTAGCTTGATGCCCTTGGCAAAGTCACGACTCCAGGTAGCCTCCTCGTCGAAGGTCAGCAGCGAGGTCTTGCCATCGACGATGCGACTGATGGTAAAGTGCGCATAGTACTTAGGATCGCTAATATACTTCGAAGGGGTATAGCTTAATTGGAGTGTGCCCTGAGGGGCGGTGGCTATGGGGCTGGCTTGGTCGTGCCAGAGGACGTCGACCCAGTGATCGTCTGTGTAATATTGTAGCTTGCCATTGATCTCATTGATGCGTGCAGGCCATCCGAGACTACGAGCAGCCGCTACGAAGAAGATATTTCTGCCCAGATCATCTGCCTGTCGCTCGCGGTAGACGCTCATCGGCTGCATCCTCAGGCGTTGCGGGTTCTGGTCCGTTACTAGCTTAACGTTGGCGAGCGTCCAGTCGATCAGCTCTTGTGGTGAGCGGAGAGCTGCCAGCTGCTCACGGAGGAAGTGCTTGTATGGTGTGAGCCACTCTAGCTCTACGCGGGGATTGAGGACGTACTTGCAGTAGATCTCTGACTGATTGGTCTCGGCGGTCTCACTGTCTTGTAGGACTTCGAGGGAGATGTCTCGCAGATCTTTCTTCGTTAGGACGGAGAGGAGCTTCTGGGCCATCTCTTTGTTGTTCGCTTGCTTCATAAACTGCTGAATGGTCACATAGTTGCCTCGTGACTCATCGACCATCGTCGCTTCGTAGGCTTGCCGGATGCTATCCTCGTAAGCTAGGCGCTCGTTGTTGATGCGTCGCATCTCTTCGGAGACTGGAGGCAGGGAGCCTGATATGCTAGGCGGTGTAAGGGTCTCGTCAAGAATCTTCGGCAGGCTCTCGGACGATAGGATCACGGTCTCCACGGGCTTGGCACCGAAGGTGACTTTCTTCAAGGCTATGTCTTCGCCTTTTTCGACCCATACCATCATATCCCCGCGCCCAGCCGTGAGCTTGGCTCTGCCCAAGGCGTCGGTAAACTTAGAGGCTACGGTGTAAAACTCTGCATAGTTGTACAGCTTGAAGTCTACTCGCGCATTAGCTACAGGCTCGCCAGTGGGCGTCTTCACCTCGATGGTGAGGTCGGAGCTGGGGGCATAGTGGTCGATCACATTAATCTCTGTGAAGAAGGGTGTCTGGAGGATCACCTCTTCGGGTCCGTCGTACGCTCCAAACACTTTGGTGTGCATGAGCATACCACGCGAAGCACTCTCGTTGAACCACCCTAGGTTGAGTACGGGCTCAGGTTCACACGCTCCTAAGAAGTACCACTGGCCATCGACCCACGCCTCGACCCACGCATGATTGTCGTCCGTATGCGCCCAGCGAGGCGTGTAGACCTGTCTGGCGGGGATACCCACAGAGCGGAGCGCCGCGACGAGCAGTGTGCTCTCCTCGCCACACCGTCCGTAGGCTGTACGCACCGTTGCTAGCGGGCTACTGGTGCGGGCATCAGTGGGGCGGTAGGTGACCTTCTCGTGGCACCAGTGATTGACCTCCAGCACGGCGTCATACATAGGCATGCCGTTGACACGATTCTTGAGCTCCTTGTAGAAAACCTCTCGGCTATTGTCTAGGTTCTCATTATTCACCCTGATCGGTAGGACGAAGTGTCTGAACTCCCGCTCGGGTATCCGCTTGCCCCACGGCATCTCCTGGCGAGTCTGTAGTGAGAGTCGCACATTGTGCTCGTAAAATGCTCTGCTATAGTCACACCGGTCGGGTAGGGGTAAGTATTGATAGAGGAAGTCTAGGTACTGCTCGACCTGATCGCTACTCGTTGGGGTAGCGGTTGGTTTCGTTTGCGCTAGAGCTAGTGATCCGCTTAGGAGCATCACTGTGATGAGGTAAAGGAGAGCTTTTCGTGTCATAAGATTTAGATAGAGAGTTGTGTTTGCTGTGCAAAGATAAGTGTTTAGTGAATAGCCTTTAGGAAGTCGCGAACGATATCTGCGTCAGTCTCCTGCCGACCATCTGGTAGACGTAGAGAGGCCGAGCCATGTATCTCCTGAGCGCCTGTCTCGGTGAGTATGCGCTTGATGTTGCTCGCCGTCACACCGCCCCCGGGGAGTATGGTAATCGCGCCTGTAGCTCGCTCGATGAGCTGACGAATGATCGGTATACCCAGTTCGGCAGTCTCCCGAGTACCAGAGGTGAGGATACGGGTGCAGCCTAGTGCGCAGATCCTCTCCATATCCTCTAGCGGACTCTGCGACTCATCAAACGCCCGATGAAACGTAAAGGAGACGCCCTGAGATCGCTCCAAGAGCCGTCTCGTAGCGACCACATCTACTGTGCCAGCGGGGGTCATAGCGCCACTGACGATAGCATCAGCGTAGGGTAGTGCCGCCTCGATGTCTCGCTCCATGACGCGTAGCTCCTCCTCGGAGTAGACGAAGTCTCCCTCCCGCGGGCGAATCAAGACATGGATGCGAAGCTCGGGATAGAGGGTGCGCACCTCTCTGAGGAGTCCTAGGGAAGGCGTTAGTCCCCCCACGGATAGTGCTGAGCATAGCTCTATACGCTTAGCACCTCCCGCCACAGCGGCCTGCACACTTCGCATACTTGCTGTACACACCTCTAGCGTGTAGTCTCTTACCTCGCTGCGCTCGCCAAAAGTCACTTCCTGCGTCATACTATAATTGGGTGGATTGTTTCTTTGCCGTGACAAACTTACTAAAAACGGCTCGTAATACACACTTCCTGCTACTCCCCTCGATGTCGCAAATCTCACCATAAGTCAGCCATACGTCACCACGTGTAGTCCTACATCGGACCATACACTTTATATTCGAAGGGCTTTAGAACGATAGCTACGTGGAAATTCTCAAATCTCCACGTGGCTATTTTTTATTCTCTACGTAGGCGCGAAAAAATTCTTCGGACTTATCATTTGATTCCTCCGAAGTTTCATTTCTCGCCCACGTGGAGAATTTTTCTTTTCCACGTGGAGATTCGCAATTCTCCACGTGAATATTGTGCGTGATTATCGAAGATGTCCCCGAACGACAAGACGTCTATCGATTAGCTTTCTAACTTCTAGCTTCTAATCTCTAACCTCTAATCTCTAACTCCCCATCTCTTGCTCAATTCCTAATAAAGGTATAACTTCGCAGAAAACATCATTCATTCGGCAGAGCCATCACAGCTCCCCACCACGCTACAACGAAACACTAACCTCTAATCTCTAGCTACACTATGAGCAAGCAACTACGCATCTGGCTCTTCGTCCTCCTCAGCACGCTCCTCGCTTCCAGCTCCCTCCTCGCCGAAGGGGTCATCACCCTAACCACGACTCAATCATCCGGCGAGACAATCTATCTGACCATTCAGGCAAATGGCGATATTACCATAGAAGGGGTTCAAGAGGCTCCTAGGCTAGACGAATTAAGGAAACCCTATACCCTCACTGGCCATACGGTGACCATCCGAGGCGATGTGACTGCGATTGACTGCTCTTACAATATAGTGACCAATTTGGAGGTGTCGGGTTGTACCTCTTTGACTACAATTCATTGCCAGCAAAACCTACTGGATAGCTTGGACGTCTCGGGCTGTACCGCCTTGACAGAGCTTATATGCTCTGGGACTCACTTGACCAGCTTGAAGATGTCGGGCTGTACTGCCTTGAAGAAGCTTGAGTGCCAGTGGAATCAGCTAACTAGCCTGGACTTGTCAGACAAGCCTTCCTTGACAACGCTCAACTTCGAATTCAATCAGTTAACTAGCTTGGATGTGTCGAGCTGTACCGCCTTGGCAGATCTTATATGCTCTGTAAATCGATTGACCAGCTTAAATGTGTCAGGCTGTACCGCCTTGACAACGCTTGACTGCTCTAGCAACAGGCTGACCACCTTGAACTTGTCAGGCTGTACCGCCTTGAGAGCACTTACGTGCTGGGATAATCCGCTGATAAGTGTAGATTTCTCTAATTGTAGATCGCTAAAGGGAGCTGTCGTGAGTAATGGCAAGCTAACTAGCTTGAAAGTGTCGGGCTGTACCGCACTGACAAGGCTTGCATGCGATGACAATCAACTGACCAGCCTAGATCTTTCGGGCTGTACCGCTCTGACCAAGCTGGACTGCACTAGAAATCCGCTAACAAGTATAAACCTCTCTAATTGTAGATCGCTAACGGAGTTTACTTGGCGCGAAGGCAACTTGACTAGCTTAGACGTGTCGGGCTGTACTGCCTTGAAGAAGCTTGAGTGTCAGAGGAATAAGCTAACCAGCCTGGGCTTGTCAAATACGCCTTCCTTGACAACGCTAAACTGCGAATTTAATCAGTTAACCAACTTGGATGCGTCGGGCTGTATCGCCTTGACAATCCTTCTCTGCAATAAGAATCCGCTGACGAGTATAAATCTCTCTAACTGTAGATCGCTCAAGGAGTTCTCCTGGAAACTTAAAAGATTGACCAGCTTGGATGTCTCGGACTGTACCTCCCTGACGACACTTGCGTGCAACAACGATCAACTGACCAGCCTGGATGTCTCGGGCTGTGCCTCCCTGACGACACTTGCGTGCAACAACAATAGGCTGACCAGCCTCAAGCTCTCGGGCTGTACCTCCCTGACCAAGCTGGACTGTAGCATGAATTATGTGGACCGCCTGGACATGTCGGGCTGTACTGCCTTGACAACTCTTAACTGCAGTGACAACCTCCTGAGAGAAATAGATCTATCAGGCTGTCCTCGCATTGACTCCCTGATTTGCGATATCAATCAGATTAAGGAGCGTGAGATGACTAAGCTGGTCAATAGCTTGCCTGACTTACAAGGTAAAGGCGTGGGACTCTTTAGAGTGTTTAATGAGACGAGTAAGCGTGAAGGAAACGTCTGTCTCTCGGATCATGTAGCGACCGCCAAAGCTAAAGGTTGGAAGACTCAGTTTAAGCGTGGCCGTTATTACGACATATGGTACGACTATGCAGGAGCAGACAAACCTACTTTTGTTGTAACTGATGAGTCAACTCGTGGAGGTACCGTTACGATCACGGGCACTAGCGACCTTAATATAGTCGCATACGGTACCGAGCTGACCATAGAAGCCACCCCTGATGAGGGCTATAAGCTGACGGCACTCACAGCCAATGGTGTGGACATCCTTACTACGATGAAGGTGGTCGTGACGAACAATGTGACTATCAAGGCGACCTTTGAGGATCACACAGGCGTGGAGAGGGCCGTCAAGCAGCAGGTGAAGCTCTACCCGAATCCAGCGACTGACTATGTCATCGTGGAGGGTGTAGCACCTGCCAGCGAGGTAACGCTGCACAGCATGACGGGCGAGCGGCTCTATGCGGGTCGTGCGGATAGTCGTGGCTCGCTACAGATTGACTTGACGCCCTATGCGGACGGGGTTTACCTAGTCTGTGTAGCGGGCGAGACTTACCGAGTGGTGGTAAGGCACTAGAATCAAAAAAGGGGCGAACCAACTAGCGGTTAGCCCTTTTTTAGAGATTAGAGGTTAGAGATTAGAGAGGACGTGTAACGATTTATAAGGGTTCACGAGACGAGTATCCCTTTGTATGGACGCATGGTCGTGCATTTGTTGTGTCAAAGCGAGACAAGTAACCCGTAGGGATGCACGGAAGTGTCTAGTGGGAGGGCGTCCGTTGTGTCAAAGCAAAACGGCGTCAGGGTTTTAACGGGGACGGACGCTCGACCGAGCGGCCCTACACCAGTTACTCGTCTAATCTCTAACCTCTAACTCCCCATCTCTTGCTTAATTCCCAATAAAGGTATAACTTCGCACGGCAGAGCCCTCACAGCTTCCCCCACTTCTAACCTCTAACCTCTAATCTCTAGCTACACTATGGGCAAACAGCTTCGTATCTGGATCTTCGCCTTTCTCGGCACACTCCTCGCGAGCAGCTCCCTCCTCGCCGAAGGTGTTATCACCTTAACCACCTCCAAAGCTGTCGGAGAGAAAATCGGACTGGGCATTGAGGCAAAAGGTAATGTCACCATCGAGGGAGTTCAAGAGGCTCCTCGGATAGACGAGTTTAAGAGATCCTATACACTCACTAGCCAGACGGTCGTCATAAGAGGCGATGTGACTACGCTTGACTGCGCCTTCAATAAGTTGGACAGCTTGAAGCTGTCGGGCTGTACCTCTTTGACCACTATTCACTGCCAGAAAAACCCACTGACTAGCTTGGATGTATCGGGTTCTACCGCTTTGACAGAGCTCGGATGTTTCCTGAATGAGCTGACCAGCTTGAACGTCTCGGGCTGTACAGCCTTGATAAAGCTTGAGTGCCAGTGGAATCAGCTAACTAGCCTAGACTTGTCAAACGTGCCTTCCTTGACAACGCTCAATTGCGAAACCAATCAGTTGACCAGCTTGGATGTGTCAAGCTGTCTCTCCTTGACAACGCTTAACTGCAATTATAATCAGTTGACCAGCATGGACGTGTCAAGCTGTCCCTCCTTGACAACGCTTGCCTGCCAAAGCAATCAGCTAACCACCTTGAACGTGTCAGGCTGTACCACCTTGACAGGGCTTGCCTGCAATAGTAATCAGCTAACCACCTTGAACGTGTCAGGCTGTACGGCCTTGACATGGCTTGACTGCACTAGAAATCCGCTGGTAAGTGTAGATCTCTCTAACTGTAGATCGTTAAAGAAGTTGTCTGTGACCAGTGGTAAGCTAACTTGCTTGAATGTGTCGGCCTGTACCGCACTGACGGAGCTTAAATGCTCTAGCAATCAACTGACCAGCCTAGATCTCTCGGGCTGTACGGCTTTGACCAAGCTGGACTGCACTAGGAATCCGCTAACAAGTCTAAATCTCTCCAATTGCACGTCGCTAACGGAGTTTACTTGGAGCGAAGGCAACTTGACTAGCTTAGACGTATCGGGCTGTACTGCCTTGACCAAGCTGAGTTGTGGTTGGGGGCAGCTGACTAGCTTAAATCTTTCGGGATGTACCGCTTTGGCAGAGCTCTACTGCTCTAGAAGTCAACTAACTAGCTTGGACGCATCGGGCTGTACCGCCTTGACAATCCTTCACTGCAATGTGAATCCGCTGACGAGTATAAATCTCTCTAACTGTAGATCGCTCAAGGAGTTCGAATGGAAGCTTGAGAGATTGACCAGCTTGGATGTCTCAGGTTGTACCTCCCTGACGACGCTTGAGTGCAACAACAATATGCTGACCAGCCTGAAGGTATCAGGATGTACCTCCCTGACCAAGCTGAACTGTAGTATAAATTATGTGGACAGCTTGGACTTGTCTGGATGTACCTCTTTGACAGAGCTTAATAGCTCCAGAAATCAGCTGACTAGCTTAGACCTGTCAGATCAAAAAGGTTTGACAACGCTTAACTGCAGTGACAACCTCCTGAGAGAAATAGATCTATCAGGCTGTCCTCGCATTGACTCCCTGATTTGCGATATCAATCAGATTAAGGAGCGTGAGATGACTAAGCTGGTCAATAGCTTGCCTGACTTACAAGGTAAAGGCGTGGGACTCTTTAGAGTGTTTAATGAGACGAGTAAGCGTGAAGGAAACGTCTGTCTCTCGGATCATGTAGCGACCGCCAAAGCTAAAGGTTGGAAGACTCAGTTTAAGCGTGGCCGTTATTACGACATATGGTACGACTATGCAGGAGCAGACAAACCTACTTTTGTTGTAACTGATGAGTCAACTCGTGGAGGTACCGTTACGATCACGGGCACTAGCGACCTTAATATAGTCGCATACGGTACCGAGCTGACCATAGAAGCCTCCCCTGATGAGGGCTATAAGCTGACGGCACTCACAGCCAATGGTGTGGACATCCTTGCTACGATGAAGGTGGTCGTGACGAACAATGTGACTATCAAGGCGACGTTTGTGGATCACACAGGCGTGGAGAGGACCGTCACGCAGCAGGTGAAGCTCTACCCGAACCCAGCGACTTACTATGTCATCGTGGAGGGTGTAGCACCTGCCAGCGAGGTAACGCTGCGCAGCATGACGGGCGAGCGACTCTATGCGGGTCGTGCGGATAGTCGTGGCTCGCTGCAAATTGACTTGACGCCCTATGCGGACGGGGGTTACCTAGTCTGTGTAGCGGGCGAGACTTACCGCGTGGTGGTAAGGCACTAGAGAAAAAAAGGCGACGCCTTTTTTTAGATATTAGAGATTAGATGTTAGAGATTAGATGTTAGAGGTTAGAGAGGTCGCTGCTCGTGGGCTTTGCGGAGCGGGGATGGCCGAGAGGTGGCGTAAGTAAAGTAATTTGTATAACTTTGCGACATCGGTCAGATCCTGCTACACTCGCTGCTCTCTAGTTAGAGGCGCAGTGACGTGAAGAGGGTTGCCGTGGAGCGTGTCGCACGAAGTGGTGACGCGTCTCGCTGTGGGGCTACGACAGAAGTGGTGGTACTCACGAATGTGTAACGCAGTAAAATGGTAGTATGTCGCGTCTCCTACGATAGGAGAGTGGCGCAGTATGATGTCGGATTTGGTGTCGCCTTTTAAGGCCTTTCTCAAGCAGCACGGCTATCAGCTGACTTCTGAGCGAGTAGAGATCGCCCAGGTGGTCAGTCAGCAACGTCGTATCTTTACGACCGAGGAGCTGATGGCTCAGCTTAAGGAGGGGGGCTATCGCCAGAGCCGAGGCACGGTCTATAGTACGGTGCGTCTGCTAGCTGAGGCGGGTCTGATCGTACAGCTTCCGCAGTCGAGTGAGGCGCATTACCTCACGAGTGAGCAGGCTAGTCTTTATGCTGTCTGTCGCTGTCGTTGCTGTGGCGCTGAGGTGCTCTATAGACAGCCTCGACGTCTTAAGGCGCTACGTCATACTACGATGCATCGATATCGTCTGGCGCAGCCGCTGCTGATCTTCTACGGGCTATGCCAGCGCTGCGAGCGTGAGACTGCTAAAACGAATAATAAGAAGTCGGCGACTCAATCGAGTGGGCTACAAAAAGCCACCTCAAACCGCTGACTGATAGAGATATATTAAGATATGAACAAGAAAAAGGTAGACGTCCTACTCGGACTACAATGGGGCGATGAGGGCAAAGGCAAAATCGTTGACGTCCTAACCCCAGGCTATCAGATGGTAGCACGCTTTCAAGGAGGTCCTAATGCAGGGCATACACTGGAGTTTGAGGGACAGCGCTACGTATTGCGTTCGATCCCCTCAGGTATTTTTCAGGGCAACAAGCTCAACCTGATCGGCAATGGTGTCGTACTCGACCCCGTCCTGCTACGTGAGGAGGCTGAGCAGTTGGCGCAGAGCGGTCATAACATCAAGAAGCGGCTAGTCATATCCCGCAAGGCACACCTGATCCTCCCGACGCATCGTCTGCTAGATGCTGCTCAGGAGCTCTCTAAGGGCGCTGCTAAGATTGGTACCACAGGCAAGGGTATAGGACCCTGCTATACGGACAAAGTGGCTCGTACGGGACTGCGTGTCGGTGATATCGAGCGAGACTTCGCGACCCGCTACAAGGCTGTACGGGATCGTCACGTGGATCTATTGCAGAAGATGGGTGCTGACCTCTCTAAGCTACCTGAGATGGAGGAGGCCTTCTACCAAGCCATTGAGTACCTCAAGGGCTACCAGTTTGTAGACAGTGAGATCCTTGTCAATGAAGCCCTAGAGGAGGGACTGAACGTCCTTGCTGAAGGCGCTCAGGGCTCGCTACTAGATGTGGACTTTGGTACCTACCCCTTTGTGACGAGCAGTAACACGGTGAGTGCCGGGTGCTGTATCGGTCTTGGCATCTCGCCCAAGGCGATAGGTCGCGTCTATGGTATCTTCAAGGCATACTGTACACGTGTTGGGTCAGGTCCCTTCCCCACAGAGCTACAAGATGAGGTGGGGCATATGATGGCAGATCGAGGCCATGAGTTTGGCGCAGTCACGGGTCGTCCTCGTCGCTGCGGCTGGATAGACCTTGTAGCCCTGCGCTACACGATTATGCTCAGTGGCGTGACTCATCTGATCATGATGAAGAGTGATGTGCTCGATACGCTCTCTACGATCAAGGCTTGTGTCGCCTACCGCATAGGAGATAAGGAGTACAAGAATATGCCGTACTCCCTCGAGGCAGACATAGAGCCTATCTACCAGGAGCTCCCAGGATGGCAGACACCGCTAGATGGCTGTCGCTCGGAGCAAGATCTACCAGACGCTTTCCGTCACTATGTAGCCTTCCTAGAGGCACAGCTACGAGTACCTATCTCGATCATATCTGTAGGGCCTGACCGCTCACAGACCATCATGCGCAAGCTCAACAATGAACTATAAAGAAACGGTAGACTATCTCTACCAAGCGACCCCTTGCTACCAAAACCAAGGGGACGATGCCTATAAGCCTGGCCTAGAGCGTATGCAGCAGATGTGCGAGGCTATAGGCAATCCTCAGCGATACATACGTACCATCCATGTGGGCGGTACAAATGGTAAGGGCTCGACTACCTCGCTCATAGCTTCTGTGCTGACAGCTGCAGGCTACAAGGTGGGACTCTTTACCTCGCCACACCTAGTGGACTTTCGTGAGCGCATACGGATCAATGGCGAGATGATCTCCGAGGAGGAGGTGGTCGCTTTTGTCGAGCGGACGCGTCCCCTGATTGAGTCTGTCGGACCCTCATTCTTTGAGTACACGACCTTGATGGCGTTTGAGCATTTCCACACCCATGATGTGGACTATGCTGTCATTGAGGTGGGGCTAGGAGGACGACTAGACAGTACCAATGTGATACTGCCTAAGCTCTCGATCATAACTAACATAAGTATCGACCATACGCAGTATCTCGGTAATACGCTTGAAGCAATTGCCTATGAGAAGGCGGGGATCATCAAGGAGGGCGTCCATGCAGTCATTGGGAATGCTGGAGGCTCTGTACGTGAGCTCTTTGAGCAGGTGGCTGACGAGCGTCATGCACCGATTACGTTCTGCGAAGATGAGCACACGATCAAGCGATACGATGAGCTACACCCTGGTATGCGACTAGACACCGTCGACTATGGTCTCATAGAGACTCCGCTCTCGGGTGATGCGCAGCTGGAAAATGCGCATACCGTCTTGACGGCATTACGCATCTTGGATGACAAAGTACTCGACACACCACTCACTCATGAGGTGGTGGCACGAGGCTTTGCTGAGCTATACAAGCTCTCGGGACTGCGTGGTCGCTGGGAGACGCTCTCGACAGATCCACATATCGTCTGCGACACGGCTCACAATCCCGCTGGGATCGCTGTCGTAGCTCATCAGCTCGAAGAGGAGTCCTATGATCACCTATATATAATAATAGGTATGAGTGCCGACAAGGATATAGATACCAATCTGGCACTCCTGCCCTCATCGGCTCGTTATTACTTCTGCACGACGGCATCACAGCGTACACTACCCGCCGAGGAGCTACAGCAACGAGCTGAGGCTATCGGTCTAAGGGGAAGAGCCTATCCCTCGGTAGAGGAGGCTCTGCGAGAGGTCGTGGCACTCGCCAATGCCGGTGACTTGATCTTCGTCGGTGGTAGCAACTTCATTGTTGCCGAGCTACTCAAGAGCTATCCATTGATACAAAAAGAGCGTCCAGTCCCTATGGAGGGCTAGACGCTCTATCTATAAATACGCATCAACAAACTAAACATACTACATAAAGTAATGACTGAAACTATGCAACTAAAGACCCTGCGAGACAACGCAGGGATGAGATGGCTAGCACTGGCACTAGTCGCACTCACGATGTTCTTTGCCTACATGTTTGTGGACATCCTCTCACCTGTCAAAACGATGGTTGAGTCCGAGCTCAACTGGAACTCCACCGTCTTCGGCACCTATGGAGGTAGTGAGTTCTTTATCAACGTATTCTTCTTCTTCCTCATCTTCGCTGGTATCATTCTAGACAAGATGGGTGTACGCTTTACATTCCTCCTATCAGGCTCTCTGATGGTGATCGGAGCTTTGATCAAGCTGTACGCACTGAGTCCCTCGTTTAATGCAGGAGGCTTCGGGTATAACTTCTTCAATAGCTTCTGGCCAGCTATGCCAGCCTCTGCAAAGCTAGCTTGTGTGGGCTTTGCGCTCTTCGGCTGCGGTACAGAGATGGGAGGCGTGACGGTCTCTCGATCGATCGTTAAGTGGTTTGAGGGCAAGGAGATGGCTCTAGCAATGGGTATTGAGATGGCAGTAGCTCGTCTAGGTGTCTTTGCTGTTTTTTGGCTATCACCGATGATCGCTGAGCAGTATGGTACTGTACGTGCGTCTGTCTTCTTTGGCACCTGTCTCCTTGTAGTAGCACTACTCCTTTACGTCGTTTACTTCTTTATGGATAGAAAGCTCGACCATCAGCTAGAAGCAGCTCACGCTGCTATAGAGCAAGAGGAGGAGGAGCCCTTTAAGTTTAGAGACCTCGGCCATGTCTTTGGCAATTCGATGTTTTGGATCGTTGCGATCCTCTGCGTGCTCTATTACTCAGCTATCTTCCCCTTCCAGAAGTTTGCTACTGAGATGCTTGTGAGCAACGTAGGCTTTGAGGCTGATGTAGCTGCTAAGATCTTTAGTCTCTTCCCAGTAGGTGCTATGGTTATAACCCCAATCTTGGGCTTCTACCTAGATGCTCGTGGTAAGGGTGCGACGATGCTTATAATTGGAGCTATCCTGATGATTGTCTGCCATGGTACGTTCGCTTTCTTCCCATTCAGCACGGTATCTCATGGGCTGGCGGCTACGATCGCTATCATAGCAATCGTAGTACTAGGTATCTCCTTCTCTCTAGTTCCAGCTGCTCTGTGGCCTTCTGTACCTAAGATTATCCCAGGTAAGGTGCTAGGCTCCGCTTACTCAGCTATCTTCTGGATTCAGAACATCGGTCTGATGGCTGTACCTATGCTCATCGGTGCTATCCTCGATGCTAACAACCAAAACGTAGCTCCTGGACAGCCTAAGGACTACTTCCAGGCTATGCTCGTCTTTACTGCATTTGGTGTAGTAGCTCTCATAACGGCTATACTCCTTAAGGCAGCAGATAAGAAGAAGGGCTACGGTCTTGAGTTGCCGAACATTAAGAAGTAACTTATCCATCGGAGAAGGGGGGCTTTTGGTGTGTGACATCGTACCTTTTAGTGAAGACTTAACTAGAAGGTGTAGGCTACTCACAAAAATCTTCGTACATTTGTGCCGAGAGAGCTGGCTTTACTTGATAGCGCGCTCCAAAAGAACTACCCTTCACACCGAAGAAATAAGATAACTCGCTATATGGAAATCAAGAAATCACCCCAAGCAGACCTAAGAAGGACGATACCCTTATCGTTGGCTATAGGTTTCGTCTTAGCTCTAGGTATCCTTTATACCGCTCTAGAGTGGACCTCTACAAAGGACGATAGTGCAGATGAAACGACCGCACTCAATATCGCTGATATGGAGGATGCGCTCATCATCAATGAGCAGCAAGAAGAGCAACCTGAACCAGAACCTGAGGCTCCACAGGAGGTCGTAGAGGTAGCACTACCTGAGGAATTTAAGGTTGTGGACGATAATAAGGAGGTTGCTAAGATTTCAATTGTCTCTGTAGACCAAGATCGTGAGCTACCACCGCCACCCGTTATTGTACAGCCTGTACAGACCGTCGAGGAGCCTGAGGATCAGATCTTCGAGATCGTCGAGAATCCCGCCGTACCACCCATGGGAGATATCCCCTCAATGCTTAAGTGGATTGCTAATCACATCGAGTATCCACAGAGTGCTCTAGACAACAACATACAGGGCAAGGTCGTGCTCCGCTTCGTCGTGGAGAAGGACGGCTCTATCGGAGATGTAATTGTAGCACGCAAGGTAGACCCGGCACTAGACAAAGAGGCTATCCGTGTGCTTAAGTCTATGCCTAAGTGGACGCCAGGTAAGCAGCGTGGTAAGCCCGTACGCTCTTACTTCACACTTCCTATCGCCTTTACCATTGGTTAAGGTGTAACATATAATTACGATGAGATGGTATTGATGTCTCCCTATACTGCTAGTCTAGCTAGGCATTTATACCATCTTCATACTGACTGAAAAGGGATGTCTCATTCATTAGAAGCCAAAGACCTGAAAGCTTGTCGTCAGATAGTGCAGGATACGCTGCAGAGTCTGATGCTAGATAAGCGCACTCCTCAAGCTCTTTACGCTCCGATACGGTATACGCTGGAGCAAGAGGGGGCTAAGCGTGTGCGTCCTGTCTTGGCTCTCTTGATGCAGGCGTACTTACGTCCTGAGGCGCCCTTGGCAGCATCTCCTATAGTAGCTCTAGAGGTCTTTCACAACTTCACGCTACTACATGATGATGTGATGGACAATTCCCCCGTGCGACGTGGCAAGCCGTCGGTCTATGCTAAGTATGGACTGACACCTGCCATCCTCTCGGGAGATGCTATGCTAATTCTAGCTTATCAGATGCTTACAGAAGGTGTCTCTCCTGAGATGCTCCCTGATCTGATACAGAACTTTAATAAGATGGCTACGCTCATCATGGAGGGTCAGCAGTTAGACCTAGAGTATGAGCAGCTAGACTATGTCTCTAAGGAGCAATACTTAGAGATGATCGGCTATAAGACAGCGGTCTTGATAGCCACGGCAACGCGCTTTGGAGCTATCCTCTCTAAGGGGAGTGTTACAGAGCTCGAGTCCTCTTACGCTTTTGGGTGGAACCTCGGGTTAGCCTTTCAGCTTCAAGATGACTACTTAGATCTATACGGAGATAGCGAGACCTTTGGCAAGCCTCTCGGAGGTGACATCCTAGAGGGCAAGAAGACTATCCTCCATACACTCGCCTATGCAACCGCTTCTCAAGCTCAGCGACAAGCACTCACAGAGACGATGCGTAGATCTAACGAGCAGGCTGAAGAGAAGATCTCTGCAGTCAAGACTCTATATGACGAGATGGACATAGCTACCCAAGTGCAGGCACTCGTGCGAGACTACTTAGCAGAGGCGCAGAAGGCACTAGACGCTTTGGAATCCGCTTTGGGTAGAGAGGCTACGCAGTTGCGAGCTTTTGTATCCAAAATAGCTGAGCGCAACACTTAAATGCTTAGTCCTTAGCGAAGGACTAGCAAGCTTGTAGCGAAAGGGAGAGCTTCCCTTTGGTAGAGGTAGGACAGGGATATGCTGATAGATACCCACACACATATATATGGTGTCGAGTATGACTCTGATAGAGAGGCGGTCATCTCAGCAGCCGGTCAGGCGGGGGTAGGCTATATGGTTATGCCCAATGTAGATCTCACGTCACTCCCTCTACTAGTCGAGACGCACCACACCTATCCTGATCGTACAGCGATGGCTCTAGGACTGCACCCCACCTCCGTGGAGACAGACTACGCAGAGCAGCTACGTCAGCTACGCCAATACATAGCTGAGTCTAGTGAGGCAATCGTAGCGATAGGGGAGGTCGGACTAGACTTCTACTGGGATCGTACCTACGTTGACGAGCAGCAGAAAGCTCTCATCGAGCAGGTCGGATGGGCTACAGAGCTAGATCTACCGGTGATACTACATGTACGGTCAGCCCTGGACGAGACAATCGACCTCTTGACCTCTCACTTCGCTCCCGAGAAGCTCCGTGGAGTTTTTCACTGCTTCGAAGGCGAAGAGACACAGCTGCAGCGCATATTGGATCACTTGCCACTGATGATGATAGGGGTCAATGGCAACGTAACCTATAAGCGGTCTCGCACCGCTCGACTACTGTCTCAGATCCCTCTAGACAAGATGTTACTAGAGACAGACGCACCCTATTTGGCTCCTATTCCCCAGCGGGGGAAGCGCAATGAGCCAGCATATTTAGTTCATACAGCTAGCTATGTCGCAGATCAGATTGGCATCTCACTAGAGAGCCTGGCAGAGCATACGACAAGTAACGCTATACGACTCTTTTCCTTAGACTTAATCGCTTAGTCCTAGATGATGAGAGGATCGCAACGATCCCTCGATTAGGTTGAGAAAAGAGAGATCAAAGGTCTAGATGCGTGCTAAGTCGCCAAAATTCTTTAGATTTGCACTACTAAACGGATCAAGAGAACCGATTTACTGAGACACATAGCTGGAAAGAACAAGCAAACATAGTAGGAAAGAACAAGAAGAATAGTCCCATAAGGAGAGATGCTCGAGTGGCTGAAGAGGCACGCCTGGAAAGCGTGTAAACGTCGAAAGCGTTTCGAGGGTTCGAATCCCTCTCTCTCCGCAGTAATAACAATCAAACTAGAAATAATCAACTAACACAACTATCGCAATGAAAAAGTTATTTGCAACGTTATCATGCATGGCTCTACTCACACTGGGCCTCACACAGATGACCTACGCACAGGAGGCTACCGCAGATGCTGTAGACTCTGCAACTACAGAGCAGGTGACACCTACTCCCGTTGAAGAGGCTGTCGAAGTCGACATGGAGGCTGTCATGGAGCAAGATGCTACCGCTGATCAGTCTTTCCACCAGGCTCTTAAGACCAAGTTCATCGAGGGTGGTGCTGACTTTATGGCACTCATCGCACTCGTCTTGATCCTCGGTCTTGTTCTCTGCCTAGAGCGTATCATCTACCTCAACCTAGCAGACAATAACTACGAGGCATTCCTACGCAAGCTCGAGGAGGCTCTCAACCGCGGTGACATGAACGGAGCTAAGGAGATCGCACGCAACACACGCGGTCCTGTTGCTTCCATCGCATACCAAGCACTCATGCGCTTTGATCAGGGCATCGACGTTGTCGAGCGTTCTATCGTCTCCTACGGAGGTGTACAGGGTGGACTTCTTGAGAAGAACCTCTCTTGGATTACCCTCTTCATCGCTATTGCTCCTTCACTCGGATTCCTTGGTACCGTCGTTGGTATGGTCATGGCATTCGATAAGATTGAGAAGGTAGGTGATATCAGCCCGACGGTCGTCGCTGGTGGTATGAAGGTGGCTCTAATCACGACCATCGGTGGTCTGATCGTCGCCATGATCCTACAGGTCTTCTACAATTACATCCTATCTAAGGTTGAGTCTATCCTCAATCGTATGGAGGATGCTTCAATCACGCTAGTTGACTTTGCTATCAAGTACAACCTCCATAAGTAATACGCAACCATGGCAGTAACCAAAATTCGTAAGATCTCTAGCTGGACACTACTAGTACTCTTAGTAGTCTCCGTTGCGGTCTGCCTTGCGTTCTTCGTCGGGGGAGTCGAGCTAGATGCTTCGGGCAATAAGGTCTATGCCAATACAGATTTAGTCTTGTATTGGGGCTATGCGCTTGTAGCGCTGACGCTTATTGCGACCCTTGCATTCTCGATTATCTCTTTGATACAAGGATTCCGCGCTAATCCTAAGAGAGCTCTTCAGAGCCTCTTAGTCTTCATCCTATTGATAGTCATACTTGCTATCACCTATGCTATAGGCGATGGTACCCCTATGTCTGTCAACGAGGATTCAGCACAATACAACACTCCAGGGTGGCTTAAGACCATCGATATGTGTATCTACACTGCATACACGCTCGTGGCTCTTATCATCGTAGGTGTCATCTGGGGTGGCATCCGCAAGCGTCTTGCCAAGTAAGTAATCAAACATATCAGTAAAGAGCAATGTCTAAAACTAAAAAGAAGGTACCCAGTATCAATGGGTCATCCATGGCCGACATCTCTTTTATTCTTCTGATCTTCTTCTTGATTACTACTTCAATGGACACCGATCAGGGACTAAAGAGGCGCCTACCGCCGTTGGTTCCCCCCGAGCAGCAGCACCAAGATATTGAGATACGTGATCGTAACGTACTTCGTATCCTTGTGAACCGCTCGGATCAGATAGCTATCATCAAAAAAGATGCGTCAGGACGTGACGATATGGCTATCGTACCTCTTGATAGGCTTAAAGATCGTACTGTCGAGTTTATCCTTAACCCTCAAGATTTGCCGCATCTCCCAGAGAAGGAGACTCGCTACATCGCAGGACTAGGAGATCGACTCGTGACGATATCTTCGTATGCTATCTCGCTCAAGAACGAGGTCGAGACCAGCTATCAGATGTATATCGACGTACAGAACGAGCTACTTCGTGCTTACAATGAGGTATGGGATATCGTCGCTCAGAAGGAGTATGGTCAGCCGTACAATGACCTTACACCAGACAAGCAGAAGGTGGTAGTCGACTGCTATCCGATGCACATCTCTGAGATGCCACTCAACTCCTAATCTTCAACTTATAGCGCATTATTATGGGTAAGTTCAAACAAGCTGGAGGGCGTACGATGCCTGAGCTGAATACATCCTCATTGCCAGACTTGATTTTTGCCTTTCTGTTTTTCATCATGATGGTGACGAGTATTCGAGAGGTCACTCCGAAGGTAGCCTTTCAGAATCTCCCCACAGCGACAGAGCTAACCAAGTTGGAGGAGAAGTCCCTTGTATCCTTTATCTACGTAGGCAAGCCTATACCTGAGCTCCAGTCTAAGTTTGGTACAGCGCCAGCTATTCAGCTCAATGACCAGATTACTACGGATGCCTCTGCTGTTTATGGCTTTGTCAAGGATCAAGAGGCTCAGATACAGGATGAGCGTCGCAAGCTGATGACCATCTCTATCAAGGGCGATGCCTCTACCAAGATGAAAATCATAGCAGATATCAAGCAAGAGCTACGTCGTGCTGATGCTCTGAATATATCATACTCAGCAAGACCTAAGCGAGATAACTAAAAGAGACACGTTGCGCTAAGCAATAGACTCTATCACTTAATAATGAGGAGGGTGCTACTAAAAGAGATGTAGCTCCCTCCTCTCTTTTTATAGACTCTCTGTGAAGACACTTCATCGAGAGCGTGGCATAAAAAGGAGTCTGTAGTAAAGTGGGGGGGGGGGCTAGTACTTTAGCTATGGATAGGTTTACACGTTTGGAATAGTATAGCGCAAAGATTCATTCGCGCGACAAGTGTATGTGGAAGGGCGTCCGTCTCCATCGAAGCGAAGCGAGTAACCCGCTGTAGGGACGCACGGCTCGTGCGTCCGTTGTATCAAAGATTATGGTGTCAATACGCGTCTTGTCGTTCGACAACGGACGCATACCGTCGGTGCGTCCGTCTCCATCGGAGCGAGACGAGTAACCCGCTGTAGGGACGCACGGCTCGTGCGTCCGTTGTATCAAAGATTATGGTGTCAATACGCATCTTGTCGTTCGACAACGGACGCATACCGTCGGTGCGTCCGTCTCCATCGGAGCGAGACGAGTAATCCGCTGCTTTCTAAGTTCATATGCAAGTAAAATGCGAAGTTTTTTCTCGTTTCGCAAGCTCGGTCGACTTCTCTTCGGGTGAACCGCTCGTCGGGGTGGGGGCTCCCACCGTAGGGGCGGACCTGTGTGTCCGCCCGTCCTCACCTGAGCGCAGTCTATTTTGCGGGCGGACACGTAGGTCCGCCCCTACACAAGCTACGTCAGCACGACAATTCCATTCATCAAACGCTGTAACCTCGATCTGTAGGGACGCACGGCTCGTGCGTCCGTTGTATCAAAGATTATGGTGTCAATACGCATCTTGTCGTTCGACAACAGACGCTCGACCGAGCGTCCCTACAAAGGGTTACACGTCTCGGTTTGATACAACATTATTCGTGTCGGTTTGATGTAATGGATGCATGAGCCGAGCGTCCCTACAAGGTGTTACCCTATGATACGAAAATAGAGCGACAAGTGCCGCTCTATCAATTGTTTATCTACTTGGAGCGGAAGACGGGGCTCAAACCCGCGACCCTCAGCTTGGAAGGCTGATGCTCTATCAACTGAGCTACTTCCGCATACTATGCGACTTTATCTATCCATAGCCTATTGACGGCTTGCAGACTTAGTCGCTTGAAGACGTAAACCTCATCGTGGGCAGTGATGGATTCGAACCACCGTAGGCTTGCGCCAGCTGAGTTACAGTCAGCCCCATTTGGCCACTCTGGTAACTGCCCCCGAGGTCGTACAGATTGCTCTGCTAACGCCTTCGTGAGTGCAAAGGTACAAAAAACTTTTGTCTTTGCAACCATCTAGACCAATCTAAAGAAAAAATGGGCTAATGGCGGCTAATTCCTATGTTGAGGTGGGTGTAGAGGTGACACGTGACAGACAAGATCTTTCAGGGCACGATAGATTTTGCTTTAGAAGGGGGTAGCCCCCCACGTGGAAATTCTCAAATCTCCACGTGGCAAATTAAAAATGCCTACGTAGGAATGAAATGAAACTTCGGAGGAATCAAACGAAACTTCGGAGGAAATGATTCGTCCTTACGTAGGAAATCAAAAATAGCCACGTGGGCAATGTCAAATCTCCACGTGGCTATTCCGTTTTATATTACATTCCTTGAGGACTATGTCTCATCGCATAGTCTTGCTCTATCTATTGTCTCTTAGAGAGGTGTGCGTTGACGAGATAGATACCCTTCTCGCCAGCCATGCGTAGCTGATCGATGATACCGAGTACGCTGTTCTCCTCCTCGACCTGCTCATCTATGTAGCGCTTAAAGAAAGAGCTAGTAGCGTAGTCACTCGTCTCTAGAGCCTCTTTGTATATGTTGTGTATTAGCTCCGTCACATGGCACTCATGCTTGTATGCAGCCTCAAAGAGCTCGATGGGCGTACCAAAGTGCTGTGACATCTCAGGTATGCCTGTGATATGTGGCTGTCCAGAGCGTGCCTGTAGGTAGTGCGCTATCTCTAGGGCATGCTCGATCTCCTCGTGATACTGCTGAAGGAACCAGTGGGCGAATCCATTGTACCCCTCTTCCTCCATTTGAAAAGACATAGCGAGGTAAAGGTATGCTGCGTGAAACTCTTCGTTGACTTGAGCATTGACCATAGCGGCCATTTTTTCGTTGATCTTCATATTGCTTTGATTTAAGTTTTACTGGGCGGGTACTTACCGTCCGCCGCTGCAAATATAGCAAATATTCTTCAGTTCATTGCTACGATCTTTGCCTTTTTTTGAAGGAAGAAACAAGGGGGATAATTCGATCTCGTACGTGCCCGTTTTGAGGAAGCTAACAGTTGCTCATTTGGATTATAGTTGCTACCTTTGTACTCTGTAATTGGGGGTAAGGAACTTCTCCCCCTTAGGAGAGATGCCAGAGTGACCGAATGGGCCGGACTCGAAATCCGGAAAGCGGCTTGTCCGCTTCGGGGGTTTGAATCCCTCTCTCTCCGCTTTAAGTACTCTGGCAGTACCGCTAGAGAGCACTACCGAAAAAGTATAAGTATCGTAATTCCAACGAGTTACGATACTTTTGTTTTATAGTCCTATACCTCTTCAGAGTAGTTACAGAGATAGCCGAAACGCCCAAAATACTCTCCAATGGCTACAATCTGGCTACACTTTTTTCTCGCAAAAAATAATTGTAGCCAAGAGTACGTAGAGAGTCTGTTTAGAGTACTTGTACATTGCTGTAGTTCAAACAATTATGTGCAACTTTGTAGGCGAGTTGTAGAGAGTTATAGCACCATAAATGTGTAGCTTTTCTGGTCGCAAACTTTCTATGCTTGGCTACAATAAAAACAGACAATGTATGCAATCAATTTTCAGAACAGCATTCTACCTTCGCAGCAACTATGTGAACAAGGAAGGAAAAACGCCAGTAATGCTACGCATCTATCTCAACAATGAACGGATGTCACTAGGCTCCACTGGCATCACCATCGTGCAGTCCCAATGGGATCGCGAAAAAGAGCGAGTAAAAGGGCGTCACACCGAAGCTCTGAATACGAACTTGCAACTGGATAACATCCAAAGTGGTTTACAAGCCATCTTTCGCAAGTTAGAAATGACTGATGAGCTTTCGTTAGAGCGTATCAAGTCAGAACATCTTGGCAAAAAACAAGATATAGATACCATCATGCAACTCTTCGACAAACACAATGAAGATGTTGCAGCTCGAGTTGGCATCTCAGTCTCTGCGCCCACTCTTCAAAAGTATAAGGTCTGCAAAAGACGCTTTTCTGAGTTCCTAAAAGATAAACTCAGACGCAGAGACCTCAAGCTCACGGAGCTAACCTATATGATTATACATGATTTTGACCTGTACCTACGCACAGTGGTGGGGCAAAATCCTAATACAGCCACTAAAACGATGAAGACCTTCAAGACTATCGTCATTTTGGGACAAAAGTTGGGCGTACTACATCACGACCCATTTGTCAACTTCCGATTTCACTTAGAACCAGTGAATAGAGGGTTCTTGACTGATGAAGAGGTCTTACAGATCGTCAACAAGGAGTTGAATATCCCGAGATTGGAGCTGGTACGAGACATTTTCATCTTTTCCTGCTTTACAGGTTTAGCTTACATTGATGTGGCTAATCTTACACCCGACAATATCGTGATGCTTGGTGGCAAAGAGTGGATTATGACTAAGCGACAGAAGACAAGCGTGGAGACCAATGTGCTGCTCCTCGACATCCCTAAGCGCATTATCAGTAAATATAGCCACCAAACTTATCGTGATGGCAAGCTCTTCCCTATCCTTAGCAATCAGAAGACCAATTCATACCTCAAAGAGATTGCAGATATATGTGGTATCAAGAAGAACTTGACTTTCCACCTAGCTCGACATACCTTTGCGACAATGTCACTGAGCAAGGGAGTTCCGATAGAGAGTGTATCTAAGATGCTGGGGCATACCAATATCCGAACAACGCAAATCTATGCCCGGATTACCAATAAGAAGATTGAACATGACATGGAGCAGTTTGCTGACAAACTAGGCAAGTTCAATACGGCAATGGGTATCGGGGAGAATAGCTGGCAATAAGTGCAACCATTAAAACCAAATAAGAAGATGAAGACAACGAATAAGAAAGAACTATCCTACTTCCGCTTAAAGCTAGAGAGCTACCTTAGTGAGCATTTTCCTGAAAAGGTGGAAGACAAGCCATTTATCACGGCACGAGCTGATGAAGCTCTTACTACCTACTGTGATGCTGTAGAAGAAGGATTCTCATATCCCGAAGCAGAGAGTATGGCAAGTGAAGTGCTGTATCATGACCTGCATTTCTCCAAATACGACACGCTTGTGTCCGTCTTGGAGAATGAGTTTGAAAAGGAGCTCCCCTCCCCACTCCCCGAACGACTTGCTCCGATATTGCTAAAGAATCGAGCGATCCAAGAGACCTTTGACAAATACAATCTTACGGATGAATTTGTTGCAACACCTGAGTATGATGCGCTCTACACAGAACTGACAGGAACAGTTGTACTTCTTATCGAAGCTAATCAACTTCCCATGATAGGCGATGTGAATGCATTAGAGTAGACAATGTAGATTATCCCTCTCTCGTGAGCCTTTTGAGCTTCAAGAGCCAAGATAGTCTCTCTGCTCCATACGTCAAGAGTATATTCTATCTCTTGTCTTTATGTCGCATAGTCTCTTGGCTCTGCTCTTGAAAACTCTAAAAGACTCCGAATATGAATAAATCTCTCATGAACAAAGACCTGCACAGTCCAGCCTTCATACGGGCAAGTGTTCCTGCAGATAAAGAGGAACCATTACAAGTTGCGTCCAAAACAACTTCGAGCAACGGCATCAAATGGTCTCGCATCATCCGACTTGCCTTACTTATGGGTATCCTATCGGGTGGAGTGTACTTACTCTCTAAGTTAGTCACAGCACAGGTCGTAACGGCTCTATTGATACTGATTGGTTTTGTGGTACTACGATTCATCGTTCGTACCATTCTGCAAATCACATTTACGCTTCTACGCTACCTCTTTTGGATTGTTGTACTAGCCGTAATACTACTTTGCGTGCTATGATATAGCACCTCTTTCTCTTCAGAGAAACAACTCTTTGGGTGACTGGCGCTTTTGTGAGGCTGGTCACCCTTTTTGCTTCTTGTGTTTAGGCATTGCACTTCTGCTTCTCAGTCATAGCTCCCCCGTTATGCAGTGGTCAAATCGGGAGCTGATTCTTTTTCATCGCAAAGGTAGTACGGGGCTTAAAGACTTTCACAAGGTCGGGCCATTCGGTTTGTCTGGAAAATCTCCACACCTATGCTGTTCGCTTCGGGTAGTATTTTCCGCCAAAACCTTGTGTAAGTCTCGCCCCGCTACCTTGTTTTTGCTTGAAAAAAGGAATCAGCATACTCCGATCTTTGAACGCATAAAAAAAAGGTCTCTTATGAATAAGCAGAAAGTAAATATGACATCATCAACGAAAGAAAAAGGATATAGCTCCTCCTCTCATTACCGCATAAGTTCTGAGTTTGAACAAAGTGAGCAGGCGTTGGCTACCAAGTTCGTCCATTGGGACGTCCCCCCATTGGAAAGCCTTTGTGACAGCTCTGTATATCTCCTGAGAGCAAAGCTTAATCGTGGCGAGCGAATGAGCCGTGAGGATAAGGATTGGCTCTGTGAAGCGGTGAACTCAAACACCTATTTCCGCACAGCTGTTCCCCTACAAGGATGGCGATTTGACTTCATCGATGTATTGAAGAAGTGCCTCGTCAATCAATATGGACAGTGGGCAGAGTACTATGCTCCCGACCGCACCAGCCTACGCAACTACCTCTATGGACCTATCAACCAAATCGTAGAGATACCCAAGCAGTAACAGCACTAATACCGATAAGACAATGAAAGGAACAGAACAATTTACCCGAACGATAGCAGAATACCTTAATGGACGTGCGATGACAGACCCTTTGTTTGCGCCCAATCTACAGAAGCCCCATAAGAACATAGAGGAGTGCATTCTCTATATCTTGAGTGAGGTGCAAAGAAGTGGTTGTAATGGTTTTGCCGATGAGGAGATATACTCAATGGCAGTTCACTACTATGATGAAGATGATATAGAGGTGGACAAAGTCTCTGGTTGCAATGTTGTAGTCAATCACGTTGTAGAGCTCTCCGAAGAAGAGAAAAAGCAAGCACGGCAGGAAGCTATCAAGCAATACCCGCAGCTCACCAAGCGAGCTAAAGCACAACAGTCAAACAAGCAGAAGCAGTCACCATTCAGAAGACACTCTTTGACCTATGAAACCAAGAACTAAATTACAGAAAGAGGTGGCGGAACTGAGCCGTCACCTCTCCAAGATAACCGAAACTCAAAAGAATTGGGCAAAGAAGCATTGCTTTCCTCATCTTGCCAAGCGTACTATCAAAGGCGAGTATACTTGTATGGAGTGCGGATACCGCTGGAGCGAACGTCACAATCATAGCGATAGAGTCAGTTGCTTTCATTGCTCCTCAGAGTTGGAGGTGACTACCACCCGACAGAGGGTTTTCAAGCAGTCAGAATATCTCACAATACTTACTACCTACAAGGGTTTCCAGGTGGTGCGACACCTCTTTCTCCAACAAAGTTACATCTATGGTTATTCTGCGGTGTACACGATAACCGAAGTGCTACAGCTCTGGCTCTCCCCAAAGGGCAAGTTCGTAACCATTGCTCGGCTTCGCACTATGAATAGCTGGATAGACAGCTGGTTACTTCATAGTGATTTGGAGGTTCGCCCAAATAGAGACTTTTACGACATCGTACCGACTGAAATCTATCCTCACAAGCGAGTACTACCTATACTCAGGCGGAATGGTTATCGTGATAACTTCCATAACCTCACCCCATTTGAGCTATTCCTCGCACTGCTGACGAATAGCAAGGCGGAGACCCTCCTCAAAGCCGGTCAGCACGAATTGCTCCGCTACCTTGTACGCAACAACGATCGTAGTATAGAACACTATTGGGGTTCCATTCGTATCTGCATCCGCAATGGCTATACGATTGAGGATGCCACTCTTTGGTGCGACCTTATCCGTATGCTTCACATCTTAGGCAAAGACCTACACAGCCCGAAGTATATCTGTCCTAATGACCTCAGAGAAGCTCACGACCAAGCCGTAAAAGCAGTAGAGCGACAGCGGGAGCAGGAAGTGCAGAAGCAAAGACGACTTCAAGCTAAAGAAGCCGAAGCCCTCTTTAGAGAGCAAAAGGGTAAGTTCTTTGGTATTGCCTTTACCGACGGCATTATCCAAGTTCGAGTGCTTGAAAGTGTACAAGAGCACATAGAGGAAGGTACAGCGATGCACCATTGTGTCTTTGCAAGCGAGTACCACCTCAAGCCTAGTTCCCTCATTCTCTCCGCCACCATCAATGGCAAACGCATAGAGACCATCGAACTCAGTCTTGAGACCCTCAAAGTCGTTCAAAGCCGTGGTGTCTGCAACTCCACCACCGAGTACCACGACCAAATCCTCGCTCTCGTCCAACGCAACATTGGACAAATCGCCGAACGGGGCAAAGCGTATAATTAGGTATGAAATCTTATGATTGTTGGAGATCCAGTTCTTCCATATCAGAAAAACTAAGAGTCATAACAATATCTTCATTAATTACTTTTTTCGTTGAAGTAAGGTCATGACACTCTATTGAACAATGTACTTTTTTTTCGTCAAGTGGAGTCGGAATATATGGCATTGTCATGTTAGCTCCTTGTTTGCTTAAGTCTTTTTTGCATAGAGGAATGGCTATCTGAATAAAGAAACTATAGTAGGCAAGGCCAAAAATATATGCTGGAACTTGCATTGAGTCGTTCTTTCGTTTGAATATCATACAAGAATCGAACATAAATGGATTGATCCCTATATACATCCTCTGTATAACAATAAGTTTTCCGCCACAAGTCCTTTTTCCTTGAAGCCATTGTAAGGTGTCGCTGAAATAAATCATTTCTTCTTCGGGCATTATAGATAATGCCATCTTGACAATTGCCTTGAATACATCTTGTGGAATATAACTTCTTTTCCCTGTGATTTTAACTTTTTTATGCTCTTTATCTATATCACACCTCAGGTCTTCTCCTTCAACGCAGGTAACATTAAAGTTTCCATTTTCTACTCTAATATTAGATTTTTCAGAGGAATTGTTTTTGAACTTTGGAACTTTAGAGCCTCCTCCTTTGCTCACCTGTGCAAACACATGGGCGAATTTCATGTATTGGGTAAATTGACTTTCATACTTGCCAAAAAGTTGATTACATGTGTCGCATTCGTACTTTGATTTAAGAGTTCTGTTTCCAATGCTATGTGGGATTGTGTGTGCAGCACTATTAAATGTCACATTTGGTTCTTGTTTGCCACAAAATCTACAACTGGTTGATTCTGTTGAGTCAAGTAATATCTCCTCTTCGGTGTTTAAGTGATAATGCTTTACTATATCATAGTGTTCTATTAAGTTTTTAAGCATTTCATTAAATGGTAATTGTTGCATAGTGTGATTTCTCTTTTAGTTATTTGTTAAGACGGAAATACTAATAGATAATATTCTAAGCCTTCCTGTTTTCTTTTAATCAATAAATGACTCTTGCTTCTGTTAGTAGTTGTTTTATAAAAACCATCACTCAGTTAACTATCTCTAGTCCTCCTTTCCTGTTGGATTTAATTAATTCTTGAAGTTCTTCATCTTTGTCAACTGAAATTGTAGAATGTGAAGGGAGGGATAGTTTGTCAGGAGAAAATATACAATATGTGTTGCTAGAAAATAACTCCATAAATATATACCCTTCAAATCCTTTTTCGCATAGTTGATGTCTGAATTCTATTCCATTTTGGAAATCTGTGAGTAATTGACCAAGTAATGGAGTATGGTTAAAGAAGAACTCATCTATTCTTGTTGCTGCCTTATTTTTAATGGAAGGATCTTGCGAATAAAGTTTTTCTAAGTCAGAGTGGATTGTCTCAAATGTTTGTCCCTTTTGATAATTTGTAAAACTTTGATTTGTGATTTCTATTCTCAATTCATGCAGAAGTGAGATAATATGACAGCATCTAGAAAGACCTTTCTCTAGATCTAATAGCTTAATCTCTTCATTAACAGTTACAGTCGTGATGGTACCGTTTTTAATTGATATCCCCTTATCCTGTTGATTATTTATTGCTGTAGCTAATACTTGTTTGGCAGAAATTTCTTTGTCATATAAGAATATAGCACCTATACAATTCTTATTGCCAAATTGACTTCCTGCATATTCTGTATTATGAAAATTATCGTCCCATTTGCTTGGTAAGCCAGTGCAGATGTCATACCTGTATAACCTGTCTCCTCTTTCTAATATTATCGTGTTGTTCTTCTTTCTCATATATTGTCTACAACAAATAGTTATCTACAAACACTTCTATTTCACAGGTGGTTTGGATTAAACATCCTTTCCTGTGATTGTTGTTTTGCAATAGCAAAGTTACTGCTTTTGTTGTATCAAGACATAACAATATGAAGAAAACAAATTTTGCCATAGATAAATAACTAATGTTTTTAATGTAAATAAACAAGACGACTGGCTATCACAACTAGTCGCCTTGCACATAAAAGTTACTAAAAATACTTATTCAGCAAATCATAAAGAAAATCTCATTATTCTGTACGCTCATTGTTGAAGTTGAAAGTCCGTTGCTGAAGCTGTCCGAAGTTGTCCTCCACGTAGATATCAATCGTTTGTCGATCAGTAGAGCGTGAAGTGTAATAGAGCCGGAAGGCATCTTTCGTGAGCGGATAGCGGTCATTCGGTTTGAATATAGTGCCATCATCCATCTTCAAGCAACCCTTGCCATCCGGCTGGAAGTAACGGATCGTGTATTGCGTATTGGCAAAGCGACCACTTCTTTTGAGACTACAGCGTATTTCAGCCGTTTCCCCCTTAGCTATGGAGTTCTGCACAGGCATCACTTCGAGCGAGAAGTCATAAGCCTGCTGTACATCCAGCTCGCGAGTACAAGCAGATAGACAAAAGAGGGCGAGGGCAACCCCTCCCACAGCCCATATCGTATTCACTAGGAACTTTTTCATTGTTGTTGGTAGTTAGATATTGAACTTGAGTCCTGCTGAGATAGCAGGACGAAAACGATGCAGGTCAGAGCCGAAGAACAGTCGCCCTTGAGCTTTGAGGACGAAGAGCAGATTGTCTGTTAGGAACAGTTCCACCGAGCTATGTATCGCCCCACCATAAGTAAAGCGAGATCGGTCCAGGAGTGTAGCCCCATCGGGTAGTAATCGTTTATCCTCGTTCAGCTCTTCATAACCGCAGAGAGCGGATAGACCCAAGTAGCCAAAGACATTCTTCCCCCGATCTGAGAGTATCGGGTGCATATAGCCAAAATGCAGTAGCGCATCACGCAGTGGAACATTGTAAGAGCGATAAGTCAACCCTTGCTGCTCATATTCCGCCAAGAGAAAAGCGTAGTTCGCTCGCTTGAAGTAGTGTGCGAACGCTAGACCTACCCCAAAGCTCTCCTTTGCGAATAGTTTCTCCCCCTTGATAATCGGCATAGAGCCGACCAGCTCAACGCTATTTTGCCTAGGGATTAGTCTCTGTGCGTACGATGGCATAGCAGCAGCCATAGCCACCATCACGCAGACCATCATGGATAACCATCTCTTCATCACCACTTCAGTTTAAGGTTGTCAATCTTCTTAGTGAGCAAAAGGTCTTCAGGCTCCACATAGAAAGTGAGCGTGCGACTGCCATTTCGCTCATAGAGCGTCACTTCCAGCTGCTTATCCTCCGATAGCGTGAACTGCTCCAAAGCAAAGACTATTCTCTCAGAGCGTCCCGCCCCAATCCACATCACTTGATGAAAGGCACGTAAAGGTTGTAGCATTCGCTCCTGTATAGCTGTATGCTTCGCCACCTTCTTGTCCACCACCTTGAACGTAATGAAGTCCACCGCATACGGCATATTAGACTCATTATCCATACGGACATGGAAGTAAAGCAACCCATTGTGGGCATATAATCCACGAAGTAAGAAGCGCATCCCGAATTGCTTCGCTCCAACATGCTTGATAATTCGCTTATCATTTTGGTAGATGCTCTTCATAATCAGCTTAACCAATATGGGCGACTCACTTCCCAGCTCCTTGAAGTAGATGTCCGCACGATTGCTCGGCAGTCTTCCCTCCGTAGGAGATAGAAAGTCCTTCATCTCAATGCTGAGCTTCTCTGGTTCATCCGCATACTTCACATTGAATGCGTAAAATGAACCATCCTCACAGATGACGCTCATATTGGTCTCCGTCTCAAACTCTCGAACGGCAGCCTTTACACGTAGCACATTCTCCGCATCGTCAGCCTTCCCTGCAATAATGTTTTGCGACCCGAGGTCTACATAGCGTATAGCTGCAGGAAAGATGAGATGCACCGTCTTTTCAAACGTGACCTCCAGCCCGTAGGGCAATACGACCCGTCCATTCGGTATCGATCGGCTCATCCCTTGGTAAAGGTCTCCGCTACTCAGTAGTTGATTGTTTCCCTCTACTTGTTGTGCCATAGCGGGAAGCGTTATCGTAGCACAAACTACGATAGATAAAATCCATTTCTTCATAAGTATATCAGTTGTTATTGTTAGAGTTCTAAAAGCTTACTTCGTCTGTACAAGGAATAGTCTATATCCTCCTTTGAGCGTCACCTTAATCGTGCGGAGCTTCTTCTGTAGTAGTTGTCCAGCTCCCTGCATCACGCCTCTAGTCACCTCGGAGATGATTTGGTCTTTAGCCGAAGAGGAAAAGGTGAAAGAGGTTCCCATTGATCCCCCGACATTTGCCCCCATCTCCTTGAGTGCTGACACCTCTTCAGAGCCAGGAATATAGACTCCCATCTGTCCGTCTGTATCATAGGCAGATAGTTTGACTGGCAGAATGCGACCATTCACCTCTATGCTCTTAATCAGTAGCTGCATTCGGTTGCCATCTATCTTAGCTTGTGCCATCAAGAGACTATGCTTTGGGATTGAAGTTTGCTGCACACGAGCCGTCTCCAGCAGGCGAAGGGCAACGTAGTCACCCTCTTTAAGAGTCGTTGTTTTGTCCACCACTACGCAAAGGGTATTGCGACCGTCAGTGTGTGCGGAGTTATTAGAGAGCGAATGAAAGCTCATATTCCGCTCCTTAGCTCCGTACATCTCTATAAACTCCTCGTCACTCATTGGCTGGTCCAGTGCTGATACCAACGGCTTGTGGTCAGCTATAATCTCCATTGGAGCCTCTTCCTTGGCAGCTCCACCGCTAGGCGGAGAGACCATCTGAGACTGCTCACCCATAGGCATAGCTCCATGGGCAGGAGAGGCACCAGCTGCGGGCAAGTACTTAGCCGCCATTTGGTAGCTCTTCTCCATAAGAGCTAGTTGCTTAGCTTCCTCGTCATCGTCTTGTTGGCTAAGCTCGTGCAGTTCGCGTCTGAGGTCATCAATCTCCTGTTGCATAGCTTCTCGCTCCTCCTCATAAGGGTCAGAGCCGTAGAAGTCCGCTAGCAGACGGTTGTTCTCCTCGTAGCGTTGCATTGAAGACTCAATCTTATTGCCAACGACCGCCTCCTGCGGGTTGCTCTCAGACGAGTTTCCCTCCTGCTGAAAGTACTCCGCCAGTCTCCCCACCTCCTCACGAGCTTGCTCCTCTTGAGTTGTATGGTCAACTAGTTCGTAGGCTTTGAGTTTATTCTCCGTAAGCTTTTCGGTCGTAGCTTGTGGGATGTTGTCATTCAACCCCTCACCAGCGTCCGTTTGCTCCTTAGTGGCGGGTGCAAATATAAACCACATAGCAAGGGCAAAGATAATCCCTAGCCCTGCGAAGACTAACACCTTCTTCAATTGTTCTTTCTGTTTATGCTCCATAGTTACTAATCGCTAAATGTTCCATTCTCTTGATGTAGGTTGTATCCCTCTGTATCGGGCTGTCCACCAGCTCCCCCATAGGGATAGGTGGCATCTCCTCACGGTGCGGGAGGAAGAATTGTGCCACCATCCAGATTGAGCAGACTAGGTAGACGAAACTCAGTCCATAGACAATAATCTGTCGCTGTCTGTTCGTTAGCATATTGCACCGCTCTCTTAGCCGTACCTGCCCCCTCAAATAGCTTCTTCTGAGGGTAGGTCTACTTCTTCGCTTCATAGACTTATCGCTTGTAAGTTTGGATGTCACGATTCTCTCGTACGAGGAAGTGCTCCATCAGAAACCCTTGCGGATTGTTGTCCGAGCGAACCGAGTTTTGCAGCGAGCAACTAGTCACCAAGCTCCGCTCCGTGACATTGCTCTGTCGGATAATAAACTGCCGAGCAAAGGTGGTTACTTCGTAGGGGTAAGAGTCAAAGTCACACCGTATGGAGTCAATCTCTATACGTTGGTTGACATTGCCCGAGATAGCTCGATTGTAGTACCCCTTCTCTGCTAGATCCTTGTAGTAGTTAAAGGCGGACTTGTCGCATAGTTGGAAAGCACGCTCCATATTCTTCTCGATAGCATCCTTGTCGGGCGCAATCGTGAAGAAAAGCTCGTGAAAGCGTCTTACATGCTCTCGAGCCTCCACCGGGCGGTTCATCGAAGCGTCTTGGCTCAGAGCCAGCATCAGAGACTTCCCTTGGTCTAGTACGTACACCTTCTCACGCTGCTTCTTAGCAAAGCTGTACGAAGCGTAGACCGCATAGCTACTGACCGCTATGCAGACTATCGCAAAGATGATGGCGTAGAGCCTAATCTGCTTGAAAGAGGTCTCTATGTTTGTGAGTGATTTGAATTCCATATTCCATTATTCTAATTGTCTTATCTCTAAAAACTTCTGAGGGGTAGTCTAGTGCCAATGCGCCTTGGCACTGTAGTGCCATACGGGTGAAACTCGAGTGCCAACCCCACTTGGCACTGCAGTTTCATACGGAGGGAACTGCAGTTTCATAGGTAGGAAACTCTAGTTTCATAGGTAGGAAACTCTAGTTTCATAGGCAGGAAACTCCAGTGCCACGGGTAGGAAACTGTAGTGCCACACGGCAGGCACTACGCTTACCTCCCCAGCTGCTACATTAACCCACATAGGAGGAGCTAATCCTACCCACCTGACCGTCATACGACCGTCACGTGGTCATCGCATCCTCATCAAGCGTGTCATAGCCACCCTTCGGCTGAAGGGACGCTATTTCCCCTTGATAAGTGCCCCTTTGATACGTCCGCCTACGTTGCCGGCCATAGACCCCGTGGCACCAGCTACCGCTTTACCTCCCGTATAGGCACCTTGAGCACCTCGTTGCGCCGTCTGATTGACATTGCGTCCGTATGCCCCGATACCACCACCAGCCTCTATAATCCAGCCCGCTACCGTAGGAACACAGAAGTACCCCACGATACCAATCAGGAAGAAGACAATGTAGTACCAGCTACCCGAATCGGGCAAATAGTTAGGGTCACTCAATGCTGCAATATCCTTCTGCACCATCAACACCTGTATCTTTGTGAGGAGAGCCGAGAGGACAGAGCTCACGGGTAACCACAGATAGACCGATATGTAGCGTGAGAACCAAGCCGTAAGCGACCCCGACAAGCCATCCCAAACCGCAATACCAAAGACGATTGGTCCCAGTATGCTCAGCACGATAAGAAAGAAGGTACGGAGCGTATCAATAATCAGAGCAGCTGCATGGTATAGCAACTCTATGAGGTCATGGAGTTGCTTCATCAGCCACTGCTTTGTTTTGTAAGCAGCACGTTCGGCATACATCCCAGCGATGGTCACCGCATCGCTCGGCCCGATGATCCCCATCTCCTCTATCTTTTGGTCAAAAGCTTCATTGGAAACCAAGTAAGCCGTCTCGGGATTACGGAGATAGGCAGCCTCTTGTAGTTTGTCACGCTTAGCGATCAACTTGTCTAGTTGTACCGTCTGCTTATTGACCATTCGCTCTGTACCTTGTACCACAGGAGAGAGAATCGTATTCATCGTACCCAGCACAATCGTTGGGAAGAACATAATACAGAAGCCCAGCACAAAAGGTCTCAGTAAGGGGAAAAGGTCAATCGGCTCGGCACGAGACAACGAAGACCACACCCTTACGGCTACATAGAAGAGCGCTCCTAATCCCGCAATCCCCTTGGCAATGCCCGTCATCTCTCCACAGAGAGGCATCATCTCCTGATAGGTGGAGCGGAGTAATTCATGTAGTGATGCAAAGTCCATAGATCCTAACGGCTATCTTTACATAGATGTTCTTACCAATATCGGCTCTCTGGATTTCCATAAAGCGCTTTGACCGATGCCAGATCATTCTTCTCGTGAGCACGTACATAGCTCACGGAGATATTCTTTCGGGTGTAGTAAGAAACAATCGATCGATACTCACGTAGTGTCGTATAGATGCGGTCTATCATCTGCATACGCTCGCTATCATTCATCGAGAACACCTTGCTCTTAGCTACAGACTTCAGCTCCTTAAGACTCTCGCCACTCAGTTCCAAGAGCTTGGCATAGCCAGCAGCCATCGCGGCTAGCTCTGTGGGGCGGAAGTTTGGGTCCGTTAGCATCTTCTTGTAGGAGGTTACATAGATCTCTGATATGTCTCCCACCATTAGGATGCACTCCTTCACCTTGTAGGCATCGCCTATAAGGTTGTTAACCTGCTTGAGTGCATCGTAGTACTTCTTGGTGTCGTTGTACAGTTTCTCCACCTCCTTAAAACCACTTAGCGTGTTTTTGACCGTCTTCGACGCGGTGGCAATCTCCTTAATGGAGTTAGCTATGTTGCCAGCAAAGTTCCCAGGGTCGGTAACCACCCACTGAGCGTGGGCTTGAGGGATAAATAGGCTCATTGCAAAGAGAGCCATCAGCAGATACTTTTTCATTGTCACTAGGTATTTGATTGTTACTATTATTGCTTATCTCTTTTCTCTATGGCGAGCTGTCGGATGGCCGACTCAATGTCTCCTCCCAGATGCTCCGCACGTTGCATGACTTCCAGCTTCTCTCGCTCCTCTGTCGTATAGGTGAGATACTCCTCCATACTCACCTCTGTAGCATAGACGGCACTCTGCATACCTCCCAGCCCGACCCACACCTCTTTGTAGAGTCGGTGAGGATCATTGTTCTGATTGATTGAGAGGATTTGGCTCTTCTCCTTTTCGGAGAGACCCAGCATCGATTGGATACCATCAAACTTGGTCATGTACTTACGCTGGTCCAGTAGGATCTTGCAGTCGGAGTTATTGATGATACTCTCCTTCACTACGGGTGAAGAGATGATATCGTCTACCTCCTGCGTCACCACAATAGCCTCTCCGAAATACTTTCTGACCGTTTTGTAGAGATACTTAATGTAGTCCGCCATATTCTCCGAAGCAATCGCCTTCCAGGCCTCCTCGATAAGGATCATCTTGCGGATACCCTTCAGTCGGCGCATCTTATTGATAAAGGCTTCCATGATGATAATGGTCACCACGGGGAAGAGGTCTTTATTGTCCTTCACTTGGTCAATCTCGAAGACGATAAACCGTTTAGAGAGCAGGTCTATGTTCTTATCCGAGTTCAGTAGGAAGTCGTAACGACCACCTTTGTAGTACTGCTTGAGCGTAGTCAGAAGGTTATTGATATTGAAGTCTGAGAGCGTCACCTTGATATCTCGCTGCTCCATATCTTTTCGATAGACATCTCTAAGGTATTCGTAGAAGCTATTGAAGTTCGGGACAATACTAGCATCTGAGCAGATGAGTTCGATATAGGCATTGACAGCAGAGCCCAGCTCTCCAGCCTCAGTCTTGGTGACCCGCTCATCGGCACTCTTCCAAAGCGTCATCAGTAGGGTGCAGATACTCTCCCGTTTCTCAACATCAAAGAACTTGTCATCCGTATAAAAAGGATTGAAGGAGATAGGATGGTCATGGGTGTAGGTGAAGTAGACTCCATCCTCTCCCTTTGTCTTACGATGGATTAGTTCGCACAACCCTTGATACGAGTTACCCGTATCAACCAAGAGGACATGCGCCCCCTGTTCGTAATATTGTCGTACCATATGGTTCGTAAAGAAACTCTTACCACTGCCGGAAGGTCCCAAGATAAACTTGTTACGGTTGGTAATGATTCCTTGCTTCATCGGCAGATCAGATATGTCGAGATGTATCGGCTTACCAGATAATCTGTCTGCCATCTTAATCCCAAAGGGTGAGAGTGAGTCCTTGTAGTTGGTCTCTGCCGTGAAGAAACAGAGAGCCGGCTCAATGAAGGTGTAGAAAGACTCTTCTGCGGGAAAGTCCCCTGCATTACCCGGGATAGCCGCCCAGTAGAGGGTCGCTGTATCGATGGTGTTATGTCTAGGACGGCACTCCATCAAGGCAAGTGCAGAGCCCACATCATTCTTGACTTGTCGTAGCTCCTCTTCATCGTCACTCCATGCCAAGACATTAAAGTGAGCTCTAATGGAGGTGAGTCCCTGAGAGTGTGCTGTGTTGAGATACTCCTGTATCCACTCTTCGTTGATTTGATTACTACGGCTGTAGCGCGCTAGAGAGTGCATATTTCTAGCCTGCTTCTCAAAACGCTGCAAGTTAGCCTCGCTATCTTCAATGAAGAGGTATTGATTGTAGATATGGTTGCAGGGGAGCATCAGCCCCACTGGAGAGGCAAAGGAGAGGCGGCAGTCCGAGCGGTCTGTTGATAATCGCTCATAGCGACCATCGGTACTGACCGTAGTGGGTAGATCATCCGTATCCGAGAGCGTATGTAGGCACAGCATATTGTCTCCCACACGTACAAGGTCTGCCCCTAGACGTATATCCTCCAATGTGCCGTGTCTGCTATCTGATAGAGTGAAGTAGCGATCTAAGAGAGCAGCTTGCTCCCTAGAGCCAACCAGCTCAGCCTCGCTCATTCGAGCCAGCTTTATCAATTCGGATTCATTGATGATGCGTTCGAACTGATCCACCGACTCCATAAACTTCACCATCTCCTCTTCGTTGGTAATCTCTTTAGGGAGTAGATGACCTCTACAAAGCGTTGAGAAGCTACTCTGCTGTGCCATACGCTGTCGATTGCTCTTCGTGATAAAGAGGTAGACGGTATGGTTTAGATAGGGTCGCTCATTGAAATGTCTCTCAGAGGCACGAGCGAGAAAGCTCAAAGGCTTTTCCTGACCACGCTTGCAAGTTGTATGGTAGCACTCCTTGATGAACCAATCTTGCTTGTGGACGATCGTGAAGTTGGGTAGCACCTTGATTGCTTTATGCCAAGTAGAGTGCATCGTCTCATACTCTGCAGATGTGACTGTAAAAAGCTCGGGTAGCTCCACTCGAAAAGCAACCGTCACATCAGCATCCTTACTGACAATGCACCCATGCTCTACACTCAGCAAGGGGAACTTTGACTCCAAGATGGTTATCTTGCTTCTGTTTCTCATCATCTAGAGCTATTGAGTTGGTGAAAAAGCTGATAAACCGAACGGCGGTTCAAGAGATACCTCGGGTGTCTTCTTATAGCTCCTCGCTTCATCAATCCATATTGACCATACTTGCGATTCATGGCGAACGTTTGCCACACCACAACGGTGGCACCCACTACGCCTATGCCCAAGCAGATGATCTGACTGATGCCACAGAGATAGAGAATCACTACAAGGATGAAGATACCCAGTAATCCTCCTGCAAACAGGAAGAGGTAGTGAGCCTTCAATCCCTTGAACTCCACCGTCCGACCGACTCCTTTATTTACTTCCCAACTAGCCATTAGAGGAAGAAGCTACGCAGGATGGTAGCAGCTACGATGAGGAAGATACAAGCTCCAAACCAGCTTGCAGCTGTCTTGCTCGTATCGGGGTCTCCTGAGCTAAACTTATTGTACACCTTGACACCGCCTATCAAGCCCACCACTGCCCCAATGGCATAGATGAGCTTGGTGGCTGGGTCAAAATAGGAAGTGACCATCTTGGTCGCTTCGTTGATGCCCGCCATACCATTGCCTTGGGCAAAGGCTGTCGCACCTGTCATCATCAGGGTCAGGGCAAGCATCGCTAGGCGTTCCTTGCTAATCATTCGTCTGTTCATTGTCTGTCGTTATATCAAGTTGTTAAAGAATAATCTTGCTGTTCTATTGTTGGGTTACAAGTAGTAAGAGAGCGGTTTCTCTTCTTCACCCGCTTCTGCCTCTACTTGGGAAGGTGCGGGTTCCTCTTCTAGCTCTTCAGCTTTCCGCAGGGCTGCAAAGAGATTGCGGTGAGCTTCCTCCACTTGTAGCGTGTACTCTTTGAGCCGATCCATAAGCTCCGTTCCTCGCAGGGTGCGGAGCGTCTGGCACACCTCCTCTTCATTTTCATTAGTCAGTGAATCCTCTTGCTTGCTCCATTGGCTAATACGAGATAAATCTCTTGCTAAGATGGCGGTCGGGGAGAGTTCGGGCAGTGCTTCGCTGGCAATCTGTAACTCCTCCCGCAGGATGCTCTCCTCATCTAGATCCTCCATCGTGTAGGTGACTTGTATCTCGTTTTCTGCCTCAGGGATAGTTTCGCTTTCCTCTTCTAAAGGCTCTCTAGCGTCATCTCTTTGCGTTGACTTATCACTATCTAACTCTGCAAATGTAGCGGGATTATCGTCCGCTTTTTCAGACGAGGAACTCTTAGGAACCATTGGGAAAGATGAGGAAACAAAAGGCTTACTCTTGCCGACTAGTTCGTCTCTAACTAGGTCCTTAGACTCTTGATTGGAGTCTGCCTTTTCCGTCTTTTCTTTCTTGGCTGTAGCCTTTCTTGTAGGGTCTTGCTTGGAGCTGTTCAAGAGTCTCCGCCAATATGTGATGCCAAAGATTACCCACACAATCCCTAATAAGAGCAGTAAGCATCTCAATGTCTCTTCAATCATAGGTCAATAGTCTTATCTCGTCTCCGCTGAGAGACGATTTGGTTTAATAGCTCCTGGTGCGTTTTCAAGTGATCCAGTATGATGTTTTCAATATAGCTTGTGATGGAGGTCTCTACACGGAGATCACTCACCACATTTCGAAGTAGCTGTAGCACTTCGGTATGAATGCTGAAGCCAGACTTGTTGCGTCCGTCTCGTACAGATGTCAGGAAACGCTCTTCGTATGCTGCAAACTCTAGTGTCGATGAGCAACTCCTAGGATTAGGCTTCTCCTCCCCCTTGTCCGAAAGCTTTCTTTTAGAGCTGTGACGCTGAGATGCTTGAGGAGAGGAGGTCGGAGTAGAGGATGTTGTTTCCTCGGTCTCTGAGACGACATTATACTCCTCTTCAAGCGTTGGCTCTTCATCCAAATCTATCGGCTCATCAAAGTCTGGGATATTCTCTGCGGTACGCTTGGTGACCCCTATATTTGCCATCTCTCTCATCTTAGCTTGGAGCAGTCGCTCTCGCTGTTCTTTAAGTGAGCTCATACGCTTGTACCTTTTTGTAGTTCTAGCTTTTGCATCACCTCTTCGACCCATTCATCCACACCCGTCTGAGGGCGTAGCGTGGTAGCTGGAGGTAGATAAGAGCAACGAAAGACTCCCTTGACACCCCCTTGAGCTAGCTCACGACTGAAGCGAACGGAGTGATAGATACGAGCGTCTAGGATCTTCAAGCCCTGCTCTTGGGCATGCTGACTGAACAGTTCAATGACCACAGTGCTGGCACTGCGATTTACTTTGTTCCAAAGCAAAAAGAGATCTTGGATTTGAGACTCGGCAAAGCCTACACCTAGCTCTTGGATTGTCTTGGCATAAGCAAAGCTTGATGCCAGCGATTGCGGGTCAGCCTCTATGGGGGAGATGATATAGTCCATCATAATGGATAGCTCCATCATAGCACTGGTAGCAACATGACCTGGGAAGTCGAATATGACGAGTTGGGGAGCTATCGGTGCTTTACTCAAGTATTGCTCTGTATTGCTTATCGCCTGCTCTAGATTGCTTCGGATAATCTGGTAAGACTTCTTCCCATATTGGGCAAGTCGCTCGTGGAGTGCTTTCCCTATATCTGGAGAGGTTCCAATAAGGTCTCTGTCACGCTCTCTGAGCTTGAAAAATGACTCCTGCGTGCCATCGCAGTCCACTACGACAAGCGGGATATCCTTCTCGTAGTATAAAATAGATGCTAGCACTTCGGCTAGCGTACTCTTACCGACTCCTCCCTTTTGTGAAGCGAAGCCTAGGTAGAGCGGGCGGTTGTTTGATCTGTCCATATCGTTCTTTGGTTACTACTTATGTTATAAGCCTATGGGGCAATTGTTTCACTCTAAATCTGACTCAAGAGTTAGGTTTTGACTCAACTCAAAATTGACTGAACTCAAGAGTTAGGTTTTGACTTAACTCAAAATTGACTTAGCTCAAGTGTTAGGTTTTGACTTAACTCAAAATTGACTTAACTCAAGAGTTAGGTTTTGACTCAGCTCAAAATTGACTTAGCTCAAGAGTTAGGTTTTGACTCAGCTCAAAATTGACTTAGCTCAAGAGTTAGGTTTTGACTCAACTCAAAATTGACTCAGCTCAAGAGTTAGGTTTTGACTTAACTCAAGATTGAGTTTGGTTGCAAAATAACTAGCTCTTAACCTAAGTCTCAACCTCTAGTGAAGCATGAGGAAAAGGAGTGAAATCATAGGAATATCGTTTATAGTGAATTAGTTACAAGGTCGCTGTAACTTTGCAGGCAGATAGAAGTCGTGGAGCTTTTCTCTCCGAAGTAGACACCCCCGAGGGGTGGATACTTCATCGTATCACTTCTTGATATTGGCAAGGTGTGTCTTTGTAACACAAACCGCAGTTTGTACCACAAAGACCCTTGCCCCGAAGGGGAGATGAATTACTCCAAAGTCGTAATTAGAAAACAAATAGATATGGATAAGAAAGAGGAGCATCGTTCTGAACGAAAAGCGGCAGAAAAACCTCGCTGGGACAACTGGCATGTACGCTTGCCTGACCCGAAAGACCAGCAACGGGCGATTGACTTGTTCTATAAATCAGGGGCGGAAACGAAGTCCGACTTCGTGCGGGCAAGGATATTGGGAGAGCATTTCAAGGTGATAACGGTAGATAAGTCTGCCGTGGAGTACTATCGTAAGCTCTCCGAGTTGACTGCCCAGATACATAAGATAGGCGTGCTGTATAACCAAGCTGTACGAGCCATCAACAGCTATCATGGCGTGAAGACAGCTCAGATACTGCTTGAGAAACTGGAGCAACTATCAGCTCAGATTATTGCCTTGCAGGAGCAGGCTATCTCTCTGACCATTGATTACCGCAAGTAATGATTGCCAAGATTTCAGCAACGGAGAACCTCGGGGGTGCACTCGGCTACAACTTCAAGAAGGTGAATAAGAAGGAAGCGACACTCTTATTGGCACATGGCTTGTACCAAAACAGAGCGGGCGAATATACGATGTCGGAGGTACTTGCAGATATGCAAGCATTGATACCCGAAAAGTGTCGAACAAAGAAGACGGTCTTCCATTGCTCGCTCAATCCGCATCCAGATGAGAAGCTGTCCGATGAAACGCTATCGCAGATTGCTAAGGAATATATGGAGGCTCTGGGCTATGGTAAGCAACCCTACATTGTGTTCAAGCACAATGATATTGCCCGTGAGCATATACACATCGTGTCGCTAAGAGTAGATGGTTATGGTAGAAAGATCAATGACAAGTTCGAGGGCAGACGAAGCAAGAAAATTACGGATGCGTTGGAGAAGAAGTACCATCTAATTCCCAGCACAGAGGTTACAGACAAGTCTCTACAAAAGCTCGCAAGGGTGGATATGGCAAAGGGAAATATCAAAGAGCAGGTAGCATCTATAGCTCGTTCTGTTCTGAAGCATTATCGCTTCTGTTCGCTGGGAGAACTCAATGCCATTCTTTCCCACTACAATCTTGCCGTGGAAGAAGTCAAAACAGAGTTTCGAGGGAAGAAGTACGATGGGCTGGTCTATGTACCGACTGATGATAAAGGCGATAAGGTCAGTACACCCATCCATGCCTCGGAGATCGGTCGTGGTGTGGGCTATACAGCCGTGCAGAATAGGATGCAACAATCTAAGCAAGCTATCAAGCCACTGATACCAGCCGTAAGGGAGAAAGTCCTACAAGTAATGCGTACTTCTCCCCAAACAGAGGAAGTACTGCGACATCGATTGGAGGAGCAAGGCTTGCGAATGGTTATCCGAAAGAATGAGAGCGGGCGTATCTATGGTATTACGTTCATAGACGATGCGAATGGCATTGCACTCAATGGCTCCCGACTAGGCAAGGGGTACTCGGCCAATACATTTAATACCTACCTCTCCAATCCGACCTACAATCCATTTATGGATGAAACATTGTATGGCACTTATTCCTCTCAATTGAAAGAAGAAGTCGGGGATTGGCTAAGACGCATGCACAAAATATACTTGAAGCCATTTGCTACAACATCAAAAGAGCTCCCCAGTTATACCTCAATAAATTATTAGAAAATGAAGAAGCCTCTATAAGAGGAGCGCTTGCTATGAGATAAGTGCTAGAAATCCTCTGTAAAAGCTCATATTTGGAGCTTTTACAGAGGAGAATAATCAAACAACAAGGCAGTTTCTCAAGCCAGATAAGACAAAAATCAGCAAAAAGTCAATCCCAAACGTCTAAACTTGAATGTGCAACAGTCTCTTATAGTCCATTTTATAGACTTTATCTCCGTATTCTGATTATCACCCGCTTCATCGAAAGCACTATCATCCTCTATTGCAATCTCTTGATCTGGTGTTTCGAACATTTCTTTTTTAGAGAAATAGCCTAGATAGGCTAATAAGATGGAAGAGAGTCGCTGTTGTCCATCTAAGAGTAAATTGATTTTCTACTTGTTGGCCTTGTTATACAACCCTATAGTTACAGGCTGAACAAACTGTCCTTCATTGAGTGATTTAATTAGACGCTTAAGGTCTTTCTGATTCCAAACAAAATGTCTTTGATACTCGGGGAGAACAATATTTCCCTTGACCACCAACTCTATCCAGCGTTCAAGAGAATACTCTCCATAGTAAGTTCGATTTCCTATCATAAAAATACAATTTAATGTGACTCTGCAAGGATACAAAGTTATTAGCAGAGGGGCGAAGGGATTTCCCTATTCAAAACAAATCTATATTTATTTACAGTAGATTACGATAGCATGGTACAAATATGACTTCTTAAATCGATTACAAACAATCGGTTATATTGTCTTTATTGCTCTGCTTTCTCAAGTTCTATCCGAGCTGTAAGTTCTTCTTGGTATGTGGTCATAAACTTGTTTAAGTCCATAAAAGCATACCCAACCAAACGATAGAATAGATTCTTGTATTCTATCTTTTCTGTTGCAGTGAACATAGTTTTACCACCTTCTACTGGTTCGAATGTTGCCTGCCACTCTCCTGTGAACATTCTACTATCCTTCTCAAAACTGTAGAAAGAATGTGGTTTCTTCTCTTATGTACAACACATTCTTCACATTTTATTTGATTATTATCCACTTTCCAGCCTTTGTAGAGCCTTCGTGCTTGATAACTCCTTCTTTAACCATCCTCCTAAGATAATAACGAATACTATCCTCCGTTCTGTTTAACCTTTTTGCTAAATCTTTCCTCGTAACTTGCGGAAAGTTTTTTATTTCATCTAATATTTCATCCTCTATTTTTCTTGGGCTTTTCTTGGGTCTTTCTTGGGCTTTTCTTGGGTCTTTCTTAGGCTTTTCTTGGGTAGTTTCTCCTCCAAAGCCTTCTTCAAAATACTTTTGAGAAACATTCTCAACTACCCGAAAAGCTGTAATCAGTGAAAAATCAAAAGAGGCTTGCCCGTTACCGTTTTCTTCCAACTCCTTCTGAACTCGATAGACTCCACGGCTGAATCGGTTCACATAGCCCAAGACTTTCATTGCTTCGGCAATAAAGGGATTCCGATAATCGCTAACATTGGGGAAATTATCGGGACTAACCTTGCCGTACAATCCTCCAGGGTTTTGAATCTCGATGCGGTCGTCGTACTCATAAAACTGAATAGGAGCGTTTCCCTCGTAATCCCTGTGCATGATAGCATTCATCAACAACTCTCGAGTAGCCCAATATGGGTACTTGGGAACTGTTTCTTCCCGAAGTACACTCACAGGAATAGGACGCTTTTGTGAGATACTTGTCTCGACAAAAGCATCAATCTTAGGCAATACCCTACAAAGATTTCCGCTAAACTTATGTTCATTGAGAATATCACCCGCACGATCCTTACCCTTGAAGCGGACATATTGAATATACGCCCCATGTACGTGTCGTTCAGGATTCTTTCCGAATAGGACAATAGCCCCATTAGTCGGACAGTTATAACGCAAATCATATAAGCCAAGAGAGGCAAGTTGATCCGTAATATCTCGTTTGTCTTCACCGAGAACATCCTCTGCCACAGCCTTGGGCAAAAACTCCTTACGAATGTGAGATACATCCAAGTCGTCAATGCTCGTTCCCAAACAAGGCATAGCATCAAAAGTATGAACGTTGGAGAGTCGCCTTTCGGTGAGTATTTTTTCTTCTGCCTCTGTTGCAGTGCTTTTTCGAGGACCGACACGCACCCAAACACGACCACGATAACGTACAGGCGGAAACTCTGAAGGTTGAACTTCTGCAACCAATACATCCCCCTCACCAAAACTGAATTTCTCCACTGTCATGATGGGCTGAGGGAGAATGTTGCCATCCGTCCGAATATTGGCAATCTGCAATAAGAGTTTATCATCAACCTGCAAACCTGACAACTCTCCATTGTCCTTGGCTCCAATAATGAGATAGCCACTCTTCCCACTATCCGAAATATCATTTGAGAAAGCGCATATAGCCTGACAAAACTTATCCATATTACCAGTCGATTCTGTCCTCTCGATATTGTAGCTCTCAGTGTCCGAAAGCATTTGTTGAAGTCCCTTTTTCGTTATCATAATTTTTCCTTTATCTTCATGTGTAGTATTGAGCAATCTTTACCCATCCCATTTTAGGAGAATGTCTAATAATTTTTAAAGTACGCTTACGCATAAAATGCTCATGAGTTCTCATTTTGATTGTTTATATCCAAAGTCATAATAGCAGAACCATCAAATTCTTTTCTCTTATAAGTCATTTTTCATGTCTAATTAGCTCTTAACTTTCGAAACATATCCATTACTTCTAATACAGGTGCTATATCTTTTTTGCTTTCTGGTATAAAAGGTTCATCATCAGGCTCCAATGCTAAAGTTGCCATATCATCTAGTCTTATTTCCCAAGCATTTCGGAATTCGATAGTCGTAAACTTAAATGCATCGTTAAAATTTTCGGGCATTATTATCTGCTTATCGTTATCTATTTGAAATGCCGTAAACCAACAACCACTAAATTGTTTGTATAAACGCTCAAAAGTATCAAGATTCCAATTGTTTCTAGGCTTCATCGTGTGTTTTCGACACATAGAGGCAAAATAGCGACCTTCTTTAATTTCTTCTTTTTTTACATCTGGTGCTACACAAACTCGATAAGATGTTGGATGGTTCCGATCAACACCTCTAATGATGTAAATGATTACGGAATGTTCTCCTTTTTCTAATTTAGCACTCCATTCTGCAACAATATCTCTTCCACGGTCTAAGTTTTCAAAGGCAAGACCAAAAATTGGAGGTGTAGTTCCCAATTTATCAAACATAAATCCACAACCGCTCCAACCAGCATCATCCCATATCTCCATATCAGAATTAGTCGTATAAAATGATACATTCTGTTGCTTTTCGTTACGATAACTCTGTGGCTTATATTCAAATGAATCTTTTCGCAATGGGTAAGTTTTATCTGACTCCTTTTTCCAATTCTCTATTTTATTCTTAAATGTATTTCCAAGGACATTAGATATCGACTGCTTTACTTGCAATAAGTTACTTACTCTATCCATAAGTTTCTCACCGTCTTGTTTACTCTGAAGCATCTTCATCAAATCTTCTTTTGACATAGAATTTCGACTAAAGAAAGATGCTATAAACATAGAAATACATTCCCACAAATCCTTGTCACTATAATTCAAATTAATACAGAGCTCATATTCATTTGATCTTTCTAATGGTCTTAATTCTGACTTGCCCGTTGTTTCAGTAATTTCAATATACACTTTGGGAGTAATGGTTAATACTTCGAATATTTCCATTGTTGCTAGTATTGACTCGATTGCCCCTAAGAATATTTCCGCAACAATTTGGTTTTGACAACTGTTTTCATAAGCAACATATAGGGTGCAGTTATTTACGGTTGTTTGCAACTTTACATGTCCGTTAGTAGAAATATTCAAATCACATAAGAACTGCTCAAACACGGGTTGATTAAGCATTTTATCCTGCCAGCCATCTTGAGCAAAAATATTTCTAACTTCTTCATCTAATCCATCTGCATATCCTAGAGAAAACTTTAAATATTCTGAAGATTGAAACATCCCTATTCTTTCTAGTATATCTGGCAGAAAACTCATCACTGGATTTCCCAAATCAGATGCAGCAAAACGACATGCCCAAGCTCCATCATGAAGTATATTAGTCTTGTTAAAATTTTCCTCTTCAGCAAACTGTCCATTATGGGAAATCGTCATCATTAGTTCATACCAGTTCAAATACATAACAAGCCTTCCAAGCATTAACTCAATCTCACAAAGTTTCTGCAACACTGTCATCAAAAGATGTGGAATATTGCCAGAGGCGTAAAATGTTTTGAGCAACATCGAAGCTGCTTTTACTAGGTAAGCCATTGCACTAAAAGGTAAACCGATCTCATACATTGCAATACCCATCATGCCAGAAGTTTTGATTAACTCTTCCATACATTCTTCTTTTTCAAAAGGATGTATGCAAAAACTGAAATGACGAATTGCTTGCTTAAACATTTTTTTATTTACTAAAGCTATGGCACGATCCATTTCTATTCTTGCAGCTGCTTGCTCTGAGTTTGTTTTCCTCACTATTGACGTAAGCTCATCAACAAAGTCTTCATATTTTGGATTATCATCAATCACTTCGTTTAAATTTGTAATTATTTGGTATTGAACTTCAAAGCCGATTTCAAGATGAGAAGGGGCTTCTAATAGTAGTGGTCTGATTGCATCAATGTCTTCATTTATTTGTTCTTTAGACAATAAACGACTTATTAACCTTTGCTCGGCAATATACAAACGCAAAAATAAGAGACTAGAGGGCTTATCTCCTCTTTTTTCTAATGTATTACACAGTTCTTTTATGTATTTAATTTCCGGTTCTACCTTTTTTGAATCAATTAGCCCTGCTCGTTCTGAATTGATCAAATTAGTTAATATGTTCGTAATCTTCTCTATGCGAATAACAGAACAGTTATCATTTACAAATTCTTTAAGTTTCAAAAAATCCTCGTGAACTGCATCAATATCCTCAAACCAGAAGAAACTAGTCCAAGCATGATCATAGATTATATTGAACTTTTGTTGAGTGGAACCATGATATTCACACTCACGTAACGCCCGACTAAAACGACCTTCAGTTTCAATACGTGGACGCTCTAAACCTCTGCTGAGAATACAAGCCTCTTGCAATTCATCTATATAGCCTGTATCAACATCATTTATTTGACGTGATAAAATACTCTTTTCGATTTCCTCCAGCCGCTCCTGCCTCTGTTTATCCAAGATTCCTATTTTCTCCCTTTTCTTTTTGTACTCATCGGAAAAATTCAAACAATCCAAGGCTATGTCTTTGCATCCATGATGAAAGACTGCATTTATACACCAAAGTGCATCGAAAATCGAAACTTCAATATTGAATTTATTTGATAAATCTGTTTCAACATCAGCTCTTATACTGGACTTTATGAATTGATTAGAGAAAAAAAGAGCTCTCGTATATCCTCGTTTGGTATTTGCAATCTTTTCTATATCTGTTGTAACCTTTGGTTTCCACTGTTTCTTACAGCTAATAGCAAAAGCCCATTTCTCTTTTTCTGATGCACCACCATCAGCTACATACCATTTGTCTGAAATATAGGTCGTTACTTCGTAGGTTTCAGCATCCACCTTGCCATCACCACCTCCATCAGGACCAGTTTGAGGCTTGATGTTAGGTGTAATAAGCCTTTCGACACATCTCACGATGAAATTCTCAAAATTGCTCTGCATCTTTTTAGTAGATAGTATTTCGAGCTGTTTTTCAAATAATTCTTTTGTTAGAGGAATTTCATACTCAATTTTCGAGTCAGAGAATTCCTCAGGTCTTAATTCACGATAATATGCGACGAGTTCATGCTCTGTTGTAATTGTATTTGACTGTTGTTCCATTTTAGGTTCTAGCAGATAGTGTTATCTTATTATCTCTAATCATTATTCTATAAGGTCTCTTGGTTTTACCCCTAGTATCTCCGCTATTTGGAAGAGGGATTCGAGGCTTGCCTGGCGTCTGTTACAGACATAGGAATTTACAATGCTGAAACTCTTGCCGAGTTTTTCAGCAAGCCATGTTTGCTTAATTCCTTTCTCCTCAAGCACTTCTTTTATTCGATTCATAGGTTTATCCATCGCGTTCAATGTTCTTTTGATAGCGCAAAGATACGAAATGAAATAGCATAGTGTCCTCTCCTGAAATAGTACACAGTTGGGGAAGCCAACCCCAACAACTATGAAACAAGAAAAAAGTAAACTAGGACGAAAGGGATATCCCCTAGATTTCAAGTGGAGAGTCATTGACGACCTCCTAGCCACCGGTGACAGCATTGCCACCACCAGCCAGCGCTACGGCATTACCACACGCACCATTCGAAATTGGTTGCGTACCTTTGATGTAGAGTTACCCAACCAAAGCACCAGTAGCACTATGAGCAAGACAAACAAGAACAAAGACGTAGATCCAGAGTACGCAGAACTCAAGCGTGAAAACGCTCGTCTCAAAGCAGCCCTCTTCCAGGCTGAGAGCAAGGCATTAGTCAACAAGACACTACTCGAAGTGGTCTTGAATCGCTACCACATTGATCTAAAAAAAAGACCGATTTGCAGCCGTGAGACAGCTTGAGTCCGCCAAAGAGAGAGATCAAAAGCTCTCCATAACCTACCTTTGTCAGCTGTTAGAAGTCAGCCGCAAAGGCTACTACAAGCACACCTTCACCGAGCAAGACGAAGATGTCAAAGTAGCTTCCGTCCTACACTATTGCCAGTATGTGCGCGGTCAGCTCCCCAAAGCAGGCGTAGACACCATCCAGCAGTGTGCCAACGAATACTTCAAAGGGACCTTCCAAGTAGGTCGAGACTGGCTCTACAAAGTGTTAGGAGCCAACGATATGCTACTAAGAAGTCGCAAGCGCAAGCGTCCACCCCAGACGACCAAGGGAGTGGTCAATCACGGCTTCCAAGACCACCTGAACACCACCCCTAAGTACATAGCCACCGACCATTGCCGGCTCACCGTCTCAGACATAACCTACGTCAAATGTTTAGGGGGCTTCGCATATCTCTCCCTGACGATGGACGCTTATAGCCGCATCATCACCGGCTTTGACCTGCAGCCCACGCTCTCCACAGAGGGTCCCTACAACGCACTAAGACAGACCGTTGACTTCTATCAGAAGCATGGCTTTGACCTCAAAGGGCTCATCTTCCATAGCGACCGAGGCTGTCAATATGTCTCCAAGCAGATGACGGACTACGAGGCCAGCCTAGGCATCGTAACCAGCGTCACCCAGACCGGAAACCCCCTTCACAACGCTATGGCTGAGCGACTTAACGGGATCATCAAGAACGACTGGCTTTACAACTTCGAGGATAAGCCCATAGATCAAGTTCGAGAGATCCTCTCTCAAACGATTGCTCTCTATAACACAGCGCGACCTCATCGAGCCATCAACAAGAAGACTCCGATGCAGATGCTCATACCAAATTACCCCAACCCTCTAACCACCCAACCCTCTAAGAACCAGATAGCTAAGAACAATTCTCCCAAAGCTCTGAGCCTCAAATCTCCGAGCTCATGCCGCTTAACTCCCAACAAAGACCTATCTTTGTGTACCTCCGCAGTAAAGACGACGACAAGTCGTGTACCCTAGCAGGAGCAAAACTAACAGATGAGAACGCTCACAGGATTAACAAAAACAACCCGTGTATCATCTCAGTAACACCTTCCCAACTGTGTACTTTTTTCAGGAAGAGGACAGGGAGTCTATAATTCTTGTACTTCAGGTAGATTAGGACACCTACTTCTCATCGAATCTATAATAGATTTTCCTCTTTCAGTTTTAAGTAAGCGTAAGACTAACTCAGGATAATTATTTGAAGCTAGATCAAAGAATGGAGAGACTCTTTTGTGCAGGCTTTTTCGATTGTATCGTAAAAGGAGTTCATCATAATTCTGTTTTGCTATAATTTGATCAATCTGATTTTCATATTCTTCATACATGCCATTCGTGTCAATTTGCTCAACAAGAGCCTTTAGCTGTTCTCCTATATAAACTTTTGTTGCGTTCTTTCCTACACTATAACCCTTCAGTCTATGGTGTATGTCTCTTTCGCACATCTTACATATTTGCGATTCTTTTTCTTTGGAAAACTCTTTAAAAACAAACGTCTTAACTGATTCGAATTTCTCATCAGCAGATAATCCTTGATTTTCGGCAACAGCTCTGATAACTCCCTCAAGGAGATATAAATTCTCTATTTCGGCAATATGCAATACTTTTATATTGTGATTTTCAAGGCTAGTTATCTCTTCACGAGTCATATAGTCTCTGTCAACAATACCAAATATGTTGTTGTTGTGTAGACTTCTGACTTTTTCATTATTGAAGGCTTTGGTCATGGCAATTACGTTATAACAATTGCCGCAAGGAATTATATTATAGCCATCATAAATATATGAATATAGATGGGTGTCATAACTACCTTTCTCTCCTTCAACGAATAATACTGGTTTTCTGCTTCCAAGAACTTCGAAGTAGAGCCTATCGGGAATATCACCATTAGAGTCAAGAATAGAATACTCCCAAGTCGAGTTCCCTTGATATGATTTTACCCAGATCTTAGTAGAATCCTTTCTAGAGGCTGCAAAATCTAAGTCATGTGTTATATACACAAGAGTTTTATCAGAACAACATTTTTCAATCTCATCCCATAACTTATGCATAATCGTCTTATGTAAATGAATTTCGGGTTCATCTATTACAACAATAGTTTTAGCTGGGGCAATAAGACATTGTCCTATTAAATAAATAGCGACACGTTCTCCATCAGACATGTTATTCGCTTGATATGTCGCAGTTTCATCATTAGGAAGAGCAACTTTAATACAGGCATCCTCTAATTTTATCTTCCGATGAGGAAACACAGAATTCCACACTTCGATCATAAGGTCTGAGATCATTTTAGGGACATTGTTGTGTGGTTTTTCTTGTGCTTCTAATTGTTTACATTCATCCACGTAAGCTTTGTTTTCTTTATTATCCCTAGCGAAGACTGCAGACAATACGCTTTCGTAATCATTTACAAGAGTTGATGTAGGATTTCCCCATCCCCATTTATGATCTTTTCTTTTATCTGTTTCATTTCCGTAGTAAATTTTATTCCAGGAAACTTCTTCGCTCTGTACCATTATCGTTTTAGGGATAGTAAGTGCTCTTTGTGCTGAAATTCTCAACACGTTTATGCCCTCATTCTGATTCTCTTCAATCCAAGCTCCTAAATGGCTCTTTCCACTTCCATTTGCCCCAATAATGACAAAGTTGGACACAGATTCCACCATTTCATTTGGTAATAATAATGTACTCATGTGATTTTAATTATTTATGCGTCTTGTTGTTTTACTAAATTCCGCCTCTACTTCCTCGATCCTGGAGAGGGTGGAGCGAGGGTCGTCGGGAATAGCTTTTGTCTGTTGATAATCGCTGACCCCGATTGATTGATCATAGACAGAGAGGTCATATTGCACTACCTCTTTATCCCTCCATTGCAGAGGAGCAAGCCGATGGTCTTGTTGTCGTGCTCGCTACGGAGAGTATCATCCATTACATTGTTTTAGAAGTTAAGTTGTCCCATATATTCAGGTTTGAAAGGTGTGGCTTTAAGTTCGACAACTACCTATGTATGTAGTTGGGTGTTATAGAGGATGAGGTCGGCATAGAAATCAGAATCGTCCACTTCAAAATGCTTCTGCGGTGCCACAAATGCAAAGCTTCTATCCACTTCCAGAAGATATTTGGCGATATGAGAGACCAGTTGCCGTTCAATGTCTCATTCTGCCATTTATTTGATTTATGTTGTGTTGGTAGATGACAGATAGTGTTTCAGAAATTTCTCCTAATTGTGCAAGAGGTTCTTGCCTTTTGTAGGTTTATACCTGATTGATGTTGTGGCTACTTGTTGAGCTCGATGAGGCGATCGTTGAGATCGGCATTGCTCCGTAGGCGGGGTATCTTGTGCTGCCCGCCGAGCTTGCCTTGCTCCTCGAGCCAGTCGTTGAAGAGTCCTCGACGAGCAACCACTAGACGGGGCTTCAGGAGTGCCATGTCGGCATAGCGCTTTGCCTCGTAGTCGCTATTGAGCGTGCGGAGCTCTTGGTCGATGCGCTCGATGAAGTGGTCTGGATCGGCTGGCGGTGTGTCAAACTCTACGATCCACTCGTGATAGCCATTGGCCGTCTCTAGGCAGAAGCGCGGTGCCACTGTGTAGTCGCGTACCGTGACGCCCATCTCCTGGGCGACGCGCGAGATGGCTGTGGTCGTGTTGTGGACCATCAGCTCCTCACCGAAGGCATTGATAAAGCTCTGCGTACGTCCCGTGATGATGAACTTGTAGGGGTGCAGCTCGGTGAACATGACCGTGTCGCCGATGATGTAGCGGTAGAGCCCTCCGAGGGTGGAGATGACGAGTGCATAGTTGACCCCTTTCTGTACGTCGGCTAGCGGTATGGCCTGACGGTCAGGGACGTCAAACTGAGACATTGGGATGAACTCATAGAAGATGCCGTAGTCCTGCATCAGGAGCATAGAGCTAGAGGTGGGGTCGTCCTGAACGCCAAAGAAGCCCTCGCTCGCATTGTAGGTCTCTCGGTACTGCATCCGCTCGGACGGGACGACTTGGCGGTAGCGCTCACGGTACGGATCAAAGCTGATTCCTCCGTGAAAGAAGACCTCGAGGTGAGGCCACACCTCCGAGAGGTTGTCCCGTCCTGTATACTCTAGAATCGCCATGATGGTCTCGAGCATCCAGCTCGGCACGCCCGAGAGACTGCCCACATCTGCTGTCGCCACCTCCTGGACGATCTGTCGCATCTTGGCGGTCCATTCGCTCATGAGGAGGGTCTGCTTCGAGGGAACGCGGTACATCTGTCCTAGGGCTGGCATGTTTTCCACCAATATGGCGGATAGGTCGCCCGTATGGGTGCCTGCGGCAAACTCAGTCGGCTTGTGGCTCCCCCCGATGACTAAGCTCTTGTGCGCAAAGAACTCGCTGTCGGGTCGTGTGTCTAGGTAAAGCCAGAGCGCATCTTTGGCTCCCTGATAATGGCAACTCTGCAGATGCAACCCAGGCACGGGAAGGTATTTGCTGCGACCTCCCGAGGTGCCACTGGAGGTGGCGAACCAGCGGCAACTACCCTTGATCAGCTGATTGCGCTCTCCCTGTAGCATACGCTCTACCCAGGGGCGTAGTTCTTCGTACTCGACGATAGGGATGATGCGCTGGTAGTCGCTGTAGGTGCGGATAGGTTCGCTCGTGAGGGACTGCTCGTAGGCGGTGCCATTTAGTACACGCATGATGCGCTTGAACTGGCGCATTTGGATAGCTTCGCTCTGCTTAGCGTACTGCTCGATGCTCTTGAGCCGGAGGTACATGAGGCGATAGATGGTTGCGGTCTTTTTGTCCATAGTATTACATCTGGAAGTTACTCTACGGCTACTAGTCTCTGGTAGCGTAGCATGGGGGAGATGAGGTAGACTAGGGTCGTGTATTGGTTCTCTGTCTGGTAGTAGTCGCCCTCGATAGCGTTGCTGGCTAGGGGAGCGGGCGATGGTGCGGTACTGTATCGGTAGCTGACGTAGCCACCCTTGACGAGGAGCGACAGCTCGAAGTAGCCTGTCTCGCGATTGTAGCGCAGCGTGCGCTGCTCCTTGGGCAGTGCGTCGAAGGCTGCCCCCTCGATGAACGGTGTGCCATACCTGAGCGGGTCCTCTAGAGCTAGTCGCCAGGTGACGAGATAGTAGTCTGTTATGGTCTCGTCGTAGTACGGGTCGTAGTCTGTCTGGCGCACCTTGCGATACCCATTGGCATCGGAGAGCGTAATGTAGCTACCATTCGTCGGGTGATCTAGATAAAGGTCAGCCTTAGTGGGTGTCTCCTGACTGTTGAGATGCTCCACGCCCATATTCGCCTCGTAGGGTGACAATATCTCGAAGGCGCGCCACTCATTGCCCGCCGCGAAAGTGGCCCCATCATGCCCCCTGAAGGTGAGACGCCCAGGAGCGAGGGAGGTGGGGCGGGTGAGTAGCTGGTAGCGGGTGGAGGAGCCGTTTTGTCCGACAGTGACGAGAAGCTCCGTGAGCGGATCGGTGGCTAGTGTGGGAGGAAAGGTTAGCTCTAGCTCCACTTGCTGAAAGCGGGAGTAGTTGCCCTGAGGGGTCGTTGGCACCACCTGCTGAGCGACCTCGGCGAGAGGCTCATAGAGGGCAAAGCTGGTGACGAAAATAGGCTCCTCTTGTAGCTCTTCGCACCAAGCGGTGAGACGATAGTTGCCCGAGAGCAGTGGTTGTAGCACGGAGGCCCCTCCGAGGCGTAGCTCGTAGTAACGATAAGCGACGCTCGTGGCTTCTGAGGGGGTGCTCTCGTCCGTTTGCCAGCGCGCTCCGATCCAGCCGTCGAGGTATTCGCTGAGCGCCATACGATCATTGACCTGCCAGTCGGCATCGCACAGCACTAGCTGGTAGTGGATGCGGTGCGGGATAGGGTCCTCGAGGTCAAAGCTCACCACGATCTCCTCATCGCTGCTAGCCAAGCGGGCGATCGGGTAGGGTATAGCGATCGGCTCCCCGTCACGCCACACCTGACACTGTAGAGTCTGTACCTCTGCCGTATAGATGTGATGCGGGAATATCTCTCCTCCCGAGAGTGAGCCTGCGAGGGCTAGGAGGAGCAAGCAAAGCGTCCATAGCTTATTCATCGTCCCAAAGTTACAGATCTTTGACCGAACGACAAAGAGTCCACGGCTGCACTAGACTCCGCAATCCTTACGAGTAACCCGCTGTAGGGGCGGACCGATGTGTCCGCCCGTCCTCATCGGAGCGCAGTATGCCTTGTGGGCGGACACGCAGGTCCGCCCCTACATGGGACCACATCAACATGACAAGTTCAGCCATTAGACGCTGTAACTCTAGTGTTCGCTTTCTAAGTTCAAATGCAAGCAAATCGTTATTCGTAGTATTTGCGTAATTGACTCGTGAGCGCACTAAATAAAAAGGAGACAGACACCCCACGCGTGGGTCTCTGTCTCCTTTTTGTCTAGTTGCTTAGCTCGAGGCTAGCGAGTCTTTGTAATTAGTTGCCGTGAGCAGCTTGGATCTCCTCGTACTTAGCGTTGTCTCCCAGTGCGTAGTAGATATTACCGAGTAGGTAGTAAGATGCGTCTGGATTGATGCTGTAAGCCTTCTGGAGGTAGGGGAGAGCCTTGTTGAGTAGTGCTGTGCGCTTCTTCTGAGCAGCAGCCATACCGCCTTCCTCCTTGTCAGAGACCTCTACAGCTTTGTTGTAGTAGATACGTCCGATGTTACAGAGCGACTCGACGTAGTTGGGATCTACCTCTAGAGCTTTGCTAAACCACTTGATCGCTTCCTCCTCATTGCTCTCCTCGTAGAGCTTACCCATCACGTCATAGAGCTGAGGGTTCTCGGGGTTGAGCTCGATAGCCTGAGCAAGGAAGGTGCGTGCCTCGTCATACTTGTTCTGTACGATGTAAGTATTGATCAGGTTGACAGAGTAGTATGGCTCCTTGGGGAAGAGCTTGAGACCCTCTTGCATGGTCGTAATGTAGTTGGCCGTATCGCCCTCCTCGATGTAGGTCTGTGCGAGGATCTGGTAGACCTCGTTCTGACGATAGCCATTGCCCTTGAGCTCCTCACCATACTTGATAGCCAGCTGCTTGTCCCCAGCCTGATAGGCTGTGATGATAGCAAAGAAGTCCACCATCATAGAGTTGGAGTCGGGCTGAGCGATCTTCTCACCCTCGAATAGAGGGGAGCGCTTGATCTCTCTAAAAGCCTGGAATGCCTTGAGCGCATTCTTAAAGTCCTTCTGCTCCATGTAGTATCCTCCGGCATTGATGTAGTAGAGGAGATTGTCCTCGTAAGCCTTAGAGATCTTCTTCTCAAACTTAGGGCGTACCTTGCCCTTGTCGTTGGGCTGGTGATCGATCTCGTAGGTCTTTGTGTAGTACTCGTGCATAGCGAGTAGCGCAGCGTACATATTGGGGAGGTCTTGAGGCTCACCCTTGAGGCTCTTTTGATTTTCACCTGTGAAAGCCCGCTCCTCGATCAGCCCTGCTGTGTACCATGTCTTGGGGTCGTCCTTTGTCTCAGGGTTTTCAATAGCCTGCTTGATTAGATTGCGAGCCTCGGGATAGTTGGGCTTGCTGCCATCAGATAAGCGGTCAGCGCCTCTGACGTTTGAGGTCTGTGCGCATCCGAATGTTAGTGCACTCATCAGCACGAGTAGCACTAGGGTTACTTTGCGTGTTGTTTTCATATTTCAAGTAGATGTTACTGGTTTATAATCTAGTTCTCTTGTAGTGTCTGGCTGGAGAAGTCTACTCTTGATCTTCACTACCCTCTAGCTCGTCGTCTGGGTCTGATCCTTGGAGATCCTCCTCCTGAGGGACAAACTCAGAGGGGTCGTCTAGGTCAGCCTCATCGAGAAGCTCCGGCTCCTCTTCCTCAGCCACTACATTACATATAGATGCGATTTCGTCCGAACGTTTATTGAGATCTATCATCTTGACCCCCTGAGTAGCGCGTCCCATGACACGTACCTGCTCCATAGAGAGGCGTATAGCGACGCCACTCTTATTGATGATCATGATGTTGTCGTCATCCTCTACGGCACGTATATCGATGAGCTGACCTGTCTTGTCTGTCACGTTGATTGTCTTGACACCCTTGGCGCCACGCTTGGTGATGCGGTAGTCATCGATGAGCGAACGCTTACCATAGCCCTTCTCGCTGATGACGAGGATGGTCTCGTCACTGTTCTTCAAGCGATGTACGACCATACCGACTACCTTGTCGTTGGGATCATCATCGAGACGGATACCACGAACACCTGTCGCTGTGCGACCCATAGGACGTACCTCCTGCTCGTTGAAGCGGACACAGCGCCCATTGCGGTTGGCAAGGAATATCTCGCAGTTACCATTCGAGAGAGCCACCGAAACGACCTGATCATCGCCACGTAGGTTGATCGCACGGACACCCGTCTTGCGTGGGTTGGCGTAGTGAGCTAGGAGCGTCTTCTTGATCAAGCCCTGCTCGGTAGCGAAGACAAGGTAGTGTGTATTGACAAACTCCTTATCGGTCGTCAAGTCCTTGATACGCAAGAAAGCCGTGACACGATTTTCCTCGTCTAGGTCTAGTAGGTTCTGTATATGTCTGCCCTTAGAGCTCTTGGAGCCCTCTGGTATTTCAAAGACTCTGAGCCAGTAGACACGTCCCGTAGCGGTAAAGAGCATCATCGTGGCATGCATCGTCGCCGAATAGATGTACTCGACAAAGTCCTCGTCACGACTATCGGCACCCTTGACGCCGACACCGCCACGTGTCTGCGTGCGGAACTCCGAGAGGGGCGTACGCTTGATATATCCTAGGTGAGAGATGGTGATCACCATATCCTCATCGGCGTAGAAGTCCTCAGGATTGAGATCTTCCGAAGCATATACGATCTCTGAGCGACGCTCATCGCCATACTTGTCGATGATCTCACGGCACTCCTCCTGTATCAGCTCCATACGCATATTGATGTCACTGAGGAAGAGGTTTAGGTAGTCGATACGCTCCTTGAGCTCATTGTACTCATGCTGCAACTTGTCAATATCGAGCTTCGTGAGCTGTCGTAGACGCATATCTACGATAGCACGCGCCTGTAGCTCCGAGAGGTTGAATGCCTCCATCAGTCGGTTCATCGCCTCGCGTGTCTCCTCACTAGAGCGGATGATGCGTATGACCTCGTCAATGTGGTCTACCGCAATGATCAAGCCCTCCAATATGTGGATACGCTCCTGCGCCTTGCGAAGCTCATACTGAGCACGACGTGTCACCACATCGTGGCGGTGATCGACGAAGTGCCCGATAAGGTCCTTAAGGTTGAGCAGGCGAGGGCGACCGTGAACTAGCGCAATGTTATTGACACTAAAGTAGCTCTCCAGATCGGAGTACTTATATAGGTAGTTGAGGACGACACCTGCGTTGGCATCCTTCTTTATATCGATGACAATGCGGATACCCTTATTGCTCGACTCATCGGATATGTCGCTGATGCCATCGATCTTCTTCTCGTTGACCAGCTGAGCAATCTTAGCGACCATATCGCTCTTGCGTACCTGATAGGGTATCTCACGGATGACTATGCGCTCATGTCCATGGTACTCCTCTATGTCCGCCTTGCCACGTATGACGATACGTCCGCGGCCTGTGCGGAAGGCCTCTTTGACCCCCTCATAGCCGTAGATGACACCACCCGTGGGGAAGTCTGGCGCCTTGACATACTGCATCAGCTCATCGACCGTGATCTCACCACGGGCATCTATGTAAGCGATACAAGCATTGAGCGTCTCAGTAAGGTTGTGCGGAGCCATATTGGTCGCCATACCGACGGCGATACCAGCGGCACCATTGATCAGAAGGTTAGGAATGCGACAGGGTAGTACAGTAGGCTCCTTAAAGTCTCCGTCGAAGTTGTCCTGAAAGTCCACCGTCTCCATGTCAATATCTCGGAGCATCTCCTGGGCAAACTGATTGAGCCTCGACTCGGTGTAACGCATCGCAGCGGGTGAGTCCCCGTCGATAGAACCAAAGTTACCCTGTCCCTGTACGAGCGGGTAGCGCATATTCCAGCCCTGCGCGAGACGTACCAGTGTATTGTATACGGAGCTGTCGCCATGGGGGTGATACTTACCTAAGATATCACCGACGGCGCGTGCACACTTGCGGGTAGGATTATTGTAGGTATTGCCACTCTCATTCATCGAGTAGAGTACACGTCGATGCACAGGCTTGAGCCCGTCACGCACATCGGGGAGTGCACGAGAGACGATGACAGACATTGAGTAGTCAATGTAAGAGGTCTTCATCTCGTCCTCAATATCCACTGGGATAATCCTATCTATACTATCTTCCATAGAGTCAATTGTGTTTTATTCGCTTGGTCGTAGAGGCTGGTAGATCAGGTTCGGAGCGAAGAGCCCCGAGTTGTCCACCCTCACTCAGCAGGTGCCACTCATCGAGCTAATAGCTGAAAGAGACCTCTACTTTCAGATGGCTAAGTTACGAAAAATATCTCTATTCGATGAAGATCCGTCCTGGAGTAGGGTAGAGCTGACGTGTGAAATGGCTAATTTCTATTTTGGGGTGCTGAAAGGGGCCTGCACTGACATGTGATCGACAGGATCTCTTATGCCCCGATAAGACTTTCCCTTAGAAGGGGTAGATCTCCACGTGGAGATTTCTAAATCCCCACGGAGGAAATAAAAATTCTCCACGTGGAGACGAAATGAAACTTCGGAGGAATCAAATGAAACTTCGGAGGAATCGTTTCGTCCCTACGTGGAGAATAAAAAATATCCACGTGGAGAATTGAGAATCCCCACGTGGATATTCTGTTTTATAGTCTCAGTTGATTAGAATACGTCAGTCTAAATTATTTCTTCCAGCACCTCAAAATAGAAATTAGCCTATGAAACAGGGTCTCTATCCTGCAGTCTCCTTCGTCATGACCATAAGTTGCGAATAGCTTGCTATGAGATGGTCGTAACGGGCCACGAATCCACTCTTATCGCTGACGACAGAAGAGGAAGCTGACGTGTCGTACGATGGCGGTCGGCCAGCCGTACCGTCGAGCCATGATGCGAAGCCGCTCGAGGAGCGAGGCTCGGTGGTTGCGTGTGGTGACCCCTTCGTTGAGGTAGTTGACGAAATAGTCGTCGATGCGGTACTGGCTCTGGATGGCGTCTATGATCTTGATGCACCAGTCGTAGTCTGCCGAGTAGCGGTAGCGCAGGTCGTAGAGCGGGGCGAGCTTGCGTCGTGGTATGAAAGCTTGGTGGCAGATGAGCATGCCATTGGCAAAGGAGTGCTGCGTCAGCTGATGGGGCGGGCGCAACCTACGAGGATAGAGGTCTTGGTAAGCTCCATCTACAATCATCGTGTCGCCATAGAGGAGGTCGGGCTGGTGTGTCTCAAGGGCAGCACAGACGGTGCGGACCGTGTCGGGTGTGCGTAGCGTGTCGCCCGCATTGAGATACCAGATGTAGGTGCCAGTGGCATGGCGCAATCCCTTATTCATCGCATCGTAGAGTCCATGATCTGGCTCAGAGTAAATGGTAGCACGAGGGTAGAGCGTCTGAACGAGTGAGAGCGTACTGTCTTGGGATGCACCATCGATGACAAGGTACTCAAAGCGTTGGTCGCTCTGCTCGGCAAGGCTGCGCAGGGTGGGGGCGATGGTCGCCTCCGCATTGTAGCAGATGGTGATGATGGTTAGTAGAGGTGTGGTAGTCATCGGTTTGCTCGCTGGGTGTCATCTATTAACTGGGCGTAAAGCTGGGCATACTGCTGGACTATGGAGGTGGGAGCAAAGCGCATGGCGGAGGTGCGGCACGCTTCGGGCTCGTACTCAGTAGCTCCTGTGAAGTGCTGCCAGAGAGCGGTCGCCATCTCTTGTGGTGTGTCGTGTGCCACGAGGGTGCCATTGATCCCATTGATGAGTATATCTGCGGGACCTCCCGAGTCTCTAGCGATGATGGGGGTACCGCAGGCAAGTGCCTCTAGGAGTGTCTGACCAAAGCTCTCGCGCTCACTGGTTGAGATGAGGACGGAGCTCTCAGCGTAAAGGGAGCGTAGTCGCTCCGCATCGGAGATACTGCCTAGATGCTGTACGGGGATGGGGATCTGCTTGAGGCGTGTGCTGTCAGATATGGTGCCAACGAGTGTGAGCTGCATTTGCGCTGTTTGCTTGCCCGCCAGCTCGGCTAGTTGTTGCATAGCAGCGGTGAGGTAGCTCCACCCTTTGATCGGGTCATCGACACGCGTTGCTACGAAGAGGATGCGATAAAGTGCTCGCTCGCTGGAGGATTGGCACCCTTGGCTCTGTGCTTGCTGATAATACTGGGCGGAGAGTACATTGCCAATGGTGCTGATGCCTAAGCGTGGCACGATGGAGGAGCGTGATACGGCGTTTCTCAGGCTATTGGAGACGGTCACCCAATGAATAGGGTAGTGCGCCATTAGCTCGGCTTTGCACTGCTGTACTCGTCGGTCTAGTCGGCGCAGGGGGGCTGACAGTTCGCCAGCCTTGGTCTCCATCTGCTCGATGCCTTGCGCCCACCAGTAGTCATGTAGCGTGATGACGACGGGTAGCCCGAGCTTGCAGAGCTCCTCGAGGGTGCGGAGCGAGAGGAAAGCGTGCTGCGTCCAGTGTAGATGGATGACATCTACATTGGTAAGATAAGGGCGCAGTGTGCGCATAGAGATGCCGAGCCAGCCTAGCGAGGTTTTGAATGTTTGCTCGCGGTTGAAGCCGTTGAGCAAGGCAACGAGGGCGCGCTCGCTCCAAAGCTTGCATTGCCAGGCTCGGTAAAGTCTCCGATCATTGCTTAGGGCGTGTACACCTGCTAGGGGCTCCGAGCTAGAAGCCATGAGCAGTAGCTCAGCGTCTAAGCCGTAGCTCCGCTCAGCCTCTAGCAGTCGCAGAGCTGCGATGCCAGCACCGCTATTAGCTCCATAGGTACTAAGGTGTAGAACCCTTGTCACAGTTACTTCTTGAAGTAGCGCAGGTAGTCGCCATACCCCTCAGCCTCGAGGCTGTCTAGGGGAATGAAGCGCAGCGCAGCACTGTTGATACAGTAGCGTAGCCCGCCTAGCTCTACGGGACCATCCTCAAAGAGGTGTCCGAGGTGAGCGTCCGAGTCTTTGCTACGCACCTCCGTACGCACCATACCATGTGAGCGGTCGGTCGACTCCTTGATCAGTTGGTCGTCGATAGGCTTCGCAAAGGCAGGCCAACCGCAACCCGAGTCAAACTTGTCCAAGCTGAGGAAGAGGGGCTTGCCAGAGACAACGTCCACGTAGATGCCTGCCTCCGTGAGGTCGTAGTACTCATTGTCAAAGGGTGGCTCTGTGCCAGCCTCCTGCGTCACGTGATATTGCATCGGCGTGAGACGCTTGCGGAGCGCCTCGTGGTCTACGTAGCGTACAGAGCTCTCGCGCGCTATCTGCGTGTGCCCGATGTGACAGTAACCGCCTGGGTTCTTACGCAGATACTCTTGATGGTATTGCTCGGCGGGGTAGTAATTGTCCAAAGGCTTGCACTCGACCACTACGGGGTCGGTATAAGCCTGTTGTAGCGAAGTAAGTGCTTTCTCGATGATCGGGCGCTGCTCCTCTTTAGTATAGTAGATACCAGTGCGGTACTGGGTGCCGTGGTCGGCTCCTTGGCGGTTGAGCGTGGTGGGGTTGATGACGGTGAAGTATCGCTCTAGGATAAAGCTCAGCGGCACACGCCCTGCGTCGTAAACTACTCGCAGTGTCTCGGCAAAGCCCGTTTCGCCTGTGCAAACCTCCTCATAAGAGGGCTGTCGTCCGAGCGTGCCATTGGCATAGCCCACTTCGGTAGAGACGACGCCGTCGACCTCTTCAAAGAAGGCCTGCATACCCCAGAAGCAACCCCCAGCGAGGTAGATGGTGTCTAGCTCCTGGGACTGTTCTTTTTCTCTAGCCATAGCGTTAGTGAGGATAATGGTCGTGCAGCTTATAATCAATGCAAGTGCGACCCACTTTATATGGTTTGATAAGGTCATTTACTATCTGGACATGATCGGGGTGTGTGGCATAAGCCGATAGAGCCTCGAGATCCTCTACATCAGCCTGGAGCATAAAGGTAGACTCCTCGCTAGGGTTGCAGTTGAAGAATACCTCCATCGACTCAAGCTCGAGGATCTGCTCGGGGAGGTTCTCAAGGAGACTCTTGATCTTTTCTAGATGAGCCTGCTGCTCCTCAGCGGAGCCTGGTAGTTGTAGCGTGAAGACGACGCAATGACGTATCATGTATTAATAGGGTAGTAAAGGGTTAGACGATTTAGTGATGGGGGAAGAGTGCTGAGCAGGAGCCATCCTTCATGCACTCTATCATCTGCTCATCAAAGAGCGAGTCCTTGTAGCCTAGGAAGTAGAGGATGCCATCGAGACCAACGGAAGATATACGCTGCTCGGCACTTGCCTTGACCTTGGGCTTAGCGTGGAATGCGATACCTAGTCCTGCTAGTGAGAGCATCGGTAGGTCGTTGGCTCCATCGCCCACGGCTACCGTTTGCATCAGGTCGACACGCTCTACTTGAGCGATCAGACGAAGCAGGTCAGCCTTGCGGCGACCATCGACTACGTCGCCTACGTAGCGACCCGTGAGCTTGCCATCGGCCACCTCTAGCTCGTTGGCGTAGACGTAGTCTATATCAAACTTCTTCTGCAGGTAATGCCCGAAGTAGGTGAAGCCTCCCGAGAGGATAGCGGTCTTGTAGCCCATCACCTTGAGCGTGCGCATAAGTCGCTCACATCCCTCGGTAATGGGGAGATTGTGCGCTATATCCTCCATAACAGAGACGTCCAGTCCCTTGAGTAGGGCGACACGCTCTGTAAAGCTCTCGATGAAGTCTATCTCACCACGCATAGCTCGCTCGGTGATTGCTTTGACTTGGTCGCCTACGCCAGCCCTCATAGCTAGCTCGTCGATGACCTCGGTCTGGATCAGCGTCGAGTCCATATCGAAGCAGATCAGGCGGCGCATACGGCGAAACATACTCTCCCTCTGGAAGGATATATCCATATCTAGCTCGCCACTCATCTGTAGGAGGTCTAGCTGGAAGGTGTGGACATCTTTGATATTGCCACGCATGGAGAACTCGATGCTCGCCATCGGAGCCTGTTGCATTGGGTCAAGCGGGATACGTCCCGTGAGGCGGCGTATGTTATCAATGTTAAGTCCCTGCTCGGCAGCAGCTCCAGCGACCGCTGAGAGCATCTCAGCGGTCATCTTGCGTGCTACAACGGTGATGATGTAGCGGTTCTTGCCTTGGGCATTGACCCACTCTCCGTAGTCGTTTGTTGAGATAGGTGTAAAGCGTATTTGGACATCAAGTTCATATCCCTTAAAGAGTAGATCTTTCAGTACAGATCCTGAGTCATCCTCATTCATCTGGAAGAGGATGCCTAGGTTGAGGTGACTATGTATGTCGGACTGGCCGATGTCTAGAATGTATGCGCCATGCTCTGCGAGGATGCTCATGAGCGAAGCGGTCACGCCAGGGCGGTCGTAGCCCTGTATGGTCGCTAGCATAAGTTTGCCCTGAGCATTTAGTAATGGTGTGTTCATCTGATTAGGTTAAAATAAGTCGTTAGAATAATGGTTTTAGCTCTCCAAAGGTAGTGAAAAATCCAAACTCTTGTTGCTTTCCTATGTCGCACAGCTGAACTTATAGAGGGAGACCGCACTTTTTACTATCTTTGTGGCACGTTTATACAGAATCGGCACATAGAGCTTTCTGAGCTTACGTGCTACTAAAAGAAAACAAACTAAAGGGCTGAGTAAGCAACAAATAGTAATAAAGGAAGACAGCAATGGTTCGAGTTAGATTTGCGCCTAGTCCCACGGGTCCACTACACATCGGAGGCGTGCGGACAGCACTCTTTAATTATCTCTTCGCACGTCATAATGGTGGCACGATGGTGCTACGCATAGAGGATACGGATAGTAAGCGCTTTGTGCCTGGAGCTGAAGATTATATCATCGAGGCACTACGGTGGCTAGGGATAGAGATCGATGAGGGCATCGGTAGTGACAATCAGCCTTATGGACCCTATCGCCAGAGCGAGAGACGGGATATCTATCGTGAGTACGTACAGCAGCTCATAGAGCAAGGTGCAGCGTACTATGCCTTTGATACTGTGGAGGAGCTAGAGCAGGCGCGGCAGGAGATGCCAAATTTTAGCTATGATGCCTCTACCCGCTCTAAGATGCGCAATAGCCTCTCGCTCCCTAGCGAGGAGGTGACTCGTCTGCTAGAGTCTGGTGAGGAGTATGTGGTGCGCTTTAAGGTTGACCCTGACCGAGAGGTTGAGGTTGATGACTTGATCCGTGGCAAGGTGGTCATTAGCTCCACACAGCTAGACGACAAGGTGCTCTACAAGAGTGCAGATGATCTGCCTACCTACCATCTAGCCAACATTGTCGATGATCACTTGATGCAGATCACTCATGTGATCCGTGGTGAGGAGTGGCTACCTAGTGCACCGCTGCATGTCCTGCTCTATGAGGCTTTCGGGTGGAAGGACTCGATGCCTCAGTTTGCACACCTGTCGCTCCTTCTGAAGCCTCAGGGTAGTGGTAAGCTGAGCAAGCGTGATGGAGATAAGTTGGGCTTCCCAGTCTTCCCGCTAGAGTGGCGCAATCCTGAGGATGGCTCTATCTCGATGGGTTATCGTGAGCAAGGTTATCTACCAGAGGCTGTGAGCAACTTCTTAGCACTATTGGGGTGGAATCCTGGTACCGATCAAGAGCTTTTTGCCGATCCCCAAGAGCCTATATCCTCCGAGCTAATCTCTGCTTTTTCGTTAGATCGCTGTAGCAAGAGTGGAGCGCGCTTCGATTTTGAAAAGGCCAAGTGGTTTAATCATCAGTACATACAGCTGATCCCCGTAGAGCGTCTCATCACATATATACGCCCGTCTCTCACTGAGCACGGTGTGAACCCTACGGACGAGCATCTGCGAGACGTGCTTCTGACGATCCGCGATAAGGCGCAGCTCCTCCCCGACTTGCTCCCCGAGGTCCTTTACTTCTTCGTTGCTCCCACTGAGTACGATGCTAAGGGAGTCAAGAAGCACTGGAAGGCGGAGACCCCTAGCTACTTACAGCAGATGATCACGCTCCTAGAGGAACTCCCGTGTGAGGCCTCGCTGGATACGATCGAGCAGGCACTCTACGACAAGATCAATGGAGATGAGCTACCTATGGGCAAGGTGATGAATGGTATACGTATGGCACTTGTAGGAGCACCTCGTGGAGCACGTATTCATGAGATCATATACCTGCTGGGCATCCCCGAGAGCATACGACGTATGCAGCACGCTATAGATGAGATCAAGCTATAGCTACACATATTGGAGTAATCAATGAACTAAACTTTATACATAACGACTGAATCATGAGTTTGCGTATCAACAAACTTCTGAGCGATGCGGGTATCGGATCGCGCCGTGAAGTGGAGAAGTACATCGTCGCTGGGCGTGTCATGCTCAATGGCGAGCGAGCTGAGCTAACGGATATTGTGGTGGAAGATGATATCGTGACGCTAGACGGCGAGGAACTCCCTGTCAACGATATCCTGCGTGAAGCTCTCTCGATGAAGCACTACTTGGAGGCTCAGCAGGAGGAGCGAGAGACTAGAGATGCTGATCTGGAATACGCCCCACGAGGCGGAGGTCGCTCCAATCGTCCTGCCAAGTCTGGTCCAAAGAGGATGAGGTCAGACCGATATGGGGATGAGTCTAGAGAGTCCAAGGGACACGCCAAGGGCAATAAACCTTACAAAGCTAAGGGAGGTGATGCCCATGGTCGTCGACGAGACAACCGAGGCAAAGACTTTAACAATAATGATGATAGGTGGTGAGTCCATCACCTATCATATCGCTGGATATGAATAGATAAAAAAGAAGCGAAAGGATGCAGATAACATTGGTCAGACATACCGCCGTATCACCTGAGTGGCAGGTCATTTGCTATGGCAATACAGATATACCGCTGGCAGACACATTTGCCGAGGAGGCTCCTCGTGTGGCAGCTCAGATAGATCTGTCTCTGTATGATCGCATCCTCTCTAGTCCACTGTCTCGTGCGTTCAAGCTGGCGCAGCACTGTGTACCCAAGGAGACCAGTATAGAGGTGGATGATCGTCTGAAAGAGATGAACTTTGGCGATTGGGAGGGGAAGCATTGGAATAGCATCCTCGAGAAAGAGCAAGAGGTGTCAGCCTTCTTTGAGTATTTTATCGATCAGCCAGCCCCTCGGGGTGAGTCGCTACGAGACTTAGCAAGACGTGTCGCAGACCTACTGGATGAACTCTACACATCTGGAGCTCAGCGTGTACTCCTCTTCTCTCATGGCGGGGTCATCAATGCTGTGAGAGCCATGGCGGGTCGCATCACGCTACAAGAAGCTTTTGCTCAGATCCTGCCTTATGGGAGCGTGACGACGATCGATCTAGAGGAGCTCATACATATAGACCAAATCAAGCTCTAATAAGGTATCTTACTTGCGTACAAATAGAAGGTAACTGACGTGGGAAAGCGTATTATCTGGACTATAATCATCTTGCTAGTGACTATTGCAACAGTATCCATATTGCTGCAGTTGAGGAACTTTAGTTATGTCACTGCTTTGTACAACGACTACTTTGAGACTTTGGCTCAGAGAGCATTGGACGAGGTCTCTCGGTCGTTGGAGCAAGATGAGGTGGAGCGTCAGTTACGTTCGGTACTCACACAGAAAGATGTGCAGAAGTTTGGTCTGCAAGACTCTCTCCAGCCTGGTGTGGAGGGGTCAGGAGCTCTCTCAGCAAGCTATATGTCAGACGGTAGCGAGGTGTGGAATGGTTATGGCAACTCTCAGCGGGCGACCTGTCCCCCATGGGCAGAGGCTCGTGTGAATAGGCGGGGCAAAGAGCACACAAAAGCATTGCAAAATAAGCTACTCAACACTTACTTCTATCATCGTAATCTCCTTGATGAGGCGGTACTACGTACCATCCTCAAGCGTAATGATCAGCCTCTCAGACAGAGGGTCAATGTAGATTTCTTGCAGAAAGCATTAGTGCGCGAGTTGGCACAGGTCGGGATAACGGAGGCTTTTGAGTTTACACTCTATGATAGTAGGGGGCAGTCGGTCTATACGACCGTACCTGACACTTACGTCCCCTCACGAAAGGCTCCTCTAGTGTTGCGGAGGGATCTTTTCGTCCAATCAAATTCCTATCTAGACACACAGGATGAGCTACAGTTGCCTTATATTGAGTTGATCTTCATGGATCATAGCCACCATATGGGCAATCTAATCTATACGCTCCCCTCAGCTGCTACGCTGCTAGTGATTGTGATGCTCAGCGCACTGGCAATCGCGATCCTTGTACGACAGCAGCACTACTTGCGAGAGCGTAAAGACTTTGTAAGCAACATGACTCATGAGCTCAAGACTCCCGTGAGCTCCATACGTCTAGCCTGTGAGATGCTCGAAGACCCGTCTGTGGAGGAGTCTGAGGAGAGACGCAAGCGTATCACTCAGACGATGCTTAAGGAGGTAGATCGACTCACGCTACTAGTAGATCAAGTCTTGCAGTCCTCAACGATGGAGCGTGGTGTGCTCAAGACCTACCCTGTGGAGCTAGATGCTCACGAGGAGATTAGAGACCTAAGCAGTGCCTATGTCATGAAGCTCACAGAGGCGCATGGAGAGCTCGTGCTAGCTCTGGAGGCTGAGCACTATAGAGTCCTATGTGATAAAATCGCCTTTCAGAACGTTATATCTAATGTGATAGACAACAGTCTGAAATATCGCAAGGAGGATATACCTCCGATCATCACCCTAACCACACGAAACGATGATACCTACCTGATCATAGATATCCAAGATAATGGTATCGGTATCTCTCGTCAGGATAGAGCGCATATCTTCGATCAGTTTTATCGTGTCCATACGGGTGACCGCCATGACGTGAAGGGCTTTGGTCTCGGTCTAGCTTACGTACAGCGAGCTATCCAAGGTATGGGAGGCGAGGTCAAGGTCTTCAGTAAGCTGGGAGTCGGGACGAAGATGTCACTTCGCATACCATTCCTAGCACAGAGTGAATCTAAAAAGAATGATAATGAAGATTAAACTATTGCCGCTCAAGAGTATCTAATCGACAATAAACAGAATAATTCACAACAAATCAAATAATAGCTATGAACAACAAAGAGATTAGAGTATTCCTCTGCGAAGATGATGAGAGCTTAGGCTTGATGCTTCAGGAGTACCTTATAGCAAAGGACTATGAGGTAGACCTCTTTACAGATGGCGAGACGGGGCTAGAAGCCTTTGGTAAGAAAGAGTATTCACTCTGCCTTATCGACGTTATGATGCCTAAGATGGATGGATTCGAGCTAGCTAAGCAGATACGTGATGCTAACCCCAATATTCCTATCATATTTGTCACGGCAAAGGATCAAAAGAAAGATGTACTACGTGGCTTCAAGCTCGGAGCAGACGACTACATCACAAAGCCCTTTAGCATGCAAGAGCTGGAGGCTCGTATCGCAGCAATCATGCGACGCATCATCGGTGAGGAGCATGAGGAGCAGCAGTTCTACCAGCTAGGCAAGCTACTATTCGATACGAAGAAGCAGACCCTCACGACTGAGGATGGTAAGGTACTCACCTTAACCACAAAGGAGAACGAGTTGCTCTCTCTCTTTTGCGTCTTTGCTAATGAGACCCTCGAGAGAGACTATGCTCTTAAGACTATCTGGGCTGATGCCAACTACTTCAACGCACGCAGCATGGATGTCTATGTGACCAAGCTTCGTAAGATCCTCAAGGCCGATCCCTCGCTAGAGATCAAGAACGTGCACGGAAAGGGTTATCGTCTCGTGACTCCGATGAGAGAGATCCCCAAAGAACAGATTAAGCGAGTCTAATCACCTCATAAGATAGAGGTAAAACATCACAAGCAAGTGGCGACGAGGGTCCTAGTGCCTTCGTCGCCACTTGCTGTTTTGTAACCTATAAGCGACCTAACACAAGCCAAATACAGCGTAAAGGTCAAAACACCACTCATAGCTAAGTGCCTATCGATCCAGACTTGTGTCAGGCTATTTGTGATCAGGAACTACAATCTAAGATCTCCATGGGAGGATTTCGGGATCCCTACGGAGAAATTTCAGAATCCCTACGTGGAGATCAAATATTCTCCACGTAGGGAAGAAATGAAACTTCGGAGGAATCAAATGAAACTTCGGAGGAATCGTTTCGTCCCTACGTGGAGAATAAAAAATATCCACGTGGAGAATTGAGAATCCCCACGTGGATATATATGAGCATTGTCTCTTAGTTTGCTTTTTGAGCCATCTTCTTTTGATGCCGCTTACCCACAGCCAGCACCGTGATATAGCCTATGATGCCCGAGATAAGGCTCCCTGTTAGGATACCCAGCTTGGCCTCGCTGAGCCAGTCTAGATGCAGCTGTACATCGTATGACAGACTAGCGATAAACATGGAGACCGTAAAGCCGATACCACCCAATATGGAGACAGCGAAGAGCATGGCGGGATAGACCCCGTCACTCCACTGATGCTTCGTGAGAAGAATGTAGACATAGGTAAAGAGGAAAATGCCAACAGGCTTGCCAATCAATAGTCCCAAACTCACTGCAAAGGGAAGTGCTGAGATACTATCCATAGTGAATGTGGAGAAGTCGATCCCAGCATTGACAAAAGCAAAGATAGGGAGGATCAAATAGTTGACCCAACCCGTGAGTGCATGCTCTAGGCGCTGTACTGGAGGGATAGCTCGTGAAGCAGATTGGCGCAAGCTGTTGATCATGGCAATATCAGCTCCATCTAGGTGTGTGGTCTGATCTTTTTGTGTATTCTCTGTATGCGGTAGCATCCTAGAGACTGTACCAGCGAGATTGCCTAGCTGGTGGCAAGAGACAGAGGTCGTCATAGGGACCGCCAGTGCTACCATGACACCTGCGATGGTGGTGTGGATACCGCTCTGTAGGAAGAAGAACCATACGATAAAGAGTCCGATCATGTAGATCACTATATGGCGCACTCCTGATCGACCTAGGAGAGCTAGCAGAGCAACTGTCGCCAAGCCTAGACCTAGCATCAACAGGTTGATCCCAGAGGAGTAAAAGAGCGCTATCACGATGATACCTCCTATATCATCGGCTACGGCTAGCGTAGTCATAAAGACACGTAGCGAAGCGGGTACATGATCCTTCAGTACCATCAGTACCGCTAGGACGAAGGCTATATCTGTAGCCATCGGTATGGCAGCACCTCGGCTGGCATCACCAGCAGGAGCAATCAGCAAGAAGAGGAGGATAGGCATGATCATACCGCCTATAGCCCCCACGACAGGCATCATCGCTTTCTTGACTGAGGAGAGCTCCCCAACGAGAAGTTGCTGCTTGATATCTAGTCCGACAACAAAGAAGAAGAAAACCATCAAGACATCATTGGCAAAAACCAAGAAGCTCATCGGCTCGCCATGATAATGAAATATGTCTAGCCCTAGGATGTTGAGGTTGATCGGTATAGCGAGCAGCGTATGGTATAGATCTCTGAGAGGGCTATTGGCCACAATAAGTGCTACGATGGTCGCAAGAAAGAGTACGACGGTGGAATCTACTTTGCGGATTGTAAACCGCTGAATAGGTCTAAGAAGGCGGTTGTTTGGAGACATGAAGTACTGGTTCTGTTATGTGTTAACGTAGGCTCAAGGATGGATGCCGTACGTATAGTGGTAACATACAATGTCCAACTGAGTCTGTTTAAGCGAAAATAGAGAGCTGTCTTAGAGCAATAAGAGATTGTGCTGAAGTAGCATCTCATAATGCCATTGCTCTCGGGACAAAGATAGCGAAATAAATGGGAACTATTTACATAAAGTAGGGCTACTCGTAAGATTGGCGAAATTGAGGTCTGAGTCACGGCTCTCGGCTGACACAAACCAAAGAGCCCCCTCACGAGAGCTTCGTAAGTGGGCCTAGATTTCGCAAATCTCACGAGTAACCTGGATACTACCGTGTGTCCCTGCACATCGATACTCGTCTCATTGGGCTACTTGATTTGTGGATTTGTTTAGGTCTATTAGCTGAGGATAGATATGGTCATCTAACTATCGGACCTCTTTTTACTCTTATGGCTAGTGACCTGTCCAAGGGTTTTCCTCAAGCGTGTGAAGAGGTCTGCGTTCGGGATCTCTAGGTACTTCTGCTCAGAGTCATTTCGCTCGGAGACGATGAGGAGGATGTCGTTAGGGTTCAGGTGTAGTCCACCCTTAGGCACTATGTAGCGATCGTGGCGACGTACGAGGATAACCAGTTCGTCGGGATTGAGTGCTAAGTCCTTAAGCAAATGTCCTTCAGAGAGCATCTCCTCTACGACAATACGCTCCTCCATGCTTGTATTGGTCTCCTCAGGGATCTCGACTCCCATGAAGTAGCCCTCAGGGGGTGCTGGCTCAGCTAGATGCAGAGCACGAGCCACTGGGGTGATCGTCATACCCTGACAGATGAGTGATACCAGTGTAATGACGAAAACTATGGTAAAGATATGATTGGACTGGGGCACCTCGGCTAGTACGGGATAGGTGGCAAAGAGGATGGGTGCCGCTCCACGTAGACCAACCCAAGAGGTGAAGAGGCGAGCCTTGAAGGATAGCTGACGAAAGGGGAGTAGCGTCACAAAGCAAGCGAGCGGACGAGCGACAAACATCATCAGTACAGCAATGATGAGCGTCGGAAGCAATACGGGGAGCATATCGCTCGGATTGACCAGTAGCCCTAGCATGATGAAGAGTACGATCTGTACTAGCCAGGTGATACCATCGAAGAAGCCGTACACAGACCTTCGTGCCGTGATCTTACTATTCCCTAGATAGATGCCTGCGATATAGACTGCTAGATAACCATTACCACCTATATACCACGTGCTCACGTAGGTGATCATAACGAGGCAAAGCAGCGCGATGGGGTAGAGCACCTCGTTCTGAATGTTCAGATTATTGAGCATCTTGACGCATAGCCAGCCAAAGAAAAATCCACCGATGATGCCAAAGAGAAACTGCAGTACGAGGCTCCCCGCCACGCCCCATAGGGAGGTATCGCCTCCCATGACGAAGCCAATGAGTGCGACGGTAATCATATAGGCCATCGGATCGTTACTACCACTCTCCAACTCTAGGAGTGGCTTGAGGTTTTCCTTAAGATGCACACGCTGCGAGCGTAGGATCGCAAAGACTGAGGCGGAGTCGGTACTAGACATCGTGGCCGCCAGTAGGATAGCGATAGGTAGCGAGAAGGTGAGCGAGGCAAAGAGGTAATGCGTCACGCAGAAGATGAGTAGTCCTGTGAAGAGGGTCGTGAGCAACACTCCGATGGTACTTAGGGCAATACCTTCGCCTATGACGGGACGTATCTGCGAGAGCTTGGTCCCCATACCACCCGAAAAGAGGATGATCGAGAGCGCTACAATACCGATGGACTGCACGCCCCGCATGTTGCTAAAATGTATTCCGATACCATCTACGCCAAAGAGCATACCCGTCAGCAAAAAGAGAAGTAGGGCTGGCACTCCAAAGCGAGCTCCAACCTTACCTAGTAGGATACCGACGAAGATGACGATGGAACCAATAATTAAAAAGGTCTCAGTGGGTAGGAGCATAAACTGGTGCTGAGTAAATAGTGAGAATACTGAAAGGATTGTATGATGAGTACTGTACGTCTCTGCTAGATGACGTATAACTTCCTACAAATATACGGAAGAAAAAAGAGAATCTCACGAGACAAAAGAAGACTACTCTCAATTATGTCAGAAGGAGACGGAGATACCTAGGCGGATGGAGTGGCGCTGACGAGCGGGAAGCCCCTTGCCTGTGATGCGGTAAAAGTATTGGACGGAGAGCACCTTGAAGATGTTGCTCAGACCTGCCGAGAGCTCTAGGTGTAGGTCGTTGCGCATAGGCTCGGCGTAGGTAGGCAAGAGGATTTGTCCTGGGCGTGGGGTGATGTGTCGTGGTGATGTGTCGCCCCAGTAACCATGGATGCCGACGAGCTCCCGCAGTCCGAGTCGCTTGACGAGTGGAATGCGGTTAAAGAGCAGACCCTCCATACGATAGAGGAGCTTGAAGTCGAGGTATTTGTCAGCGGTGAACTCTAATGGTTGTATGGTCTGAAATGCGTCGGGGACGAGTAGCCAGGCACGATTGCCATAGGGCGTGAAGAGCTGTGACTGTGGGGTGTTGCCTAGAGCGATACCACTCTGAAGGGTTATGTCTAGTGCACCTAGGATGCTGAGGTATAGTCTCTGGCTGTAGGCGAGATGGAGTGCGCCGTGGGTCTGATCGTTGCCCCATAGACCTCGTGGGTAGATCGATCCAGAGATTGTGAAGGAAGGCTTGTAGATGTCTGCCGAGACGATGCTACCTGGCTTTCGTCCAGAGTAAGGGGTGCGACCAGGTGTCCAGCTGAGCGAGGCTCCGATCTCGGTCTGTCGTAGTTCATCGACTTCGTACTGCTTGCCCTCGGCATCGATCGTGTAGTAGTGGAGTGTGCCTGTGGGGCGTTGGCGCTGGTAGTCGACCCATATGTTGGAGTATAGGCTGGGTGACCAGTCTATCTCGTGCGAAGCCTCTATGTCTAGTCCGTAGTAGCGTCGCGTGATGCCGTAGGTGCCAAAGATTGAGGCGATGCCATCTTTGTATAGTCCGTAGCTCTCCTCACCTGGGAAGAAGAGGTCGTTGCGTACAGAGAGCGCAAAATTGTTTCGGGGGTAGCTATGGGGGTGCAGCTCTTTGGGCTTAACAGCGTAGGTGAGGCGGGCGTAGTACTTCCACTTTTTGTCCTTAAAGCCATAGGTGACATACCCCTCGGCAAAGAGCTGATTGTGCAGTCTGGCAGTGGTCATGCCCCCAAGGCGAAGCCGTACGCCCTCGATCATGTTGGCACTGATGAGGGTCTCCAGAGGACCTAGATCTACATAGACACGCTCACGGTGTAGTGGTTCGGCGGGTATCGGGATAAAGCCTACGGAAGCCATCCTAGCTCCTAGCGAAAAGAGTTTGTACCCAGGGTCGTGAAGGACATAGTCGACGAGCTGTGTGGCGCGCAGCTCGGTAGAGTCGATCGGCTCGGGACGAACGACCAGCCCGTAGTCGTCGATGACGCGTGTCATGAGCTGCTGGAGCGTGTCTGCAGAGAGGAGGAGACGGGGATCAAGTGTCTCAGGTCGTAGCGCTGTAGCGCCTGTCTGGTAGTGACTATAGATGGAGGTGACACGTGCTAAGACTGAGATGTCTAGTCGCTTGGATACGCGAAAGAGTGCGTCGAGCCGCTGCCGCTCGGGGAGCCATAGAGTGTCACGTCGTCCGTCTGGGCGTGTGATGCTCTGCGGGGCGTAGTCGATGGTGATCTCTAGGCGATCTACCCAGTTGACATTGGCGATGGTGGGCAGGCGCATCTCTACACCGTGGATGCTGTAGTCCACGGTGTCTACCAGTAGTGTACCCGAAAAGCCTGCGTCACGCATCTCTATCGGTACGAACTGTATCTGATAGCAAGCATTGCCCGAAGCATCTGGAATAGTGTCTAGGAGGTAGTACTTGTAGAAGGTGATGCCGAGCTGCGAGTGCAGGGGTCCGATGATCTCTTTGGAGAGTAATGGCAGGTCGTTGTCGTAGATGTCTACGGGAGCGAGTAGTGCGTCTATATTGCTCGATAGCAGCCCCTCGTCGACAATCTGCTCGACCCCTTTGTGTCGTGTGCCGAGGAGTAGCGGGTTCTCAGTGCGTCTGGCCTGCTGTGCGTAGACGGTGTGTCGCTCACGTAGGGAGAAGGGGAGGATAGGTGTCCTAGCGAGTGCTGAGCTATCGACGAAGCTCTTCATGCGCCACTTGGGGATGCCCCAGTAGCCCTTGCCTCGTGTGATATCGCCCTGAGCGAGGAGGGTCTTCTGGTAGAGCTGGTAGGAGTAGTCGGGCAGGGAGGATAAGTGGTTGTGCTCCTTATGCTGCATCACTTGGCGCATGATGGTCACAGCGGGGTTCCCTTTGCGTCGGTAGCGTTCTTTTTTGGGCTTGACGACTACTGTCTCCATGTCTGTCGCTTTACGGATGAGCGGGATGCGACCTAAGCTGTGATTTTGGTATTTGTCCAAACGCAAGGTCCGTCCCTCATAGCCTATACAGCTAATCTGTAGCACGATGGTATCTTGCGCTATTTCCTCGTGTCGTACCTTGATGGTAAAGGCTCCTTTGTCGTCGCTCGCTGTGCCTGAGACGCTCTGGCGTGTCTCAGTAGAGATGGAGGCGTAGGGGACTGGCTCTCCTGTCTGCTGGTCGTAGAGGATGCCCGATATGGAGGTGCTGCTAGAGACTTGTCCGGCGAGGAGGGTGGGGAGCAGGCACAGAAAGCTCCAGAGCAGGATCAGCAAGCTACGCTTCGTTTGCATAAGCGATTACTTAGTCAGCTTGCGACGCAGGCGAGCTGTGGGGAGTCCGAGCTGCTGTCGGTACTTAGCGGTGGTGCGACGCGCTATGTCGTAGCCTTGCTGTGAGAGTGCTTCTGTGAGTTGATCGTCCGTGAGCGGGTGAAGAGGGTCTTCCCTTTCGATGATCTGCTTGAGGCAGTCTTTGATCACTTTGGTAGAGACGTCGCTGCCATCTTTCGCTTGCATGCTTTCGCTAAAGAAGAACTTGATGGGGTAGATGCCCCACTGGCACTGCACGTACTTGCTATTGCTCACACGTGATATGGTGCTGATATCTAGTCGGGCTAAATCGGCAACGTCCTTAAGGATCATGGGACGCAGGTCTACGATGTCGCCCGAGAGGAAGAAGTCTCGCTGTAGCGTCATGATGATGGTCATGGTGGTGCGGAGGGTGTCGTAGCGCTGCTGCAGGGCGGAGATGAACCACTCAGCGTCCTTGACGCGATCACGAGTGTACTGTATCGTCTCCTTGAGCTTGGCTCGTTCACTAGTTGACGCATCACGGTAGTCGGCGATCATCTGCTTGTAGCTTGGCGACACGGTGAGGGCGGGTATCTCGCGCTGGTCTGTGAGGGTCAGGGTGAGCTCGCCCTCATGCTCTGTGATGATGAAGTCGGGTGTCACCTTCGAGAGGAGCGTCTCAGCAGAGGAGTCAAAGCCGTTGCCAGGCTTGGGGGAAAGTTGGTGAATGAGTGCCGACACCTCTTCGAGTTGCTTCTGGTCAAAGCCTCGCTTAGTGAGTCGCTCGAACCGTTTGTAAGCAAAGTCATCGAAGTAGTGAGAGACGATCTTCTCCGCATTGACGACGGTCTCGCTCTGCTCCATACGGTGCAGTTGTAGCAGTAGACACTCTTGTAGCGACCTAGCACCTACGCCTGCGGGGTCTAAGCTCTGAATGATCTGGAGTAGCTCGGTGAGCTCCTGCTCGGAGGCGTCGACGCACTCTTTGAGGAGTAGATCCTGAGCAATGAGTGGTAGTGAGCGGTCTAGGTAGCCATCCTCTCGAAGGTTGCCTACTATATAAGGTACGAGTAACTGCTGCCGCTCGGTGAGCTCTAGGGTGGAGAGCTGATTGTCTAGGTAGTCTGCGAGAGATAGTCCGTGTGCAGCAAAGGGGATCTCCTCACGCTGCTGCTCTCTCTCGGCGATCATCCTCAGCCGATAAGCTGGGATCTCGTCGTCATTGCCGAACTCGTTGCGCGCCTCGAGCCGATCTTGGTCGGACTGGCTCAAAGAGGAGTCGATCTGGTCGTTGGTTGCGTTACTTTCATTTGAATCGTCATGAGCAGTATACGCCTCCTCGAGAGCAGGATTGCGCTCGATCTCAGCGCTGATGCGCTGCTCCAGCTCGGTGACAGGTAGCTCCAGCAGTTGTATCTGCTGTATCTGTCGCGCTGTGAGGGTCTGTCGCTGCTCTAGCTGCTGTTGCTGGCGATTCTTTAGCATAGCTCCGCAATGGACGAGAGATGGTGCGAGTTAGAACCTTTGATCAGGATAAAGCTGTGCTGCGGTTGGTGTCTGGTGAAGTATTGCTTGAGAGCAGTCGCCGAGGGAAAGAAGATAAAGTGTTCGCTCCCGTAGCGAGCCTGCAGAGCAAAGAAGTTGGGCCCGCAGAAGTAAGTGACCATCTTAGGATAGCGCAGGAGATAGCTCTGTATCTGTCTGATGACGGTGATATGCTCGCTCTCTGCTGCATCGCCTAGCTCGTTCATGTCACCAAGGATAAGCATGCGATTGAGCCCCTGACAGTCCATCGTGAAGTAGCTACTGAGTGCTACCTCCATGCTAGAGGGGTTAGCGTTGTAGCAGTCGAGGATGACACGGTTACCCTGCGCTGTCGGGGGCAGGACTTGGGATCGCTCATTGCGTGGCTGGTAGTTGGTCACAGCCTCATTGATCGTCTTAGGATCTAGACCGAAGTGTAGCCCCACGGTGATGGCTGCCAGGATGTTGTTGAGGTTGTAGTCGCCGACTAGCTTTGTCGCTAGCTGGTAGCTCTCGCCAGTCTCTTGGTCACACCACTCTATCTTTAGTAGTCCAGACTCATCGGTTGGGAGTACGGCGCCAGTGACGCGTGGCGACGTGGTGCCGTTGTAGTAGACCGTGGGTAGTCCATTGAGATTGCTGATGAGCGTCTTATCCTCTCCATTGCAGAAGGCTTGTCCGCTATGCTCTCGCAGATAAGCGTAAAGCTCGCTCTTAGCCTTGATCACCCCCTCGGGCGTGCCAAAGCCTGATAGATGAGCACGCCCCACATTCGTAATGATGCCGTACTGAGGCTGGGCGAGCTTGCAGAGCGAAGCTATGTCTCCGATGTGCGAAGCTCCTAGCTCGACGATGACAAACTGATGCTCAGGGCGAACCTGCAGTAGGGTGAGGGGAACGCCTATCTCGTTATTGTAGTTGCCCTGGGTGGCATGAACCCGATACTTTGCGGACAAAACAGCAGCCACCAGCTCCTTAGTAGTCGTCTTGCCATTGGTCCCTGTGATTGCTATGAAGGTTGCCTCAGACTTTGCCCTATGTAGGAGCGCCAGCTCGTGAAGCGCCTCAAAGCCCCCATCTCTGTAATAGATAAGTCGCTCACGAAGGTCGGCGTCAGACTCGTCGACTTCATCTATATAGCTAAGGTCGTCAACGAGTGCATACTTGCACCCTTGCTTGAGTGCATCCACCGCAAAGCGATTGCCATCGAAGTGGGCTCCTCGTAGCGATACGAAGAGCGAGTCAGGACGCAGATGTCTCGTGTCGGTGCAGATACCGTCACTCTGGAGGAGTAGGTCGTAGATATGATTGATGTCAGCTGATTGTCGCATAGTAAGAGGATAGGAGATAGCTAATTAGTCAAAAGTCAAAGGCATGCCACTGGGTACGTAGTCCGATACATCTAGATTCCAGCTCAGCAGCTCCCGTACCATAGAGCTAGAGATGTGGAGCAGACCTTGCGCCCCAAAGAGTAGCACCGTCATAGGTCCTTGCAGATGATCATTAATCTGAGAGATACTCTGCTCGTACTCGAAGTCGCTCGTGGAGCGTACGCCACGTATGAGAAACTGTGCGCCACACTGCTTCGCCGCCTCGATGGTCATGCCGCTATAGCTCACGACACGGACACGAGGCTCCTGCGCATAGACGGTCTCTATCTGTAGAGCGCGCTGCTCGGAGGTGAAGAATGGCTTTTTCGTCGGGTGCGTGCCGATACCTATGACCACCTCATCAAAAATCTTGAGAGCACGTGCCACTATGTCCGCATGCCCTAGTGTAAAGGGGTCAAAGGAACCCGCAAAGAATCCGATACGCTTCATATCTGTCTGCTAAGCTAGGTGAGGAGCCTTAGACAATCTCCTCGTCGATGATTAGGTTGTCTATGATAAAGTCTTGACGGTCGGGCGTGTTCTTGCCCATGTAGAAGTGTAGCATTCGCTTGAGATTGTCCTCCTTGCGGAGCGACACCTGACGGAGCTTGATGTTTTCCTCCGTGATCAGCTCCTTAAACTCATTGGCACTGATCTCACCCAGACCCTTAAAGCGGGTGATCTGAGCTGAAGCTCCCATCCGCTCTACAGCCGCATTGAGCTCCTGATCACTATAGCAGTAGGCAGAGGTCTCCGTCTCAGACGCTGGCTCACTGGTCGCCTTCTTGCCGCCCTTCTTCTTACCCGCTGAGGCAACACGTGCTGTGATACTCTTCTTGCGCTTGGCTGGTAGCGAGACACGGTAGAGTGGTGTCTCCAATATGTAGACATGTCCACGCCGTACCAGCTCGGGAAAGAACTGCAAAAAGAAGGTCAGCGTCAGGAGCCGTATGTGCATACCGTCATCATCGGCATCGGTAGCGATGATCACCCGGTTGTAGCGCAAGCCCTCGAGACCGTCTTCGATATTGAGCGCAGCCTGGAGGAGGTTAAACTCTTCGTTCTCATAGACCACCTTCTTGCTCAGCCCATAGCTGTTGAGCGGTTTGCCTCGCAAGCTAAAGACCGCTTGGTAGCGCGCGTCTCTACTCTGTGTGATCGATCCACTGGCCGAGTTACCCTCTGTGATAAAGATACTGGTCAGCTCAGGGTTCTTAGCCTTCGGATCGTTGTAGTGCTCGGTGCAGTCACGCAGCTTCTTGTTGTGAAGGCTAGCTTTCTTAGCACGTTCACGCGCTAGCTTGGTGACGCCGCTCATCGCCTTGCGCTCACGCTCGTTGGCCTGGATCGTCTGGAGCATCACCTCGGAGATGTCGGGGTGCATGTGGAGGTAGTTGTCGAGCTTCTCCTTGAGGAAGTCACCGACGAACTTCTGTACCGTCACGCCCCGCAGTGGTTCGTGCTCAAACATAGGATCTTGGGGTACCATCTCCTTGGAGCCTAGCTTGATCTTCGTCTGACTCTCGAACTCTGGCTCGATGATGCGGATGCTGATCGCCGCCGCCATGCCAGAGCGAATGTCTCCATACTCAAAGCCCTTGCCCGAAAACTCCTTGATGACACGAGCTACCTGCTCGCGAAAGGCTGTCAAGTGGGTACCTCCCTGTGTGGTGTACTGACCATTGACGAAGCTGTAAAACTCCTCTCCGTACTGCTCAATGTGTGTGATAGCGACCTCTATATCAGGCCCTGTGAGACGTATGATCGGGTAGAGCGGATCGCCCGTGATGGTGTCTGAGAGGAAGTCTTGTAGCCCGTGACGGCTGACATATTTCTTATCGTTGAGGTAGAGCGTTAGCCCCGTGTTGAGGTAGCAGTAGTTGCGTACGAGCGCCTCCACATGGCGGAGGTCGTAGTGCGAGTTACGAAAGACCTCAGCGTCTGGTGTGAAGGAGACCAAAGTGCCGTGTACCCCCTTGTCCTCGCACGGCGCTGCAGGCGTATGAGCGACCATCTCAGCCCGCTCGTAGGTGACTGAGGAGGTCTCGCCCTCACGCCAGCTCTGGACAGTAAAGGTCGAGGAGAGCGCATTGACCGCTTTGAGACCGACACCGTTGAGACCGACCGACTTTTTGAAGGCTTGCGAGTCGATCTTGGCGCCCGTATTCATCTTAGAGGTCGCATCGACGAGCTTGCCGAGCGGAATGCCACGACCGTAGTCTCGTATCTGCACCTCGTTCGTCTCGCTGTCGATCGTGATACGTATCTCACTACCCACACCCATGACAAACTCATCGATGGAATTGTCTATCACCTCTTTGATGAGGATGTAGATACCGTCATCAGCCTGTGTACCATCACCGATCTTACCGATATACATACCAGGACGCTTGCGAATATGCTCGCTCCAGGAGAGCGTCCGAAAGTCATCTTCGGTATATCCAGCTACGGTCGCTTGGTCTAGGAGTTCGGGCTGGTTAAGAGGTTCTTGTATAGGCATTGATGTCAGTTAGTAGAGGGGTATATGGTGTATGCTAGTCGTAGGCTTATGTTAGAGCTGGCGTAAGTTAGAGTTCTTTGATGAAGACACGGCGCGTCTTGTGGTGCTTACGCTCGAAGTAGCTCCACTGCAGCTGCACCGCTGTATTAGTCTCTAGCTCAGGATTGCTCTCAGCGACCTCGACCCCTAGCTTGTTATAAATCGGTATCAGGTCGGCGAAGATGAGTGCATTGATCCCCTTGTTTTGATACTCTGGTAGGACACCTATGAGGTAAAGGTCTACCACCTTGGGCGGAGTCTTGAGCGCATTCAGTAGCGGTATAAAGCCAAAGGGGTAGAGTCTTCCCTTGGCAGCGCGCATCGCCTTACTTAGGTTGGGCATCGTGATAGCGAAAGCGATCATCTGCTCATCACGCTCTCTAACGATAGCGGTAAAGAAGTCTAGTCGTAGCAGAGGTAGGTAGGCATTGGCATAGTACTCCATCTGTGCGGGCGACAACTCGCTAAAGCCGTAAAGCGGTGCGTACGCCTTATTGAGCGTAGTGAAGATCTCGTCAGCGTGAGACATAATCTCCTTGCGGCTCTTGTACTTAACCACCTTGAGACCATACTTCTCCTTGACTAGATTGGCGATACGCTGATGCTTCTCAGGGATCTCCTTGGGGATCTTGATCAGGTACTCCTTCCAGTCGGTACTCTTGACATATCCTAGTCGCTCAAGCTGCTTAGGGTAGTAAGCGTAGTTGTAGAGTCCTACGGTCGTACCCATCTGGTCAAAGCCCTCTACAAGCATCGCCTCCTGATCCATATCGGTGAAGGACATCGGCCCGTGCATATAGTCCATACCCTTGTTGCGTCCCCACTGCTCGACAGTCTCAAAGAGCTTGTCGACCACCTCGTCATCATTGATAAAGTCAACGAAACCAAAGCGAGCGTAGTTTTGATTCCAGGTCTCGTTGGCCTTATGGTTGATGATCCCAGCGATGCGCCCTACGATCTTACCATCTTTGTAGGCAAGGAAGTAAGCAGCCTCACACACATCGAAGGAGGGGTTCTTGTCCTTATCTAGTAGGTCTATCTCATCCTTGATAATGCCAGGGACGTGGTAAGGATTGTTTTTGTATAGCTCGAGGTTGAACTCAACAAACTTCTTCAGCTCCTTGCGTCCATCTATTTGTCTGATTTCTACTGCCATGATTTAAGCTTATGGTTTGCGTTACAACCCTCCACACAATAAGGTAGGGGTGCTGTGGGGTAAGTGTAGTGTCTGTACTACAAGTGCAAGCAATAGAAGAGCGTCCGAAACCTTAGGTAGTGAGGCCTCTCACCCTCTTACTGCTCTGGCGACAAAGTTAGCAAAATAAGCGATACGGATAACTCTCTGGATGAGCTTATCCCCCTCCCGTATAAAGCTTCTGCTCCTAGCATCGCCACAATTCGTCGATCTTTATGGAGACGGATATAGTTCTTCCCCTCATGAAACTTTCGGTTTACTTAGGAGGCCTCGATGTTTACGCTGATTTAACTCCAAATATTCTCCCCCCCCGCAATAAAATAGTCACCGAGGAAAAACAAAATATTCAGGTGGCTATTTTTTATTCTCCACGTGGGGACGAAACGATTCCTCCGAAGTTTCATTTGATTCCTCCGAAGTTTCATTTGACATCCACGTGGAGAATAGTTTTTCTTCACGTGGAGATTCCCAAATATCCACGTGGAAATTTCCAAATATCCACGTGGATATCGTTTCCTCCGACAAATGCATAGGAGAGTCTCCTGCGATGATCGATTAAAATCACATCACTCTTGACCTGTCTCCTCTGTAGTCTGTCCCTTTTTTGTACCTTTACGGGTGAAATGAATATAGTCTGTGCCTTATGATGAAGCATATCGTATCTATCGAGCAGTGCGATGAGCAAGATATACTACGTATCTTGGATCGTGCTGCACTCTTTGAGGCCAATCCTAATCGCCATCTAATGGATGGGATGGTGGGTGCCACCTTGTTTTTCGAACCGTCGACGCGTACCCGACTGAGCTTTGAGACGGCGGTCAATAGGTTGGGCGGACGAGTCATCGGATTCTCCGATCCTAAGTCTAGTAGCTCGACGAAGGGTGAGTCGCTGAAAGACACTCTACTCATCGTCTCTAACTATGCCGACGTGATCATCATGCGGCACTACCTGGAGGGTGCCGCTCTCTATGCTACGGAGGTCTCACCCGTGCCGATCGTTAACGCCGGTGATGGTGCCAATCAGCACCCCTCGCAGACGCTCCTCGATCTCTACACAATCCGCTCTACACAGGGTACTCTCAAGGATCTACACATCGTGATGGTGGGTGACCTGCGCTTCGGACGTACGATCCACTCGCTCATAGAGGGGATGCGCTTCTTCTCACCACGTTTTACCTTTGTCGCACCGCCTGAGCTGCGACTTCCCGAGGAGTACAGACAGTATTGCGATGAGCACCATCTACGCTATGAGGAGACTTCTCTCTTTACCCCTGAGGTAATTGCCGATGCTGATATACTCTATATGACTAGGGTGCAGCGAGAGCGCTTTACTGATATGGAGGAGTATGAGCGTGTCAAGGATGTCTACATACTCAATAAGGAGATGCTACAAGGCACCAAGGACAATCTACGCATCCTCCACCCGCTGCCCCGTGTCAATGAGATCGCGACCGATGTAGATAGCAGTCCTAAGGCGGAGTACTTCCGCCAAGCTCAGAATGGACTCTACATACGTCAGTCGATACTCTGCGAGGTACTCGGTATAGATGTTGATAAATAACTGTACACTATGAAAGCTAAGACTCAAGACGCACTAAGCAAGCAGCAAGAGGGCATGCTGGTCACTGCCATCTGCAATGGTACCGTGATAGATCATATACCCCCCAAGAAGCTCTTTAAGATAGCCCATCTCCTACAGCTCGAGGATATGGAGGAGCCTATCACCATCGGCAACAACTTAGATAGCCACTATCTAGGCAAGAAGGGGATCATCAAGATCTCCGGACGGATGCTATCCGATGAGGAGGCGAGCCGCATAGCACTCATCGCTCCTGATGTACATATCAATATCATTAAGGACTACGAGGTGGTGGACAAGCGGACGCTACACCTCCCAGAGGAGATCATTGGCTTTGTTAAGTGTCCTAACGCTAAATGCATTACGAATAATGAGCCTATGCACACGCACTTTCACCTCATTGACGCTGAGCATGAGGTACTATGCTGTCACTACTGTGGACGCAAGGTCACCGAGGATCGCATCGAGCTACTCTAATCAACAAGCTTACTAACAAACAAATATTTAATACTACTATGACAAATCAAGCTACAGCCCCCAAGTCTCGTCGTGGTCTGACAACGACAATTATCATCGTGGCGGTCGTACTGCTCCTTGTCTTCTGGGGCGTGGGACAGTATAACTCGATCGTGGTACTAGATGAGCAGGTCAATACCTCGTGGAGCCAAGTGGAGAACCAATACCAGCGCCGTGCCGACCTAATCCCCAATCTTGTGGAGACGGTCAAGGGCTACGCCTCTCATGAGCGCGAGACCCTCGAGGGAGTGATCAACGCCCGCGCTAAGGCTTCACAGCCCATCGTCCCATCTGGCGAGGGAATGACTCAAGAGCAACTCAATCAATTCCAGCAAGCTCAGGGAGACCTAACTAGTGCGCTTAGCAAACTGATGGTTGTCGTGGAGCGTTACCCCGAGCTCAAGGCAGACGAAAACTTCCGTCAGCTACAGGCTCAACTAGAGGGTACGGAAAACCGTATCACGACGGCCCGTATGGACTTTAACAACCAGGCACAGCAGTACAATACGAAGATACGTCACTTCCCGACGAATATCTGCGCCGGTATCTTTGGCTTCCGCCAGCGTCCTTACTTCCAGGCTGAGGCTGGTGCGGAGCAAGCCCCTCAAGTAAAGTTTTAGTTGTTATTAGAGGTAGAGGGATAGGACTTCACTAGAGCCTCTAGTGGCACTAGTGGCACTAGTGATCCTAGCCCTCATCTCTCTCTAACCTCTAATCTCTAACCTCTAATTTCTAACCTCTAGACTCCCCCATGAAGCGCACTTTACTCTTACTCGGACTACTGCTATCATTTTGGGTACTACCTGCTCAGAAGGCTGTCTCGTGGGAGGATATTCCCAACGTACAGCTACAGGACAGCACGCAGTTTGTCTCCGACGTAGCGCACATCATCGAGCCCGAAGCGCAACAACGAATCAACGAGACGATCCTAAGCATGCGCCAGACGCATGGCGTGGAGGGAGTCGTCATCACCCTTCCCTCCATCGGTCAGAGTGGCTCTATCGAGGATCTCGCACGGGAGATACTCCGTGGCTGGGGCGTGGGCTCTAAGATAGACAATAGTGGCTTTGTCATGCTCATCTCGCTAGATAGTCGTCAGATACGCATAGAGACGGGCTACGGACTAGAGGGCGTGCTACCGGATGCCCTCTGTAGTCAGATCATAGCTCATCGTATGGCACCACACTTCAAGCGTGGAGACTATAGTACAGGCATCCTCTCTGGCGTGCAGGCGATACAAGAGACGATCACGGCAAACTACGAGGGGGCGACTCGCACAGATCGTGCCGAGGAGGATCAAGTGGCGGATGGCGTGTTCAATGGATTGGTGGTCCTCTTGGCGCTGATCCTCTGTGTCGTCATGCTGGTCTCTTACAAAGACGAGCAGACAGCTCCAGAGCAGCGGATCAAGCGACTCAACAGGCAGATCCTAGGCTTCCTATTCATAGCTTTGATCTTAATGATCGGTGGAAGCTTCCTCTTGATAGCGGGAGCCATTGTCGTACTCCTCGCTCTTTATGCGATCTTGCGCCATCGGCTCTCTCAGGAGGCTCTCCGCTGTCATACATGCCATCAAGATCAGTTGCAGCGTCTCTCTGATACGGCTAAGCTATCGCTCCTGACGCCAGCACAGCAACTGGAGGAGCGACTCGGTAGTGTGCACTACCTAGTCAAGCAGTGTGATAACTGTGGTGCTGTAGAGCGTTATGGCGAGGTAGCCGGTAACTCCCCCTACAAGCGTTGTCCGCACTGCGGAACCTATGCCATGCAGCGCATCGGGACACTCCGTCTGCGCTCTACTGATCGGCGCATAGCCTACATCCATCGTCAGAAGTATCACTGTCTCTACTGCGATCAAGACCACCACGAGGACGAGACTGTCTATAAAGAAAATGACTCTGCACTAGGTGGAGCTATATTAGGCGGTATCATCGGTAGCTCTCTCGGACGAGGTGGCTTCGGAGGTGGCTTCGGCGGAGGTTTCGGCGGCGGAGGCTTTGGCGGTGGTTCGGGCGGTGGCGGTGGTGCCACTGGGGGCTGGTAAACGTGCGTTACACCTTTATATCTTAGGCATTATGTCAATACTACTCTACTTCTTACTGCTCATCTTAGGCTTGGTCATGATCACAGCTGGGGCCAACTTCCTTACCAATGGCTCTGTGACGATCGCTGAGCGACTAGGCGTGTCTCAACTAGTGATCGGTCTTACGATCGTAGGTTTTGGTACCTCAGCTCCTGAGTTGGTCGTGAGCATCACCTCGGCTCTAGCCAACAAGCCAGACATCGCCATCGCCAATGTGGTGGGAAGTAACATCTCCAATATCCTCCTCATACTAGGCGTCAGTGCTATGATCTACCCGATCCGTGTGACACACGATGCTATGAAGCGTGATATACCGATAGCTATGCTGGTCACAGCCATCTGTCTCGTTATGGCGAGCGACCATCTCCTCACGGGAGGATTCTCGGGCAATATCATCGATCGTGGCGATGGTATCGTGCTCCTCTGCTTCCTCATCTTCTACCTTTATCTAGCCTTCATGTCTGCGGCTAAGGAAAAAGCACCCGAGACTGATCTCTCATCGCTAGAAGAGGATCTAGATAAGTCTAAGGCAAAGCATGCAACTAGGACACTGCTACTCTCTATCGCTAAGGTCATCGGGGGACTCGCGCTACTGGTCTTCGGTGGACGTCTATTCGTAGACAATGCCTCTAGTATAGCACGCTCGTGGGGTGTAAGCGAAGCAATCATCGGACTCACCATCGTAGCCATCGGCACCTCACTGCCAGAGCTAGCCACATCTGTCGTGGCAGCCGTCAAGCGTCAGCCAGACTTGGCCATCGGCAACGTCGTGGGGAGCAGCATCTTCAACATCCTCTTCATCCTCGGCGCCTCTGCCACGATCACGCCCCTGGTACCAGCAGGTATACAGTTGCTGGACTATCTGATGATGCTGGTCGCTGTCTTCCTCCTCTTTATCTTTAGCAACGTCCTCGGACGAGCTATGATCAGCCGCAAGGAGGGCATTGCACTGCTCGTCGTCTACGTAGCTTATATGACCTACCTCATACTCCAGTCTCTCGGCATCGGAGTGTAGCTCCCTTTTTAAGAATGAATTGGTCTCGTCCTTAGAGAGTTGTTGCCCAAACAGTCTAAGATCTTCGTTGAGGTAATAAGCAGTAGAATCCTTGAACGTTTGAGCATTTCCCCCCCCAAAAAAGGAAGGCGCCAGGCTTCCTCGTCTGTGCTTGAATGGGGATAAACGATTCGCCCCGTATTATGATGAGCGACAATGGTTTGGTAGATATGTGAGGACGCACATTGGTTCGTTGAGCTGACTTGTAATGAGACTCGCGGAATCTAGGGAAGGATGGCTTTTGGTAGTGAGGTCTAAAATGAGTACTTTTGCAGAGGGTGTATTGCAGATACGCCTCAGCTAGCTTGAGCCTATCGCTCCTCCCCAGCTGATCTGAGGAGGACGGGATGGGTATTTACCACCTAATTATTGCTGTATGCTCAGCGGGTGGAAGCGTTTTTATACTTAACTATAGTTATGGACTTACACTTACTAGAACTTAGTGACCAGGAGATAGCACGTCGCAACAGCCTAGACGAGATACGTCAGATGGGCATCAACCCTTATCCAGCAGCCGAGTATGTCGTGACGGCGCATGCTCAGGAGATACAAGACCAATATCAAGATGAGGCACCTCGCCAGGAGGTGAGCATCGCTGGTCGTGTCATGAGCCGACGTATCATGGGTAAGGCTTCCTTTATGGAGCTACAAGATACCTCGGGACGTATACAGGTCTATGTGACTCGTGATGACCTCTGCCCAGGAGAGGATAAGGATCTATACAACAAGCTCTTTAAGAAGCTTCTCGACATTGGCGACATCGTCGGTGTCAAGGGCTTTGTCTTCCGTACCCAGACGGGCGAGATCTCGGTGCATGCTGAGGAACTGACCTTGCTGAGCAAGGCTTTGCGTCCGCTCCCTATCGTCAAGGCTAAGGATGATCAGGTTTTCGATGGCTTTACCGATCCTGAGCTACGTTACCGCCGTCGCTATGTGGACCTGATAGTCAATGATGAGGTGAAGGGGATCTTCGTCAAGCGTACGAAGATCTTCCAGTCGATGCGCAACTTCTTTAATGCGCGTGGCTATCTAGAGGTGGATACGCCTGTCCTGCAGTCTATCCCTGGTGGTGCTGCGGCTCGTCCCTTCGTAACTCATCACAATGCGCTTGACATACCGCTCTACTTACGCATCGCCAATGAGCTTTACCTCAAGAGACTGATCGTAGGTGGCTTCGAGGGGGTTTACGAGTTTAGTCGTAACTTCCGCAATGAGGGTATGGACCGGACGCACAATCCTGAGTTTACCTGTATGGAGATCTATGTAGCCTACAAGGATTACCGCTGGATGATGCAGATGACGGAGCAGATGATCGAGCATATCTGTCAGGAGGTGCTAGGCTCTACGACTATTCAGGTAGGGGAGCACACGATAGAGTTTAAGCCTCCCTATCGTCGCCTCACGATGATCGACGCTATCCAAGAGTATGGCGGGGTCAACATCGATGGCATGGACGAGGCTGAGCTACGCAAGATGTGCCAGTCTAAGGGCGTGGAGATCGATGACACGATGGGTGTCGGCAAGCTGATAGACGAACTCTTTGGTGCAGTCGCTGAGCCACACTTGGTGCAGCCGACCTTTATTATAGACTATCCTAAGGCGATGTCTCCGCTCACTAAGGAGCACCGCGATAGGAGCGATCTGACAGAGCGCTTCGAGCTATTTGTCAATGGTAAGGAGCTGGCCAATGCTTATTCGGAGCTCAACGACCCGATAGATCAGCGTCATCGCTTTGAGGATCAGCTACGCCTGAGCGAGCGTGGAGACGATGAGGCGATGTATATCGATCACGACTTCCTGCGCGCTCTAGAGTTCGGTATGCCCCCCACATCTGGTATGGGTATCGGTATGGATCGCCTCGTGATGCTCCTGACGGGTCAGGAGAGTATTCAAGAGGTCTTGCTCTTCCCACAGATGCGTCCTGAGATACAGCCTAAGCGTGACAAGGAGGAGGCTTACGAAGCCGTTGGCATTGACAAGACTTGGGTGCCACTCTTGCAGAAGGCTGGCTACCTCACGGTCGCAGACCTTGCGGGCAAAGCTCCTGGCAAGGTGATGCAGCAGATGATGGATATCAATAAGAAGTATAAGTTAGGCTTGCAGATCCCTGCACTGGAGGAAATATCCAAGTGGGTGGGCGAGGAGTCTACGAAATAATTTAAGTTCACCCATCTCTCTCGTTAGAGGGAATGGCGTGTATACGGTACAGTCAATATGGATATTGGTCGCATAGGCATACTAGGTAGTGGTAGCTGGGCTACTGCACTGGCTAAGATCTCTCTAGAGTCTACGCCTGAGATAAATTGGTTTGTGCGTCGTGATGATCAGGTGCAGCGCTTTAAGGCTACGGGACACAACCCCGACTACCTCTCGAGTGCTGCCTTTGATCCAGAGAGGATAACCTTCTACACCGAGGGTTCGATCAATCCTTTCTTTCGCAATAGTGACACCATCATCTTGGTGACCCCTTCGCCCTACATCAAGCACTACCTCAAGAAGGTGAAGCGTAGTAGCATGCGGGGTAAGCTGGTCATCAATGCGATCAAGGGCATTGTGCCTGACGAAAACCTTTTGGTCTCGGAGTTCCTTATTAAAGAGTTCTCCCTGCCAAAGGAGCAGATCGGTGTGGTGAGTGGTCCTTGTCACGCTGAGGAGGTGGCGCAGGAGCGTCGTAGCTACTTGACCACAGGAGCTTACAGCAGTGAGCTGGCGCATCTGATGGCTGACACGCTCTCGTGTGACTACATCACCTGTACCACTTCAGACGATGTGGTCGGCATTGAGTTTGCTTCGGTGCTAAAGAACATCTACGCCATTGCTGCGGGTATCTGCAACGGACTCAACTATGGAGACAACTTCCAGAGCGTGCTCATCAGTAACGCTATTGCTGAGATGAATAGCTTTGTCAATACGGTGCACCTGCTCAATAACCGTGTCATTACTAACTCGGTCTATCTAGGCGACCTGCTCGTGACCGCTTACTCCAACTATAGTCGCAATCGTACCTTCGGCACGATGATCGGTAAGGGGTACAGTGTCAAGGCGGCGCAGGTGGAAATGGAGATGGTGGCGGAGGGCTACTATGGTGCTAAGTGCGTGCGCGAACTCAACACAACACGCTACCGAGTCAATATGCCGATCATGGACGCTGTCTACGAGATACTTTATAACAAGCAGTCGGCTAAGGAGACCATTGAGCGGCTCTCTCTCAAGTTCCGCTAAACTCTTGCTCAAGCCCCTGCTAACGGACGAACCCTATCTAACCTAACATACGATACACTATGAAGACAGCCGCATCGCTCATTAAGATCGACACAACACATGCGCAGGCTCATCTATCGGCAGAGACCATCCGTCAGGCGGAGCAAGATGCGCTCGCAGCGATTCAGACGTTACACACAGGCTCAGGAGTTGGTAACGACTTCCTAGGCTGGCTCACGCTCCCCGAGGAGATGCTCGAGCGTGACCTTTGCAAGGAAGTACAGACGGTAGCCGATAAGCTTCGCCATGAGTGCCTATATATAATATGTATAGGCATCGGGGGCAGTTACCTAGGAGGTAAGGCTGTCATGGAGGCACTCGGAGACCACTTCTCCACACATCGTAAGCCTGATCTGGGGCGTCCGCAGGTACTCTTCGCTGGGAACAATATCAGCAGTGACTATCTGCACGATCTGATGGATCTGGTCGTGGACAAGCCTTTTGGCATTGTCAATATCTCTAAGAGTGGTACGACGACCGAGCCAGCTATTGCCTTCCGCATGCTGAGCCAATACTTAGTGGCTCGTGATGGTCAGGAGGTGGCTAAGCGGCGTATCGTTGCCATTACCGACAAGAAGCGAGGAGCTCTGCGTCGCCTAGCAGACGAGCAGGGGTACGACACTTTCGTCATACCGGACAACGTAGGCGGTCGCTTCTCCGTATTGACTCCTGTGGGACTCCTGCCGATTGCTTTGGCAGGCTTTGATATTGAGGCATTGCTCCAAGGCGCCAGCGACACGGCTCTCCTGTATAGTAGCACGGAGCATCCGCTAGAGACCCCGGCGGTGCAATATGCCGTGACAAGACAAGCCGCCTATCGAGAGCGTGCTGTGAGCGAGGTGCTGGTCGCCTTCGAGCCTCGGCTGAGTGCCATCGGGCAGTGGTGGATGCAGCTCTTTGGCGAGAGCGAAGGCAAGGAGGGCAAGGGACTACTCCCGCTCTCTCTGACCTACACGACCGATCTGCACTCGATGGGGCAGTGGATACAGCAAGGCCCCCACAACATCCTCGAGACGATGATCGTGGTCGACACGCCGCGAGACACCATAACCATCCCGACAGATGAGCAAAACTTAGATGGTCTTAACTACCTAGCAGGCGAGACCATGCACTATGTCAATGAACAGGCGCATCTAGGCACGCTCTTAGCGCACGAAGATGGCGGCGTGCCAGTCTTACAGTTGCAGTTGCCGCAGATCGATGCTAGGACGATTGGCGCCTTCATCTATACGATGGAGTATGCGGTCGCCGTCAGTGGCTATATGATGGGGATCAACCCCTTTGACCAGCCAGGCGTGGAGGACTACAAGCGCAATATGTTTGCCCTCCTAGCTAAGCCAGGCTTCGAGAGCGAGACGAAAGTGATGCGCCAGCGGCTCAACAAATGAACTTACGACAGATTACAACAATGACAGATACGATACAAACAACCCACAAGAAAAGCTACCACGAGGTCATCCCTCTCCCTGAGTATGGACATCATATCCAGCACATGGTAGACCACTGCTTGACCATTGAGGACCGCGACGAGCGGACTCGGTGCGCTCACGCTATTGTCAAGGCGATGGCTATCATACAGCCCGAGCAGGCTAAGAAGTCGGAGGATCACAAAGTCCTCTGGGATCACCTCGCCGTCATGTCGCACTTTGCGCTAGACATTGACTATCCCGTAGAACCCATTCACGAGGAGGCACTCCGTGGTGCGCCTGAGCCTTTGTCCTATCCCGAGGACGACATCATCTATCGCCACTATGGGCACATCATTCAGGAGCTGATCAAGAAAGCGTGCGAGATGCCTGAGGGTGACGAGCGCGAGGCTTTGGCACTCTCCATCGCCAACCGTATGAAGCAAGCTTATATCCTGTGGAATAAGCGTGCCGTCGATGACTACACCATCTTTAAGGATCTCTACGAACTCTCTGGCGGTAAGCTCGTGCTGAACGAAGAGGAGCACCAGCTAGATGCTACCACACGACACACGCCTCAGATGCGGGGTGGCAACCGATCAAGACGACAGTACAAGCGTCCAGCACGTAGCAACAACTCTAGAGGAGGTGGTCGCCGAGGCGGTCGCCCCAACCGTTCTAGACGTTAGCTGATACAGATACATCTCACTTCTTACCCTTGCGACACTAGCTTATGGCATCTTACATCATCGAGGGAGGTCACAGACTCCATGGCGAGGTAACCATACAAGGAGCTAAAAACGAAGCGCTCCAAGTCATCGCCGCCACCTTACTAACCAGCGAAGAGGTCATCCTAGAGAATGTACCTGACATCCTCGATGTCAACAACCTCATCAAGCTCGTACAGCTCCTCGGTGTCGAGGTGACACGACTCAGCCACGACAGCTATCGCTTTAGGGCTCAGGAGATAGATCTAGACTTCGTCGACTCCCCGCAGTTCCTCCATGAGAGCAAAATCTTGCGAGGCTCCGTCCTACTCGTCGGTCCTCTCGTCGGGCGTTGTAGGCATGCGGTCTTTCCCAAGCCCGGCGGTGATCAGATAGGACGTCGTCGACTAGACACGCACTTGATCGGCATAGCCACCCTAGGGGCGGAGTGCGAGTATGATCAGGAGCGTAGAGCCTTTCGCATAGAGGTGCCACAGCTACGAGGAGCTTATATGCACCTCGAGGAAGCCTCCGTGACAGGCACTGCTAACGTGATCATGTCGGCAGTCCTTGCAGAGGGCAAGACGACCATATATAATGCTGCTTGCGAACCGTACATACAGCAACTCTGCCGTATGCTCGTCTCTATGGGAGCCCGCATCTCTGGTATCGGCTCTAATCTGCTCACCATCGATGGTGTCGAGCGACTACACGGCACGAAGCACCGCATCCTACCCGATATGATCGAGGTAGGTAGCTTCATCGGCATCGCGGCCATGACGCAGAGCGAGCTAACGCTCAAGGACGTTGGTCTGCCCGACCTAGGACTCATCCCGCAGATGTTTCGCAAGCTCGGCATCGAGATCATAGAGCGAGGCGATGACCTCATCATACCCGCCAGAGAGAGCTACGAGATAGAGACCTTTATGGATGGCTCTATTCTCACCATTGCCGATGCGCCGTGGCCGGGACTAACGCCAGACCTGCTGAGCGTCTTCCTTGTTGTGGCAACACAAGCCAAGGGAACCGTCCTCATTCATCAGAAAATGTTTGAGAGCCGTCTCTTCTTTGTGGACAAGCTCATCGATATGGGCGCACAGATCATCCTCTGCGACCCACACCGAGCAGTCGTCGTGGGCAAGGACCACCAGACCCGCCTGCGTCCTGCCGTGATGGCTTCACCAGATATACGCGCTGGTATCGCTCTCTTGATAGCAGCACTGAGTGCCGATGGCACCAGTGTGGTCAACAACGCCGAGCAGATAGATCGTGGCTACCAGCATTTACACGAGCGGCTCAACGCTCTAGGTGCTCACATTGAGAGACGCGATGAGTAGTACCACCGCCTTTACTGTGCCGGAGCTCACGCCCATTGGCCACTTAGGCAAGCCACACGGCGTGCGTGGTGAGCTAGTCGCTTACCTAACCATCGAGCTAGAGACACTATGCAGTGATCCTAGCTGCGAAACCTTTTACCTCTTTGCCGAGATCGATGCGCTACCCGTGCCGTACCAGCTCCTGAGCTATCGCAGCAAGGGTGACAGCTACCTGCTCACCCTGGCGCATGTCGCTGACCGATCCATCGCCGAGCAGATGACTGGGTGGCGCCTCTTCGTTCCCACGGAGCTACTAGCAGAGAGCGAGGTCGCTTATAGCTGGGATCACTTCATCGGCTTCCGAGTGGTCACTCCCGAGGAAGAGCTTGTCGGCACGATCCTAGAGGTCAATGACCAAACGGAAAACATCCTCCTCACCATCGAGAGCTCCGACGGCTCCCAGCGCTTGATCCCTATCCACGAGGAGCTCGTCGAGGCGATAGATCCTGAGAGCAAAACCATTCAGCTACATATACCCCAAGGGCTACTAGACTTGTAAGCCCACTCCTTTTCTCAAGCAGACTACACACTATGCGACGCATCGCACTCTTTGGCTCGACAGGCAGTATCGGCACCCAAGCACTGGAGGTCATCTCCTTTCATCCCGAGCTGCTCTCCGTCTATGCCCTCACCACTCATCGCAACGTACCCCTCCTCGTAGAGCAGGCGGAGAAATACCATCCGGCCATCGTGGTCGTAGCTGACGAAAATGCCGCCACAGAGCAGGCCGCACTCCTCAAAGGACTAACCTGCACCGTGCTCGTTGGCGCCGAGGGGCTCTGCGAACTGGCGCAGCATAGCGACTACGACGTCATGCTCTCCGCTCTTGTTGGCTTTGCCGGTCTGCGTCCCACTCTCCTAGCTATTGAGAGCGGTCATGAGATCGCTCTAGCCAATAAGGAGACTCTCGTGGTAGCTGGTCAGCTCATTATGCGCTCTGCTCGGGAGCATGGTGTGCGCATCCTCCCTGTGGACTCAGAGCACTCTGCCATCTACCAATGCTTGATGGGCGAGGGGACCCCTCTGGAGCGTATCTGGCTCACGGCTAGTGGAGGTCCCTTCTGGCAGATGCCTCTCGACAAGCTAAGTCAGGTCACCGTAGCTGACGCCCTCCATCATCCACGCTGGTCAATGGGCGCTAAGGTGACGATCGACTCGGCGACGATGATGAACAAAGGCTTTGAGATGATGGAGGCGTGTCACCTCTTTGCCGTCACGGCAGATCAGATCTCTATCTTGATACACCCCGAGAGTGTCGTGCACTCGATGGTGCAGTTTGCCGATGGTTCGGTCAAAGCGCAGCTAGCCGTCCCCGATATGCGTCTCCCGATCAGCCTAGCGCTCCATGGTGGCGTGCGAGAGCCGCTGCCCATAGCTCGTCAGCCGTTTGTCGGAACGACGCTACACTTTGAGGAGCCAGACGCTGCTCACTTCCCCTGCTTGGGTCTCGCTTTCGAAGCGTTCCGACAGGGAGGAAATATCCCCTGCTTGCTCAATGCTGCCAACGAGGTCGCTGTGCGCGCTTTCCTCGATGAGCGGATCGGCTTCACCGAGATAGCGCAGCTTATCGAGCCCATTATGACTGCTGTCGCCTATGACGCTACCCCGACGCTCGAAGCTTTGCTACACTACCACGACGTAGCGACCGCCTTAGCCACGGAGCAGCTTCCACGCTAGTTATCTTGCCAAACAAACATCTGTGAGTCCTCGTAGTTTTTACTACGGGGACTTTTGCTTAATTCCTATTTTGAGGTAAAAGGTTCGAGGTCGGCGTATTTTGATCAACTGAGACCATAAAAACAGAATATCCACGTGGAGATTTTCGATTTCCCACGTGGATATTTTTTATTCTCCACGTAGGCGCGAATCATTTCCTCCGAAGTTTCATTTGATTCCTCCGAAGTTTCATTTCGTCCCTACGTAGGCATTTTTCATTCTCCACGTGGAGATTTGAAAATTTCCACGTGGGGATCTACCCCTTCTGAGGCAAGTGCCTATTGTGGCATAAAAGATCCCTATCACATGTTAGTGGTTCCCTCCATCACCTAGGTGAAACTAAAATCCCTTGGGGCGAACGGTTGACCAAGAGTGCTATTTATACTACCTTTGTCTCTAGTAAAACAAAGATGAACCGATGAAACAGATATTACAGCGTCTCCTCTTGCTCGTCGTGAGCCTGCTCCTGGTCACGACGACGCTCATGGCACAGGCTCCTCTGCGGCATGTAGTCAAGAAGTTGGAGACCGTCTACTCAATCTCCAAGCGCTATGGTGTCTCCGAGGAGGAGATATACCGGCTCAATGAGGGCAGTCAGTTGGGTATCCGTGAGGGACAGACGCTCCTGATCCCTCAGCGTAAGCCAGACACGATTTATGTCGAGGCTCCGGCGGTCGCCCAGGTTGAGCCGGGCATTCACGTGGTGCAGTCTGGCGAGACGCTCTACAGCATCAGCCGTAAGTATGGGCTGACGGTGAGCCAGCTCCTAGAGCTCAACCCGCAAAAGCATGATGCGCAGATCGCAGTAGGGGAGCGGGTGATAGTAGTCTCAGGAGCTAAGCTTGAGCAGGGCCCCAATCCGCTGAATGGTACTCAGATAGAGCAGGTGCGGGTAGCTCTGATACTACCTCTGCGAGAGAGTGGGCAGCCTAGTCGCTATCTGCACTTTTACGAGGGAGCACTCCTAGCTATCGAGCGGTTGCAGCGTCAGGGCGTGAACATTGATCTGCAGGTCGATGCCGCCGTCAATCGCTCAGCACTCGAGCAGCTCCTCAAGAGCAAGGAAGGAGAGCAGTACGACCTGATCATCGGCGGTGACTCAGAGCAGAGCGTAGAGCTACTGGCTCAGCACGCTAAGGCACAGCAGGCGGTCTATCTCTCGCCCTTCATATGGCAGAGCGGTAAGGGGCAGCTGTATAACCACTTCTTCCAGCTCAACCCCGCACAGTATCGTGTCACGCAGAGATTGCAAAGAGCTTTTGTCGAGCGTTATGCGGGCTGTCAAGTACTCCTCGTGCGTTGTGGCGAGGGGGATCAGACGGACAAGTTTGAGGCTATAGAGACGGCTTGTCGAGAGGCGGGCATAGCGATGCAGAGTCGCTCTCTACGGGAGCTGGCTGTCGGACAGTGGCCTCGCCAGAGTAGCAAGAAGTGTGTGATCCTGCTTAACTCAAGCAAGCAAAAAGATCTCAAAGCGGTACTAGATGCTATGCGTGATGCGCAGCTCTCGACGAGAGACTATCAGCTTTTCGGCTATCCGCAGTGGCAGACCTATGGCAAGAATATGGATGAGCGTCTGCAAGCGGTGGGGGCTACGATCTTCTCCACTTTTTACTGGGATAGGGACCTCCCCGAGAGTCAGCAAGTTAGAGATGCGTACAAGCATTGGTATGGACGTGATATAGAGGAGGGCTACCCAAGCTATGCCCTGCTGGGCTATGACGTGGTGCGCTACTTCATAGCCGCTCTCTCATCGTATGGACGGAGCTTCCAGCAGTACCAGCATCAGCTGCCTAGTGATGGTCTGCAGTCGGGATTTCTCTTTGCACCAGCTGTCACGGGGCGTGGCTCTAAAAGAGGGGGCTACACGAACTTGAACCTCTTCTTCATTACTTATAGTCCACGGGGAATGCAGCGTCAGCAGATCCCTCTGGCAGAGTAGATCAGCCCTATGCGAAGCTTGATGAAATGGTGGAGCGGACTGCTCCTCATACTCCTCTGCTCCGTACTCCCCGCACAGGCTCAGCGCTCGCAGCTGAAGCCTCTAGAGGTGCGCATAGGGGGTGGTGGAGGTGTGAGTGGCTCAATGCTCGACCTGGTGCCACGTGTGGAGATGCTGCCCCACCTAGGAGCTATGGGCTACGTGGGGGTGCTGCTGACTAATCAGAAATATACGGGTATGACGATGCGTCTCTCTTACGAGCAGCGGGGATGGCGAGAGGAGTATACAGAGCCGATCGCTTATAGCTTCTCAAGAGATATGGACTTCATTGACCTGACGCTGATGGCACACATCTACTATCCTTTTGGTCCCTTTCAGCTGGGACTAGAGGTGGGTCCAAGTGTGGGCTACATCATACGAGACGTGAGCAGTCCCACACCGAGCGAAGAGACGCGAGCCGTCGTGCAGAGACGTCATGTCTATCCGCTCTTTAGCAAGTTCTCCTGGGGACTCAAAGGTGGTCCCGTCATGAGCCTAGACATAGCGCAGAGGCATAGGATCACGCTGAGCGGACACTTCTACTATGGTTTGAGTGACATCTTTGCTACGACCGTGCGCGACGATTACGGTCGTGCGGGCGAACTGGGCGTCACGGTGGGGCTGGGCTATTACTTCAAGGTGCGCTGATGCTGGTCTTACTGCTCCTATACTCTTTAATCCTCTTTGTGGTGACTTACCCACTGCTTCCAGTCTCCTTGGTGGGTGTCATCGCCTTCGGAGGTAGTGCACTACTTGCCTCTTGGACCTACCTATGGGGCTACCGATGGCTCTACCATCAGCCTGCTCCGCAGGAGCCTTGTGCACTACTAGCCTTACCACTCCAACCTCTCAGACGATACTTGATGGGGGTGAAGCCTGTACGCTGCCTCCTCTACGCAATCCTTGCGGTGCTCATCTATCTACTGCTCACATGGGGTAACGAAGCACTCGTCGCCGTATGGCCAGAGGGGTGGGGCGGTGCTTGGCTACGCAACTGGAGCAAGCTGGTCGAGGAGGCGCAGACGACGCTCATAGAGGACTCAAATATAGGATGGTCTCTCCTCATCGTCGGGGTGCTGACGCCGATTGCCGAGGAACTCTTCTTCCGAGGGGCGCTCATGGGGTGGATGATGCTGAGGCACTTTCCACGCTGGAGCGTCATCCTCCTTCCAGCACTACTCTTTACCGTGATGCATCTCAATCCCGTGGGCATGCTGCCGATCTTCTTTCTTGCCCTCTTGCTGGGTTACCTTCGCTGGGCTGCGGACTCACTCTGGCCATCGGTCGCGCTACACATGCTTAATAACCTTTTAGTCTTGGGTATCTATGGACTCTAGTGACAACTTCCTCTCGCAGGTCGTCAGGCGACTGCGCAGTAATGGCACTCCGCTGAGAGAGCAGCTGCTGGTGGTGCCGACGAAGCGTGCCGGCACATTCTTACAGCGTGAGCTCGTCGCGCAACTGGTCGATGCTGCCACTATCCTGCCTCGCATCGTCACTATCGATGAGTGGATCACTGAGATGAGTGGACGGGTTATCCTAGACAATACGGCACTCATATCGATACTCTATGAGGTCTACGCAGCTTATCTAGCGGAGCAGGGCGAGGAAAAGGCGGCGACAGATCAGATGCTCCGCCTGAGCCAGACGGAGCGCATGCTGCGAGACTTCCAAGATATGGATCTAGCCTTGGCAAATGTGGAGATGCTCTTGGGAAATCTCGAGGAGCTGGATGCTTTTGATGACTACTCCTTCTTAACAGAAGAGGAGTGTGAAGCAATTCGAAAGTTTTGGACCACACTGCCTAAAGACTTTTTCAAAAAACCGCAAGGCGAGGAGTATCTCCACTTCTCCGTCGTTTGGAGAGAGATTTACAAGCGATTTAATACGCGTTTAACCGAGCTCGGGGTGGCGTACCGAGCAGCAGCTTATAGGCTCGTTGCAGAGCGAGACTTTACTGACGATGATCTACTCAAAGAGCTACGTCGTCATAGTGGCTCGAAGATCAGCTTGGTCTCCTTCATAGGGCTTTATAACCTAACGCCAGCGGAGCAGAAGATCATCAAGAAGCTACAGATAGCCAGTGCTGAGGCTCTTAATCTGCAGCTTTACTGGCAAAAGGTTTCGCTAGACGCTACAGACGAATTTACAGATCATCTCTATCGTACGATAGAGCAAAATGTCGAGCTCCTCGGGGGCGAGATCATAGACGGAGGAGTGGCTCGTGTGTATTCGCCAAAGATTCATCTGCTCTCGCTCAACTCGACCATTCTCCAGCCACAAGTGGTCAACAGTCTCATCGATAAGATTATCGAGCACGATCCTAAAGCACCTGAGGAGCTGCGCATAGCGATCGTCCTCAATGATGAGAAGACACTCATTCCCTTGATGAAGTCGCTCAAGCAACCGACCTGCACATCGCTCAACGTGACGATGGGCTACCCCCTCCAGTACACCTCTGTGGCGACCTGGATACGTAGGTACCTAAACATCTTCGGTCTCGTGAGTCCCTTGGATAGAGAGCTAGCTCGTGTCAAGCTCACCTGTTCACGCTTACAGCTGTGGCTGGCGGCTCCCTTGACGCGCAAGCTCTTTGGCGAGCTGACGACTACCCTGATGGATCAGATAGCTCTGCACCACTACGCCATCACAGCGTCGGAGCTGCGTAAGATCATAGAGGAGCTTACGAATGGGGCTGATGAGGCGGTGCGACAGCCTCTCCTAGAGATACTCACACCCAGCTTCACTGGTAAAGAGCTACTCGGCCGTGTAGGGCAACTGCTAGAGCTGCTCAAAGGGACCTCGTCAGTGCCAGAGGAAGAGGAGGACGAGCCTGCTGACGAGCCAATAGATCAAGTGATCCTCTCGGAAGCGCTCGACCAGATCATTCTCTATGTCACTCAAGTGTCTAACCTGTTACAACCGAATGAGAGTGATCGTCATCTGCTAGACACGCCATCACATGTCGCCTATCTCTTGGAGCAGCTGTTGGCTGTGGGGAGTATCCCCTTCGAGGGCGCTCCGCTAGAGGGCTTGCAGGAGATGGGCTTCTTGGAGACCCGTACGCTCACCTTTGACTATGTGATCATGCTCAATGTGCAGGAGGGCGATCTGCCTAAGTCGAGCCATACGACGACGCTGATCCCCGACCTATTACGGCGAGCTGCTCACATGACTACTTACCGTACGGAAGACGATACCAATGCTTACCACTTCTATCGACTCATACAGGGCGCTAAGGAAGTTTATCTACTCCAAGATACTCGCCCTAAGAGCATCTCCTCGATGGAGCCTTCGCGCTATGTGGATCAGATACGCTATCTGACAAACTTACAGCTCCAAGAGGCCGCTTATGCAGACCCACTGGAAGCGAGAGACGAGACGGTGTCCCAGATCACGGGCAAAGATGAGGAGGTGCGTGACTACCTAGAGCAACTAACTTCGGGCGAGAGGACCTTCTCTCCATCTGACCTGATCACTTACTACAAGTGCCCTTACCAGTTTTACCTTAAGAAGATAAAGGGTGTTGGCGAGCCACGACCTGAGCCTGGCGTGGTGACACAGATAGAGCTTGGCTCGATAGTGCATGAGTATCTGGAGCAGTTTTACAAAGGACTGGTACAGAAGGCTGGGGACGTGATCACTAGGGATCAGCTTGAGCATAAGGTCTCTCGTCAGACGTTGACAGACATCTATAAAGAGATTGTCTCTGACAAGAGTGCCCCAGACGATATCCTCCTGACAGATCTGGAGCGATACATCAGCAAGGCTCTGGAGATAGACCGGCTCTTGCTCGGATCCAGTGGTACGCTCCAGCTGCTGGCTAGTGAGACGAAGATAAAGAACGTCCCCTTCCAGTGGGGCACGCATACGATATACATGACTGGTCAGCCCGATCGAGTAGACAAAGTCAGTGGCGGTATCTGTCGCATCGTAGACTACAAGACGGGGTCTATCAAGCAGCCTAAGAAGCTAAAGAAACTATCCTTCGATACGCTAACAAGCTGGCGCTTTCAGAAAAACAACTATAAGCTGGGTGGCTATATGCTACAGTCTTATCTCTACGCCTTGCTCTATGCTCAGCAGCCAGAGGTTGGAATAGAGGAGCTGCAGCCTACGCTCTACTCACTGGCTCCTGCTGTACCAGCTAGTGAAGGGGCAATATACTTGGACGAACCCAAAGATCTAAACGCAATCAAAGAGATTGTATTCAAATACTTGGACTTGCTAGTAGACCCTGAGAAGAAGTTCTTCCAAACCCCCGTACAGGACATTTGCAAGGAATGCGACTACAAGACAATCTGCGGACGCAAGTAGCTTGACCTCTTGAGATACCATATATATCGTAGCACGCCACATGAAGACTAAAAGCTTGATCCTATTACTCCTCATACTCGTCAGCTCTGCCGTGACACTCTCGGCTCAGAGCGTCTCAGCCAGCCCATCTGCTAGTCCAGGCAAGCTCAGTCAGCCCTATACCCCGACGGGGCAGCAGGTACAGCTCTTGGCTTATCATCCCGCTGCTGGAGAGGGGAGTGGTGCGGTTACCTTGACCTTCCCCATAGCTACGGGAGAGCAGCTCTACAGCTACACCAACTCGATACAGGAGGCGCAGCCCGTCGCTACGGCGCAGTATGCGGGTACGACCGTCACCGTGCCAAATGCGCAGCTGGAGTGCGGGTACTTCACCGCTCAGCCTAGTCAGATCATGATGACGCGGGCCTATTACTGGATCTTTGACTACAGTCGTGTCTCTCTAGGAGATCTCACTCTGACAGCGGACTACGATGCTGCCGAGCCTTGCCAGCAGGTGACGCTCGCCCTCTCTCGTCCGCTTGCTCCCATATCCTATCACACGCTACAAGGCGCTACCATGCAGGCGGATCGTGGCTTAATAGTGCGCTACCAAGACTTAGTCTACAAGGAGGAGACTCACACCTTCACCGCAGAGCAAAAAGAAGAGCAGCTCCCCGAGACCAATGGTGGAGCGTGGCACCTGATAGCGCCGCTGACGGACACCCCCTTTGCTATCATCGGCGATCGCTTTACCGAAGGTGTGGCAGAGCAGTACGGCTTGCCCATAGAGAGTCCCGTGCTACAAGCTCGTCGTGTCGAGCTACACGCTCGCTATCGGCTGCTTAGCGCTGGTCAGTCGCAGGCGGCAGACTCGACCGCAAGCAATGCGGGACAGCTCCCCTCTAGTCTCTCGGCTCCTGCTAACGTGGAGGTAGACTTGATCGCTAATGAGCCTGCAGCGGTCATTTACCAGATAGTAATCGTCGAGGGAGCCGCCCCCTCAGAGGAAGCTCCCGTGGTGCTGCAGTTCAACGGACGACAAGCTCAGTACACCTTCGACAAGATGGGTACCTATACCCTCTACGGCACAGTGAGCGACCGTACGGCCAGTTGTACAGCTACCTCTCAGCCCGTGGTGGTAACGGTACAAAGCTCAAGGCTCGAGGTGCCGAACGTCTTTACGCCCTTTAGCAGTCCTGGGGTCAATGATCTCTTTCAGGTGGTGCATCAGTCGCTTATCTCTTTCGAAGGGCGCATCTACGACTCTTGGGGCGGACTGATCTATAGCTGGAGCGATCCTAATGGAGGCTGGGACGGCACTTGCCGAGGCAAGCCCGTGCCAAGTGGGGTCTACTACTACGTCATCACCGCTGAGGGTGCCGATGGCGTGCAGTACCACAAGAGCGGAGATGTCAATATCCTAGAGAGCGACTTCTCGCAGCAGCCCAACTTCAACTAATCTGAGGGAGCCTTACCGATGAAAGACTTTTACCACACCATTCAGTCGCCAGCCATTGACGAGCAAAACATTCAGCGGAGCCGCTTCATCGGTTACTGCTATCCAGTCTCTAGTGCTGAGGAAGCTCTGGAACGCATCTCGGAGCTGCGCAAAGAGCACTACAGTGCGACGCACGTCTGCTGGGCTTACTCGATCTATGGAGATGAGGAGTACGCGACACGCTCCAACGATGACGGAGAGCCCTCAGGTACTGCGGGCAAGCCGATCTTAGGACGCTTGCTCTCCCGTGACCTAACCGACGTAGCTGTGGCAGTCGTCCGTTACTTCGGAGGGGTCAAGCTCGGTACCAGTGGGTTGATCGATGCTTACCGCTCCACGACCGAGTTAGTCCTAGACAAGGCAACAGTTAGAGAGGTCATCCTATACAGTCGTGTCACGCTCAGCTTCCAGATGGATCTGATGGGATCCGTGATGCTCCTAGTCAAGAACTATGGTGCCGAGATCATTGCTCAGGACTACACCTCTCAGTACCATCTCACGGTACAGCTACGACAAGGTGAGATGCCCACGTTTGTTGCTGCAGCAGGGGAGATCTACGGGGTCACACTGCAAGAAGAGCAAGCTAACGAATAAGTTAGCACGCTCGTAAAAGGTTTGTAGACAACCGCCTTCTCCGCTCAGATCGGAGCAGTGATGCTAGATTCCACGAGTTTTTTGTAAGTTTGCATTGTAATTGTCTCTTGACAAGTCAAGAACGCAGTATAACTACAATGGCTCAACTAACGGTCGTACCGACCCCTATAGGTAATCTAGGAGACATCACCCTGCGTGGATTAGAAGCTCTACGTGAGGCTGATCTGATCCTTGCCGAGGACACACGCACCTCCTCCGTATTGCTGCGGCACTACGAGATAGCGAAGCCTATGGAGAGCCACCATAAGTTCAACGAATACAAGACCTCAGAGCGACTAGCTCAGCGCATTGCCGAGGGTACTTCCGTAGCGCTCATCAGCGATGCCGGTACGCCAGGCATCAATGATCCAGGAGCTATGCTCATACGAGCTTGCATCGATGCAGGCGTGACGGTCACCTGCTTGCCTGGGGCTACTGCTTTCGTTCCGGCTCTAGTCGCTAGTGGACTAGACACGTCTCGCTTTTGCTATGAAGGCTTTCTCCCCGTCAAGAAGGGGAGGCAGACACTCCTCACGGCACTAGCCACCGAGACACGCACCATCATCATCTATGAGTCGCCATATCGAGTCTGTCGCACGCTCTCAGACTTGATCACATACTTTGGCGCAGAGCGGCAGGCGGCTACTTGTCGCGAGCTGTCTAAGCTACACGAAGAGGTGCGGCGAGGTACGCTACAAGAGCTAAGCGACCACTTTGCGGAGACGGCTCCTCGAGGGGAGTTCGTCATCGTTGTAGCAGGCGCCACGCCCACCAAAACTCCCAAAAACAGCAGTAAACACATAACAGAAGATACAACTATACAATTATGAAACAGTCACTATCTCTCACTTTATCAGCATTGGTAGTAGTGCTACTAATGCTCACCGCTTGTGGTAAAAACAGTAAGCAGGAGGAAGAGCGACAGAAGGAGCTCACCGAACTGCAGTCTCTCCGCACGCAAGTTGCTGAGCAGGATTCACTAATCAATATGGTGATCCAAAACTTCGCTCAGATACAGCAGCTAGAGGGTATGATATCGCTAGATAGCAATAGCGAGGTACCCCAGTCTCAGCGTGCTAAGATCGAGGACAATCTGCGCCTGATCAATGAGAAGCTAGAGTCCAACCGTCAGACGATCGATCTTCTAAACAAGAAGCTCGCCCAGTCTGGAAACAAAAACAGCTCGCTAAAGCGTACCATCGGCACGCTACAAGATCAGCTCAATGCTAAGAATGCTGAGATCCTAGATCTCACTGAGGAGCTCAAGCGCAAGAACTACGCCATCGGTGTCCTTGACTCTATGGTCACAGGTCTGAGCAATAACGTAGAGAATCTAAGCAAGACCTCTGCAGCACAGCAAGCTGAGATAGAGCGTCAGGACGCTGCTCTCAACACGGTACGCTACTGTATCGGTACCTCTCGCGACCTTAAGGATATGAACATCGTCCGCAATGGCGAGGTCGTCACAGAGGGCTATCAGTCAGACTACTTTACGCAGATCGATCTACGCAAGGTTACTTCGATACCTCTCTATGCCAAGAAGGCAGAGCTTAAGACGAAGCACCCTGTGTCTAGCTACAAGCTGGTCAAGGGAGAGGACAAGATGCTAACTCTTGAGATCACTAATCCTAAAGAGTTCTGGAGCCTCTCTAAGATACTTGTCATACAGATCTACTAATCAGTTTCTTTACACACTACATTGATGCAAAAGGGGAGGTGCCTGAGACACCTCCCCTTTGAAGTTTATGAGAGACATCACTAGTTTGCTAGCAACCCTATGAAGTATAAAGCACTACTCTTCGACCTCGATGACACGCTCTGGGCTACCTTTGACAATAATAAGGCCAGCCTCCACAGGCTTTACGATGAGGAGGGGTGGGGGAGCTACTATGCGACCTTTGAGGACTACTTTGCCGTCTACTTCCCTCATCAGGAGCAGCTCTGGGACGACTATCGCAAGGGGTATATCAGCAAGGAGCAGTTGCTTCTAGACCGTCTGCGCTATCCACTACGGGGGCAAGTCTCGTGGAGCGACCAGCAGGTCAACATGCTCAACCAAAGGTTTATGCAGTACGTGCAGCAGCAGACGGGTCTTATACCGCATGCCCTAGAGGTGCTCGCAGGGCTACATAGAGACTACACGATCTGTATCATTAGTAATGGATTTGAAGAGACGCAGTACGGCAAGATCAATGGTTCGGGCTTGGCACCCTACATTGACAAAGTGATACTGGTCGACCATGTCGGGGTGCCTAAGCCGGCGCCCGAGTTCTTTGACTACGCACTGAAAGCAGTATCGTGTAGCCGCCAGGAAGCTGTGGTCATCGGGGATAGTTGGCCGAGTGACATCGTGGGAGCACTCAATAGTGGTATCGACTCCATCTGGTACAACCTGTGGCAAGTGCCTATGCCTCAGTATGACGATCAGCGTCACTTGGTCGATGAAATAAGGGATCTACGTGAGTTGCCCGAGATACTTGCACTGAGAGCGTCGCTAGTCTCATGATCACCACTGTCGAGGGCATCGTGCTGCGTGTCATCCCGTACTCAGACCGCTCACTCATAGCTACGCTCTACACCGACCTGTGGGGGGCTACAGCCTTCTCTGTGCCTATAGGTGGTAGGAGCCGAGCCACGAGCAACCTCTTCCAGCCACTACGAGGTCTGCAGATTACAACCCCTTCGCCAGCTAGTCAGCCCGTCAAGCTCATTCGTCAGGTACAGCTCGTCCGTGGTGCGCTCCCCTTAGCTCAGCGACCAGCCGCTAGTGGTTACTTCCTCTATCTATCCCAGCTCCTCAGAGAGTTGCTTGCACAGGAGCCTGAAGATCTGCACCTATACAATATAGTTGCGCAAGCCTTGGAACAGCTAGACGGCATGGAGACTCTTGAGGAGCTACAAGGCTTTGACCTAGCTCTGCTCGTCTCTATACTGCGTGCCAAAGGGTATCTACCCGAGGGGCTAGAGATGCGAAGCCTTGACTCAGAGATCCATAGGACACACTGGCTAGACCTCGAGCAGTGGACGATACTCCCGCTCCAGACCGACTACTCCGTGCCACTTACGCCAGAGCTCCAGAGCTCCTTGCCGAGACTCCTGCGATACGATCTAGAGCACTTTGCACCGAATAGCTTCTCGACCGCAGAGTACGAGACCCTGCGTAGACTACTGCTCCACTTCACCGAGCTCCACTCGCCCTCCTTCCGTATCAAGCACATCATGCCACTGCCCTGAGCCAGAGGAGATACGAGTAGCCTTATGTAGGGGAACTCTTTGATCTGTCGGCTTATTCCTCTTTTGAGGAGCTGGAAGAAATTTAGACTGACCTATTCTAATCAACTGAGACTATAGAACAGAATATCCACGTGGAGATTCTCAATTCTCCACGTGGATATTTTTTATTCTCCACGTAGGGACGAAACGATTCCTCCGAAGTTTCATTTGATTCCTCCGAAGTTTCATTTCGTCTCCACGTGGAGAATTTTTATTTCCTCCGTGGGGATTTATAAATCTCCACGTGGAGATTTACCCCTTCTAAGGGAAAGTCGTATCGGGGCATAAGAGATCCTGTCGATCACCTGTCAGTGCGGTCCCCTTTCAGCACCTCAAAATAGGGATTAGCCATCTGTTTCCTTCTGAGGTTTAGCGTTGTGTTGCTCAGTCACAAAACATTTTATACCTTTGCTAGAAGTCTAGAATTTGATCGAATGTGAGGCTAATAGAGCTAAATCATACTATCATATTAGTGTGTAGACACCAGTCCAGCGCCACGAGCTTGTGTGTGGTCGCTGGCGTGTGCCATGACTATGTTTGATCATGATTTATCCTCCTCATCTGAGACCTCAACAGATAATTCTATTTACGATTTAAACGACCATATAATCCTAACGAAAACTAATGAATCACCTAACGAATCGACTGATCTTACTGATCCTCATTCCGCTCTGCCTCCTCGCTGGAGCTAGTAGTGGTATCGCACAGCAATCCTTCGGAGGCACTCCACAGCTTCTAGGAGAGGGTACGCTACGTACCGCAAAGGCCGGCATATCGCTTGCTCCAGACTTCAATCCTCAAGATCTCATCCGCAAAGAGACCTGGCGCGAGGGAGAGATACAGCGCAAGACTTACAACGTTGGCAAGGTAGTCCCCTGCTCCATAGACTTCGCCACAGAGGCTGAGCTAATCGGCTCCGCAGCAGGCACTGACATCTACCGCCTAGAGATCGATATGGAGCAGAGTCCTGTAGGTCTGAACCTATACTACTCAGACTTCTTCATCCCCCAGGGCGGACGTCTCTACATCTACACCCCTGGTGGCAAGCAGCTCCTCGGAGCTTACACGCACGAGACGCACCCTAAGCATGGAGCCTTTGCCTCCGAGCCACTCAGTGGTAGCAAGCTGATACTAGACTACGAGGCTCCCCGTGGTGTTGCAATGCCCTCTGTTCAGATTAGTGGCGTAGGATACCTCTACCGCTCTGTAATGCAGGCTAAGGTGGGGCATGGTATAGAGAGTGAAGACGCATCAGATCCAGCTAAGGATAGGTACTGCCAGATCAATGTCAATTGCCCCGAGGGCGATAAGTGGCAGGAGCAGAAGAGTAGCTCGGTCATCTATATGCCTGTCTTTGCTGATGGCAACATAAGCTGGTGCTCGGGCAATCTCATCAACAATGTAAATGGAGACTTCAAGCCCTATATCCTCACAGCAGCACACTGCTCAGGCGAAGAAGCTACGGACGACCCTAAGGTGGGAAAGTTCAACGGAGGCTTTGGCATAGATCAGAGCAAGATGGATCAGTGGCTCTTTGGCTTCCACTATGAGAAGCCTCGCTGCAACAATAGTGACTATGGCTTTCAAACCACAAAGACACTCGCTGGCGCTACTATACGTACCTACACCTCCGTCTATGGTTACTCCGATGGTATGCTCCTAGAGCTCAACGAAGAGATACCTCTCGACTACCGTGTCTACTACTCTGGCTGGAATGCGACGGAGCAGACCTGGCAGACGGGAGCTGGCATCCATCACCCAGCAGGAGATGCGACCAAGATCGCTCTTTATAATGGGGGCATGGGTATCGGTCAGTGGGTCGAAGGCTCTGCGTGGCTGACTACAGCATTAGGAGGTCAGGATGATCACTACAAGCTGATGTTTTACAAGGGAAATACTGAGGGAGGATCCTCAGGCTCTCCACTATATAATGCAGATAATGAGCAGATTGCTACCCTCACGGGCGGAAGAACTGCTCCATGTTCTCAAGACGGCTTCTATGGTCGCCTCAGTTCACACTTCAATAAGTACAGTGCCAAGGGTGATCTATACCACATGGATATGTTCCTCGATCCAGACAGTACAGGGGTACTTAAGGTGGCAGGCACATGGCGTGAGGGCTACAAGCCTTTTCTCCCCATAGGAGAGCTACGTGGCAAGCTGGATCTGAAAGATCCTCTCAAGGTAGAGCTCGAGTGGGATGCAGTACCTGCTCACACACAGGGCTACCCCATCACCTATAAGATATATCGCAACGGTACGCCTCTGACAGAGGTGTCTGACACGACCTACACAGACGAGCTCACGCATAGTCTGACGAGTCAAGGCTCTGTCCACTACGCCATAGAGGCACTCTACGATGTCGCGGGCAAGAAGATCTCTACGCCAGCAGCTTACCGTACGATCTATACGGGCAAACTAGTTACAGAGGTAGATGCTACAATCCAAAAAGGAGAAACTACAGGCGTATCAGTCTCTTGGTCAGCTCCTCTCAATACACAGACTATCTCTAAGATTGCTGATAGAGACAAGGTGCATGCGGTGAAAGCATCTTCTAAGTTCGTAAATCAACTTGCTTACTATGGATATTCTGAGATACGTTACTTTGACAAGTTCCGTCTAGGGCACTCACCCTTTGACAAGCCTCTATATGTACATCAGATCAATGTCCTCCCTGTGGCAAGTGCCAATGGTAAGCTACACTACCTCTACCTACGCCAAAAGCTCAATGAGAGCCGTGAATATGCTCAGTACTATAGAAGCCCTAAGGAAAAGGATGTGACAGGAGCTCCTGAGTGGCTCTCGATCCCGCTCAAGAAGCCCTTTAAGCTAAACATGGAGGAGAATCTCGAGGTAGGATTTAAGATCCAGACGAGCTCCCCACACGATGTATACATCGATACAAACTCCAAGGATAAGTACCTAGAAGTAGATGGAGGGCTTATCTCTGTTTTTGTGAGCGGTACGTTCCAGGCGGCACCTAACTTTACAGACCAAGGCTATATGGCTATCGAGCTGGTCGTATCTGACAATCCTACACTCAGCGGTGACACTATTCGCGAGACCCTCACTCGTGGTTCACTGCCCGTACCCTTCCCAGAGGTCAAGGGCTATGCCATCTATCGCAACGATGAGAAGGTTGGAGAGACAGATCCATCCATACTATCTTATCAAGACAACGAGGGCAAGGAGGGTGATAACTACCGCATCGTAGTACTATACGATGCTCCCAAGCAGCTATCTATCGATCAGAGCATGACGGAGGGTAAGAAGCCCTATCTCTACCCATCGGTCATCAGCGACATGGCTACCCTGTCTGAAGCTGACGAGGCACTATCGCTACAACTCTACGATCTCTCAGGGCGCTGTCTCCTGACACTGCAAGGTGATGCACTGCGTAGCTCTATCGATCTGAGAGATCTACCAGAGGGCTCATACATCGCACTCATACGCACTACGCAAGAGACCTTTACGCAGAGAGTTATGATTAAACGAAATCAACTCTAAACACTCTAAGTAAGCAAAGGTGGCTGGGGGGATAAGAGTCTCCTAAGAGACTACTCCTCAGCACCTAACTTAGCAGATTACAAACCCTAAACCAACAAATACCATGATGAGGATAACAAGATCTATATTTCTACTCGTGATCGTCGCCCTCTCATCATATATATGGAGTGCGGCACAGGTAGACTGGGATGACGATGTATACTACGTCCCTTCTAGTACGCCCCAGCAGCAAAGTCGCTCTAACGACCCGTGGAGCGATGATGAGTATCAGTATGATGGGCAAGACCCTCTCGACGCTTACAACCGCCGTGGAGAGGAGTATCAAGGTGAGCGAGGACGGAGCTACTCCTCATCACAACAACCTAAGAAAGGGGTAGGCAAGTACAGCCGTCGCATCATGCGCTTTCACAACCCCGCTACAGTATACATATACGACTCTGACAATGTAGATGTGTACTACGACGAGGATGGTACCTACGGTATCTACAACTATCCCGATCGTTACGACTACGTAGCAGATCGCTATAATCCGGTCGGCATCTCTATCAATCTGTGGAGTCCCGGCTGGTACTCCTCTTGGGATTACTACTATGACTATATGTGGTATAGCTCGTGGTATCCATGGTACACAAACCGATACCCCTATCCTTACAGCTGGGGTGGCTACGGCTATTGGGGACCTTCTATTTGGTACACCAATCCCTGGTCATGGGGCGGTAGCTATTGGTACGGATACTATCCACATTACGGAGGCTACGGTTACGGAGCCGGCTATAACAATGGTTTTTGGGATGGTTACTATGCAGGCATCTACGACCCATACTATGGTAACTATGTCAATCCATCAACTTACTACTCTAATGGTCGTCTAGGTAGTCGATACTACGATAGAGGTAATAGCAGCAATCCGCGTGCTACGCGAGGCAACCAAGGCACGCTCTCGGGCAATGCTCGTAGAGGTTCGCTAGATCAGTCGACTAGTCGCAATGAAGTGGCCAATCGTGGCAACTTCTGGAAGGATGATCGCAATCGTGTCTATGACAATACACAGGGACGCAGTGCTCGTGGATCCTACGATCAGTCTAGCGGCACACGCCGTGGTTCCTCTGAGCAGTACCAGATAGGCTCCGCTCGCTCTCGTCGTGGGTCCTACTTTGAGAATAATAGTACGATGAGACAGGAGCGACCAGTCTCTCCAGCGAATCGCAACTATAATCCAGGGACCACTCGTTCACGTCGTGGTAACTATGAGACGCCAAGTAATCGCAGAAGCTACGACACACCAAGTAACAGCAGACGCTACGATACGCCAAGCAATAGAAGCTCTCGTAGCAACTCCAGCTCCTCTGTACGCTCTAGTCGAGGTAATAGCAGCTGGCAGGGAAGCTCTAGCTCCTCCGCTCGCAGCAGTCGTAGTTATGACTCTCCCAGCAGCTCTAGATCATCCTCTAGTAGCTTTGGATCTTCGTCCTCCTCATCACGGAGCAGCAGCTCGTCTGGTAGCTCCTCTTCTTCTGGTCGTAGTGCTAGAGGACGCCGATAATAGACACTTCTAAGTATGAGACTTGTATCATTAGCCACTGCACGCAGGTTCTGACTAATGGTCAAGTCTCATTCGTTTATACACCTATACTTATAAACTATGCTTCGACACTATTTCATTCCCCTCATAAGCTCAGCACTCCTACTCATCACTGGGAGCTATCTATCTGCACAGACTCATGATAATGCGCTACGCTTTAGCACCGAGACACTCGATGGGACGGCTCGTTACCAAGCTATGGGAGGAGCCTTCGGCGCAGTAGGTGCTGACTACAGTAGCTTGCGACAAAACCCTGCCGGACTAGGACTCTTCCGCAGTAACGAGATACAGGGTACCATTGCCTTCGGACAAAACCTCGACAAAGCTACCTGGTACGAAGAGCAGTATAAGAAGGGACGCACCGCCTTCAGTGGCAATATGTCTGTCGTGCTAGCGACACCGCTCAGAGGGTCTGGCCTATCCTTCAATGTAGCCCTAGGCTTCTACCAGCGTCAGAGCTTTGCTCGCACCTTTGACGTTAGTAACCATCAGGTTACTAAGTACTCACTAGCAGACTACGCAGCCTTTATCACGCCGACCAATGTCTCTTCCAAGGATCTCCTCGGTAAGAACGCTTATGGTAGCGTCCCCGCACCTTGGCTTGCCATACTGGGACATGGGGCTGGCTGGACAGTGCAGCGTCCTGAGGGCTTCTATGAGAGCGCCTTCAACTACAGCGACAAGGGGGGAATCTTAGGACCGAGCAATTCGCAGTTACGAGTTAACGAGCGTGGGGGTATCCAGGACTTTGACTTCACCTGCGGGCTTAACTACAACGACCGCCTATACTTCGGTCTAGGTCTTAAGATCAGTGCGCTAGACTATCGCATGAACTCTTACTACGGCGAGGACTTCATAGACAAGGATTACCTAGAGCTAGCCAACGAGCTTCGCACCTCTGGGTCAGGAGCATCGGTTAGCTTTGGTTTGATCGCTCGTGTCTCAGACCATCTGCGCCTAGGAGCTGCCGTCCAGACACCCACATGGTTCACGCTGCAAGACAACTACGTAGCAGGAGCTGCATCTCGCTACTCACGAGCCGTAGACAACGATGGCAAGCCGCTACCAGAAAAGGATTGGACGGTCAAGGATCAGACACCTAGCGATGCCGCTTGGCGCTATCAGCTACAGACTCCCACCAAGATCGTCCTCAGTGGAGCCTTCGTCGGACGACGAGGCATGCTAAGCCTCGACTATGAGCTGGCCAACTACACAGGCATCCAGCTCAAAGACACTTACGGGCCTTTTGTTGATGACAATAAGCTCATGAAGGATTACTTCACACCGATGCAGAGCACGCTACGTCTCGGTGGCGAGCTGAGAGTCTCTCCTCAGTTCAGCCTCCGTGCGGGAGGCTACTGGCGACAAGCTCCTATGAAGGCAAGCTTCGACTCCGATCCTAAGCAGAGTGCCACGATCCCTGTCAACGAAGCTGGTACCGTACCACACTACGAGATCGTTGGTATGGGCTACGGTATCACGGGCGGACTAGGCTGGCGCTTCTCGCCCTCCTCTTATATAGACCTAGCGGTCGTCTATCAGGGACAAAAGTCTCATATGTACCCCTTCCCGACTCGCTACTATGCGGACAATGGAGAGCAGCTCACGACTCCTCAAGCTATCCAGCTACAGAAACAGCGCATCTACGGGGTCGCTACCTTCGGCTTTAAGTTCTAACCCTCTTTATATCCACAGAACCATGTCACTATCTTCCAAAGCTTGGGATCGCCTCCTAGACCTTATCCTCGGGTCCAATATGGCGCAGATCAATCGTGTCGAGTGGCTCACCGACACGCTCTACCCCTTTCTCTCTATCTCAGAGCTAGAGCAGCTCGCCACGGAGCCTCCCCACCGCTTCCTCTCGGTCAAAGTCCTGAACCATATAGCCAATCAGGAGATAAGTCGTCACACCGAACTCCTAGCTATGGGCTCGGCAGGTAGCAGTCTCACCGGCTGTATAGCTACATGGGTCGGCATACCGACAGAGTTAGCGCAGTACAGTGTCAATCTGGTCCTCCTCATACAGAAACTCGCTTATCTCTACGGCTGGGACGACTTCTACTCCTATGGAGCCGTAACGACAGAGACCAAAGCACGTATCACCTTTATGATGGGCAGTATGCTAGGCATACGAGAGGCTGATGCGTTGCTTCGTAGTGCTTCTCGCTCGTATCGAGGTCAGGTCTCCATAACGCCTATGCCCTACGTAGGTGACCGTTCTCCCATCGACAAGGTCATTGTAGAGATTTCGAAGCGTCTCTTGGTCCTCTCCGCCAAGGGTGGCGTCACCGCCTGGATCGGTCGCAAGGCTCCGCTCATCGGTGTAACTATCGGAGCGACGACCTCTTATCTCCTCGTCAAGCCCTCACTCGTACGTCTCAAGGTGCTCCTACGTGACCTCATGCAGGAGTGATCTCCGAGACTTTGGCTCTTTCGTGCATCTCAATAAATCCGTACCTTTGCCCACATCAATTCATTTTTTAGACGAATAGCAACTATATGGCCAATTGGTTTGAATGCAAGGTGACCTACGAGAAGATGGTCGACAACGGAACGCCCAAGCGTACCTCCGAGGGGTATCTCGTTCAGGGCGACACCTATACGGAGATAGAAGAGAGACTCACCAAGGAGCTCACGCCCTTTACCTCTCTAGGCGAACTCATCATCAATACGATCAAGCGGATCAAGCTCGCTGAGCTCTTCCTCTCTGATCACCCCGAGGACGACCGCTTCTATCGCTGCAAGGTCAACTTCATCTCTCTAGACGAAGCCAAAGGCATCGAGAAGCGCACCGCAGCAGCTATGATCGTGCAGAGCGACAGCCTGCCCAACGCCCTCAATCGCCTGGAAAAGGAGATGTCCACGACCCTCTCACCCTACGAGATAGCCTCCATCACCGAGACTATCATTATGGATGCGTGGCCGATAGACTTCTCTAAGCCCAACGAGTAGCCCATTCCTATTCCGAGACTGTTACCGAGAGACAGGTAGCAGTCTCTTTTTGTATTGTACCAATCCTCATTTTTCCCCCACACATCATGATCGCAGAGCGTCTAGCAGAGATCCGGAGTCAGATACCAGAGCAGGTGCAGCTGGTGGCAGTCTCCAAGTTTCACCCCGTAGAGTCCGTCCGTGAGGCTTACGAAGCCGGTCAGCGACTCTTTGGCGAAAACCGAGCACAAGAGCTTGCCGAAAAGGCTCCCCAGCTCCCCGAAGACATTCAGTGGCACTTCATCGGCACACTCCAGCGCAACAAGGTCAAGTACATCGTCCCCTACGTCTCCCTCATCGAGAGCGTCGACTCCGAGGCTCTCCTCCAGGAGATCGTCAAGCAGGCGAACCGCTTCGACCGCCAGCTGCGCATCCTCCTGCAGTACAAGATAGCACAGGAGGAGAGCAAGAGCGGACTAGACCACACGGAGCTCCTAGCACTCGTAGACCACTACCTAGCGACTCCCGAGTGGCGGGAGCGCATCACCATCTGCGGCTTGATGGGTATGGCGACGCTGACGGCAGACAAAGAGCAGATACGTCACGAGTTTGACACGCTACGTGCCCTACAGACGGAGCTACGTGAGCGCTACCCCGAGATCTCGTGGGATGAGCTCTCCATGGGTATGAGCAGTGACTGGCCCCTAGCCGTAGAGGCCGGCTCTACGATCGTCCGCATCGGCACCGCCATCTTTGGCGAGCGACAATACTAGCCCAGCCCCGCTCTCAACCATTCCACCCTGACGGAAGTCAGACGCAGCACCACGAGGAGGAGACTTAATCGCTGATTAAATGCGGTTAAGTCTCCTCTTTTTTGTCTTCCTCTTCCACCCAATCTTGCGATTGGTCTGATAAAGCTAGAGTTTCCTCCCGTGGAAAGACAACGTCCCTCCCTAGGGACGAGGCGTTTCATACCTAGGAAACTGAAGTTTCTCACGTCGGAAACTAAAAAGGGAGACCCACCATCTGGTGGATCTCCCTCTTATTGTCGTATGGCGCGACGGACTAGACGAAGCAGGAGTTCGAGTCTAGCGAAGCCATCGCTGTGATATTGACGATGTCCTTGACGTCTGCATCGTGGTCGGCGAAGTAGATCGGCTTAGCCAGTCCGATCTGGATAGGACCGATCACATCCTCCGCTATGTCTAGGTGCTTGAGCAGCTGATAGCACGCATTCGCAGCCGAGAGACGGGGGAAGATGAGCACATTGGCTGGCTCACCCTTGATGCGATTGTTCGGGAACTCCTCATCGCGTCGCTGGTAGTTGAGCGCAGTCTGTAGCTGCATCTCACCGTCCACCACAATATGCGGGTAGTCTCTGTGCAGGATCTCCACCGCCTTGCGTGCCTCCACCGAGGACTCGGCATCGGTGCTGCCAAAGTCTGAGAAGCTAACCATAGCAATGACCGGCTTGATGCCAAAGCAGCGTACCTTTTCGGCAGCCAGGAGCGCAATGTCCACCAGTGTCTCAGCCTTGAGGTTTTGATTGATCAGCGTATCAGCCAGGAAGAGAGGTCCACTCTTCATCATCACGAGGTGCATCGTGGCAAAGTGCTGGTGACCTGGTGCTATACCCACCGTATCACGAGCCACATTGGAGAGGTAGGCATAGTTTGAGTAAATACCTGTGATCAAGCTGTCGGCATCGCCGCACTGTACCATCATCATGCCGAAGTAGTTCGGGCCAAACATCTTGTCCTTAGCTTCACTCAGGATACCGCCCTTGCGCCAGTTTTGCTCTGTGTAGCGGCGGGCATACTCCTCACGCTTAGCCTTCCACTGCTCGTCATGCTGATTGATAATTTCGATCGTGGAGAGATCCAAGTCATGCTCCTTGGCAAGCTCTCGGATGACCACGGGGTCACCCAGCACGATAGGATGAGCGATGCCCAGCTGAGCCACCTCAGCAGCAGCACGCAGCACGAGTGGGTTCTCACCCGCAGCGTAGACCATACGCTTGGGCGACTTTTGCGCAGCCTCGTGGATACGACGTAGCAGGTGACTCATACCTCCCGTGCGCATCAGCAGCGACTGCTCGTAAGCCTCCCAGTCGGTAATCTCACGACGCGCTACACCCGTACGGATAGCTGCACGAGCCACGGCCATCGAGACCCTCGTGATGAGGCGTGGGTCCACAGGCTTCGGGATAAAGTAGTCAGGGCCGAAGTGCAGCGGCATGTGTCCGTAGGCACTAGAGACTTCATCGGGGACAGGCTCCTGCGCTAGGTCTGCGATTGCTATTGTGGCAGCCATCTTCATCTCCTCATTGATCGCCGTGGCACGCACATCGAGTGCCCCTCTGAAGATATAGGGGAAGCCGATCACATTATTGATCTGATTTGGATAGTCCGACCGGCCCGTAGCCATAAGTACGTCAGGGCGTGCCGCTTTTGCATCCTCATACCTGATCTCAGGCTCTGGATTGGCTAGCGCAAAGACAATCGGATTGGGTGCCATCTTCTGCACCATCTCAGGCGTTAGCACACCAGGCTGTGATAGTCCGAGGAAAAGGTCAGCCCCTTCAATCGCATCGGCCAGTGTGTAGATACCCTCACGACTGGTCGCAAAGAAAGCTTTGCGTTCATCTAGGTTGGGGCGATCGGTGCGAATGACCCCCTTGGAGTCGATCATCACAATGTTCTCCCGCTTAGCTCCCAGTGCTATATAAAGCTTGGTGCAGGACTGTGCTGAGGCTCCTGCGCCACTGACTACGATCTTAGTCTCTTCGATCTTCTTGCCGACGATCTTAAGTGCATTGAGCATACCCGCAGCGGAGATGATGGCGGTGCCGTGCTGATCATCGTGCATGACGGGAATGTCAAGCGTAGCCTTCAGTTCCTCCTCAATCTCAAAGCACTCGGGGGCCTTGATGTCCTCGAGGTTGATACCGCCGAAGGTGGGTGCCAGCGAGCGAACGATCTCGACAAACTTCTTGGGGTCCTTCTCGTCGACCTCTAGGTCAAAGACATCGATACCCGCATAGATCTTGAAGAGCAGTCCCTTGCCCTCCATCACCGGCTTGCCTGCCATAGCACCGATGTTGCCCAGTCCTAAGACGGCGGTGCCGTTGGAGATAACCGCAACGAGATTACCCTTGGAGGTGTAGTCGTAAGCACGCTCAGGATCAGCCTCTATATCTTTACAAGGCACAGCCACGCCAGGGCTGTAAGCAAGCGTCAGATCCTGCTGTGTATTGTGCGACTTAGTGGGTCGCACCTCTATCTTACCAGGCTGTGGAAGCGCATGATAGGCTCTCGCAGCCGCTTCTAGTTTTTTGTCCATTATGCTATCTTATAGTATGATACATAGTTCTTCGTGGCAAGGATCTCTCCTCACCTCGCATACAAAGCTACAACTTTTGCGCCACTCTAGAGCGCATCGCTAAAGGATTGTCCAGTTGTTGCAAAAGGTGAGTGTCAGGGAGATCATGTGGCTCAGCTGGCTCCGTGTGGCGGTACGCTGACTCCACCAGAGCGCACCCTCTAGGCGCAATGCTCCGAAGCTGGGAATGGGTACTTCTAGGGCGGGATAAAGGCCTAGTCGCCACTGCTCCTCGGCTGTACGAGCGGACGCTAGGAGCGGTCCCCCGTAGGGCGCATAGTAGCGGTGCCCGTAAGTGGCATCTGTCGCTAGTCGCAGCATCTTGTGTCGCCAAGCTAATCGACCATAGAAGCCATATCCGAGTGGTGGCTCAGACTTGCCGTCACGGAGCGAAGAGCCTAAGATGTGCAGAGAGCCTTCGACCGTCCCCTGCGCTGCATACTTATATTGTGTAGTCACCCCAGTGGCTCCCGCTAAGTAGGTGTGTAGCGTGTCTGGAGGGGACATCTGCTGTATCTCTCCTGCCCGATGGTGAGCCGTAGCTTGCAACTCTAGTTGCGTTTTCCAACTATCGCTGCTGTGGAGCCGATAAACTGTGGATAGTAGGGCTGAAAAAGCCTCCTGATGAGTTTCTCCAGGGAAAATAAAGCCTTGCCAATCCACAAGAGCTTCTAGAGCAAAGCGAGGATAGCGTAGTTGAATCATTGCGCCCTGAGCGGGGTCTCGTGTGAAGCTGTACTCAGGATCGTAGAGCGGTGAGACGAGCGAGAGCGACCCGTCTTGATCGACCGTGGAGGACGCGACACCTCGTAGTGCCACTGTCTGCGCTCCGAGGAGTGTCCCCATCGAGACGGTGATATGGTCGTTCGGCCTGTATTGTAAGGAGAGGATAGGACGTAGATGCACACCACGCCCCTGCTTCTTAGGATCGCCGCTCCAGTGCGGCAAGTGGTCGTACCAACCACCTCGTGGATAGCGCTGTGCACCCAGTAAAGTGAGGTTGTATACGCCCCCCACGAGACGCACCTGGCGATGCTCGAGCGCCACCGTGGGAGCCAATTGCCACCCGGGGAGCGTATAGCCGAGCTGGTAGTCGGCGTGGTACTCATTATTGCGAAAGAAGGTCGTTGCTTCTACCCCCACACTCAGACGCAGGGAGTCCGCACTCAGCTCCGCAACGTTGCTAGCGCAGAGTACGGGGATCGGGGCTAGCAGTAGGAGGATCGTCCCGAGTAGCTGTCTCGCCTTCATCACGCCTGACGGACGAAGTGGTAGAGCAGTGCACTCGCTCTCATCGGGGTAAAGAGGGAGCGTATGTGGTAGGAAAAGCCGACGCCAAAGGCTTTGAGCCAGGTAATGAAGTTGATACGTCCCCCCTGCTTGTAGCTTTCGCTCAGCAGTGCAATGTAGTAGACATCTAGTCGCTGCGGACGAATCTTCTTTAAGGTGAAGTGGTGCGCCTCAACCGTTTGTCGCATAGAGTGTGGCGTAAAGTGCCACAGGTGACGCGGCACATCGTAAGCAGCCCAGAGTGCACGGTAGTAGCTAGCGTCAAAGCTCTGCGCATTAGGCACAGCGATGCAGAGCGTCCCCCCAGGCTTGAGTAGCTGTTGGTAAATCTCTAGTTGATCGGCAAGATCTGGTAGATGCTCTAGGCTATGCCATAGACAGATAAGGTCTAGCTGACCAAATAGTTCGGAGTGGTGTGCCACAAACTCTTGGGTCGTGGCAAAGAGTTGCTCGCTAGGGATCTGCTGAGCGCACAGTTGCCGTGCCGCTTTGCTCTGCTCCACGACATACGCTTTGCACCCATGCTCCTGCATAGCATGGGCAAAGGCTCCAACGCCCGCCCCGACCTCCAGCATCATCTGCGGAGCTGTCGCACAGAGCTTGCGAGCCGTCCGAACCCGCCGTCCTACGCGGTAGCGCTTCACCGCACGATAGATGCGAGCCATACCGCCCCGGCCCTCTGTCTGATGGCTCAGATAGTCGGAGCTGTCGTAGTAGTGCCCTAGCTCCTCTGCGGGAGGAGGTGTCAAGGTCTGTAGCAGTCCACATTCGTTGCAGCGTCCTATGGCATAGTGCTCGTGCGAGACGAGGTGGTCCTCACACTCCCACAGCTCGGTATAGCTACTATTATGGCAGTGTGGGCAGGTTTGATCGGAGAGACTACATGCTATCATAGCTAGACGAGACTATTTGCTGGTACTCTTTTTGGCCTCCTTCCATAGCGTCTCCATCTCCTCTAGTGAGAGATCGGTGATGCTCTGACCACGAGTCTTAGCCGTCCGCTCGATATACTCAAAGCGGTCGATAAACTTACGATTCGTCCGCTCTAGGGCATTGTCGGGATTCACTCCATAGAGACGAGCCGCATTGACAATGCTAAAGAGCAAGTCCCCTATCTCGGCCTCTAGGTCGTCAGCACTGCCCGAGGTCATCTCCTGCTCGACCTCCTGCAGCTCTTCGCGCACCTTCGCCCAAACCTCCTCGCGCTCCTGCCAGTCGAAGCCGACGGCCCGCGCCTTGTCCTGTATGCGGTACGCCTTGATCAGTGCAGGCAGAGCCGACGGCACGCCCGAGAGGACCGACTTATTGCCGTCCTTCTCCTTTTGCTTCACCTGCTCCCAGAGCTGTACCACCTGCCCCGCATCTTCGACCTCCTCGGTAGCATAGATGTGCGGGTGGCGAAAGATGAGCTTGTTGCACAGCTTGTTGCACACATCTACAATGTCAAAGTTGCCCTGCTCGTCCCCTATGCGCGCATAGAAAAGGACATGCAGGAGCACGTCGCCTAGCTCCTTAGAGATAGCATTCGTATCTCCTTGCTCTAGCGCCTCGCTCAGTTCGTAGACCTCCTCGATGGTGTTAGCCCGTAGCGACTCATTCGTTTGCTTGCGATCCCACGGGCAGTGCGTGCGCAGATTGTCAAGGACATCCAGTAGGCGGGAGAAAGCCTCCAGCCGTTCATCTTTGCTGTGTATCATAGCTTGTCTATTATTATAGTGCAAAGGTACCACTTTGAGGACAAAGCACCTTACGAGCCGAGCTGTAAGGTTTGCACTATGGACTTTGTGTCCTACAGATTTGTAAGTCTGTAAGAGTAGGAGCATACTCTAGACTTCAGAGTATATCAGTGATGGGCGAGGAACTATGAGAGTGTTTTGCTACGATAGGGATACCTTGATGCCAGAGAGACGCATCAGTAGCTGGGGCAGGTCGCTGAGGTTGTGTCGCTCGGCATTAAGCTGTAGCAACTGATCTCGTAGGGTGGGAGAGATGCGCTGCATGGCAGGGGAGAGGTATAGTAGCATAGGCACCTGACCTCTAGTCTCGGGAGCCACCTGATCGCCTGAGTAAGGGTGCCACTCACTATAGGCCCCTACAGGGCTGCAATAGATAAGTATCGTGGGGGTGTCTTGGTAGTGTGCGATGAGTTGCTTGAGTAGGTCGTCCTGGTAGTAGACGACGTTGTAGTATTGAGCCAGGTGGTCTAGAGCATCGCCCGATAGATCTATGTCAATGTTTGCCGACAGGCGATTGTACTTACAGAACTCCTCGGGGATACGCCACCAGATGTTACTGCGAGCTCCCAAGAGATGAATGGTTGTGAGACGAGACTGACTCTCTAGCTGCTTGAGTTGGTCAAGGACCGCGTCATCATAGGGAATTCTGCTGGTCCAGTCTTGATCATCTGCACGTAGATTGGTAAAGAAGTGGTCGTCGCAGTCGGCTGCTAGCTGTGGGTAGACATCTAGTCCACGTGCTATGCGCGGGGTGTTGTCTAGCCAATAGGTGTCGTAGCCTGCTGCACGAAAGATACTATAGATAGAGGGATAAGTGTCCCAACTGTTAGGGCTATCCTTAGGACAGAGGGAGAATGTCCAGGCAGCAGCTAGAGCCGCATTGTCAGAGGCACTGTAGACGCTGTCAAGCCTGATGAAAGAGCCCATCTGTAGGAGCGAGTCTATGACAGGTGTATTGTCATTGACGATAGGATTGTAGCAGTGCATCAGATGCGGGTAGATGTTTTCAGCAACGACCAGCACGACATTGTGCGGCGGTAGGAGTGAGTCTACGGTTACCTCTTGGGGAGTCGCTTGCCGAGGTCTATAGTCAAGAGCACAGCGCTTAGCATCATGACGCAACACCCGATGGCTCAAGTAAAGGCGAGCTAGAGGTGCATGCGCATTGTACTGTATGACTCCTGCACTGGTAGCGATACGCGTCTGACGCAGATAGTTGATGCCGAGTATGTGTGCGCCAACGAGAACTACTATGAAGAGGAGTGTAGAGCTGTACCGTTGGATGCGCTTGTCCCAAGGGGTGGGCTGCTCTTTAGTACGCTTGGTACGACTTATGAGCCAAGAGATGCCGAGCGGTAGGAAGATAGCCACTAGGAGCTTGACTCCCTCGATGAGCATAAAGGGCATCTCCAGTCGTAGCGACTTGAAAAAACCGCTAGCCTCTCCAGGGTTGGTCGCAAAGATCGGGATAGCGATCGCATCGCAGTAAGGCATCTGATAGGTACTGACGAGGTAGAGATCCATGATATGTATGGCACTGATCAGTACCAGCTCGATGATGAGGACCACCCGACGTGTGATGCGATGGGGGATCAGAGTGGGGATGATGTAGAGTAACGTAGCCATCCAGAGGGTGTCCCATAGTAGGGGGAGATTCTCTCTAGATAGATAAGTGGCACTCCTAGAGAGCAGGCCTCTGATGACCAGGTTATTGAGCGTCAAAATCGCTAGCATCGCAATCAGTAGCCATACTAGCTGTGGAATCCTTGCTTTGACTCCCTGGAGGTAGTGTAAGAGTGCTTTTCTCATAGCTGATCTGGATGCTTAGGTGAGAAGGTAACCTCAGAGCCAAAGCCCTTGATACATCTAGGACGGGTCGCATCGTACGATAGACTCCATAGCTGTAAGCGGGGGATGGTATAGTTTGACTCGATGCCCATAAGTCCCATGAGTGAAGAGGTGAAGAGGTCGGTCATGAAGGGCTTGTACCGAGCACGCTGTACGGCGAGTAGGACGTCGGGATTCTCTGCAGCGAACTGATCGGACATGTAGACCATAAAGGGTATCTGCAGAGCGCTCTCGCAGACTCCGTGTGCTGCTTGAGTAGGAGCCTTAGGATTGTCATAGCGAGAGATAGCATGATCCGAGAAATAGATCACGATGGAAGAGCTCTGGCTATAGTATTTGATAATTTCGGAGACGATGGAGTCGTTGTAGAGGATTGAGTTCATATACTCAGCCGAGTTTTGCGCCTCTCCTGAGCTGAGGCGAGGCTCTATCTGCTTTACGTCCTTAGCCGTAAAGCGACTAAAGCGATCGTTGGGGTATCTATCGGCAAAGGAGGCATGGCTCCCCATCAGATGCGCTACGACGAGAAGACTCCCATTAGGTGAGCTGGTCTGTCGGTAGACGATCAAATGCGGGAGGATGAGTTCATCGTGCTTGACCCGTCCAGCTTTCCAGTGCAAGGCACTAGAGGTACTCCCATCGGTGTAGTAGGAGCTATCGGCCGTGGAGGCTATGAGCGACACCTCTTCGATCCAGTCTCCAGCCATCTCCTGATTGCTACACCAGTAGGTCTTGTAGCCAGCAGAGGAGAAGGTGATAGGGAGTGTCGTCGTGGCATCCCAAGGTGCTTGCTCGTCCTCTCCTCGTATGGTGAGGACGCGTCGCAGCGAGGTGAGCGTGTTCGGTTGAGGGCAGACGACATCATCGTAGAGAACTAGTGAGCCAGCCTGGACGAGTGAGTCTAGGCGTGGCGTATTCTCTAGCGGATAGCCGTAGCAGTGCATGTCTAAGCGACGTAGAGACTCGCCGATGATGACCACCACATTGTGCGGCTGACGCTGAGGCATGAGGCGAACGTTGGTCGGAGTGTTTTTCCATAAGTTCTGCCCCATCTCGTCGTATCGCTTTTGATTGGTAAAGACTCCCAGCGTGGTAGCTACGTAACGACTCATCATATTGTACTCATGAGCGAGCGTGTAAGCCTCTTCATTGGAGATCCCTCCGGCCACTATTGGGCTTAGCTGCGTAGCATGCGGTATACCGGAGATAAGTAGTAGCAGTATCATGAAGAGTAGTCCCCAGCCCTTGTTGGTTAACCAGGTCACAAGGCTGATGCCACAGAGCAACCCGATGGCCTCCAGTAGCGTGTGCATCGGCATACTCCATGGTAGTAGCGAGCGACACACCTCATCGGCCCAGGGCGTGTAGTACTGTAGCAAGACGGTCTGCGTCAGGAGCGTGCCGTGCTCGGTGAGCAGATAGTACTCATATATAAATAGTACAGCCGAGAGCAGTACGATGAGGCTAGTCCAAGTGATGCGCCACCATCGTTTAGGTAGGATGGCGGGGAGCGTCATCAGTATCGCAGTGCCGGCGATATAGCCTCCCAGCCAAAGGAGTAGAGGCATCTCCATGCGAAGGTGCAGTATCATTAAGCTCCCCATAAGCACTTGCAGGAGTGTCAGGAAGGTAAAGAGAGTAGGCATACTACACATACGCCCCAACAACTGCTTCAGATAGCCCCCACAGATGGAGAGAAGCCTTTTTATCTTAAGAAACATCGGAATAAAAGATTGCTCGTTAACAAGGTCGTAATAAGTCCAGCGCAAAAGTACGAAAAGTAGTGCTGCCCCCGCTTACTTATCGCTCTGCGTCTCGTAACGATGATATAAATTGGTACACCCCTCAGTGAGTAGATCTAGGACGAGCTCAAAGCCCGACGCACCTCCGTAGTATGGATCGGGAATGTGATCCCACGGCATCTGCTCTAGGTAGTCAGCCATACGCACGACCTTCTTCTGCTGCTCTAGCGTCGGAGCCAGCTCGCGCAGAGCCTCATAGTTGCCATCGTCCATAGCGATGATCTGGTCAAAGGTCTCAAAGTCTCCATCCTTAATTTGCCTCGCACGGTGCGTCATCTCGATGCCACGCCGTGCTGCATGGGCACGCATACGTGGGTCTGCTAGCTCTCCCTGATGCCATCCACCGATGCCTGCCGAGTCTACTTCGATCTGAGACGAGCTGGCGGGGTCTTCGGCTAGGAGTTGCCGCATAATAGCCTCTGCGAGTGGCGAGCGACAGATGTTGCCTAGACAGACGAAGAGAATGCGGTAAGGAGCCTTGCTACTAGAGTTGCTCTGTGCCATCGTGGATGCCTTGCTGTATCGTGTGGTAGACCCCTTCGCGTAGATCTTGCATCGGCTGATCGGAAGAGCGATAATCACGAGGGTGGATAGGTGGGTGTATATCTAGATAGAGGCGACGCCAGTGGGGTAGGAACGAGCCTGCGCGCATCACGCCATAGGAGCCCGAGATGGAGACAGGGATGATCGGGATGTCTAGCTCATCGGCGATCACGAAGCCACCCTTTTTCAAAGGCTGCATACGTCCCGTGCGAGTACGACTGCCCTCAGGAAATATAAAGATCGAGTAGCCATCACCGAGCGAACGCTTAGCTTCGTCTAGTGAGTTGCGGATGTTCTGTATGCTATGTCCGTTGACAAAGATAAAGCCCGCAACCTCACACGCTTTGCCCACGAAGGGGACACGCCGCAGCGACTCCTTCATCACCCACTTGAAGGGGATGCCGAGGAAGCCGTAGAGAAGGAAGATGTCGTAGGCTCCCTGGTGGTTTGCCATGACGACATAGGGACCAGACTTCTTGTCGTAGTTCTTACGCCCTCGCACGGTGACGGGACAGAGGGATAGTATCAGTCCTAGCCACGACCAGATGAGTCCTGGGTAATAACTAAAGAACTTGCCAAAGCCTAGCAAGCATCCCACCGTCATAATAAGTGCTAAGATGATGGTTATCACCGCATAGATGGGCGCCGCAAATAAGACTATGTATATAATGTATAGTATCCGTAGTAGCATAGAGGAGTAGGGGGTTGTCTCACAAACTGAGGCCATAGCATACGAGCCTCAGTGCTTGTATCTCGCTCACAAAGGTAATGAAAAAGCCCCTGACGGTTACTTCCTTTTGAACTCAGTGAGCGTAACTGCTTTCTTTATCGCTCTGCTACTTGTAGATGAGCGTATGTCGCTGCGCTCTCGTGAGGTAGCGACCGACCGTCTCGGTGATCTCCTCAGGCGTGATCGCCTGTATGCGCTCTGCCACCTCGGCGACGCTACTGACTCTGCCGAAGTAGAGGTAGCTCTTGAGCATGGTGATGAGCTCGCTATCGTGCTGATCGTTGGCGAGGAGTAGCTGCCCCACGATCTGCTGCTTACTGATGGCTAGCTGCTCCATACTCATAGGCGTGGTGACGTAGCGATCCAGGATGCGATGCACTGCCTCCACAGCTTGTTGTAGCGTGTCGCCACCCGTGCCGAGGTAGACGTTCCAGACGCCATCATTCAGGTAGGGCGTGTAATTCGCCTCGACACTGTAAACCAGTCCCAGCTCTTCACGCAGATGAAGGTTCAGCTGGGAAGAGATGGCGGGACCTCCGATGAAGTTGTTGAAGAGCGTCATAGCGTAGCGCTCACGATTGTGCAGGCTCGGAGCATGTGTTCCTATGATGCAGTGGCACTGGTTGGTGCGGTAGTGGTGCGTCTTAGCGATGAGCCGCTCGGGAGTGGTCGTGGGTTTGACCTTTGGCACTTTAAATGGATCTCCTGCAGCTACTCGTGGCTCGCTGTATAGATGCTCGATCATCTCCACCGCTTTGTCAAAGTCTATCTTGCCCCAGATGCCCAGCACCATATTGTCAGGGCGGTAGTACTGATCCATAAAGCGCCGTACGACTGTCGAGGAGATACGCCTGACTGATTGCTCAGAACCTAGTATATTGTGCGCTAGCGGCGTGCCGCTAAAGAGTAGCTCCTCAAACTCATCATATATCCGCTCACTTGGAGCATCTAGGTAGCTAGCTATCTCCTCAATGATCACCTCCTGCTCCTTGCTCAGCTCTTCGGTCGGTATGTAGCTGTTGAGCACGATATCTGTGAGCAGATGAACGGCCCTGAGCGCATAGCGTGAGGGGATGGTTATGTGTAGGGTTGTATCCTCCTTGGTAGTGAAAGCGTTGAGATCAGCACCCACCGCCTCGACACGATTCACTAGGTGTAGGGCGTGTCGTTTATGCGTCCCCTTAAAGAGCATGTGCTCCGTACAGTGTGCCAGTCCATGGTAAGGTTGCGGATCCTGAGCTGAGCCTGTCTGTACCATGTAGCCTATATAGGTGACCTGGCTGGGAATAGGGTAGTAGACGATACGTAGTCCCTGGGCAGTGGTGTGGTATTGTAGTTGTGGAGATGTCATGATGAGAGGGAAAGACGGTCTCGTAGATCAGTCTGCTCAAAAAAAAACCCAGACCACACAAAGTCATGCAGTCTGGGCCTCATAGATGTTATGACACATAGATACGTATCATGGTAGATACGACTAGATATGTCGTAGAGGTGTTGTGTAGTTGTCAGCTTACTCAGCAGCGGGAGCCTCTTCTGTGGCAGGAGCCTCCTCAGCAGCGGGTGCTTCCTCGGTGGCGTTAGCCTCCTCGTTAGCCTCAGCTTCAGCCTTTGCAGCAGCTTCGGCCTCAGCCTTCTCGCGCTCGATGGCTGCTTTCTTCTCCTCTAGAGCCTTGCTACGCTCCTTGTTTTGCTCTTCCTCAGCCTCGTGCTGCTTCTGAGCTATATCTTGAGCCTTCTGCTGGTCACGCTCTGCGACTCCCTTGAGGAGCTGCTGCTTGTTCGTGAGCCATGCCTCAAAGCGCTGGTCTGCGACCTCCTGTGTGAATGCGCCCTTGGCGACACCACCATCGAGGTGCTTCTTAAGGAGGACACCCTCACGTGAGAGGATGCGACGTACGGTGTCACTAGGCTGTGCACCGACCTTGAGCCAATAGAGAGCGCGGTCAAACTTCAAATCTATTGTAGCAGGATTAGTGTTCGGATTATAAGAACCTATCCTCTCAATAAACTTTCCATCCCGTGGAGCCCTGCTATCAGCGATGACGATACGGTAGAAGGGGTAGCCACGACGACCGAATCTTTGTAGTCTGATTTTAGTTGCCATTGTTGATATTGAGATTTGAATGATTTAGATGTCCGTGAGAACTTTCGTCTCATACGAACTGTGCAAAGGTACGCAAAAATCTTCATTCCACCATAACCTCTGCGAAATCACAATCTGCCTACACATGTCACGGCTAAATTCTATTTTGAGGCCCTGACAGGGGACCGCACTGACAGGTGATCGACAGGATCTCTTAGGCTCCGATACGATCTTCCTTTAGAAGGGGCAGATCCCCACGTGGAAATTCTCAAATCTCCACGTGGAGAATAAAAAATCTCCACGTGGAGATGAAATGAAACTTCGGAGGAATCAAATGAAACTTCGGAGGAATCGTTTCGTACCTACGTGGAGAATAAAAAATATCCACGTGGAGAATTGAGAATTCCCACGTGGATATTCTGTTTTATAGTCTCCGTTGATTAGAATACGTCAGTCTAAACTTCTCCCAGCACCGCAAAGTAGAAATTAGCCATGCCACTGGCGGATGCTTTTTGCTTGTAAGGGGGCGTTGTCTTAACTTTGCGCCATAAGACCATCAAGTCAATATGCTATCACAACAACAGATGGAGCAAGTAGTGGCTCTGAGTAGGCAATGGGCCGATAGATCGCCCGACAGGATACTCTTCGAGCGGAGTGAGCTGGAGCCTGAGCTCAAGCGACAGATCGCGCTACAGGTTTCTCTGCTGCCTAAGATGCAGCGTAAGATGCCACGCTTTGCCGAGAGCGGTGGGTATATACCACATCGAGTCAACTTCGAGCAGAGTAGTAGCGAATTGACAGCCCGCTACAAGCAGCAACTGATAGCGCCTCAGGAGCATATCCTAGACATGACGGGAGGGCTAGGCATCGATGCACTAGCGATGGCATCTGTGTCAGAGCAGAGCGTCATCTACGAGATAGACCAGACGATGGCAGAAGCCTTGACCTACAATATGCACAAGATCTTGCAGCAGGATCATGTCACGGTACACTGCGGGGATGCACTGGCAGCGATGGAGCGTGCTACACTCGAAGGTGTGACACTCGTCTATGCAGATCCGGCTCGGCGAGACATGGAGGATCCTAATCGCCGTCTCATTAGTATGGATGAGTATAGTCCATCACCGCTACAGATCATGAGTCGGCTACAAGAGCTGGGTTATCAGGGACGACTGCTCCTTAAGTTGTCGCCAATGCTAGATATACAGTGGATATTAGAGCAGCTCCCGCAGGTATGCGCCGTACATATCGTACAGGTGCAGGATGAGGTCAAAGAGCTACTGGTCGCAGTCTCTATGCAGCGACAAGAGACTGATCCAGAGATTTATCTAGCTGTCGTGGATCGCCTGGGACAGGTGAGCCGTTGGAGCTTTCCGTACCAGCACTTATCGTCAGTTCGTACAGCTTATGCGACTAAGGTCGAGGAGTATATACACATTCCACAGCCACTCCTGATGAAGAGTGGTGCCTTTCACCTCATCGCTGAGGAGCAGTCGCTCACCTTACTCGGCCCCAATAGTCATATCTACACCTCTGCAAAGGCCTCTCCCAGTCCTCTCTACAAGAGCTATAAGCTCATAGAGGAGATCGACTACAGCAAGTCTGTCCTCAGAGGTAAGGAGCTTCAGGCTCTCCGTCAGCACTATCCAGCACTGACCATCATGTCTCGACACTTCCCTCTGACTGCTCAGCAGCTCAAGCAGACGCTCAAGACCGATGAGAGCGATACCTACTATCTGCTCGCCACGACTATGGGAGAGCGTGCGCGTAAGCTCTTGATCCTAACCTCTTGCTAGGATGCAAAAAAGTCCCTCCACAAATAACTCGCAGAGGGACTTCACAAAGAAATGAAAATCTATTTATTGTAAGAGGTTCGTGGCGGATTTGAACCGCCGTACACGGTTTTGCAGACCGTTGCCTAACCACTCGGCCAACGAACCATTGCTGACTTGATTGCGACTACAAAGGTACGACAATTTTTTGACAAACCAAATACTTTCTCGTCTCAAGTAGATTTATCGGACGGTAATAGTCTGAAATCTCCACGTGAGGAATTGGAAATTCCTACGTGGGGAAGTCCCTCAAGCGTCTACAGAGGCTTCTAGCTTTCCATGGTTAGTCGCTTTTTCTGGTGTTGCATTTTTAGGAACCTTTGCAACATTTCCATCTCATGCTCGTCTATCATACAGTAGCGCCTACATTGCCTAGGACAATGGAGACGTGGCATGATATGAAATAGTTGTAGACTAATTATTTATCAACCCAGTATTCTTATATGAAACGAATCTCTTTACCCCTGTTGTCTAAGCTAGTTGCTATGCTTCTAGTGCTGACCGTAACGCTAGGTGCTATGGCACAGACTAGCCCCTTCAAGTATGTAGATGCCAAGGCACTCCCCACGGCTGCGGATGGAGTGCAGGTCTTCTCCCTCAATGAAAACATGCTGGATATGATCCCTATGGAGAGTATCATGAAGACGATCAAGGAGGATAGTAACTCCTCTGTCATGGCTAACATCAAGACGCTCTTTAAGAAGCTGAAGTCTCTCGACGTATACATCGCCTCAACGCCTGAGACTATCGACAAGCTGCAGAAGGCGTTTGCCCCGATGCTGACGCCTGGACTGCATCGCTCTATCAAGCCACTGCTTACGGTCAACCAATCAGAAGATAATCTCAAGGTGCAGATCGTCTCTCGTGAGTCTGGCATCTGGTGCTGGCGCAAGTGTCCTGAGCTACTCATCTCTGTCCTAGATGAAGATGAGTACTATATAGTCGGTCTGACGGGCGACTTTACTCCGAAGGACATCCAGAAGCTCGTCTCCTCAGCTTTTCCATCAGACAAGTAACCCAAGCGTAGCGGCTGAACCCGCTATATAAAGAGAGCTCCGCAAGTCTACGCAGACTTACGGAGCTCTTCTTGGTATGACGGGCATGTTATACATCTGTGGTGAAAGTCCACACGGGGCGCAGTTGCCAACGAACCCCATAGCGACTTGCAAGTTTCAAGGGGTGACCCTTGGGAGAGAAGAAGCAATAGCGAATTCGTGGCCTGACGAACAGAAACCTAATACTAAGGCGTATCAAGTGGACAAGCTGGCCAAGGACAGTGAAGTTCCAAAAGGCAACCGTAACCTTGATGCGTAAATTAGGCAGGTAAACGATGAAAGATGTATGACTTATCCCGCGAGGCCTCGGCAGTCCTATAGGATAGTAACAACGAATGTCGAGGAGTCAGCAGAGGTCGAAGTAGCCGTTCTCGCGCAGAACAAGGCGAAGGACCGAATAATTCGTAACGTCAATCAAGAATGTATGTTCCGATGTACATTGCTGACGAGTGGCAACGGTCAAAACGTCAATGCGATCGACCACATAGAGCTAAACAGGTATCCATCGGAAGCGGAAATTAAGAAAGACGGAAGATGAAGCTAATCAAACATGATTAGAAAGTCTTTGAAAACGAATTAAACCGCCGTATGCCGAACGGCACGTACGGTGGTGTGAGAGGGAAGGAAACGAAAGTAGGTCAGAAAACTTTCGTTTCCCGACCTACTCGATTAGTTGTTTATCCTTTAGCTAGGACTGCTCTATTGTGATGAGTTGCTGTGCATCACGAGGATAGGCGTCCCTGCGTGGAAGAGCATACGTCGTGCCATCGTCGGATTGAAGAGCTTGGCGAGTACACGGCGCTTGTAGGTATTGACCACAATCAGCTCGACTTGATGCTCTGTGACAAAGTTCTCAAGAGCTGCATAGAGCTCACCCTCGTCTAGCTTAGTCCACTCAATGTGTGCATTGGGATACTGCTGCTTATTGTACTCCTGTATAGCTTGTAGCTGTACGTCTCCCCACTTGCCTTCAGAGCGTGACACATTAAAGAGTCTATACTCAGGCTCTAGGGGAGCCATCAGTTGCATCATCTGATTAAAGAGTACCAAGTCTCGCTGGTCGAAACTGGTTGCTACGCCTACATGCTTGACCTGCATGAGATCATCTATGGCGACCCGCTCTGGGACAACGAGTACGGGCGCTTGTGCTCGATCAATGATTTCGGCAGCGACACTACCGACGATATAATCACTATCTTCGGTCTTGCCCCGTGTACCCATGATGATGATAGCTGGGAGGTTGCGCTTAGCATAGCGTAGTATCTCATCGGCAGGTATGCCGTCACGTATAGTCGTGCGGTAGGTGACCTCTGGGAGAGTACCCTCAGACATCTTAGCATCGATCTCCTTGGTCAGCTCGTTCATCTGCTGCTCAGCTTTTTTAGCCTCTTGGTTAGAAGCCGCTTGAATCTGTGGCAGGAGAGCTGTAAAATCTCCATAAGGGAAGTTCATCTGTGGCAGTGTGCCCGTATATACGTGCATGAGTAGTACGTGCAGCTGCCGGCGGGCTGCAAAGTGGAATCCGAGCTTGACAATCTTGTCCGTATAGACGCTGAAGTCGACAGGGATGAGGACATACCCTTTGTATGCAGCAACGTGAGCTGAGTCTGGCGATTCGTTGGCTAGCTCTGTCTTCTCCTGTAGGTCATCGTATGCCTCGTCTAGATCCCACTTGAGATCCTCTATGTAGGCTAGTGCACGAGGTAGGTCACGCTCTGCGATGCGTACACGTACGCCTGTTGAGAAGATAGGCTGTACTGTATTTACATTGTGTAGTGTAGCTGGTATCCCTTGGCTTTGTAGCAGGCTCTGGAGTATCTGCGCCTTCTCGTAGGTGTGTATAGCTACAGTCACCAGCTTGGACTGGTCTTTGTCTTGTGGCATAGATGTGGTGTTAATGGTGGATGTAAGAGGACTGTCGATACGTCACGACAATCCTATAATAAGATCATAGGGGAGCAGTCAGTGACTGGTAAGACACTGACTGCTGATTGCTTTTTCCCTAGAGGACAGGTTCCTCTCCTATGATGGCACGTGCCTGATTGAGGATGGTGTTGTCATCGATGACTACGATGCCACCTTCGGGACCTGCCTCGATATGCACTCCGGCGCCACGTCCCTCCTCGTAATTGGCTCCTCCGAAGTAGTTTCTGACAGTGTCTACACGGAGACCCAGCTTCTCAGCGATCTGATGAATAGAGCCATCGGGTAGGCTATCCTTGATGCGACGCAGTTCGTTGAATGAGATTGTTTCCTTTGCCATAACTGTATGTACTTAATGATTTGTATGAGTTTTCTTAATCCGCTACTAACTTACAACATTTTCGCTAAATGTGCAAGTACTTTGAGGAGAATCTCAATCTCGCAAATCATTACTCATCTCATCGGACTATCTGATTCGCGAAATCTAGAAGAAGAAAGCATCAATTTTCTGCATCGGAGAGAAACATGGAGATGGTACCTCCGCTGGCTATCTGGCTGTGTTTGACCCAGTAGACCGTACGTGGTCGCCCTCCGATGGTAAGATCAGAGATATACTTATTGACTTGGGAGGCTCCCTGCGCTTTGATCGTGAGATGGCGTCCGCCTCCCATATTGATATTGATCTCGTTGAAGGAAGGCGCGACGATCGAGTATCCGTTGATGCCTGGTGCCACTGGATATAAGCCCATCATGGCGAAGACAAGCGATGCGCTGAGAGAGCCGTAGTCATCAGGTCCAGGATAGCCGAAGGAGCCTACACCAAAGAAGTAGTCGATGGTATGGCGTACGAACTTCTGCGCATCATGTGGACGACCCATTAGGTTGTAGGTAAAGAGAAAAGCGAAGAGATCGGGATCTACATTGAGTGAGTGTAGCGAACTGCTGAAGAGGCTATCAATATTGACCTGCCCCTCTGGAAGTAGTATAGGCGTAGCATCACTAGGATGCTCTAAGATCGATGCGACTTGCTGTGCTGATAGTCGACCTGGTGATGGGCGATAGGTATCGCTGAGCTCTGCGTACTCTCTCGCGAGGGCGGTGTAGCCGATACTGTTAGCTAGCTGTGAGAGACACCAGAGCTTGTAGCCCGTTCGTCGCTCAGGTTCGGCGTCGATGGCGATACGTAGTACCTCAAAGGCTTGCTTGATGTCTTGATCGAGGAGCCCCTTGGCGAGTGCATCGGTCAGTAGGAAGAGGAGAGGTGACTCCTCCGTGTAGACCACACTGCCTAGGTCGAGCGTCTCTAGGAGCTGTCCACCTGAGTCGCGTATAGCACGTAGATACGACACGATGATCTCCTCCATCATGTCTGGCGCATGGAGCATCAGTAGGGGGTAGTTGGTCTCGTAGGTGTATCTTAGGTCGTCTTGGCTGTACTGGGTGATCCCCTCATCGCTATGTACCGAATCGTCGATAGGAGAGTAGTACTGTCCATCTTCGGAGATGCTGACAGGCCATAGGTGCGAGCGGTATAGCGCAGTGTAAAACTTACGCATGTTTACCTCTGTACCGCCCGATACCTCCACGCGGCGAAGTATTTTCTGCCACTCGTTGCGGGCCGACTTGACCAGTGGCGAGTATTCGAAGCTCTGGATCTGCGTGGTTAAGTTTCGCTTAGCTTGCTCGCAGCTGATGAGAGAGATAGCGTACTTGGCGACGATCCGCTTGTTTGGCTTCTGTAGCTGTAAGGTGAGGTGCTCATAGGTTGTGTCGCTGGGGGATATGCTACTCGTCATCTGCGCTATATTCGTATTGAGCTGCAGGTAGAGGTAGATGCGTGTCGGTGTGGTGCCCCCGTAGGCGACCTCAGCGGCGATAGCGTCGTCGCCCACTTGCTCCCACGTAGTCGAGTCACGGCGGTCTATATATAAGGAGAGCTGACGTGTGTCCCTACCATTATAGTCCCGTGATGAGAGATCATAGAGACCACTCATAGAGGTGAGCGAAAAGTCCACATTGACCTGTAGCTCATCGAGGTACAGGTGGTAGCTGTATGGGGTGATCTCCTGAAAGTCGAAGCTCAGTCTCCCCGAAGGGTCTTGACTAGGATGGGCACTCTCGGGGATTAGATAAAAGAGCGGGCGACCATCGATGTCAGGTGTGTAGAGTGGCAGCCCCTTGATGCGAGCCGACCGTAAGCTCTCCTTGAACGGGATGATGCGCAGTAGGCTATGAGGAAGCTGTACGATGGGAAATATCTCCTCGCTATGCTCGGCATCCCATGTGCCCTGATGCACATCGACATAGTCTACGAGTAGGGGGGCAGAGCTGAAGACGCTCTCTCCGACTTTGCTACAACCAGTGCTGAGAAGTAACGGGAGCAAGAGTAGCATCGTCAGGAGCGTGTACTTGCTAGTATGAAAGAGGAGGTAAGAGGGTCTCTGCTTCATCGGATTATGATTTCGTCTATAAGGTCGTACTGTAGCTGTGCGTTGATCTGCTCTATGAGCTGCTGCTGTGTGAGCCGTATCTCTTGTCTCAGGCTAGCTGAGGTGATGCGCATCTGCAATGTGTGGTCTGAGATCGACAGCTCACGTATCTGTCGTCTGAGCGGGTAGAAGCGTGTGCGCAGGTATTGGAGTGCCTTGAGCTCGAGAAGACCTTGGTCTACCTCTGGACTCTCGGAGAGCCAGTCGGATATGATTTCCCCTAGAGGCTTAGGATCTTTGCGCTGCATGTGAGTTGTCTATCGTTAGCTAGGTGCAAATATAAGAAGAAAGCTAGAGATTAGACTTTAGAGATTAGAAATTAGAGAGCGAAGGCTAAGTGGTTGAGATTACCGCTTAGCCTTCGCTTTCATTTGTGTGCCCAGAGCCGGGATCGAACCGGCACAGGTTTAACCCCATCGGTGTTTGAGACCGACGCGTCTACCAATTCCGCCATCTGGGCGATTCCTCTCGCTAGACGGTTGCAAAGGTACGAAAAAAGATTTTAGAACTACCTACCTCCGCCAATAGTTGAAGAAAGCATATAGTCTGCGCTGCTGAATGTACTCAGGGTCGTCTTGATGGGCGTAAGCCTCCTGCTCGAATGAGATAGAGCGGTAGGCACTCTCGGTATCACGACAGATAGCGAGACGTACCAACCACTCTACTATATATAGGAGGTAAAAAGGGATCACCAGCAGCTCCACCATCTGACGGGTGTGGATACGCTCGTGACGTACGATGGTCTCCAGCCAGAGCGGATCTGACAGATGCTCCTCGGGTAGATCCTTGCGAACGAAGATAACTCCGAAGAGGTTGATAGCCCAGAAGCCCTTGAAGGGGATCCACCTATTACGCACGATCTTCATACCGCTCCTCTGCTTGTGCTGTTACCTCCATCATCTCTCTGAGTGTACCCTCTGCCACTTTACCATTTTCCAGTCGTGGCAACACTGCTAAGCGTATGATCCTCCCAGGCATCTGGTAGCGAGGCAGCTTTGCTGAGAGCAGAAGCCGTAGATCCTCCTCAGAGGTAGAGTCGTGATCTGCCTTTAATACTACGAATGCTGCCAACCGTGTGCCAAACTCTAGATCTGGATAAGCTATCACAGCCACGTCCATCACCGCATCAAGAGCTGCTAGAGCTTCGCGGAGTACCTCTGGGTAAGCGTTTTCGCCACCTGACAGAATCATCGAGTCATCTCGTCCTCGCAGGAAGAGCACCCCGCTTTCGTCCATCCATACTAGATCGCCCGTCTCCTGCCAGCTCCCCTTACGCTCATCCATAGCCCAGCCACTGCGGACGGCTAGCACGCCTACTCCTTGACTATCAGGTCTGACAATATTGCACCGCACACCACGTATAGGCTTGCCTAGTGCTAGAGGTGCGTCGTACAAGATCTCAGGCGTAGCCAATATAAAGAATCCGGCCTCGCTCGTCCCATATAGATTGTAGAGTACAGCTCCCCAGTGCTGCTCTACGGCTCTCACTAGTGGTGTATCGAGTGGTGCTCCGCCCGAGAGTATACGTCGCAACGATCGTATTTCGCTTGGCGACTCATTGATCAGTCGTCGTAGCATGAGTGGTACAGCTATGAGTACTTCAATGGAGTGCTCCGAGAGTAGTCGTGTAGCGGACTGAGCGTCAAAGCGCTTGCGTAGGTAAACGCTACGTCCCATCACCAGAGCTACAATCAGCGAAGCTAAGCCAAAGCCGTGGTAGAGTGGTGGGGCGATGTAGACCGATCGGCACTCATCTAGTCGGATCTCTCTGAGCAAAGCTAAGAAAGGATGCAAGAAGGCGGTCACACTAGGCTTGCGTGCCGCTACCTTGTAGTGACCCGACGAGCCACCTGTCAAAACGATGATACGACCTCCACGACCTTTCGGGATGCGCCTTGGGCCGGGACTTTCATCGCTCTTGTTCAAGTCATCTAGTAGCTTGACGTCTAGATCGCTAGGCATTCGGTCGGCATACTCCTCCTGCACGAGAGCCGTCTCTATCTGTCGCTCTTGACATAGTTGTCTCACTTGCTCCTTGCTTAGATCTGTACTCATATAATATATGTGTACCCCGAGACGCGAGAGAGCTAGAGAGGCGACCACTATCTCTGACGAGTTACGCCCTAGCAGTGCACAGCGCATGCCTTGTCGCCAGCCTTGCTCGTAGAGGACAGCAGCCCACGCTCTAGCTTTGGCATAGAGTGCTGTGTAAGTGTAGTGATGCTGCTCATCAGCGACAGCCAGCACAGAGGGGTAGTAGTGTGCAGCAAAGCGCGTCACCGCCATCAAGTTGACGCCCTCACACCATAGCGCGTGGAGCAAGCGTGCGACACCGCTCGGTGAGAGCAGGTGCAGGCGATATAGTTTGTGCAGTAAGCTCCGACTCATAGATGACGCATAGCAATAGACTGAAAAACTGGACGCAAAAGAGACATAAACGGACGAGCTAACCGCACCCACCACGGGATAAAGCTAGTTCGTCTACTACAGAGTAGGCAAGCTATACGCTCGGCCGCCTCTTCGGGTGTGAGAGCTGGCGCAGAGCGGTACATCTCAGTCGGAGCGATCATCCTCGTGCGTACTAGGGGCAAGTACAGTAGCGATACCACCACCCCTCTCTGTCGTAGCTCTGGACGAATAGCTCGTAGATAGCTGTCTAAAGCGCTCTTGGAGGCTTGATAAGCAGACCACCCTGGCGCTGGAGGCATCAAGGTGCTAGCTGCATTGGAGGCGATAATCTGACTACCATGGGGTAGGAGCGAGGCTAGTCCCATGATGAGCTGCACGGAGCTGGTGTAGTTCGTCGTGATCGTTCGCGTCACATCGTGATACCTATCTAGCGAATCGTAGAAAGCACGATGTATCGACTTACCCGCATTGAGTATTAGCGCATCGAGCTGTGAATAGTTTGCTCGTACCCATGTGATTAGATCTGCCACCTCTTCTTCATCTCTCAGATCCACGCTCCGCCACTGCACGGAGGCTGCCGTCGTCGCTAGATCATCTGCTAGAGCCTCCAGACGCTCAGCTGTGCGTGCTACAAGGATCAAGTGTGTACCAGCCTCAGCAAGACGATGCGCTAAAGCCTCCCCGATACCATACGATGCACCTGTGATGAGGATCGTCTTGCCCTGTACCGCCTCTACGAGCACATCGATAGCGAGATGCCTCGGAGGAAACAACAGGTTATGTAGTAGTCTGGAGGTCGGCATAATAGTTGATGATCAGCATGTTCATTGACTGAACGTAGCTGACTGCGAAGGTAATGCTTTTCGTTTAACTGTAAGAGAAGCTATTGTTGTCTATCGGTATGAGATAAAGTGGCAAGCCCAACCGCCTCATCGAAGCGATTGGGCTTGCTCTAGGTACTCTGTACAATTTGGCTTAGATAGCGACCAATGCGATAGTTATGCTATCTGATGACCTTAGGAGATGATGGTCACTGTGCGACTACTCGACTACTCTTCGGCACGAAACATAGGACTCCATGGGGGGAGTAGCTTGGGCGTCTTGCCCTGGAGTGCCTTGGCACGTGGCGTGAGATACTTCTTATGGACTACAAGGCGGAAGGTGTATGCGTCAAACCATTCGTCCGTCATGATCAGATACCCCTGATGTCCTGCAGTAGCTCCCCAGCTGTTCTCGACCATCCACTTGGTAGGCTTGCCTGACTTGTCTAGGTCCACTGCTACGAGTGTCATAGCGTGTGTGGAGCCACTGTCAAAAGATGCGATGCGCTCGCCCTTTGTCATAGTCATCGGGACGCCCGTGATCGCCTCGTAGTCGTCGTAGCCGAGGGTGAGTAAGCCAGACTCTTTATTGAGCTCCTTGCCTACGTCACAAGAGTAGTACATCATGTTGCCATCCTTGAGTGAGGCGATCGCCATCTCTTTGATCTCTTCCATGGGGAGGTTGAGGTAGGTCCAGTCCTTGCCGTCCCAGGCGTGGCGGTCATACTCGATGGCGTAGGTCTCGTAGTAGGGCTGCGAGGGGTCGTTCATGATCATCACGTAGTCATCCTTGAGGTTGACCCCGACATGCTCTTGATAGAAGCTCAGCGGGGTGTATTCCCTGGTCGAGAGAACCTTGCCGTCGGCATCTCTGAGAGTGTACTCAAAGGTGGTGGGCGGTGTGCCAAGGTTGAGGCAGAGGAGACGGTAAATAGCTTGTAGTGTAGTCTCCTTATTCTTGCGAAGCTCTGCTAGTGTGGCACCTTGCTCCGCTTTGCTACGTAGCTCCATGCCGCCCTGACGGAGGAGCTTAGCAATGAGTGAGGAGAGGCGTGCGGTATTGTTGCTACTGTAGGTCTCGGGCATCACGTCACTGGGCACGACACCATACTTGAGGAGGTTGTCCGAGATGCCGGTGAACTGTCCGCCGTCATTGATCGGGTGCTGAAAGAGCCACTCCACCTTGCGGTCAGTAATGGGGAGCGTACGGGTCTCGAGGATCCCCTCGAGGAAGAGGTTAGCCTTCTCTAGCTGATCCCAAAAGAAGGAGTAGCAGTGGGAGAAGTAAAACTCTCCGAGGTTGTTGTCCTTGATAAACTGAGCACGTAGCACATTGAAGCCGGTAAAGAGCCAGCAGCGACCAGACTTCTTCTGATCGGTGATCCCCTTCGTGGGTACTCGGTAGGTGAAGTGATCATCGGGCGGTGTCATAAGCTCGGCATTGGCGAGTACCATGCCGTTTTGGGCGATGCTGTTATAGAGGGCTCGCTCTGCAGGTGCTTTTGGAGTAGCTTGCTGGAGTTTCTGCAGGAGCTCGGGCGTGATGGCTCCGTCTGTGCGACTGGTACTTTCACTCTGTGCTAGTAGCATGATGCTGGATAGTAATAGGAGTAAGGGTAAGAGAAGTTTCTTCATAAAGTCGTATGTATTATATGACGGCAAAGGGTATGGAGTAGCTGTGCTTGCCCTCGCTGTCTGATAGTAATGCGTAGTAAATGCCTGAGGGGTAACGCTCACCACTCGGCAGGCGTGTGCTGATGGTGAGCTGTCCTGTTAGTGCTACCTCCTGATAGATCAGATTGCCAGCACCGTCTAAGATGCGTACCGTAGTGCCTGCGGGTAGCTTGGAGAGGGTGACTTGGTCGGGATCTTCGGGGCGTAGCGGGTTGGGATAGATGTAGACCTCTTTGCTCTGTGCGGACCAGTCGCTCGTCTGACCTATGTATAAGGAGACAAGTCCTGCCGAGCTGGCTATGTAGAGTTCTCCTCGCTTCTGATCAATGGCGAGAGAGAGCACATCATTGGTGAGCAGAGGACTATTATCCTTGGTGTAGTGAGCTAGTAGCTGCGTGCCGTCTGGCGAAAGGAGGTAAAGACCGTCAGAACCTGTGCCGCACCATTTATTGCCGAGCGCATCGATAGCGATGGCGGTGATGGGCATATTGTCTAGGACATAGTAGAGGTTGGGCTCCTCGCCGCCTACGGGTCTAGAGGCTAGCGGGGTACTCTGCGAGATGAATGTGCTGGGACTAGCAACACTGATGGGACCTTTGTCTGTAGCTATCCAGAGACTGCCAGAGGGATCTAGAGCTAGGTCGTAATAGTACTTGGCAGCGATCTCCTTGCCTGTGCGATCGACAAACTTAGTGACGAGGCGGTACTCATCGTCTGACTGATCTAGTGGTGTACCCTTGTCATCAAAGATGAAGACCCCGTTATTGCCATCCGCGCTTCGGTGGAATATGAGCAACCACTTGACGCCATTGGGTAGAGCCAGCATAGGACCGAAAGCATTAACCAGCTCTATGTCTGGGTATGAGATAGCTTTCATCGTGCCATCAGGAGTGCGCACTACGAGGGGGTTGGCTATCAAACCTTGACCCTGTGCCATCCATAGATTGCCTCTATGATCGTAGCATAGCGAGCCGACACGGACATTGTGTGCTGTGGGTGAATCATCGTTCCAAGCTCTGACGAATGGCGCATTGTCTGGAGTGTATCGATTGATGACTTGGTCGCCTTGTATTTCGTAGAGACCATCTCCCCACGAGCCGACGAAGTAGTGCTCTGCGTCACGAGGGTCTACGGCTATGGAGACGAGGTCGTAGACAGGGATGTCGCCCGTCTGCTGCCGGATCTCGCGATAGTCCCAGGTGCGCCAGAGGGGTGGGGTATAGATCTGTATGTAACCAGGCTGCCAGTAAGCGTTGGTGCGACGTCCTCCACTGACGGAGTAGAGCTTGCCGTGCTGGTGTGTGAGGTAAAAGTGCTTGTTGGATTTCGGGGCGTTGGCTTCGAGGGTTAGCTTTTCGAGAGAGACGCTCCCATTGCTAGCGGAGGCGAGGTTAGCTTTGTAGAGAGCGCCATCGGCCGTGAACCAGAGCTTGTCTGGAGAGCTGTCGCCTGATAGGCTGTGCAGATGAGCGGGCAAGTTAATGCGTATGCGCTCGCCACTAGCTCTCCATACGAGAAGCGAGTCGGCTCCTGCGACAGCCACACCATCAGCTAGCGGGAAGAGTCGCTCGGCCCATCCGCTCTGCGCCATCATCTGAGGGGTAGTATTGGCTTGGGCTAGCGTGGTGCGATAGAGATTGTTAAGGTTGTCGATGTACCAGAGCGAGCCGTCGGGTAGGGCGGTGATAGCGGTGATCCCCCTCTGCGGTAAGCCCTCGACGAGACTCCACGAGGCGGGGTCTTGCAAGTTTTGCGAGAGGGTACTAGAGCGTAGCCCTTCGTTGGTCAGCGCATAGAGCTTTTCGTCTAGAGCAAAGGCGTCTAGCACCTCTTTGCCTAGAAAGGCCGTGGCTACGATCTGATGATGGCTGAGGTCGATCTGCATGAGCCCGAAGTGACCTGCTATGAAGGCAAACTCCTTGTAATAGAAGATGCGTGTGGCGGTCTTGTCGTTGAGCATGCTATTATCGCTGATGCCCACTAGGTTGTAGATGCGGTCGCTGTATATGAGGTCTATACGCCCCGATGTGTAGTAGGCGGTAGTGACCTGCTGGCTGGGCGAGTAGCGGATCATCTCGGCATCAAGGTCGCTGATAGGGGTCATGCCATCGAAGAGATGGATCTCATCAGGATGCTCTGGAGATACGGTGCCGATGACGCCCCCTGTGGTGAAGAGTACTTGCTCAGGCAGATCTGCCACGAGCTCTACATCACCTACGGCTAGATGCCACTGCCACAGTTGCTCCTGAGCTGCTAGAGGCAGGGTGCATAGAAGGAGCGGGAGGAGGAGGTGTATAGGGGCTTTCATAGGCTGTGTCTGGTAAGGTATGTGCGGAGCTGATCCACGGCTCGTGTGCGGTGGCTGATAGCATTCTTCTCTTGCGGACTCATCATAGCAAAGGTCTTGTCAAAGTCCTCTGGCACGAAGAGGCTGTCGTATCCAAAGCCCTCGGCACCCTCCTCGTGGTCAATGATCCGTCCCGCTACACGCCCCACGAAGTGATGCTCCTCGCCCTGGCTGTCGATCAGTACGATGACGCACTCGAAGTAAGCTCGCCACGGCTCGGGGTGTGAGGCTAAGGAGTCTAGGAGGTGCTTCCTATTAGCCACATCGTCGCCATCACGACCTGCGTAGCGGGCTGAGTGTACGCCTGGGTCACCGCCTAGCGCCTCGACAAAGAGCCCCGTATCGTCCGCAATGCAAGGCTTGTGGTAGAGGTCGTAGAGAGCTTGCGCCTTGATAGTTGCATTGCCTAGGAGCGTAGAGGCGCTCTCTTCGGGAGCTGTGTAGTGACCTAGCGAAGAGGCTGAGCGCACCTCGCAAGTCTCTTCGAGCATCGACTGGATCTCGAGGAGCTTGTGAGCATTGTGTGTGGCGAGGTAAAGGACTTTCATGTAACTTTGTGGAGGTTCTATAAGACTGATTACAAAAGTACTGAAATGAATGGGATAAGCCAAATAGATGAGCTCTGTCGCCAGTTGCCCTACTGCGAGGCGGATGCGCCGTTTGGTCCAGAGGTGGTGACCTACCGTCTGTCACGACGCATCTTTGCATTGCTCTGGCTGGAGCATGACCCAGGCATGGTATCGCTCAAGGTGAACCCAGACTTGATAGAGCCTTTGCTAGACCGGCATAGCGACCTGCAGCCCGCCTTTCACCTGAATAAGAAGCACTGGATACAGCTGGAGCTACCGACTAGTGAGTCTGAGGAGTGGATCGCTCGGCTCCTACGTCACTCCTATGCGCAGGTGTGGCGCAAGCTCCCGAAGGTTCAGCAGCGTCTTCTGCCTCTCGGAATAGAAATCTACAATCAAGCACAGAATGAGCAAGATCTCCTTTGAGATAACCGAACTAGACCACCCCATAGCGAGTACCTACGACTACCTAGTCAAGCTCCTGCAGGAGAGACCCGACCTTCCCTCGGGGACGGTCATACATACGGACTATCAGACGGCGGGACGAGGTCAGCTAAACAATAGCTGGTTTAGTAGTCCTCGGCTCAATGCGCTCCCTTCTATTTACCTTCGTCTAGATCGACCTTTGCAGCAGATATGGTCTATCAGCGAGGCGACCGCCATAGCGGTTTATAAGAGCTACCAGGAGCAGCTTTCGAGCGAAGATACCATTGAGATCAAGTGGCCCAACGATCTCTTCGTCAATGACCACAAGATTGCAGGTATACTGATCCACAACGCTCTGGCGGAGGGCTCTGTCGCAGAGACGATCATCGGTATCGGTATGAATATCAATGAGGGAGCTTTCCCGCCTGAGCTCCCGCAAGCGATCTCTTTGCACCTCGTGACGGGACAGCCCCACGATGTGAAAGCTTTCCTCCGTCAGATGCTCCGTCATCTAGGGGAGCAGCTCGCTCGTCAAGACTATGCGGCACTGCATGCAGAGTACAACGATCTCCTCTACCAGCGAGGCATCCCAGCTCGCTACCGTGATGTCGCCACCGAGGAGGAGTTTGAGGCAACGATCCAGGAGGTAAGTCCTCAGGGGCTGCTCGTCCTAACTACTGCGAAAGGTGAGGAGCGACGCTACGCCTTCAAAGAGATTGTTTACCTATAATAGAAGAGTATGTCTGAGCGCACAAAGATAGAGCACCGCCCCCTCACCCATGCAGAGGTGAAGCTGATTAAAAGCTTGCAACTGGCGAAGCATCGTAAGCAGTCGAACCTCTTTATCGCTGAGGGCGAGAAGCTGATCGGCGAGATGCTCCCAGCTTACCAGTGTCAGCTACTAGTTGGTACAGAGGAGCTAGTCAAGCCTCTGCTAGGGCGATGCCCAGAGAGCATTGCCGAGGCGGTGATCCTGCCTGATCCGAAGCAGATAGAGCGGGTGAGTGGTCTGAAGAGTCCTCGTCCGCTACTGGCGCTTTGCGAGATCCCAATCATAGAGGCTCCCCAAGCGCTACAACAACCCACGCTCCTTCTAGACGATGTGCAGGACCCTGGTAATGTCGGGACGCTGCTGCGTACTTGCGACTGGATGGGCATCAGACAGGTCCTCTGTACAGAGGGATGCGCAGACGTTTATTCTCCAAAGGTGCTACAAGCGACTATGGGTGCTCTGGCGCGAGTGCAAGTTTATCGCTACACCGATAGGACGGCTCTGCTCACGATGCTAACGCAGACGGAGATACCCGTGATAGGGACCTTCATCGATGGCGCACCGCTTCGCACGTTGCGACTGGCACCTGAGCAACCTTATATATTGGTACTAGGGAACGAGGGCAATGGTATCTCGTCCGACCTCTCTGCGCTCGTCTCTCAGCGGATTACGATCCCGTCGCCTGTCGATAGCCACTGCGAGTCGCTCAATGTGGCGGTCGCTGGGGCTATCGTTATGGCGCATCTGATGCTTTAGCTAGTCTGGCTGGGGAAGATTCGACGCCAGCTCGTTACAATAATTTAGAACCGACTACATGTCGACACGGTGACGTGTCGGGGAAAACTGATTTCCACGTGGATATTTCGAAATCTCCACGTGGAGAATAAAAAATTCTTCGGAGGAATGAAATGAAACTTCGGAAGAATGAAATGAAACTTCGGAGGAAATGAATGACGCCCACGTGGAAAATAAAAAATATCCACGTGGAGATTTGAGATTTCCCACGTGGATATTCGAGAAAGGAGGGAATCGGACGAATTTCCCCGTAAAGATATGTTATTAGAGATTAGAAGTTAGAGGAGACGAGTAACCGTTACTCGTCTCGCTCTAACTTCTAGCCTCTAGCCCCTTCGATCACTCTGATAAGAAAAGGACCTCGCTAGAGGTCCGACGCATCGTAGCCGTCGGTCGGAGGGGCAAAGCCCCGAACGACCGATGGATAGGCGAACGTGCTAGAAGGTCGACCCCTTGTGGGTCGGACTAGACGAAGCTTACAGTCCCACTCAGGACGCTTTTATTGTCGAACTTTCCAGTTTTTCCTCTTTGCGGTAGTTACGTCAGCAGCGCTACACCTGTTTTTATCGCTTTTCTTAGAGGAGCTATCTACTATAACAATAGTACCATTACTCTTTCCCCTTCGATTGGGAAGACTATTCACCAGCTTGGTCATAGCCTTGCCATTGATATAATTGTTGGAGCAATTAATAACCATCAAATTAGCACACCCAGACATGTTCAAGTTAGTCAGCTTATTGTCGTTGCAACCAAGCGTTGTCAAGGCGGTGTTCTTTGACACGTCCAAGCTCGTCAGTTGATTGTAATCGCAGTTAAGCCTTGTCAAGGCGGTGTTCTTTGACACCTCCAAGCTAGTCAGTTGATTGCTGAAGCAGTTAAGCACTTCCAAGGCGGTGTTCTTTGACACGTCCAAACTGGTCAGTTGATTGCTGAAGCAGTCAAGCACTTCCAAGGCGGTGTTCTTTGACACGTCCAAACTGGTCAGTTGATTGCTGAAGCAGTCAAGCACTTCCAAGGCGGTGTTCTTTGACACCTCCAAGCTGGTCAGCTGATTGTAGGAGCACTCAAGCGATGTCAAGGAGGTGTTCTTTGACACGTCCAAATTCGTCAGTTGATTGTATAAGCAGTCAAGCACTTCCAAGGCCGTGTTCTTTGAGACATCCAAGCTGGTCAGTTGATTGCTGTGACAGAAAAGCTCTGTCAGGGCGGTGTTCTGAGACAGATCCAAGCTGGTCAGCTGATTGTAGGAGCATTCAAGCTCTGTCAAGACAGTGTTCTTTGACACGTCCAAGCTGGTCAGCTGATTATTGATGCAGTTAAGCTCTGTCAAGGCGGTACAGCCAGAGACATCCAAGCTGGTCAGTTGGTCGTAGGAGCAATCAAGCTTTGTCAAGGCGATATTCTGAGACAGATCCAAACTAGTTAGTTGATTGTAGGAGCACCAAAGCTTTGTCAAGGCGGTGTTCTTTGACACCTCCAAGCTAGTCAGTTGATTGCTGAAGCAGTTAAGCACTTCCAAGGCGGTGTTCTTTGACATGTCCAAACTGGTCAGTTGATTGCTGAAGCAGGCAAGCTTTGTCAAGGCGACATTCTTTGACACGTCCAAGCTGGTCAGTTGATTGCAGCAGCAGTCAAGCTTTGTCAAGGCGGTGTTCTTTGACACGTCTAGGCTGGTCAGTTGGTTGTAAGAGCACTCAAGCGATGTCAAGGCGGTGTTCTGAGACAGATTCAAGCTGGTCAGTTCGCTCTCCCCGCAATTAAGCGATGTCACATCGCCTCGGATGGTAATCGTCTGGCTTTTAATCGTGTAGAACTTGAAACCATCTTCGTTCATTTCTCCAGTCTCTAGAGCCCCCTCGATGGATACGTTGCCATTCGCTACGACTCTTAGTAAGATTGTCTCTCCGATGGCCTTGGAGGTGGTCATCGTGATGATGCCTTCGGCGAGGAGGGAGCTGGAGGTGAAGAGCGTGCCGAGGAGGACAAAGAGCCAGATGCGGAGTTGTTTGCTCATAATGTAGCTAGAGATTAGAGGTTAGAATTGGGGGGGAGCAAAGGCTCTACCTGCGCTAGCACATCGTCCAGGTCGGCTAGGGTAGGGGCTTGGAGCATCGCTATGCGTAGCGCACGGAAGTTGGGGATGCCCTTAAAGAGGGGTGTGGCGGCTAGGTGGCGACGACTATGCAGGATGCCTCTGCGCTCGTCTAGCTTCTCGATATTCTTGTGAACGATCTCTTTTAGGATCTCTAGCTGTTGCTGGGAAGTTAGCTGAGGAGCGGTAAAGGTGGGGTCGACGGCAGCTCGCATTTCGCCAAAGATCCACGGCTGTCCGATGGCTGCTCGTCCGACCATAACCCCATCCACTCCATAGGTGTCAAAAGCGTGCCGTACCTCCTCGCCTGTCGTTATGTCGCCATTGCCGATGATCGGGATCTGGATCTCAGGATTGGAGCGCACCTCTCCGATCAAAGTCCAGTCGGCACTCCCCTTGTACATATCGCTGCGCGTACGCCCATGGATGGTCAGAGCTGCGATGCCACAAGCTTGTAAGCGTGGTGCCAGCTCGGTGATGATAAGGCTGTTGTGATCCCATCCTAGACGCGTCTTGACCGTCACGGGGCAACTAGCCGCAGCGACCACTGCGGCGGTAATTTCGAGGAGTAGCTCGGGGTCACGGAGCATACCACTGCCCGCCCCCTTGCCAGCGACCCGCTTGACGGGGCAACCAAAGTTGAGGTCGAGTAGATCAGGCTCCAGTTGGCAGGCGATACGAGCCGCCTCGCACATCGTCTCCACCTCACGACCGTAGATCTGTATGGCGACGGGACGCTCTGCCGGGTCTATACGCATCTTGCGCATCGTGCTGGGTACGTAACGCACAAGCGCATCGGCACTGATGAACTCGGTGTAGACGAGGCTAGCACCAAACTGCTTACAGAGCAGGCGAAAGGGTGCATCGCTCACATCCTCCATCGGTGCGAGCAGTAGCGGTCTAGAGCCTAAGTCAAGGGTGCCTATCTGCATAGCTATTCGTCTGTCGGGGCGAAGCAGGTGAACTGCACCGCGCTGTAAGACTTGTGCCAAGCAAAGCGAGGGGACTCAGCAAAGTCCACCGTGTCGGGGTGCTCTAGTACGAAGATAGAGCTAGGGCACCACGCTTTACTGGCAAAGAGTAAGTCGGGGATATCCTTGATCCACGGCAAGTTATAAGGCGGATCGGCAAAGATCAGGTCGTAAGGCTCCCCATCGTACTGACGTAAGTACTGCTCTACCGAGCGGTTGAGGACTAGGAGCTGCTTAGTCGAGAGGATCTCCTTGTCTAGCGTGTCCGCGGCCGACCGGATGAAGGCTGCATGCTTAGGATGCTTCTCAATAGAGGTCACTGAGGCTGCTCCCCGTGAGACAAACTCTAGAGAGATACCTCCGATGCCCGCAAAGAGATCCAGCACCCGCACACCCTCTACGTCATATTGTGCCGAGAGGCTATTGAAGAGAGCCTCCTTGGCTATATCTGTCGTGGGGCGGAGCGTCAACCCTTTAGGTGGGGAAAGACGACGACGACCATATTTGCCTGCTATAATGCGCATGGTAATAACTCAATCAAGCGTACCAATAGTCTATCGGCATGACAGATACGCTCCAGTCGGCAGTCGTGAACTGTCGGTGAAGTGCCTGCAACAGCTCACCCACCAAGCTATCAGTGCCAGCCGTCCCATCGGATAGTATTATCGATACAGGAGCCGCGTGATCCACGGAACTATCCAAGTATACCTTACTTAAGAAGTAGAGGACTTGGTAGAGATGATGCTGCCAGGTGCGGTAGCGAGGCCAACTGTAATGATTCGCCCGAAGCAAGTTCCCCGACTGACATAGTACTAGATCGCAACCGCCCTCGACCAGCTCGACACCTAGCGAGAGCCCAGTCTGAAGAGACGACTGTCGCAACACCCGCTGTGCAAAAGGTAGGATCGTAGGGATAAATCGACAAGCTACGAAGCTACGCTGTAGAAAGCCTTTGAGTAGATGACTAAAGCCCACAGCCAGACTAGGCTTGCCGTCGCCTAGGGCGTACGAGTCGCTATAGTACTGCTCCTCGTCGGCAAAGATAGGAGCCGTCAGTCGCCACCAGTGTACATCCTGCTCCCCACTCATGCCACTCGGTATGACTACATAGTGAGAGGCGGGGTAGAGTATGCGTACCTCTCCCTCAGGATCGCTGAGGATAGGATGTCGTGCGATAATGTCTCCCCATAGTGCGGAGACACGAGACCAGTCTAGTGGCACAAACTGGCTCTGACTCTTAGTGAGATAGCCTTCCTGTGCACCCGCTTTCGTCTTCGTCTCTTCGTCTGAGAGGGTATATAGATAGACAAAGCCATCTGCAGTCAGTCGCAATGTGAGCGATGAGACTGCAGATGTCAGTGTGTCTTTAGGGAGTGCTGGAGGCTGCTGCATAGTAGCTATAAGTAGCGTCAGACAATAGGCTTCAAGCTCTCAAATCTGCCCACCCGTCGAGAGATAGACTCTCCCCGACAATGAGAACCAGCGGGCTACACTTTGAAGTCTATTGTCTGAATTGGTAGATCAGTGTGTCTCATACAGATAAAGTATAGAGACGTAGAGAGAGCTACCTCGAGAGTTACTCCCAGTTGCCTGTGTTCTTGACTTCTTTGAGAGATCCTAGAGCGAGTCCAGGGTATCCCGTGCCTTGATAGCGAGCCTCAGCATCCTTGATGGCTGTGTTGAGGAGCTTATGATCTTGATCAGCTAGGTAGACAGATAGAGGTACAGCTGTACGGAATACGGGTACCATAACGACATCCTCCCCGATCTCCTGAGCGACAGATGCTGTGTCGATCTCTATGATTGACTCGGGGAAGCCAGGTACTTGTAGAAACTCCTCTGGTGTCATACCATCCTTGAGTAGAGAGTCGCGTGCGCTAACCCATACAGTGTCACGTACGATCAGCCCCTTAGCAGCGGCCTGACGCTCATTCATGCCAGCCTCACGCATAGCATCGGTGTAGTCACCCTCAGAGCGAACGTAAAAGATCTTACCATCAGTAAGGAACTGACGAAGCTCATCTACAGGAGCATAGCGGTTGTAGACATCATGAAAGGCATTCTCAACGTGTGCCACCTCTTTCAGACGTACCTGAATAGGTGCCTCACGAGCAATGCGTGTCTTGGAGAATCGTTCCGGAGTTAGAATGCTCATGACTGCTAGATAGCCCACGACAACTGCTGCTATGAGCAGAAGGACGGTCATTAGTTTTCTCATAATATCGCCTATAAGTTTTGTTGTGTTGATTACGCTAGTTAGATAATGTGTCAGTTAGACACCTCCAAAGAGTACGAATCAAAGGAGGACAAACCATTCACGCCACAAATATACGCTTTTCTCAATAGATAGAGCAACATTGGAGAGGCAACTGCTCTAGATAGTTTGTCACTTATCCACTCGTACTCCTCTCTTAAGGGTGGCTAATTCCTATTTTGAGGTGCTGGGAAAACTTTAGGATGACGTGTTCTAATCAACTGAGACTATAAAACAGAATATCCACGTGGAGATTTTCGATTTCCCACGTGGATATTTTTTATTCTCCACGTAGGGACGAAACGATTCCTCCGAAGTTTCATTTGATTCCTCGGAAGTTTCATTTCATATCCACGTGGATATTTTTTATTCTCCACGTGGAGATTTGAGAATTTCCACGTGGGGATTTACCTTCTCTCCAGCACCTCAAAATAAAAATTAGCCCTTAGGGTAGATAAAATGACTTTAGCCTCAAGACGATTAGGGTATGGGTTAAAAGCGTTACCTTTGCGCCACAAGGTAATCACATAATACTAAGCAATACAATTTTCCTATGAAACAAAAGATCTGTATGCTCTTAGTGGCTCTAGCCACGCTAACGCTCTTCGGAGCTTGTAATAAAAACAACGAACCAACGAATGACTCCTTCGAGCTAAGCGTAGCACCTGAGATGTTGCAGCTGGGAGTAGGCGTTCAGAAGCAACTAACTATCACTCCTGAGGGGATCTCCTACAGCTGTAGCTCCTCAGATGAGTCTGTCGCTACGGTGGACAATAAGGGTGTCGTCACTGGAGTCAAGGAGGGTGAGGCTGTTGTCACGGTCATGGCTAAGGATCAGACCAAGACTGTCAAAGTGGTCGTCGGTAATCGCTATATGGGTCTATATAGTGGCGATGACAAGATCGTTCCGATATACATACCATTCTTCCCTGATGTACCTGTCAGTAAGGAGGCTCAGAAGCAAATAATAGCTGCCAATGAGAAGTATGACTGGGTGCTCTTTAGCTATGACGATGGCGAAGATGATCATGAGGACGATGGCGACACGGGGGGACATAGTCATAAGATGATTCTGATGAAGGCGCCTAAGTATGCTAACGGAGCCTATATGGACAATCGACTCATCACAGATCTCTATTATCACTATGTAAAGGAAGATGATATATACTTCGACTGCTGGACGAGACCCCTATTTAAGAAGGATGTAGTCCAAGCTGCTCACGATGGCTCTGAGAAGGATATCAAGCTACTCCGTGACATCTTGACGCTCTACGGCTTTACAGAGAATTTGCAACCATCGAAGTACAAGAGCGGGCAGCTGAACTTCGAGGGCTACAATATGACTCAGTTCCCCGAAGGACCAATGTGGGGCTCTATCTATTGTACCAATGTTGAGGGTACAGATTCATACTACTTAGAGTTTCAGGTCGTCCAAAGGGCTCCAAAGAAGTAGTCCTCTCCTGCTAAGATAATAGACTCGCATAATAATTAATATAGAGAGATGCCCAATCACTGAAATCATTCAGTGGTTGGGTATTTCTCTTTTTGCTTTCAAACGAATAGAACTGCTTTCAGACGAATAGAACTGCCTTCAGACGAATAGGGGCAATCGGCCGATAAGCCGACTGCCCCTAAGCATTTCTAGTTAGACTGCTGATTTAGAGCGCATCTGGGCCGGAGACGTACTCAAAGTTGCCACCGCCGAGACCCTTGTAGGTGAAGGTGATGGTGCTATTGGCATAGTTTTGCCGTAGACCTGTGGTGATGACGTACATCTGGTCGATGCCGTTGGTCTGTGCAGGCTTGTCCGCATAGTGCGCCTTGAGGATGAGCTTGAGACCCTCCTTGATGCGCTCTAGGCGTAGCTTGAATAGCTCGTCGGTAGACTTGCCCTCCTCGTCGGGACGAGCGCCGACGCTCTTGCCACCGTCGATGTTGAAGTTCTTGTAGTAAGCACTACCGCAGAACCACCACTCCTCATTGTCGGGATACTTCTCGCTGATGTAGTCGGGCTTATTGGCCTTGACCCAAGCGTGCAGTATCATAAAGTCGTCGGCCGTCAGCGTGAAGCGGATGGTCGGGTCGAAGATCCACTGCTTGCCGATGTTGACAAACTGGCTTGAGGTCTGAGCCACACGCCACTGATTGCCCTCTAGCTTGAAGCTCTGGTACTCAGGCGTGGTGACCTTGTTGTCAAACCACTCGTAGACCACGATAAGCTGGTTACCTGGCTGAGCGTACGGCATGCTCTGCTGCAGTAGCTGTGGTATGTACCGCTCGGGGAGCATCGAGCTACTGAAGTTGCCGTACTTGCTGCCCATGGCTTGGTACTCAGCTGGTGAGATGACCTTGTAGGTGCGGCTATCAGCGAGACGCTCTCCGATGAAGAGCATGTTGCGCTGCCCATCAGCGAGAGACACTTTAGCTAGGTAGCTAGTACCCTTGTCTGCATAGGTGGTGGCTAGGTACTTGCCCAGCTTAGCGATCTCATCTTTAGAGAGCTTGTTAGGGTCAGTTGCCGTGAGACCAGCTTTGGTCGCATCGTCGGCTGAGACTTTGACAGATATGAGCTTGTCTAGAGCAGCGTCCTCTGCGGGGTGCTGCTGCATAGCGTAGGATACGGTCACGGCAGAGCCCTTGCCCCACTCGGGGTACATCTTAGCCATGAGAGCTGGGACGTACTTCTCCGGAGAGACCCAAGCGGTGAGTGTGCGGTTCGTCTTGACATAGTTCGCCTCGTGCTTGACCTCTTTCATAAACTCCTCCTTGCTGGAGCCAGTGTAGCCTGCCTCCTCTTGCTTGGTAAAAGCTGAGGCTATCGTCTTGTAGTCGGCATCCGTGAGGGCGTAGGCAACACTCTTCTCTATTGGATGGTCTACCGAGTCTAGTTCTTTATATATCTGCTCCATTGGATTGCAGGCGGTGAGCAGCAGGAGTGCTGCGACTGCGAGGAGCTGTGTGATCTGTTTCATATTAGTTGCGTGTCTTAGAGTTAGAAGTTGATGCGTAGACCAGTCGCCCAGTTCGTGCCAAAGCCGTAGTAGACGAGTGCTGACTGCATGTCGTGGTTCTTACCATCGCGAGCATCAGAGATGTACTCGGTGTTGGTCACGTTGTTGACGTTGATGTAGACGGTCGCATCGCAAGAGCCGATGTTAAAGCGGTAGTTAGCACCGAGATCGAGCGTGCAGTAGTCGGGTATGCGCCAAGCGTCCACCTTGTCGGTCTCCTTGGTACGATTCGTCGGGTCAAAGTCTGCGTAGTTCTTGCCAGCATAGTTGAGGTCAGCCTTGAGGCGGAAGTCCTTGAGTGCCTCCCACGAGATGCTGAGCGCAGAGGTCATCTGAGCTGAGTTGCCCACGTGTACGCCCTTGACAAAAGCATTGATCGTGCCTACATACTGCTGCGCATCGTCGAAGACATCGGCCTTGACATCGTCAGCCCAAATCCAGTCGCCCCAAGAGAACATGAAGCGAATGTCTAGCGGCTTGATCGGTGTGTAAGTAGCTTCCAGCTCGACGCCCGCGTGGCGAGCATCTAGACCAGAGATGTTGGCCGTCGTGTTGTTGCCCATACTACGTGTGAGGCTCTTGTCCAGCCACTTGGTATAGTAGCCGTTGAGGTCGATGCGGAGGTTTTGCATCTTAAAGCCGTAGCCGACCTCGCCCGTGAAGACGCGCTCATACTTAGCTCCCGTATTGATGGTCGTGTTGTAGCGGAAGAAGACATTGCGGAAGTATGGAGCGATGGTGAAGTAACCCGCATTGACGAAGACGTTGCTGTGCTCGAGGAACTTGTAGCTCGCACCAGCCTTGACACTCCAAGGCAGGTAAGTAGCCCACGGAGAGACGATCTTGTCGGGAGGGGTCAGCGAGTCGTACTTCTCGCCCGTACCGCCGAGGTTGACGTAGCGGTAGCCCTTGTGCGATACAGCGCCAGAGATGAAGGCGTTGAAGTTTTCGCCCGTGAACTCACCCTGTGCAAAGAGTCCGTTCCAGAGTACCTCGCCAATGTTGTCGTACTGGATATAGTCGCCCACCTGTAGAGGCTGGTAGGGCTTGTGGTACATAAGCTTGGTAGAGGAGTTCTGAGGCTCGATGTAGTAGTCACCACCGAGTAGGTTGTCGATAACTTCGCGGTGTATGCCCTGGTAGAAGCGTCCGTCAAAGCCAGCGGTTAGCTTGAAGAGGTCGCTAAACTTATTGGTGTAGTAGGAGAGTAGGCCGTACCAGTTGTGCGAGTTCATTGCATTACTGAAGATGAGCTGCGAGCCGTTGTTTGAAGCTCTATTGGCCTCCATGACACGATCGAAGTCTAGCAAGCCATCGGGAGTACCCATGAAGGCTGCGGGGTCTTTCGGGCGACCGGTGTTGTAGTCGAGTGTGAGCCAGTCTGTCTTAGCACCACGTATGCGACGGCCACCACCCTGGGAGATAGAGGCGTAGATAGAGGTGTAGATGCTGCTCTCCTTATTGATATCCCAGTAGTGGTTCAGCGAGAGCTGAGGCTTGTGGTAGAAGTTGCGCGCGTAAGCACCGCCCTCTACACGTCCATTGATATATCCGTAACCACGATTGAGGCGACGACCCTCGGGGGCGTTGTGATAGTCCTCGATGAGGTACATCTGTCCACGCTGGTTGTGCCACTGAGGCGCTCCAAAGGCGGTGAAGGATAGACGGTGGTGATCGTTGATGCGCTTAGAGACATTGACGAAGTAACTCCAGCCTACGAAGTTAGTCCCGTCTACGTAACCATCGCCTTGGCTACGAGAGCCTGCAAGAGAGATCGCCCAGCCATTGTCCATAAGGCCCGTAGAGACATTGAAAGAGGTCTTCAGGAAGCCGTCATTACCTACACCTGTGTAGATGCTACCACCCTTCTTGGCATCGGTGCTCTTGGTCACCATATTGATGGTACCACCGACAGAAGAAAGACCTAGCTTAGAGGCACCTAGACCACGCTGCACCTGTATGAAGCTGCTGACGTCGTTGAGACCAGCCCAGTTGGACCAGTAGACTTTGCCTGACTCCATATCATTGATAGGCACACCATTGATCAGGACACCTATATTATTAGAGTCGAAGCCACGCAGGTTGATGCGGGAGTCGCCAAAGCCACCGCCACCCTTGGTCACGTAGACTGAGGGTGTTGCTTTAAGTAGCTCGGGGAACTCAATGTTTGGAGCTTGCGTCTGGATAGCTTTCATCGTGACGTTGGAGACGGGTACTGGCGTCAGTCGGTCCTTGGGTACGACCGATGCGATGACGCGCACCTCGTCTAGTCCGATAGCACTAGTCGCCATATAGACCTTGCCAAAGTCATAGCTACCCCGTGCAGAGGCTGGGACCCGTAGCGTTAAGGTCTCATAGCCTATGAAGCTCACGGTAAGCTGACTGCCAGCTGCTACATTGAGCTGGAAGGATCCATTGCCCTCTGTGTAGGTTCCTGATGCTCCTCCATCTGTGTAGACCGCTACACTAGGTATAGGCTCATCTGAGCCCTCCTCTAGTACTATACCCGTCACCTGCACCTGCGCAAGTGCCGAGAGGCTACTCGCTAGTAGGAGTGCGAGTGCTGTGATGATAAGTGATAAACGTTTCACCATATATTCTGTAAGTGTTAGTGATTAGTATACTTAGTATTAGTTTGGGGCGTTCATGATGTAGCCTTTAGAGAGAACTCCTAAGAGATGGCACTCCACACCCATTTACTTGCAAAAGTAACTAAACATCTTAACAAATACCACTCTAAGCTGTTTCGTTATTGTTACGACGAGATCCCGCAAATTAGGTAGCTCGATGAGATGTGTTACGATATACAGTTCCATTTGACGAGTAACGATTTGCTTTCTAAGTTCATATGCAAGTAAAATGCGAAGTTTTTTCTCGTTTCGCGAGCTCGGTCGACTGCTCGGCGGGGAACCGCTCGGCGGGGTGGGGGCTCCCACCCCTTGCCGCGGAGGCGCTCCCCGAGCGAAGAGTTTCCTTCCCTTGGACTAGGCTCGAGCAGCTCTCTTCGTCTCGTGGTCTAGCTCGAAGTCACAGTCGTGCAGAACCAAAGAGAAGAGAATGTGTACGAGCTTGTTGTTGACATTGTTGAGGATAACCCCGTAGGGCTTGCCTTGGGCTTTCATGCGTAGGTAGTATTGTCTTAATGTTGGGTTATGCGTTATGGCACTTCGGGCTGCTTGGGTCAAGATTCCTTTTAGCCGTCGGTTACTGTAGCCTCCTGTGTTGGCTTTGTGAAAGACTGAGCTCCCAGAGCTCTCGTAGAAGGGCGCTATACCGCAGTAGCTAGCCATCTTCTTGGCACTCCAAGTCTTGAAGTTGTCGGTGTAGATGATCAGCATGACGGAGGTGACGAGACCCACTCCTTTGCAGGAAATGAGGTGCAGGTAGTTGCGGTACATCTCCTCGTCTGCCTTGATGATCTCAAGCATTCGGCGCTCGCACTCTTTGATGCTTTTGGTCAAGAGGTCGATAGCCTTTTGGGCATCTCGGTAGATGAAGCTGTCGGCTTTAGACTTGCTAGAGATGTGCCGTTTTTCCTTGGCACTAACTAGCTTAGCCTGCCTATCGGCAACTAGTGACTGCCGGTAGAGGAAAAGGTCGCGTAGGTTGCGCATATTCTCGTCCAGAGGTTTATAGAGAGTGGCTTTGGAGCGGAAGCGTAAGGCGTAGTAAGCGATCATCTCCGAGTCAGCTTTATCGTCCTTGCCTTTGCGCAGACCCATGCTACGCTTGATCTGCAGGGCGCTCTCGCGCCAGATGTTTAGCCCGTTGCCATAGAGCCAGTCACAGAGTGCGCGATCGTATCCTCCTGTAGTCTCACAGCAGAAGAGCATGGCGTCGGTCTTGACTCCTCGACCTGCGTTCTTCTTGCTCCAAGAGACAAGGCTCTTGAATCCCTTAGGGTTGTTTTCTACAGTGGTGTAGGCGAGCTGTTGCTCGCTGTCTGATTCGGATTCGTAGTGAATCAGGGTGGCGTCCAATTTTTCTTTGGAAACGTCGATGCCAATAAAGTAGTATTTCATAACTTTGTACTTGAATCTTGATAAGGCAGCTAGGCTACATTAGGCTATTACTTTAATTAGGCTCTGAGCCTTCCTTTCTAATAAGTCTCGAGTAGCTGAACTCCAGAGGGTCTCTAACAAGTCTTAGGCTCGAAGCCTCGTAGGGACGATAGATTACCTTCTGGTTGCTGTCCTTACCTTACTACAACAAAGGTAAGAACAACCCGTTCAACTGACCTATTCTCGGGTCGATTCCTTTTCACTCTGCAAACTTAAAGTAGGGACGCACGGCTCGTGCGTCCGTTGTCGAACAGCGTCCATCTCCTTCCGTTGTGTCAAAGCGATACGAGTATTGACATCTTAACCTTTGATACAACATAACCTTTGATACAACGGACGCACGAGCCGTGCGTCCCTACAAAGGGCTAGTTGTAAGATTTGCTATATCTAGGAGGAGATGACACAAGAAAGCCCAGCACTTCACAGCGTATACGGCTGAGTAGTACTGGGTATAGAAGACGTAGGGAGTGTCCCCGATGGGGGGACTCCCTACGCAAATATTCTAGTCATCGATGAGACTTCTCTACTCGCTGAGCCATAGAGGCTGCTCGGAGCGTGGAGTCTCTAATAGATCTTTTTTTAAGCGTCTAGCTCCTCTTGACGAAGTGACTGCACGTAGCGAGCCTTCTCCATCATACGACGCTTGACGTCTGAGGGCTTCTGAAATGCTTGGCGCTTGCGGAGATTGCGAATGATACCGATGTCGTTGTACTTACGCTTATAACGCTTGAGTGCACGCTCGATGTTTTCGCCCTCCTTGATTGGTACAATTATCATACTTGCTATTCTTTGTATTACGTTTGTTGTGATGAGAATATTTCAAGGACAGTACGTCTGTCCTTACTTCGGAGGGCAAAGGTACGAACTTTATTTGAACTAGCCAATAGTTTAGTGCAGCTTAATAGGTCTGATCGCACATTATATCAGACGACTGGTGCCGATTAGCCACGTGAGGATGCTCAAATATCTCGGGGTTCGTTTTTTTATTCTCCCCCTAGGCGAGAAACATTTCCTCCGAAGTTTCATTTCTCGCCTACGTAGGAGTTTTCATTCCCGACGTGGAGATTTGAAAATTGCCACGTGGGGATCATCTTTTTCAGAGGCAATAGCGTATCGTGTCATGGAAAGAGGTCTCGGCTCTTATTGGAGCTGTGTCATAAGGTCTACTAATAGGTAGGTATAAGAAGGGGGAAGTGATACCCAGTAGCTAGTAATTTTGTGGCTAAGTGGTCTTAGGGAGTGAGAGTTGTCTTATCTTTGCCCCTCAAAAAAAGAAGACAATCTAGCAAGCAAATATATCATCTAAACAATCATAATCTATCTATGCAGTACAGTAAACTACCAATCAGGGCTATGAGCGCACTCCTTGCGACTCTCTGCTCGTTGTCTATGGCGGTGGCTACGCCTGCAGCTCTCTCGGCTGAGCGTATGCTACCCATCGTATCTACCCATGCCGATGCCCACATCACGGGTCACGTGGTGGATGCCGCAACAAAGAAGCACATCGCGGGTGCTACCATCATCATCCAGCAGTACAATGTCTCGGTCACGACCGATGCTTCGGGACACTACTCCTTTCGCAATCAGAAGCCTGGCAAGCTAACCCTGACGATGCTCGCTGACGGATACTTGACGCAGGTCAAGGAAGTCACACTAAAAAAAGGGGAGACACTAGAGGTCAACTTTGAGGCGGTCCTTGATGACACCCAGCTTGAGGAGGTGGTCGTCACGGCCAACCGTCAGCGCACGCTGCGCCGCTACGCTCCTACACTGGTCTCGGTGATCGACAGCAAGAGCTTCCAGCTCAACAATGCGGTCAACCTCGCAGGTGGTCTTGCCTTCAAGCCAGGCATCCGTGTCGAGAACGACTGTCAGAACTGCGGCTTCAACCAGGTGCGTATCAACGGTCTCGATGGTCGCTATTCGCAGATATTGATCGATAGCCGTCCTGTCTTCTCTGCCTTGGCTGGTGTCTACGGTCTAGAGCAGCTCCCCGCTAATATGATCGACCGTGTAGAGGTCGTACGTGGCGGTGGCTCTGCCCTCTACGGCTCGTCCGCTATCGCAGGTGTGGTCAACGTGATTACCAAGGAGCCTACGACCAATAGCTTCTCACTGAGCGAAAACCTCTCGCTCATCGGTGGCAAGGAGCCAGACAATACGATCGCTTTCAATGGTACCATCCTCAGCCCTGACCGTGAGATGGGGGCTATGATCTTCGGACAGCATCGTACGCGTACGGGCTGGGATGCCAATGGCGATGGCTTCTCCGAGATAGGGCAGCTAGAGAGCCGTGCACTCGGTACGCAGCTCTTCTTCCGCCTCAACCCATACAACAAGATTACCGCTGAGATCCACTCGATCCAGGAGAAGCGTCGTGGCGGTGACCACTTCGAGCGTCCTGAGCATGTGGTCGCTGTCGCTGAGAGTGTCGGTCACTCGATCCTGAGCGGTAATCTACGCTATGACGCTCACTCGACAGACTACAAGCACAACTTCCAGCTCTACGCCTCTGGCCAGCGTATCGTACGCAACAGCTACTATGGCGGTATCGATGAGGAGAATGTAGCCGACGACAAGCATGCTACTCCTAAGGAAGCTTATGGTGATAACTACGGTCTGACTCATGGCAATGTAGCTATGGGGGGTGCTCAGTACTCCTACAAGACGGATCGCCTCTTCTTCATGCCTGGCAACATCCTCGTCGGTGTTGAGTATCTTTACGACCACCTCAACGATCAGATGCCTATCCTCAAGTATCAGAAGCTCCCTGACGGTAGCTCTCGCGCTCCTGGTCTAGATCAGCGCATTCATAACCTTAGCCAGATCGCTCAGATCGAGTGGACGAACAAGGTCTTCACCCTCCTCCTCGGTGGTCGTCTTGACGAACACTCAGCGATTAGGAATGACAAGGGAGCCGTCAAGCCTGTCTTCACACCTCGTGCTACGGTACGCTACAATCCATTCACCTGGATGAACCTCCGTGCTTCGTATGCACAGGGCTTCCGTGCTCCTCAGACCTTCGACGAGGATCTACACGTTGGTGTCGTATCGGGTGAAGCACAGAAGGTGATCAATGTCAAGGGCCTCAAGCCTGAGTACAGTCACAGCTTCAACCTGAGCAACGATATGTACTTCTCTCATGGAGCTATGCAGGCTAACCTCCTCCTCGAGGGCTTCTTCACACGTCTCCAGGGTGCTTTCAATACACGTCCTATAGAGGAGCGTGAGGGCTTTACACTCTTTGAGCGCTACAACGCTTCGGACGCTTCTGTCTATGGTGCAAACATCGAGGGTAAGGTTGCCTACAAGCGCTTTACCGTACAGGCTGGCTTTACCATTGCCAAGAGCCTCTGGGACAAGCCCGAGAGCACAGGTGTAGAGCGTTCACTCATCAAGGGTGAGAACGAGAAGACTCCTAGCGACATCAATACGCTTGAGAACAATGGCCCAGAGAAGGCTGCTGGCTTCTACACAGATGGTGACGGCAACTTCGTCAGCACAGAGCTGAAGAGCCGCAACTTCATGAGGACGCCTATGACTTACGGCTACTTGACGCTAACCTACAATCCTGTATCTACGCTCAATCTAACTGCTACGTGCAACTATACGGGTAGCATGCTAGCTCCTCACGTGATCGAGTATGGTGCTGAGAGCGCTGTCCTAGATCGTGAGCTCGTTGCTGCCGGTAAGCGTGAGGCTGGGGCAGCGGATGCTAGCGAGGCTGCACCTAAGTGGGGACGTATCGAGAAGACTCCTTCGTTCTTCGACCTAGGGGCTCGTATCTCTTACGACTTCGATATCTTCACCTCTTCATCTCTGCAGCTCTTCCTCGGAGCTAACAACCTACTCAACTCATTCCAGAAGGACTTTGACCTAGGTGGCGGACGTGATAGTGGCTATATATACGGACCTATGCAGCCTCGCACGGTCTATATGGGTATGACGATGAAGTTCTAATCCCTCTAGACTGAGACTGCGGTCTCAAAGAAAGAAAAAGGGTGCAAGCTAGAGAGATGTCTAGTTTGCACCCTTCTTGATTTACGGAAGTGGAGCTAGCACTGTCGTTGTACCCGCTCGACTAAGCTAGCAATGAGCGCGCCACTATCAGGGTGGGTGGAGAGACAGGGTACGTAGATAAGCTCTTCGCCACCTGCTGCGAGGAATAGTTCACGAGCCTCTAGATCCAGATCCAGCTTCGTCTCGAGGCAATCTGCGACAAAGCTAGAACTAAAGAGCACGACGCGGCGTACTCCCTGTGCTACGAGCTCTTGCAGTACGCTGACGAGTGTCGGCTCTAGCCAGCGCCCATGCCCCATGGCGGAGTGAAAGGTGAGATGGACCCGCTCCTCAGGTATGCCTAGTTTGCTGATCACCGCTTGTAGCGTAGCGACACACTGCGCATGGTAGTCCCAGCCATGCGTCTGGTCGTACTTCTGATGCGCCTCGGGGATACTATGATAGGAGGCGATGTAGTGGTAGCTGTCGTCGCTCGTATCTACATGCCTTTGGATCAGATCGGCGAATTGCTCGATATAGCGCAAATCGGTACCCCAAGGAGTCAGCACAGTGGTCTTGAAATGTCCTCCAGTAGGCTTGGGTAGATCCGAGAAATAGGTGATAGCACTGCCTGCATTGCTTCGTGTGTACTGAGGAAAAAGCGGGAGCAGTAGTACCTCCACATCGTCCGTCCCGACAAGCTGGGCGATACGTTCGCCCCACTGTGCACGGCTTGTCTGTGCATAGCGGGGTGTGTAGAGCGTCGGGAGCTGCGTTAGTTGAGCAACTAGCTCTGCGAGTCGCTGCATCTCTGCGGTCAGAGGCATGACTCCCTCAGAGAGTGCTAAGAGCCGACGGTATCGCTCTGCCGAGTAGTGCGTGCGACGAGGCACGATGATACCCCGGACCAGTAGCTGTCGCATTAGATAGGGCACGGAGATGATGTCCCCATCGGTGAGAAACTCCTGCAGGTATCTTCGCACGTCCTCCTCATTAGCCGTCCGTGGAGAGCCCGTATTCGTCAGTAGTATGATCTGCTGTGTCAAGGTCTTATTACTTGCTAGTGCTGTACAAATCGAAGACCGCCACCTCGCTATTGGTAAAAAGCCTCATCGCCGGCCCCGCAGCACCATATCCACTAGAGACGTATACAGGCGTGCCGTATCGCTCGGTGAAGCCGTGCGCTATCGGATAGTAAGCACGTACCAGTAGGGAGAAGGGGAAGATCTGTCCATCGTGGGTATGTCCATAGAGTGCCAAGTCAATGCCGTTGCTCGCGAGGCTGTATAGCTGTCTCGGCTGATGCTCGAAGAGGATGCGCGGTAGTTGCTGGCTCTCCTGCGGTATCTGTCCGATTAACTCAGAGAGCGAAGCCCGCTCGCTCTGCGTATAGTCATCTCGCCCAATGAGCGTCACCGCTCCGCCAGGCGTTGCGATAGAGTCCACGAGGAGCGTCCCCCCGACGAGCTTGATCCAAGCCTTCTTCTTCGCCATGTCGGAGCGGTACTCGTGATTGCCCAGTACGTAGTAGCAGCCCAGTGGTGGGGTGATCTGCTGCATGATCTCGGGGATGCTGTCTAGATAGGCGGGGTCGGGGTAGTAGTCAAAGATATCTCCACCCACAAGCATCAAGTCTGGCTCTGTCTTTTTGTAAAGCTCCAATAACCTCTCCGCAAAGGGTCGGCCGATCGTTTCGCTAAAGTGGAGGTCCGACACGAAGAGCACCCGCAGATGCTCTCGGTCAGCGCCGAGCGGCTTGGTCAGCTCCACCTTATGCTCCACCATGTGCGGTGTCGCAGCTTGCTGGTAGCCATACATAAGGATCAAAGCCGAGATCGCTACCGTAACGAAGAAGAGAACCCACTTAGCTCGCTGGTATACCGTGTCACCGAGCCGTGCGCGAAGCGTTTGCCCCGTGATGCGCTTGTAGAGCAGTCGTCCGCCATTGATCAGGAGTGCTAGGGGTACTATATATAGGAGTACGAAAGCCCACGAGCAGACGAAGACGATGCTAAAAGTGAGTAGATCCGACGAGAGCTGATGGCGCAGCAAAACGACCACAAGGACGAAGAGCAGGTCGGCCAGTAGCACCCCACGCAGCGACCGTCGCCACCAGCCACGAGGTACCGCCTGCCCGCCACGCCACACGAGGTAGAGGATACCGATGAGCTGTATAAAGAGCGTGTAGAGGAGTACGTGCATATTTAGAAGGTCTTACGCTAAGGGAGAGGTTTGCTCGCTAGTCCACTTCTTGAAGTAGTAGATAATCATCGATGTCGAGACAACCGTTGCCAAGAGATCACCCAGAGGTATCGCATACCAGACGCCATCGATACCGTAGAAGTGGGGGAGGATCAGCAGCGCAGGTAGGAGGAAGATGACCTGACGTGTCAAGCTGATGAAGATAGCCTGACGGCTCAGCCCAAGGCTCTGGAAGAGCTGCGAAGTGGTAATCTGAAAGCCTACAACGAAGAAGACCGAGAAAACTATTCGTATGGCACGCTGACCTATCTCAATCAGCTCAGGCGATGCATTGAAGAGCATGAAGAGTTGCTCCGGAAGCAGCATGGCGGCCGCAAAGCCTAGTACAGAGATGACCGTATTGACCCCGACAGCGAGCTTGTAGCAACTGAGTGATCGCTCGATATGTCCTGCACCATAGTTATACCCCACGATAGGCTGCATACCTTGTGCTACACCGATGATAGTCAATGCGATGAGTGTCGTGTAGTTGTTGATGATACCATAGGTTGCTATAGATAGATCCGCCTCAGCCACTGTTTTAGCAAAGTGTGAGAAGTTATGGTTGAGCACAAAGCTTACAGCACTGCCCGCCACCTGCATCGCAAAGGGAGCTATACCGACACTGATGATCGATAGGAGGATAGGTCCCGAGGGCTTCATGTTCTGACGCTTGAAGCGTACCACGCTCTTGCGCTGGAAGAAGTGGTACTGTACGAAGACCATCGTGCAGGACATAGCAATCACCGTAGCCCAAGCAGCACCCTTGATGCCCCATCCCAAGCGCATGATAAAGAGGTAGTCTAGCACCACATTGACCACCGCTCCGAGGAGCATTGTGATCATCGCTTTCGTCGGATAGCCCGATGCACGCATCACATTGTTGTACCCATAGGTCAGGTTGCTCAGTATGATGGCTGGCAGATAGATGTGGAGGTAGTCCTTTGCTAGGGGGATGATATTGTCGCTTGCCCCGATGAGTCGCAATAGATCATCTAGGAAGATGATAGAGGGTGTGACCGCTAGGATGTAGAAGCTAAAGGTCAGATAGACCGCATTGCTCAAGATGCGATCCGCACGATCCGAGTCTCGCCTGCCTAGTGCTATCGACACGCCCACAGAGGCACCCGTACCCACGAGCATACTGAAGCCGACGAGCAGGATGATCAATGGGAAGCCAATGTAGACCGCAGCAATGCCTAGCTCGCCACTACCCTGGCCGATGAAGATCGTGTCCACGATGTTGTACAGTGCCTGCACGACCGTACCCACCACAGCTGGTATAGCATACTGCAGGAGTAGCTTAGGGATCGGTTGCGTGCGCAGGTCATGCGTCCGCTTATTGTCTTCGGCTTGATCAGTAGCCTCTATCTCTCTCTCATTCATCAAATGCAAAGGTAGCAAATAATAGATTTTCCACCCTTGGAAAACTAATTTTCCACCCTTGGAAAACTAATTTTGGCTAATTCCTATTTTGAGGTGCTGGGGAGAAAGCCACACGCAAAAAACTAACTGAAGTGAACGGCGATGCGGTAGAGGAAGAAGTCACTATTTCGGGTTCCATAGTTGATGGCGATAAAGCGTTGGAGGTTCTGGTTGAGTGCTTCTGCTGAAGCGTTGGTCTTATAGCCGAGGAAGTAGTTGCAGATCTCTCCTATGTGCTTGACCATAAAGTGAGCGATGTTCTTGACCTCTTCACATGGACTACTGAGGTGATTAGTGATGATCTCTAGAAGTGCTTTTTTCTTACACTCCAACAGGTGTCGGGAGGGTGTTATGGAGGTACCATTTCGCATAGGACGTTGGTACCACTTCCGTAGCGCTACGGAGAATTTGTACGCTTCTTTGATGTCTGGGAAAAGTCTAAAGAGTAGCCGAGCGCGTAGCTTTTGACTGGCTGTGTGCTCGTTGTGAAGCTTGTGTAGTAACCCTTTGCTGCGCTGGAGGAGCTGTAGCTGGGTATCTCCATTGGACAGCTCTTTTTTGAACTCTTTGAGCTCTTGCTGGATTTTGGGGGCGGGCTGCAGTTTAGACCGTTTGCGACTCGCCTCCTCCAGCTCCCGTTGCTTGCGTAGAAGCTCTTGGCGGTAGCGTATTCTTACTGACTGGACTTGATCAATGATGTTTTTGACAACGTGAAATTTGTCCGCAACTTGATAGGCATTGGGGAAGAGTTCACGAGCCACCCAGTCGTAGTTTGGAGCCATATCACGGGTTACGCAAGAGACTGCGAAAAGTGCTTCTTGGGAGATGTTTGATCTCATTAGATAGACGATCTGGGAGGCTCGGAGCGTGTTGACCATCAGGACGATTTTATTCGTCTCTGGGTTCGACACGATGGTGTAGCAATCCCCGTTGATGTTCTTTTCGTCTATGCAGATGATGGATCCCATATTCTTCTCATTGAGAATGGGGATCTTTAGATCAGAACTTACAGGGCTTTTAGCAGAAGACCCTAGAGATCGTGAGGCTCCAGTCTTCTGCAAATGGCGTTGGTGCCCTGGGCTTTTGTATCCGCTCAAGACATCTTTGTACCAGCGAAAGAGTTTCTTCGAGCTCATCCCCATACAGTAGGCGACTTGCCCGATACTGGTGGGCTTAGACCCAATCAATTTCTTTTAAAAAATTGCCGAAAGCCTTGGTCGCTTTCATGCCTTTTTCATTGTATGAGTAGCTGTTGGAGTAGCTCTTTTCCTCTTGTCGCTGGTCCTGTTTTACCTTCCAGCGACGACGCTTGAGGTAGAGGAAGACCTCCTTGCCCATAGCTGGGAAGGTCTGCAACTCAATGTAGTTCGTATAGCCGTCTAGGACTATCTTTGAAAGATCTCCGTTGACCTCTTTTTTCAACTCTGCGGGGATATGGGCAGCGTCATCTTTCTCTACCATAAAGATGCGGTAAATGCCGTTTTCTTCAACCAACTTCTCGAAGTTAAAGTCTCGGAGAATTTCTTGTGGAGCGAATAGCTCAATCCAATCTAGTTCTTTAGTCATATTTGAGGTGGTAAGGGGGAGGGCGAAAAGCTCTCCTCATTCATTTGGGGGTGCAAGTTAATCAATTCACTTCAGTTAGTTTTTTGCGTGTGGCTTCTCCCCCAGCACCTCAAAATAGGAATTAGCCCTAATTTTCCTCCCTTGGAATCGAAAAGTTCCTGCCTTGGAACTAAAAAGTTCCTCCGTTGGAACCGAAAAGTTCCTCCGTTGGAACCGAAAAGTTCCTGCCTTGGAACTAAAAAGTTCCAAGAGAGGAATTGTTTTTGGAACTCGTATCTATTAAGAAATCAGCATGATACGAAGCGGCGACAAGTAACTTTAGAAGAGCTGTCGACTACACTCCCGAGAGCACATAGAGAGAGCGGCCTCAAGTCATTGTGACCTGAGACCGCTCTGAGACTTAGTTGGTCTGCGGAAAGAGCTCTGTTACTCCTCCTCGCTCTCCTCTGTGTAGGCCTTCAGGAGTGCCTCCTGTACATCTGACGGTACGAGCTCGTAGGCGTCAAACTTCATGACAAACGAGGCGCGTCCACCCGTCAGCGAACTGAGCGAAGTAGCGTAGTCGCTCATCTCCTTGAGTGGCACCTTGGCAGAGAGCTGCTCGTAGTTGCCATCGCTGCTCATACCCATGATGAGTGCACGACGTCCCTGCAGGTCGCTCATCACATCACCTAGATAGTCCGCGGGCACGGTTACATTGACGCTGTAGATAGGCTCGAGAATCTTAGGACCTGCATTGCGGAAGGCTTCGCTAAAGGCGTTGCGTCCAGCCAGCATGAAGGAGATCTCATTGCTATCTACGGGGTGCATCTTACCATCGTAGACGATCACGCGCACGTCACGAGCATAAGAGCCTGTCAGTGGGCCACGCTCCATACGCTCCATGATGCCCTTGAGGATGGCTGGCATGAAGCGGTTGTCGATGGCACCGCCCACGACACTATTAACGAAAATAAGCTTGCCACCCCAGGCTAGTTCGACGGTCTGGGTGTCACGAGGCGTGATCTTGAACTCCTGATTGTTAAAGCGGAAGACACTTGGTAGCTCCTTGCCCTCCTCGTAAGGCTCGACAATCAGATGCACCTCGCCAAACTGCCCAGCACCGCCCGACTGCTTCTTGTGGCGATAGTCAGCGCGTGCTGCCTTCGTGATGGTCTCACGGTAGGGGATGCGTGGCTCCTCAAAGGTAACGGGGATCTTGTCATTGTTCTCCAGTCGCCACTTGAGCGTACGTAGGTGAAACTCTCCCTGACCATACACGATCAGCTGGCGTAGCTCCTTGCTCTGCTGAGCAATCCATGTGGGGTCCTCCTGCTGCATACGGCTGAGTGCCTCGCTCAGCTTCTCTGCATCGGCACCATTGACCGGTGCGATAGCACGGCGGTACTTAGGTGCGGGGTACTCGATATTGGGGAACTGGTAGTCCACGCCCTTATCATTGAGGGTGGCTCCACGACGTACATCCTTGAGCTTTACAGCAGCTCCGAAGTCTCCAGCAACGAGCTGGCTCACTTTCTCCTTTTGCGCACCAGCCACCACATTGATCTGACCAAGACGCTCCTTAGAGCCATTCTTAGCATTGGTCAGGTCCATACCCTCCTTGAGGGTACCGCTCATGACCTTGAAGTAAGAAACTTCACCGATATGTGGCTCTACGGTACTCTTGAAGAAGTAGAGACTCACGGGAGCCGTAGCGTCAGGTGCTACCTCGACGCCCTCCGTCGTGACGGGTAGTGCAGACTCAGTGACGCGGGGTGCTACATCGCCGAGGAAGGTCATCGTACGACGTACGCCCATATCCTTGAGGGCGCTAACGCAGAAGACGGGATACATATCGCCGAGGACGATACCCTTGCGCATGCCCTGTACGATCTCCTCCTCGTCGAGAGATCCCTTCTCAAAGAAGGTCTCCATCAGATGCTCCTCATGCTCAGCTGCTGACTCAATCAGTGCTTGACGCAGCTCCTCAGCACGTGCTTGCTGATCCGCTGGGATCTCTAGCTCCTCGGGAGTACCGCCCTCGGGCTTCCACTGGTACATCTTCATATTGAGCACGTCGACCACTTGGTGGAAGTCAGGCCCCTCCTGTACGGGATACTGAATGACAACTACCTTGCCGCCATAGCGAGCTTTGAGTCCAGCGACTGTGCTGTCGTAGTCTGCTTTGTCACTATCCAGCTGATTGATCGTAAAGAGCACAGGCTTATGCAGTTGCTCTATGATACGCATTTGGTTGATCAGGCCGACCTCGACGCCCTCCTTAGCATTGACCACAGCTAGAGCCGAGTCGGTCACGTGGAGTGCAGCAACAGTGCCACCGACGAAGTCATCGGAGCCTGCGCAGTCGATGAAGTTGAGCTTGCGATTAGCAAACTCGACACTAAATAGGGTGGAGAAAACGGTATAGCCATACTCCTTCTCTACGGGGAAGTAGTCGCACACGGTGTTTTGTGCTTCGATAGTCCCGCGGCGCTTGATGACGCCACTCTCATAGAGCATAGCCTCGGCAAGAGTTGTCTTGCCGCTACCCGAGCCGCCGATGACGGCGATGTTTCGAATGTCTGATGTCTGATACAATTGCATAGCCTGTTATACTTAGAGTGAATAATTTGATTGCAACCACCTAGACGTCGCTAGCTAGCGCAGCGATCGTCATTGTGTCTGTCTAGCGAATGTACTACTCGGCGGTGTGCGAAAGTGGGGAATCGTAATGCTTTGCTTCTCCCCTTACTTAGGCTTACTTGACTAGCTTCTCACTAAACTTGTCGCAAGGTAGCAAATAATTCACAATTTTGCAATACCTAACAGCTGCCTCTACAAGGGAAAGAGAGAGGCTGGCGTCTCTTTTGGCTATGCTTTGGTGAAAGAGGGTTGTGATACAGGCTGGTGGCTTTTATCGATCTTTCTGGATGGTGACACGGATGGGGCGTCCGTTGTACTCCTCCTCGCTCAGGGCTGCTGCGACTGTCTCGGCCCATTCGCTAGCTACCTCAAAGTAACTGTAGCTAAGGCTAAGGTCTATCTTCCCAATGGTGATCTGATAGGGGAGCGTACGGTTGATCAACTCTAAGAGACGATTCGGATAGAGCTTGTCTCGCTTGCCGAGGTTGATCCGTAGGGAGGTCATCGGCGGTAGATCGGTGCGGCTACGCTTTTTGGGTGATTTGCGATGCTCTTCAGGAGTGTTTTTTGTCCTATACTTAGGCTCTTCGGTCGCCAACTCTTGAGCCGAGAGGTCGGGCGTATTGGCGTAGTAGCGCATGATACGGTCAGCCTCCAGCGTGAGCACACGACGTATGATCTCCTCGGGAGGAAGCCAGGCGAGCTTCTGCACGATCGCATTGAGCAGCTCATCGTACTGGGTGCCATGCTCGTTGCTGTCAGCATACTCGATCTTGGTCGCTAGGGCGAAGAGTTGCTTCTTGCAGATCTCCTGACCAGAGGGTAGGGGCATGGCCTCAATCCGAATGCCAGCATGCCTCTCGATGATGCGTATCTGCTTGCTGTCGCGTAGATGGCAGATGGCTATCGAGAGACCTGTTTTGCCGGCACGAGCGGTGCGTCCGCTGCGGTGTGTGTAGCTGTCTGGGTCGGCGGGTAATCCATAGTGAAGCACATGGGTCACATCGTCTACATCAAGCCCTCGTGCTGCTACATCGGTCGCAACGAGTAGCTGCAGGTTGCGTATGCGGAAGCGGTTCATCACCATATCCCGCTGCGCTTGGCTGAGGTCGCCATGTAGCGCATCGGCATTGTACCCATCTCGTATGAGCCACTCGGCGATCTCCTTGGTCTCGGCTCGTGTACGGCAGAAGATGATCCCGTAGATATTGGGGTAGTAGTCGACGACACGCTTCAGAGCGGCATACTTGTGCCGTGCTGGGACCGCTACGTAGAGATGCTTGATGTCCGCATTCGCTTTATTGAGCGCACCTATCTGCACTTCGTGGGCATCGCTGATATAGTTGTCCGCTATCTCTCGCACCTCTCGGCTCATGGTGGCGGAAAAGAGCCAATGCTCCACCTGCTGCGGCACCGCCTGCAGGATCTCCTGCAGATCTCGCTGGAAGCCCATGTCGAGCATCACATCGGCTTCGTCGAGGACGACGACCGAGACCTTGCGCAGCTTGACAGCTTTGCGCCTAAGCAGGTCGCATAGTCTGCCTGGAGTGGCAACTATAATATGGTATCCCTTGGCGAGCTGACGGATCTGCTCCTCGATGGAGGCGCCACCGTAGAGGGCTAGGATCTGACGAACGGATGTGTACTTAGCCAAGGCGACTAAGTCGCTCTGTACCTGTATAGCCAGCTCTCGTGTTGGCGTGAGGATGAGTCCACAGGGTGCGGAGCCTTTTGCCTGAATGATTCGCTCTAAGAGAGGCAGTCCGTAGGCTGCGGTCTTGCCCGAGCCGGTCTTGGAGAGCGCGATCAGATCCCCGCGATGGCTAGATAGGTATGGGATGACCTCCTGCTGTACAGGCATCGGCTCGGAGAAGCCTAGGTCGGAGGTGGCACGAAGGAGTTCGGGCGAAAGGTCTAGTGTATCAAAGGTCATAGTGAAGGGGATTCGTGCTCATATAATAAAGGTGTTGCGATGACCTCGCAGAGCTTGCGAAGGTCTAGCCAGAAGGTGGGGTAGCTCTTGTCGACTGCTTGTGGAGTCTCTATCTCTAGCTGGTGATACCAAGCAAAGGGAGCCCACGCCATCACCATACGGTGGTCGGCATCTGTGGCAATGGGTACTGGGGTGTGAACGGAGCTTGGTGCGCTACCAGCTAAGCCGAAGCCGCTCTCCGTATCGTAGGTGAGCTGATAACCGAGCTGCTCGCCATTGCGCAGAATGAGGGCGATGCGATCGCTTTCTTTGAGGCGTAGGAGGTCCAGTCCGTGGAGCTGAGCTTTCTTTTGATAGTAGAGGAGGAGCGCAATGAGTGTGGGTGCGAAGTCAGGATTGTTCGACAGGAAGAGACTTCCGAAGGTGAGCTTACGCAGATGCTTTTGCAGGAACTCGCTGTCAAGGCAGAGGGTGTCGCTGCCTGTGCTTAGCCATTCGGGGGAGATCTGCAGCAGCTCTAAGGCACGGGCGTCTGGCTGTAAACTCTGCGCTGGGATATTGGTCAGCAAGATCTTGCAGGGACGTGGCGTCATAAGTGCCCACTGGAGAGGGTACTGCGCTGAGGACCAGTCACCGATGGGGTTCGAGAGTAGGCGTGTGAGCGTTCTCTCGCAGTAGGCTCCTGGAGCAACATAGATCCCGTGGCGATCAACTGAGAGGTCGATACCGCACGCCTGCATCAGGGAGCAGGTCAACTGGATGTAAGAGGCACTGGGGAGTTGGTCGTCTTGCCAGCGAAGGGCTAGTCCGTGGGGCAGATAGGGAGCAATGAGGAGCAGAGCGGTGACCGTCTGGCTACTCTCTAATCCGCTTGGTAGGGTTAGCGTGGGGAGACCTTTCTGCTGTAGGCTCATAGGACGAATGGACACCAGAGGGTAGAGCGCATTGACAGGCTCCTGAGACGCAGGTTGGGAGAGGTCAGCACCGAGCTGCGTGAGTAGTGCGATGAGCTGTGCCAGTGGTCGCTCCGTCATACGACGAACAGGCGAAACGAGCAGCACTTCTCGCTCTGTGGTCAAAGCGAAGAGTGCCGTCAAGAGGCGCATAGCCGTGCCCGAAGCCCCTACGGATATGCGCTCCTCGCTACTCCCCGAGGCGTGTAGCATCACCGCCAAGTCTTCGCAGAGATCTAGCTGATGCCATAGCGAGGGGATGGGCATATGCGCCAGTCGTGCCATCACAAAGAGCCGATTGTAGAGACTCTTCGAGGGAGGTAGGGTGATGGATAGCTGTGGGGTCACTAGAGATGTGCTACTTGCTTGTGTGTAAGCTACTAAACATAGCGGACATCCTCGATAGAGACTTTGAGACCATTGAGCCAGTCACGTGCCGAGAGGAGCTTCTTGCCCTGAGGCTTCAGCTGCTCGATGAGGAGAAGTCCATCGCCACACTGCACGGCTAGCTGACCTTTGCGAGGAGAGACGCACTGTCCCACGGGTCGCTCTACTGCTTCCTGCTGCGAGAGGGTGGTCGCGTAGATCTTGACGAGAAGAGGTTCTTCGTTGGGGAGCTCCAGCATCGTCCAGGCACCAGGCTGAGGAGCCAAGCCACGTACCAGGTTGTGTATCTCATGCGCTGACTGGTGCCAGTCGATGCGCGTATTCTCCTTCGTGAGCTTAGGCGCAGGATGTAGGTCGGAACGCTCCTCTTGTGGTAGTGCTTGCGGGTAGCGACCTTCGTGCTGCGTCAGTAGACTCAAGCCGTGAGCCAGTAGCTCAGCGCCCAGAGCCATCAGCTTGTCGTAGAGGGTGCCAAAGTTGTCCTCAGACTCGATCGGACAAGCCGAAGCGGCAATGATATCTCCCGTATCGATCTCGTGACGTAGCTGGAAAAGGGTCACGCCTGTCTCGCTTTCACCATTGATTAGCGCCCAATTGATCGGAGCGGCGCCACGATACTGCGGAAGCAACGAGCCATGTATATTGACCGTTCCCCACGGGGGCAGGCTCCACACCTCACGAGGTAGCATACGAAAGGCGACCACTACGCCGAGTGTCGGCTTTAGCTCCGTAAGTTGCTGGACAAAAGCTTCGTCTCGTAGGTTTGTCGGCTGTAATATAGGTAGTCCGAGCTTGGTCGCACAGAGCTTTACCGCCGAGGGTTGCAGGCGATGTCCACGTCCCGCAGGTTTGTCTGGAGCCGTAACGACAGCGACAATAGGGTAGCCCTCGTCGACGAGACGCTCTAGACACGCCGTCGCAAAGGGAGCGGTGCCGTAAAAGATGATGCGAACTTGATCTTTCTTCATAGCTAGCTGTTTATTCGTCAGGTGAGAGGACATTGAGCACCTCTCGGTAGGTGTTGAATATCTTAGACTTAGAGACATAGCCGAGGTACTGTCCCTCGGGCGTTACGACGGGGAGGTTCCACGCCTTGGTCTCGTCAAAGAGGTGCATAATGTGATCCATATGCATATCGCTCTGGATGCGGGCTGGCGGGGAAACCATGATACGGTCCACCTTGTAGCGATCGTATAGCTCAGGGCGAAACATGATGTTGCGTATATCATCGAGCGAAACCACGCCGAGGAGCTTGTCGGTCTCACGCTCCACCACGGGGAAGAGATTGCGCTTAGCACGTCCCACTACCTGGACCAGTTCACCGAGCGTCATATCGGGATAGACCTTATCGAAGTCTGTCTCGATCACATTATCGATGCTCATCACTGTGAGCACCGCCTGATCCTTGCTGTGAGTCATCAGCTTGCCCTGTTGTGCTAGACGTAGGGAGTAGATACTGTGAGGCATGAAGATGCGGATCGTCCCGTAGGAGCAGATAGCGACCAGCATGAGTGGTAGGAGCAGGTTGTAGCCCCCAGTCAGCTCAGCGATGAGGAAGGTGCCCGTCAGTGGCGCATGCATCACGCCCGCCATCACGCCCGCCATGCCCATGAGGACAAAGTTCTTTTGCGGTAGGTAGACCTCAATGAAGGGGAAGAAGTTTAGCGCATAGGCAAAGACAAAGCCACACAAGCCCCCCACGAAGAGGCTAGGCGCAAAGAGTCCGCCGCACCCGCCACCACTATTGGTCGCTACGGAGGCAAAAACTTTCACCAGCATGGTGCAGAGGAGGAAGGCGAAGATAACCCAGTAGTTACTCCCGAAGGAGTCGAAGATACTATTGTCCGTCACGGAGCTGTATTGTCCCGCCATTAGGTCGCTGAGCGTGTTGTAACCCTCGCCAAAGAGCGGAGGAAAAAGGAAGATAGCCACACTGAGGATGAGCATCGAGATGCCGTAACGCTTGAGGAAGTTGCTGCGCCTCTTGAGCCAACTCTCCAATGCAAACATCACCTTGGAGAAGTAGAGCGAGGTAAAGCCACAGGCGATACCGAGCAGGATCACGTAGGGGATGCGCTCTGCCGTGAAAGGGTCACTCTGGTAAAAAGAGAACATCGCCTGCTGTCCCGTCAGCAGGTAAGCCATCGTGGCCGATGTGACGGAGCTAATCAGTAGCGGTAGCACGCTGCTCAGCGTCAAGTCGAGGAGTAGCACCTCCACCACAAAGACCAAGCCCGCAATGGGTGCCTTAAAGATCCCCGCGATAGCACCCGCAGCACCGCACCCCACGAGGAGCATCAGTTGACGCTGCTCCAGCTTGAAGAGCCGTCCCGTATTGCTCCCGATGGCGGCGCCCGTCATCACGATAGGCGACTCGGCTCCGACCGATCCACCGAAGCCGATGGTGATCGAACTAGCTAGGAGCGATGACCACGTGTTGTGTGGCTTGATACGACTCTTGCGTTGTGACATAGCGCCCAGCACCTTCGTCACACCGTGGCTTATGTCGTCACGGATGAATAGCTTGACCACGCCCGCCGTCAGCAGGACGCCAATAGGTGGCAGGATCAGGTACCACACATTAGCCTGGCGTATGGCGGGCATCAGGAGATGCTGTATCGTGCCGATCAATTGTTTGAGCGCAAAGGCAGCCAGGGCGGTCAAGATACCGATGATAAAAGATAAGATCAGTACGAAGATGCGCTCACTGATGTGAGCCTCGCGCCATAGGATGAAGCGTTGTAGTAGTGATATGCGTGTAGTCGTAGTCGTCATCGCAGCCGTGTTACTTTCCTTTTCCCTTGATAATAGTGCCCACCGTGCAGAGCAGCACCGCTAGGTCGAGCTTGATCGACATGTGCTCGTAGAAGAGCCAGTCATAGTAGAGTCGCTCGACCATCTCATCGACCGTCGAGGCATAGCCGTACCTCACCATACCCCACGACGTAATGCCCGGTCGTAGCTGGTGTAGCAGGTAGTAGTAGGGTGCCCGCTCGAGGATCTGCTTGATGTAGTAAGCGCGCTCGGGGCGAGGTCCTACGATAGACATATCGCCTCGCAATACGTTGTAAAACTGGGGCAGCTCGTCTAGTCGATATTTGCGCAGCTTGGCACCCAATGGTGTGACTCGCTTGTCTCCCTCGTGGCTAAGCTGGGGACCCGCAGCCTCTGCGTCTGTGTACATCGTGCGAAACTTATAGATCCAAAAAGGCTTCCCTCCACGCCCCACACGCTCCTGACTGTAGAAGACGGGCCCCTCCGAAGAGCGCTTGACCAAAACAGCCAGCACCGCAAAGAGAGGCGACAAAAGCACCAGCAAGATTAGCGAGAAGAGACGGTCGAAGAGCCACTTCACATTTTGCTCCATCTCGCTCATCTGCGTCTGCGTCACATCGTGCAGCGGTAGTCCTCGTAGCGTGCGCGCTTGTAGTGAGGAGCGTACGCCCATCACCCCCTCTAGGTATATTTTGATTGGTAGCTTGCAGCGGTACAGCTCGTAGAGCAGATGCGTAGCTCGTAGCGTGTCCGCCTCATTGGCCACCATATAGATTGCTTCGATGGGCTGAACTTTATCCTGCTCCTCTAGTATTGCCTGCACCCGCTCTAGTGTGACAGGCTCAGAGCCGAAAGGTAACTGCGCCACAGCGTGGTAATGCATCTCCATACGCACCGCCTGCAGCTTGGAAATCACCTCGGGTGTGCCAATGAGCAGGATCTGTGGCCAATGCTCTGGCATGCGGTCATACCTGATCTGCTGCAAAGTGATCGTCAGGCGACCCGCATAGATAAGGAGAAAGTGCGTCAGATAGAGTAGGGCGAAGAGAAGCAGGTGCGCACTACGCCCGTCGATCACATCGTCCACCACGAGGAAGAGGTACTCGATGACCACCCCCACGAAGACACTCCCAGCTGTCAGGAAGAACTCATCAATTCGGCTCTTCGCTAATACCTTATTATAGTACCCCGAGAGCGTTAGGAAGCCCATCCAGAAGAGCACCACCACGAGCGTCACCCAGTACATCTTCGTGTTGAAGAGGAAGAGCGACAGCTCGCCAAATGTCGCACTCTGATCCTCGACCACGTAGCGCACTACGTTGAAGAGCGTCGTCGCCAGCAGGACCGCCACAAGGTCGGAGACGATGTAGCGCAGGCGTACCGTAGCTTGTCGAGACTTCTTCGTCATAGATTTTATGGTCAGGCAGCGATTAGTAGCCGCTAAAGGGTCGTTTAGCGGCTTTTGACCAGCCTTATTACTTAGCGAATGACCCGCACCTCATTATTGATCCCCAGCTTGATAATGTCTGAGGGCATGCCGTCGATATGCTCATCTTGGCGTAGCGGGACCACATAGTCGACCATCTTGATCAGTGCTGGATCAATCTCCGAGTAGTTGTGTGGTGAACTAGTCCCCGCTAGATTGGCAGAGGTTGAGACAAGCGGTCGGCGTAGCATGCGGCAGATCTCCTGACAGAGCGTATCACTTGCGATGCGTATCCCGATTGAGCCGTCATCCGCGAGTAGTTGCGGAGCCACATTGCGCCCCTCGGGGTAGATAATAGTGAGCGGACGCACCGCTACATCGATCAGTTGGAATGCCATCGATGGTACCGTACGCACATACGACTGTATCCGCACGTCGCTATCGACCAGCATCAGCATCGGCTTGCCTGTGGGGCGACCCTTGAGAGCCGAGAGGCGATCCACCGCCTCCTCATTGGTTGCGTCGCATCCCAAGCCCCAGATCGTGTCGGTCGGGTAAAGGATGATACCACCACGCTGTAATACATCGACCGCTTCACGCGCTGCGGATAGAATCTCAGGAGAAGGAGCTACTTGGTTCATAAAGCTATGTAGAGAGGTAAATGCCTCCACGACATTGTGAAGACTTCCAGCACAAAGGTACAAAATCAGACGGGATACCGCTAGAGCAAACAGTGCCACACCGATGAAACGCCAGTTTCCTCCGTTGGAAAAAAGAATTTCCTCCGTTGGAAAAAAGAATTTCCTCCGTTGGAAAAAGAAATTTCCTCCCTAGGAACTGAAAAGTACCTCCCTAGGAACTGAAAAGGTCCACCCTTGGAACTAAAAAGTTCCAAAAGAGGATTTAGTTTTGGAACTCGTATCTATTACAAGATCAGTATGATACGACTAGTGTAGACGACAGCTTCTGCTCGAAGGTGACTCACAGGTAAAGGGGGAGCGGGCAAAAAGAAGGGGCTATACCGCAGCGTAGCGATATAGCCCCTGAGGGTTGGGTGTCGGATTGGATCAGTCGGAGAGGTGGAAGTAGCGTCGCACTGCCTCTTCGTCGCGGGTGATCTGCTTGCGCAGTGCGTCTAAGCTCTCGAAGTGTAACTCCTGACGTAGTCTATCGCAGAGGGAGATCTGCAGCTCCTGACCATAGAGTTGGTACTCCTCGCCGCCCATCAGAAAGACCTCGATCATCGTCTCCTCCTCGGCTAGCTCGAGCGTAGGGCGTGTGCCGATGTAGAGCATGCTCGGTATATCTCTCTGCTGGCTCGCTCCAAAGGGGTCGATGGTCGTGCGTGCCATATAGACGCCTGCAGGAGGGAGCGCTTTGTGAGGAGAGGGTACCTCTATATTGGCTGTCGGATAGCCCAGTTTGCGCCCGATCTGAAGCCCCGTCTTGACCTTTCCTAAGATGGTGTAGGGGTGTCCTAGCTGTCTCTCCGCCTCGGTCACGGCTCCAGTGTCTATCCACCGGCGTATAGCTGTCGAGCTGATGGGGTCTTGGCTTGTGCTGTCTTCCAGGGTGTACGCCTCTCCTCGTATGCAGCGTATGCCGTAGCGGTGCGCTATCGCCTGATAATCCTCAAAGGCTAGCCCCTTGTCATGCCCGAAGTGGTGGTCAAAGCCTACGACGAGCGTGTGAATCTGTAGCTGCTCGTCGAGGTAGGTGCGGAGAAACTCCTCGGCACTCATCTGCGACAAGGCTACTGTAAAGGGGATAACGGCGACCCGCTCTATGCCCATCTGGTGCAGGAGTAACTCCTTCTCGCGCTCTAGTGTGATGAGGCGGAAGGGTCGCTCGGGGTGAAGCACTAGCTGCGGGTGTGGCTCGAAGGTGACGACCCCTGAGGTCAAGTGATCTTGCTTGGCTATCGTGAGGACTTGGCGGATCAGCGCCTGGTGCCCTAGATGTACGCCATCGAAGGCCCCCATGGCAACGACTAGATGCCTCATAGACTCTGCTCTCTGCATGAATGAACTGCTCTAAATAGTGTGTGGAGGATTAGCGTATCCAGGCTTGGGGATTGAGCTTGTTGCGCTCGTGCCACACTTGGAACTGCATGACCCCATACTGCCCCCCATCGTCACTAGCCACGGTGCCTAGCACCTGACCCGTCTTGACCTTTTGCCCTGCTCGTACAGAAACGTTTTGCAGATTGGCATAGACGGTCAGATAGTTACCATGACGTATGATGATAGAATTATGGTAGCCTGGCACGACGAAGACCTTGCTGACTACACCATCGAAGATGGCGACTGCCTCGGTGCCACGTGCCACTTGTATGTCAATACCGCCATTGCGCGTCTGCACCATGGCTAGATCGTCGTGCTGCTGGAGACCAAAGCGTCTGATGACACGGTAGCGACCCTTGACAGGTGGGGGCAGCTGTCCCTTGTTGGCCGCAAAGGAGCTGGCCAGCTTACGCTCGGCAGCGTCCATCGCATAGCCGTCCTTAGTCTCGGCGCGACGCTCTGCCTCTTTGGGCACCTTCTTGCCTTTCTTACGAGCCTCACGCTCAAGACGCTCACGCTCTTCACGCGCCTTGCGCTCTGCCTCGGCTATCTCACGAGCTATCTGATCTTGGATAGCTTGGTTGAGCTGCTCCGCCTTGCGTTGCTGCTGTTTGAGCTTCTTCTGGAGTGATTGTCGCTCGGTAGATAGCTCCTTGACCTCAGAGGCGATACTCTTCTGTTGCTGTTCTAGCTTGACACGCTCTTCGGCACGTAGCTGTAGAAGCGTGCCTTTTTGTTGTTTAGTTGCTATGAGTTGGTTTTGGCTCGCTTGCAGCTGCTCACGGGTGGTGTGTAGCTGTGCTGCGACCTCTTTGTGAGCTCTAGCGTAAGCCGAGAGGTAGCGCACACGACGTATGCCCTCGTCAAAGCTGGAGGCGGAGAGGATGAAGAGTAGTCGATCCTCAAAGCGTGGACGCTGTTGGAGTGCTTGCAGCGTCTTGGCGTATCGCTCCCGGCTCACCTCCTCCTTTTGCTGTAGCTTGCCTATCTGTATGGCTAGCGAGTCGATGGAGATGTTGAGCAGAGCCACCTCTTGATCTAGAAGGACGATGACCTGACTACGATCTTTGATCTGCTGGCGAACGAGTTTGTCTTGCTTGGCTTTTTCCGAAAGGTTCTGACCGAGGGATTTGATCTCTTTGTCGGTCTTCTTGATCGCATTGAGTAGCTCGGTGCGCTGCCGCTCGAGCTTGCGTACGGCAGCGGACTTCTTGGGTTGCTGTGCCAAGAGGAGAGTACCTGTAAGCGTGAGTAAGCAGAGGGTATAGAGTAACCGTCGGAGGTGTGACATAGATCGATGGAGGAGTGGAGTGTGCGATATAATCTAAAGGAGCCGGAGCAACTCGTCTAGGGACATGGTCGTGTAGCCGCCCTGAGGCTCGGTGAGACGATCTTGCAGTTGGGCTGGAGTGAGCTCTTTGCTCTTGCTATACTTTAGCTGTATGGAGAGACGCTTGCGCGGTGTGGAGACGAGGAGCTGTGTCACGTCGGGCTTGCTGGAGCCACTCTGGTAGCTGTACCGTCCTTGCAGATAGCCTCCCTTGCTTTGGTCGGTGGAGGCGATGCGTATAGTGCCTAGCTGGCATTGCGGATTAACCATATAGTCGACGACCCAGGGCTTGCTCTTGAGGCTACGCAGTGAGATCTCTAAAGAACCTCTCCCGACTATGTACTCACGATCGGCTAGGTAGGTGGGCTGGCCAAGGAGTAGGTCACGCAGGAGCGTATACGACACCTCGGTGTCAAGACGCTCGCTCAGCGCATAGTAGCTGATGGTGACCTTGGCTTCGTGCATCATATCGTACAGAGCGATATGGTCGGGGAGTATGTAAATGCGGAGAGCCTCCACGAAGGGGAGCGGACGAGCCGAGAGCATTAGTCCCTCACTCTGACCTACAAAGAGATCCATGCGTGTCGATAGCTGCGAGTCACTTAGAGATAGCTCGGCGCTAGCGATGCGATGCTCGGGCGTATGGTTGATCTGGAGGATTTGGTCAGAAAGCCATGAGTCGCCTAGAGCGCAACCACCCTCGTCTGCGACCGTAGGAGCCTTTGGGGAGCTAGAGTGACTAGCGCGTGTGCCACAAGCTAGAAGCAGTAGCGTGCTACCGACGATGAGGAGGAAAGATCTTAGAATGTGTCTCATGATAGGTCTATAGTTAGTGTATCACAACTAAGGGGTCAGCGAATCGATCTTCTGCTGGAGTCCCTCCGTGGGAGCCAACTTGTAAGCTCGCTGCCACTGCTGGAGCGCAGCTTGTCGATCACCACCCTGCAGATAGGCGTCTCCTAGTCGCTCGATGTAGCCCGCATTGGGCTTGCCTATTTGCTTGGCTCGCTCTACCGCTTGCGAGAGCATGAGCTGCGCCATAGTCGTTTGCCCCTGAGCTAGGAGGATCGTGCCGTAGGTGTCGAGGATGTTGGCCTCTTCGGGGGCTAGTCCGTAGGCTGTTGCGGCTAGTTGCTCAGCTTTTGCTAGGTAGCTGCTGTCTTGTGGGGATAGGGTGTAGAGGTAGTAAGCGTAGTTGTTGAGTAGGATAGCATCTCGGGGGAAGAGTCGCTCGGCAATCTCAAAGACCTCTAACGCTTGTGCCGACCGCTCTTGCTTCTCGTAGATAAGAGAAGAGTAGAGGAGTAGCATGCGCAGCCCCTCGGTCGGCTCAACACTTTTGGCTGTCTTGAGTTTGGTCAAGTCTAGCTGGCTACTGATCGCTTGCTGCGCTTCGTCTAGACGATCATGAGCGATGAGTTCTCCAGCGTAGAGTGCCAGTATCTGAAGGTCTGCGGGGTAACGCTTTTGAACTGAGGTCAGGTAGTCTATTCGCTCCTGCTCTTGCATCTGCGAAGCTTTTACGATGACTGCACTATAAGCGGTCTTGGGGTTGTCGTAAAACTGCTTGACCAGTTGCTCCGCCTGCGCTTTCCCCTGTTGTGTCGAGACGATTAGGTAAAGGTCGGCGAAGAGCTTCGGATCGCTCGGCTCTAGCTCTGCGAGGCGTGTCAGAGCGGGGATAAACTCTGACGGGATCTGGCTAATGTCTGAGAAGTCAGGTAGCAGCATAGAGACAATGCGTGCCGAGACAGGAGAGATGCTATCTTGACGCTCTAGGTAGTGGTAGAGGTATTCGGCCGATTGCTTGGTGTCTCGGCGCGAGGCGATCAGCTCGGCACGCGTCACATCGATGTAAGCATCGGGTAGGGAGAGCGTCTGCTGGAGCTGCGCTAGGCTCTTGTCTATCTGGTCGTCTAGTCTCAGTGCGTTGAGTGCTTCTAGACGTGTGTGGTGATTGCCAAGACTACTCGGATCCAGCTCAACGAGTCGCTCTGCGGCTTGGAGCATACGCTGATAGTCTCCTTGCTTGGAGGAGGACTGCGCGATGAGACGGTAGTAGGTATCTTGCTGCTGAGGGGTTGTGAGCTGTGTCGTGTCGAGTAGTGCTATCTGCTCTAGTAGCTCTTGGTTTTTGTCTAGCATCGCTAGGCTCGTCAGATGGACTAGCAGTATGTCGGGATGACTGGAAACCTCTCTTGGGAGCAATGCAAAGAGCGAGTCCGCCTCATTAATATCTCCGTGACTGTAGAGGAGTGTGAGGTAGTAGCGTACGAGCTCTTGATTGGCACGAGCTTGATCGCTTCTCTTGGTGAAAAGTGTCTGGAGTAAGTCTCTAGCGTCATTTTGGCGATCCGCTAGGTCAAGCCAGCTGGCAAGCGGTACAGCCGTCCGAACCTGCTGGTCGGGATAGGCGTCGTAGAGATAGTAGAGATAGCCGATAGCTGGCTCCTGCGCTCCTGTGAAGAAGAGGATGTTAGCGTAATCTTCAATCTGCGCATAGGCTGCCCCCTCCGTCTCTGTAGCTTGCGCAGAGAGTTTAGTAGAGCTTAGCCCTATTAGAGCTAAGAAAAAGAGTAAGAGTGTCTGACGACCAATGCTTTTCATACGCCCGTATGTCCAAAACCGCCACCGCCTCGCTGGGTGTCTGAGAGGCTCTCCACTTCGATCCAGTCACACTGCTCGTGGCGGGCGAAGACTAGCTGAGCGATCCGATCGCCAGGTGCTATCTCCACCGTCTCCTGAGATAGATTGATGAGGATCACCTGTAGTTCGCCACGGTAGTCTGCGTCGATCGTGCCAGGCGCATTGAGTACGGTCAGCCCCTGCTTGAGGGCTAGCCCACTGCGTGGACGCACCTGTCCCTCGTAGCCGGCGGGGATCTCCATGTATAGACCTGTGGGTACCAGCCGACGCTCTAGGGGTGCTAGCGAGACGCTTTGCTCTAGGTTAGCACGTAGGTCTAGCCCTGCAGAGAGCGCCGTAGCGTATTGGGGCAGGGGATAGGAAGAGCGGTTGATAATCCGAATAGAAAGCATGAGTAGCGTTGGTATAAAGGTTATTGCTGTGGTGGGTCGCACCACTTGCCGTCGCTCTTGATGAGCTCAATGAGACGATCCACAGCTTCTGCCGAAGGGATGCCGTGTACGAGTCGCTCCTGCCCTCGGTATAGGTCGACCTTGCCGACGCCTCCACCCACGTAGCCGTAGTCAGCATCGGCCATTTCGCCAGGACCATTGACGATGCAGCCCATCACGCCGATCTTGAGATTAGGCAGGTGCGCTAGTCTTTTCTTGACCTGTGCCACCGTCTGCTGGAGGTCAAAGAGCGTGCGCCCACAGCCTGGACAGCTGATGAACTCCGTGTGAGTCATCTTGATACGTACCGCCTGCAGGATACCATTGAGCAGGTCTAGACGAGCCTTAGGACTCATAGCCGCTGCTGAGAAAGCGACTGCATTGCCGATCCCCTCTAGCAGCAGGGAGCCGAGCTGCGTAGCGCAGTCGATCAAGATGTCGTCATAGCCTCTCGCATGGGACGTATAGTGCAGCAAGATGCGGGGCATCGTGCCTCTTCCCGAGAGCTGATCCACGGCATAGCGTACCCTATATATATAGTCCAGCTCTGCGCCTCGTAGCTCTAGCCAAGAGTGTCCGTCCCAGTGAGCTGCAAAGTCTTCTAGATGCTGTAAGAGCCGATCCAGAGGTGTGTCTAAGTCGATGATCTGTAATGTCTGTTGCTCATTAGAGAAAGCCAGTTGTGTCTCCTCCAGTCGAGCATCAAAGCCCACGTCGAGAGCTCTCCCGTCACTGTCTAGCGTTAGCACAGCGGGATAGTGAGTCAGTGTCTTAGCACCCTGCGCTTGGTCACGAGTTACGGAGCGATAAGTATGGCTCCCGTAGATAGGTCTTGCCTGGTCAAAGGCGGCCAACTGATCAATGTAAGCGATGAGCTTTTTGCCAAAGCGAAGCTCCGCCTCAGGCTCCTCGCTTAGAGAGACTCTCAGCGTGTCGCCCAGCCCGTCAACGAGCAGACTAGCAATACCTATACAGCTCTTGACACGCCCGTCCTCACCAGCTCCCGCCTCGGTGACTCCAAGGTGCAGTGGGTAGTGCCAGTCTAGCACATCCATACGCTCTACCAGTAGCCGCACGGCTTGCGTCATGACTAAGACGTTAGAGGCTTTCATCGAGATGACCACGTCACGCATCCCTAGACTGTCGCACACCTCTAGGTACTCCATGCAGGAGGCGACCATCCCCTCGGGCGTGTTGCCATACTGAGCTAGGATGCGCTCAGAGAGGGAGCCGTGATTGACCCCAATGCGTATAGCTCGGTGACGAGCTTGCGCTTCGCGAACAAAGCGTCCGAAGACCTCAGCGATCTCCGCCCGTGCCGTCTCATCGTCTAGCGAAGCCTTCTGATGAAGAAAGTTGCCCGGGTTGATACGTACCTTGTCCACATGCTTGAGCGCCTCAAAGGCGGGTTCGCTCCTGAAGTGTATGTCTGCCACAAGAGGCATACGACACCCCTCGGCGTGTAGTCGCTCAGCGATCACGCCTAGATTGGTAGCTTCTCGCACGCCTTGAGCGGTGTATCTAAAGAGTTGACACCCCTCGCTGGCACAGCGTAAGGCTTGTGCCACACAGAGGTCCGTCTCCATCGTACTCACATTGGCCATGCTCTGTAAGAGCAGTGGAGACTCGCCTCCTAGACGAGCCTCGCCGACAGGTATGGTGTAGCTATGACGACGCTGGTATCTACAGAGAGACATAAACGAATAGAGCGTGTGGTAGGTGTGTATAAAAGATAGATAGACGAGGAGAGGAGGAGGGCAAAAAGTTATGTCGCCCTCCGCCTCTACATCGTCATATCGTTAGTTCGTTTTGTACTTGTAGTCAGAGATCTGGGCTAGCTCTTTGTTAGCCTTGACGATCTTCTCCTTGAGCGAAGCCTTCTGAGCTCTCACTCTTTGAGCTATCTCAGGATCGCCTAGAGCGAGCATCTGAGCAGCTAGAAGAGCTGCGTTTTGAGCAGCATTGACTCCGACCGTTGCTACGGGGATGCCAGGAGGCATCTGTACGATAGCCAGCAGAGCGTCTAGTCCCTCTAGTGAGGCATCAATAGGCACTCCGATCACAGGTAGTGTAGTCATCGAAGCGATGACACCGCATAGGTGTGCTGCCATACCAGCAGCAGCTATGATGACACGTACGCCACGCTCCTCGGCACCTCGTGCGAACTCAGCTACCTCATCGGGAGTACGATGGGCAGAGAGTGCGAGTAGCTCGAAGGGTATCTCCAGTGCCTCCAGTTGCTTGGCGGCACGCTGCATGATGGGTAGATCACTCGTGCTACCCATGATGACACTAACGAGAGGTTGCATCTGCTCTAGGTCTTACTTACCGATCTTCTCTTGATAGCCAGCAGCGTCCAGGAGCTCGTCAGCCTCTGCGGGGTTTTCGATAGCTATCTTGATGATCCAGCCCTTACCGTATGGGTCCTCGTTGACCAGCTCAGGAGCATCCTCGAGCTCCGCATTGACCTCTAGGACCTCGCCCGTCATAGGCATCATCAGGTCAGAAACAGTCTTGACAGCCTCGATAGAGCCAAAGACCTCGTTGCGGTCGATCTTCTCACCCTCGGTGTCAACGTCTACGTAGACGATCTCGCCTAGCTCGCTCTGAGCAAAGTCGGTGATGCCGATGACAGCCTCGTTGCCATTGATGCGTACCCACTCGTGGTCAGCCGTGTACTTTAGTTCGTTTGGGAAGTTCATAGTTGTTTATTCGTTAAATAGTTAGGATTGTATTCTCTTTAGTTGTGTTGTCTTTGTCTCGCTTGTCTAGAGCCTCTTGCCAGTGCCAAGCACGTCGCAAGCTCTCCTCGATAGGTATCTCAGCGTGCCACTGTAGCTCCTGCTCACCGTAGCTTGTGTCGGCCCATATCTGCTCTATGTCGCCCGCTCTGCGGTCGCCCATGCGGTATGGCACCTTGCGACCTGTGGCGCGCTCGAAGGCTTGTATCAGCTCCAAGACGCTCAGCCCACGCCCCATACCTACATTATATATATAGTGTGCTGGAGCAGTCTGCACATCGCTGCGATGCAGACGACGTAGTGCTGCTAGATGAGCCTGCGCTAGGTCCATCACATCAATGTAGTCACGGATGCAGGTGCCGTCAGGCGTGTTGTAGTCATTGCCGAAGACAACGAGCTCCTTGCGAAGCCCAGCCACCGTCTGGGTCAGGAAGGGGATGAGGTTTTGCGGTGTACCCACAGGCTCCTCGCCAATGAGTGCCGAGGGGTGTGCCCCGATAGGGTTAAAGTATCGTAGTATGACCGCTTGTAGCGGCATACCACTCCGTACGGAGTCTATGATGATATCCTCGTTGATACGCTTCGTATTGCCATAAGGCGAGGTGGCATCTTGACGCGGAGCCGACTCGGTGATCGGCAGGTGCTCAGCCGTGGGCTGTCCGTAGACCGTACAGGAGGAGGAGAAAACCAAGTGCTGCACACCATACCGCTCCATACAGCGTAGCAGCGTGATGAGCGAATTGATATTGTTGTCGTAGTAGCGTAGTGGTTGCTCGACCGACTCTCCGACTGCCTTGTGCGCCGCAAAGTGGATGACACCCTCTATCTCGTCCTTATGATGCTCGAAGATCTCACCCATAGCGGCCGCATCGGTACAGTCCACCTCGTAGAAGAGTGGTCGTATCGAGGTGATCTGAGCGATCGCATCAACTACCTCACGACGCGAGTTCGATAAATTGTCCACGAGGATGACATCGTATCCCGCCTCCTGCAGGACGACTGCGGTATGGGAGGCTATGTATCCACAGCCACCAGTTAGTAGGATAGACTTTTTGGCGTGTTCTTGCATTGTCATTAGCACTAGCAATTCATTAGGACAAAGCTAATGACGTCTTGTGACCCCATTAGCTTTCCAAAATTACGACAAATCCACGACATAGCGGATTGAGCGAAAGATAGTAGATTGAGTGCAGGATGCTAGCGCTTCACTTTGACCGCCTGCTGACCTACCGTGAGAATGTAGTATCCGTAAGGTAAGTGCGCAATGTTGACCCACTGCTGCATGTCTGAGAGGATGCCCTGCTCGACTAGTAGTCCCTCTGCGGTGTAGATCTGGTAGCTCGCACCGATGAGATCAGGAGTCACTGCAATAGCTAGCACTCCATTGGCATCAGAAGAAGCGCTGAGAGCTGCCTGCTGGGTGGGGGCGAGGATACCCGTCGAGGTAGGCTGTCCCATCATACAGCGTATACAGGCCGCGCTATAGCGTCCCATGACATCCTCGTAAATAGCTACGCCCCCATCACCGAACTCCTCATCGTATGGATAGCCCCACACCGTCGGTGCAAAGCCTTCCTTCGTCTGAGAGGCCGCTGCTGACCAATAGTATAGGTCTCCGTATTGCTGATCGGCTAGTCCAGTAGAGCCTGATATATACCCTGTAGCAGGTAGGAAGCGTGTTACGATGCGCTCTTGGTCTGTCGTCCAGAAGTCTGTCTCAGCAATGAGCTCCTCAATGGTCGCATACCTCTGTCCGATCCACTTAGCCTCGATTAGCAGTCCGTAGTCTGACCACCTCCAGCGGAAGGCGGTGCGATACTTCCCGCTTTCATCGTTACACTTGATTCCGATGATTTCGTTTTTGGTCTTGCTGTAGTAGTCAGCTTGATAGGCCTTCGTTTGCCCCTGTATGGTGATAGACTCGGTCGTGTGCTTGATGCCTGTCTTACCCGTGAAGTTGGCCACCTCAAAGGAGCTAGGCATGACAGCTGACCACTCAGTGTAGCTCGGTATGTGCATCCCCTTAGGGCAAGGATCACCACCATTCTCCCCACGATAAGTCGCTGGGGCATCGACCGCTAGAGCGACGATGTCGGTCCACTTATCTCCGAGAGTACCAGTGGTGAGCCAGTCGTACTGAGTCTGCCCCTCGGTCTTCGTCAAGAAGCTCTTACTCCACACCTTGGGATCGTTGCCCGATACATTAGCAGCCTCACGAGGAGCCTCGCCGTTGTAGTCAAAGGGTACATTACGCCCAAACTGAAAGAGAGCTCCCCACGCCTTGCCATCTTCATTGGGCTTAGCTAGAAGACCTACATCCTGTAGGTTGTACTCACTCAGGAGTGATAGCGGGTTAAGACTTTGCGAAGCTTCTTGTGCCGAGAGACTCTGGCAGTAGAGTAGGGGCAGGGTTAGTAGGATAGCCGAGACAAATTTTCTCATCATAGATGTTTCAGTAAACGTTTATAAAAGCGCAATCTATCATCACCTCAGTGTGACTTACGCAGCTAAGCGCAAAGATACTAAATTAGGTTACTATGGGTCCCGCACATTACAGTGGTGGATGCGTTTCTACCGAGGAATTCAGAAATCTCCACGTGGAAAAGAAAAATTCTCCACGTGGAGACGAAATAAAACTTCGGAGGAATCAAATGAAACTTCGGAGGAAATGTTTCGTCTCCACGTGGAGAATGTCCTCTTCCTGAAAAAAGTACACAGTTGGGAAGGTGTTACTGAGATGATACACGGGTTGTTTTTGTTAATCCTGTGAGCGTTCTCATCTGTTAGTTTTGCTCCTGCTAGGGTACACGACTTGTCGTCGTCTTTACTGCGGAGGTACACAAAGATAGGTCTTTGTTGGGAGTTAAGCGGCATGAGCTCGGAGATTTGAGGCTCAGAGCTTTGGGAGAATTGTTCTTAGCTATCTGGTTCTTAGAGGGTTGGGTGGTTAGAGGGTTGGGGTAATTTGGTATGAGCATCTGCATCGGAGTCTTCTTGTTGATGGCTCGATGAGGTCGCGCTGTGTTATAGAGAGCAATCGTTTGAGAGAGGATCTCTCGAACTTGATCTATGGGCTTATCCTCGAAGTTGTAAAGCCAGTCGTTCTTGATGATCCCGTTAAGTCGCTCAGCCATAGCGTTGTGAAGGGGGTTTCCGGTCTGGGTGACGCTGGTTACGATGCCTAGGCTGGCCTCGTAGTCCGTCATCTGCTTGGAGACATATTGACAGCCTCGGTCGCTATGGAAGATGAGCCCTTTGAGGTCAAAGCCATGCTTCTGATAGAAGTCAACGGTCTGTCTTAGTGCGTTGTAGGGACCCTCTGTGGAGAGCGTGGGCTGCAGGTCAAAGCCGGTGATGATGCGGCTATAAGCGTCCATCGTCAGGGAGAGATATGCGAAGCCCCCTAAACATTTGACGTAGGTTATGTCTGAGACGGTGAGCCGGCAATGGTCGGTGGCTATGTACTTAGGGGTGGTGTTCAGGTGGTCTTGGAAGCCGTGATTGACCACTCCCTTGGTCGTCTGGGGTGGACGCTTGCGCTTGCGACTTCTTAGTAGCATATCGTTGGCTCCTAACACTTTGTAGAGCCAGTCTCGACCTACTTGGAAGGTCCCTTTGAAGTATTCGTTGGCACACTGCTGGATGGTGTCTACGCCTGCTTTGGGGAGCTGACCGCGCACATACTGGCAATAGTGTAGGACGGAAGCTACTTTGACATCTTCGTCTTGCTCGGTGAAGGTGTGCTTGTAGTAGCCTTTGCGGCTGACTTCTAACAGCTGACAAAGGTAGGTTATGGAGAGCTTTTGATCTCTCTCTTTGGCGGACTCAAGCTGTCTCACGGCTGCAAATCGGTCTTTTTTTTAGATCAATGTGGTAGCGATTCAAGACCACTTCGAGTAGTGTCTTGTTGACTAATGCCTTGCTCTCAGCCTGGAAGAGGGCTGCTTTGAGACGAGCGTTTTCACGCTTGAGTTCTGCGTACTCTGGATCTACGTCTTTGTTCTTGTTTGTCTTGCTCATAGTGCTACTGGTGCTTTGGTTGGGTAACTCTACATCAAAGGTACGCAACCAATTTCGAATGGTGCGTGTGGTAATGCCGTAGCGCTGGCTGGTGGTGGCAATGCTGTCACCGGTGGCTAGGAGGTCGTCAATGACTCTCCACTTGAAATCTAGGGGATATCCCTTTCGTCCTAGTTTACTTTTTTCTTGTTTCATAGTTGTTGGGGTTGGCTTCCCCAACTGTGTACTATTTCAGGAGAGGACAGAATAAAAAATAGCCACCGAGGAATTTTGTATTTCCTCCGTGGCTATCGAATTAGAGATTAGGAATTAGAGGTTAGAGACGCGTAGCAATCTGTAACTTTGATGCACCGAACGCACCGAACGTGCGTTTCTACAGCGGGTTACTCGTCACGTCAGATTCCCCGACTTGCTTTTTTAGCTCAGACCCTCGATGACGCCATCGACGATGTCCATGTGGACGGCTTGTGGCTCCTTGGGCAGTCCTGGCATACGCATGATGCTACCCATGATGACGACGATCATCTCGGCACCACTATTGAGGACGATATCCTCGACCTTCATATCGAAGTCTCGTACGTCGCCATAACCCTTAGGATCTGCTGAGAAGGAGTACTGCGTCTTGGCAATGCAGATGGGGTAGCGCTCCATGTTGAGCTCTTGGATACGAGCGAGCTTCTTCTCCGCTTTGCTACTATAGGTTACATTGGCAGCCCCATAGATGCGCTTGGCGATATGCTCGACCTTTGTCTTGACAGGCTCACTGAGCTCGTAAACGTGGTCGATAGGCTCTGAGGGGTGCTCCTCGATAGTCTTGACGACAAGCTCAGCCAGCTCAGTAGCGCCCTTGCCACCCTCACTGTAAGCATTGTTGATTGCAAAGCCGCAGCCTAGGACCTGCTCGCAGTGATTGCGTACGATCTCGATCTCCTCGTCGGTATCGGTAGCGTAGCGGTTGAAGGCAACGACCACCGTCTGCCCGAAGTTGTGCAGGTTATGCACGTGACGATCGAGATTGGCAAGACCCTTACGTACGCCCTCTATGTCCTTCTCGTAGATCTGCTTCTCGTGGACATCGCCGTGCATCTTGAGACCTGCGAGGGTAGCGACGATGACTGTCAGCTTAGGCGTGATACCAGCTACACGGCACTTGATGTCGAGGAACTTCTCCGCACCGAGGTCGGCACCGAAGCCGGCCTCCGTGATCGTGTAGTCGCAGCAAGACATAGCCATCTTCGTAGCGATGATCGAGTTACAGCCGTGAGCGATATTAGCGAAAGGTCCGCCATGGATGAAGGCGGGTGTCCCCTCAGTGGTCTGTACGAGGTTCGGCTTGATCGCATCCTTCAGGAGGATGGTGATAGCACCTCCGATGCCTAGATCCTTGACATGAAATGGCTCCTTAGTTTTAGTATAGCCGAGGAGGATATTGTCGATACGACGACGTAGATCCTCTAGGTCTGATGCGAGGCAGAGGATCGCCATGATCTCACTCGCGGGAGTGATGTCGAACCCGGTCTCCGTGGGGATGCCATTGCCTACGCCGCCTAGACCGGTGATGCAGTTACGCAGGGAGCGGTCGTTGACGTCTAGGACACGCTTCCAGAGCACCTCGGAGAGGCCCTCGCAGCTATTTCTATTCTGATAGATATAGTTGTCTAGAAGTGCGGTGATCATATTGTGCGCTGAGGTGATAGCGTGAAAGTCGCCGGTGAAGTGGAGGTTGATACTCTCCATCGGGAGTACCTGTGCGTAGCCACCACCGGCGGCACCACCCTTCATACCGAAGCAAGGTCCGAGAGAAGGCTCACGCAGAGCCACGGCGGCACTCTTGCCGATCTTGTTGAGACCGAGTGCGAGACCGATGGAGACGGTGGTCTTACCGACACCGGCCTTGGTTGGGGTGATAGCGGTCACGAGGATGAGGTTGCTCTGGGCTATCTTGTCTGGGTCCATCCGCTCGTGTGATATCTTGCCGATGTAGTGTCCGTAAGGCTCTAGCTCTTGATCTGTGATGTTGAGCTGGTGAGCGATCTCCTCAATGGGCTTGAGCTGGCACTCACGAGCTATCTGAATATCTGATTTCATTGCTGTACGATGTTAGTGTATAACGAAAAAAAGGCACCCCCTACAGGGTCGGGTAGACCACTATAGACGACACCCTTAGGAAGTGATATAAGAGCCGAAAGCCGGACTCGAACCGGCGACCTACTCATTACGAATGAGTTGCTCTACCAACTGAGCTATTTCGGCGTCTCATTGACGGTGCAAAAGTACAACAAACTTTTGATACTACAAAACTTTTGGCGAGATAGTGATCCCGAGCAACCAAAGTCAAAGCGAGACGAGTAACGATTTTGTAGGGACGCACGAGCCGTGTAACCCGCTGTAGGGACGCACGGCTCGTGCGTCCGTCCCCGTTAAAACCCTGACGCTGTAACGCTTTGACACAACGGACGTACGGTCTGTCCGTCCCCACAAAGGGTTACAGCGTCTGATGGCCGGATTTGTCGTGTTGATGTGGTTTGTGTATGGGCGGACCTGCGTGTCCGCCCATAGAGCAGACAGCGCTCCGACGAGGACGGGCGGACACATAGGTCCGCCCCTACAAATCGCTGCACGTATCATCGCTACGCGTCTTGATATTTGACAATTTGGTGTGCGAGACAATGCATCTAAAAAATCTAATTGGAGAACTTATCGGAGGTACTATTTATGCAAATGGCTAAACCTTAGCGTGTTGTGTATTTGTTTTGGATAACTTTTCGACAGTTATCGATTTCGAAGTTGTTTTATTTGGCTATTTCGTAGGAAAGCTGTAATATTGCACTTGTAACAAATGAGGGTGCTTTACGTCGTCTTCCTTTCGTTCATTTGCGATCTCATAATACTATAAGGGTGGACTAGTGCACATCGCCTAGTCGCTGGGAAACTGGTGCAAGTCCAGTACAGAACCCGCTGCTGTAATTCTCGCCATAGAGGAGGATCACATATCCACTGTCTTAACTAAGATGGGAAGGAGATCGCTCCAAGCAGGGCTACGCCACACACTGCATAGTCCCGACGAGATAAGTCAGAAGACCGACCCTAGTAGACGGAGATCGCACGAGAGAAGGAAGAAACGTGAGCGTCTTAACATTACTTTCGGGAATTGAAGTATGACAACAACTATCAAACAAATCATCAAGCGGGATGGGCTGCAAGAGCCATTTACCCCGTCGAAGATTGAGAACGCCGTTCTCAAAGCCTACATTGCCACAGGTCAGACTGAGTGTCTCCAAGAGGCGAAGATCGTTACCATGGGCGTCCTAGCACGCATCGAGCAGGAGGTCATCTCTGTCGAGGAGGTACAGGATCTCGTCGAGAGCGAGCTCATGAAGGTGCAGCCGGAGGTGGCTAAGCGCTACATACTCTATCGCGAGTGGCGCAACACGGAGCGCCAGAAGAAGAGCGAGCTCAAGCGCAACCTCGATGGCATCGTGACCATCGACAGTAATGATGTCAATCTGAGCAACGCCAATATGAGTAGTCACACGCCCGCTGGGCAGATGATGACCTTCGCCTCTGAGGTCTCTAAGGACTACACCTACCGCTACCTGCTCCCCACGCAGTACGCTGAGGCGCATCGTCGCGGGGATATACATATCCACGATCTCGATTACTACCCTACGAAGACGACCACTTGTATCCAGTACGACCTGGCGGATCTCTACGAGCGAGGCTTTCATACGAAAAATGGTAGCATACGCACGCCTCAGAGCATACAGAGCTATGCAACGCTGGCGACGATCGTCTTCCAGACAAACCAAAACGAGCAGCATGGCGGGCAGGCGATACCAGCCTTTGACTTCTTCATGGCACCGGGCGTTTACAAGACTTTTCTCAAGCATGTAGCCGACACGATCTGCTTATTCCTCCACTGCATAGGAGCTACCGATATTCCCTCGTCACGGGAAGTACGAGAGCTAGCTAAGCAGCATCTAGACTGCATCGTCCCGACTTCGACGGCTGTGACGAACTTGTGCCAAGCTCTGTCCCAGCGGGTTGATAAGGAGATTCCTCGTAAAGAGGTGGTCTACCTAATTAACCAAGCGATAGAGCGTACGCGTCGTGACACGCATCAAGCTATGGAGGGCTTCATACACAATCTCAACACGATGCACTCACGAGGAGGTAATCAGGTGGTCTTTAGCTCGATCAACTATGGTACCGATACCTCGGCCGAGGGGCGTATGGTGATCGAGGAGCTGATGAAAGCAACGACCGAGGGGCTAGGCGTAGGTGGCGAGGTACCAGTCTTCCCGATACAGATCTTTAAGGTCAAGGAGGGGGTCAACTACTCCGAGGCGGACTTCGATCGTGCGATGAAGGACTTCGACCGTGCCGTGGCTGGGGAGATGGAGTTTGAGACGCCAAACTTTGACCTTTTCCTGAAAGCTTGCGAGACGACGGCGAAGGCACTTTTCCCAAACTTTGTCTTCCTAGATACCCCCTTCAACCATAATGATGAGTGGAATGCGGAGGATCCGCTGCGCTACCGTCATGAGCTAGCCACGATGGGATGCCGTACGCGTGTCTTCGAGAATATCAATGGTCCTCGTACCTCGATAGGTCGTGGCAACCTATCCTTTACAACGATCAACCTACCTCGCCTAGCGATCGAGGCGATGCGCTATGCTAAGGAGCAGATGGGTACGAAGGAGGATCTAGGCAAGATGCGCAGTATAGCGATCAATAAGCTCTACACCTCGATACGTGAGATGGCTCGCCTCGTGGGCGAACAGCTACACACGCGCTACGAATTTCAGGCGACGGCCTTGGCACGTCAGTTCCCCTTTATGATGGGCAATGATGTCTGGAAGGGTGGGGGAGCTTTGCGTCCCAACGACCCCGTCGGTCACGTGATAGACAGCGGTACGCTCGGCATCGGCTTCATCGGGGGGCACAACGCTATGTGTGCGATCTATGGTGAGGGGCACGGCACCAACGAGGATGCTTGGCATACGCTCTACCACTGCATCGAGATCATGGGTGAGGTAGCACAGGAGTTTAAGGAGCGCTATCACCTTAACTACTCGGTACTAGCCACGCCAGCTGAGGGGCTCTCGGGTCGCTTCACACGCCTCGACCGTAAGCGCTACGGTATCATCGAGGGGGTCAACGATAGAGCGTACTATGTCAACTCCTTCCACATTGATGTCAAGGAGGAGATCCGCATTGCGGACAAGATACGCCTAGAGGCTCCCTTCCATGCGCTCACGCTAGGAGGGCATATCACTTATATAGAGCTCGATGGCGAGGCTAAGAAGAATGTCAAGGCGATTGCTAAGATCGTCAAGCTGATGCAGGACAACCACATTGGCTACGGCTCGATCAATCACCCGATAGATACTTGTCGTGAGTGTCACTACAAGGGCGTCATCTATGCTAAGTGCCCGATATGTGGTGGCGAAGACATACTACGTATGCGTCGCATCACGGGCTACCTGACGGGCGACCTCGCCTCGTGGAACTCTGCCAAGCGTGCTGAGGAGGCTGATCGCGTCAAGCATCACTAGCCACTCGCTTCTCGCCTCTATCCTCTCGAATGAACGTCCTCAAGGTCATACCCGAGACCATCCTTGATGGTGATGGGATACGCTGCTCGATCTACTTAGCGGGCTGCTCCCATCACTGCCCAGGGTGTCACAACCCTGAGAGTCACAATCCGCTCGTAGGTACGCCCCTGACGGAGGCGTACCTGCAGCAGATCATTGACGATATAAACAACAATCCCCTCCTCGACGGCATCACGCTGAGTGGAGGGGATCCGATGTTTAGTCCTGAGGAGCTGCTCACGCTCCTCAAGCGTCTCAAGAGCGACACGGGGTTAGAGATCTGGTGCTACACAGGCTACACGCTCGAGCAGATAGAGCAAGACCCCGCACGCGCCCCACTACTAGACTATATAGATGTGCTAGTCGACGGACGCTTCGTGCAGAGCCTGTACGACCCACAGCTTCCCTTCAGAGGTAGCTCTAATCAGCGCATCATAGCCCTGCACAAAGGGTCAGCTCAATAGCTTTTGATAGATATGGGTCTACATTGGCTGGAATAGTATTTGCATCGAGAAGAACTGGAACGTCGATCTTGACACCTCTCCCATTCATTGGGAAGTAGTTTGAGTCCAAAACCCCTAAGCCTGTCAAGAAAGTCGCGACCCCTCCTGGGAATTCGTATAGATGTACGTTTCCATTTGCTCCTGATGAAGGAGTCCCTACGGTGATGGCTTGGGGGGCCTTTTGTAGCATCATGCAGAGATACTCCGAGAAGCTCTCGGTCTGATTATCTACGAGTAGAATAACATTACCCTTATAATAGTGCTCACTGCCTAGATGCTGAGGCCCGGCCACATACTTAAACTCTCCTGGGCGCTGACTGTCAGGGTAGACTATGTACGAGAAGTTTTTTATTCGGGGGATAAAGCACTTAGACAATTCCCAAAAGGATGATGGGTAAGGATAGCATCTTAGGTCGAGAATAATGTATTGGGCGTCGCAAACTTGACGATAGAAGCTCTTCACATTGTCTTGCCTTGCTGATGCTAAGTGCCATTAAGCTACGGAGTCATTAAGCCACTGAGGCTTCATTTTACCCTCTTCCTCAAGCTTTAGAGAGTTGAAGTAATCCATATGTTCGCTTCTCTCCTTAACTTCCAAGGTGTCGTTGTTTCGTCGGATCTTCAGGACGAAGCTCTCTTTAGGAGTCGACAAAATTGCATTGTTGAGGAATTTATCTCGAGTTGAAGCGTTGCTCGCAGAGACAAAAAAAGCAAGACTATCACTGAGCTGTTTTATAGGAATGGAGTTTACAGAAAGAACTTCATCGCCCACTTTTACATTGGTGGGATAGTTAGCGGATCTCTTACTATACACAAACCATCTCCCCGATAGAGATCTCATCCTAAACCCAGCCCTCCGCTCTCCAAATAGAAGCGTATCCATGGCTGTCGAGTGAGACGCATGAGAGTCATTTAGTCTTGCGGTGATATAGCGGATTGCCTTGTGGTAATCAACAGTGCTCTCTGCATATAAAAACATAGGGATAGCCTGTTGCAAAGACAAGTCCCAAGGTTGCTCTAACAACTGCCTGTTTGGATAGAAATAATAGACAAAAGAGTAGAAGTCAAAGAGCCCGATAAGACGATTAAGAGGATTACGCCAATCAAGATCTCGATAAGAGTCTTTCCTCCTTATGGGACCATTACATTTGTTGTAAGTGGCAAAGCTCGCACGAGTCTTATCTATCTGAGTGTAAGCATGAACGAGCCGGTCGAGGAGCTTCTTGCTTTCTTGAGTCAGATCAGAAGACTTTTGTACCCACACCTCTTCGCATATAGTAAAAAGGCTGTCTCTCTTCGTCTCCGCTCCTATGCGTGCTAGTTCTCTCTGTAATGCTTTCTGGAGCTTGTCATTAAAACTCTTGATAGAGACATGCTCCTCAACCACCTCTTGCAATATGGGATAGAGCAGATCACATGCATATTGCTCTTTGTGGCATGTTGATTTGTACTCAATTAAGCCATATGCCTTTGCTATATAAAACAGCTCTCTTTCTCTTTCAGATACCGTGCTATCTGGCAAACAAACAGGATGATCCGTCAGCTTATAGTATGGATCTGAAGGGGAAATACTTGCTTCAAAAGAGTTCTCAAGAAGTCGGGCATAACGAACGATCCCATACCCTAAAAGGATGAGAACGAAGACAACAACCAACCAGAATAGATACTGAAACTTCAGTCTCTTCATGAGTAAAATAGCAAGAAGATTATGTGGAGAGAATGCGTATGACAAGCTCTATGCGCATTCTTATGTTCACCGCAAATGTACTTGTTTTTAAGGGAATATGACACGATGTAGATGCCACTCACTTCGAGGGGGGCAAGCCTTCGGCTAAGTCTTATCGTATGTCCCATTCTAGGGGGCGTCGAAGGTGCGTCGAACGATTTTGCCAAGTCAAATAAATGTAGTACCTTTGTGCCAGCAAAGCCCAAAAAGGAAGTGTGGGTGAGTGGCTGAAACCAACAGTTTGCTAAACTGTCGTACGGGTAACCGTACCGGGGGTTCGAATCCCCCCGCTTCCGCAAGAGGTCTTATTTAGAGTTTCAACAAGGTATTCAAATAAGGCTTCAAATCAAGGAAAAGTCGTTGTAGAACAAGCTTCTACAGCGACTTTTCTCGTATACACTGACTACCGATGAATACCTATAGGTGGTGTTAGGTATTCGCCAAAAGGTCATTTTCTGCTACATTTTCTGCTACACTAACTTTGGGTAACCGAAAAATGTAGCAGTGACTACCAAATGACCACTAAATTGACCGCTGTAAGTCGCTTGTTTTCAGAAAGATATTTACGAACTTTGTGGCAGTTATGCTACATTAGTTTTGGCGCATTTTGCTACAGAATTAGTGTGCTTCTGCTACACAAAACTAAGTGACATGAGAAGACAGTTTAAGGTATCCTTCTACCTACGCTCTAACTACGAGAATAAAGAAGGGAAATCTCCAATCATGCTTAGGATCTTTCTCAATCGAGAAATGGCAAACCTTGGCACTACAAAGCTCTTTGTAAAGAAGAGTATGTGGAATAACTCCACTAGCCGGATGAAAGGACGTACGGCTGAGGCACTAACCCTTAACGCCTCCTTAGACTCACTTTCCACCTCTCTATATGAGATGTTTGGGAAAATGAAAGAAGAGGAGGACTTAACAGTCGAAAGACTAAAGCAAGTATATCTTGGCAGAGACAAGGAGTTTACTACTTTACTCCCAGTCATAGATAGATATCTAGACCATATAGCACAACAAGTGGGAAAGTCTCTTAGTAAAGACAGCTTGCAGAAATACACCGTGGTTAAGACACACTTCGTGCGATTCTTAAAATCCACCTACAACCGAGAGGATATAGGTCTCTTAGAGTTTACACCCTCAGTGGTTATGGACTTTGAACTCTATCTTAAGACGAAAGCTAATTTAGCTCATAACACGGCACAGAAGAAGCTCAAACTTCTTAAGACAATGACAATATTCGCACAAAAGAGGGGCATAATCATGCATGACCCTTTCCTTGACATCAAATTCCACACGAAACCTGTTGACAGAGGGTTTTTAACGGAAGATGAGGTATCCCTTATTGTTGCCAAAGATTTAACAAGACTGCCACGGTTGGAACTTGTAAGAGATATATTCATATTCTCTTGCTTTACTGGTTTGGCTTACATTGATGTACGCAACCTAACGCCTGAGGATATAGTAGTTATGGATGACAAAGAATGGGTTATGTCAAAAAGGAAAAAGACTAACATTGCATTTAATGTCCTACTCCTTGATCTTCCCAAAGCCATTATTTCTAAGTACAACCATGACACATATAGAGATGGGAAGCTCTTTCCTATTCTTAGCAATCAGAAGACCAATTCATACCTCAAAGAGATTGCAGACATTTGTGGTATCAAGAAAAACTTGACTTTCCACCTAGCTCGACATACCTTTGCTACTCTCTGTCTCAGTAAGGGTGTTCCTATGGAGAGTGTCTCTAAAATGCTAGGTCATACCAATATCCGGACAACGCAAATCTATGCCCGTATCACCAATAAGAAGATTGAACATGACATGGAGCAGTTTGCTGACAAGCTAGGCAAGTTCAATACGGCAATGGGTATCGGGGAGAATAGCTGGCAATAAGAGCAACCATTAAAACCAAATAAGAAGATGAAGACAACGAATAAGAAAGAATTATCCTACTTCCGCTTAAAGCTAGAGAACTACCTTAGTGAGCATTTTCCTAAAAAGGTGGAAGACAAGCCATTTGTCAAGGCACGAGCTGATGAAGCTCTTACCACCTACTGTGATGCTGTGGAAGAAGGATTCTCATATCCCGAAGCAGAGAGTATGGCGAGTGAAGTGCTGTATCGTGACCTGCATTTCTCCAAATATGACACGCTTGTGTCCGTCTTGGAAAATGAGTTTGAAAAGGAGCTCCCCTCCCCACTCCCCGAACGACTCTCTCAGATACTTTTCGGGAACAAGGCGATACAAAACCTGTTTGACAAGTATAACCTTACGGATGAATTTGTTGCAACACCTGAGTATGATACGCTCTACACAGAACTGACAGGAACAGTTGTACTTCTTATCGAAGCTAATCAACTTCCCACGGTAGGCAATGTGAGTGCATTAGAGTAGACAATGTAGCTTATCCCTATCTCGTGAGCCTTTTGAGCTTCAAGAGCCAAGATAGTCTCTCTGCTCCATACGTCAAGAGTATATTCTATCTCTTGTCTTTATGTCGCATAGTCTCTTGGCTCTGCTCTTGAAAACTCTAAAAGACTCCGAATATGAATAGATCTCTCATGAACAAAGACCTGCACAGTCCAGCCTTCATATGGGCAAGTGTTCCTGTAGATAAAAAGGAACGTTTTCTGACCTACTTTCGGTATGACATGCCCGTCATACCAAAGGGGGTGACCAGCCTCGCAAGAGAGCCAGTCACCCAAAGAGTTGTTTCTCAGAAGTGATAGAGGTGCTATATCATAACACGCAAAGCAGTATTACGGCTAGTACAACAATCCAAAAGAGGTAGCGTAAAAGCGTAAATGTGATTTGCAGAACGGTACGAACGATGAATCGTAGTACCACAAAGCCAATCAGTATCAATAGAGCTGTTACGACCTGTGCTGTGACTAACTTAGAGAGTAAGTACACCTCACCCGATAGGATACCCATAAGTAAGGTAAGTCGGATGATGCGAGACCATTTGATCTCGTTGCTTGGAGTTGTTTTGGACGCAACTTGTAATGGTTCGTTTCCCAACCTACTCGATTGTTGATGGTTATTGGCTTTTCTCTAGCCACTTGTGACAAAAGTCTCTCGGTGGATTACTTCTTTGGCTTTTTCCCTCCTCTCCGCCGGTAATACCGTCTGTAGAGCATCCATCCAGTGCCCAAAGCTAAGGTTAGGAGTAGGGCCGAAAGGAATATGTATAGAGGCTGGAGCGGACCGAGTATTTTCCCATACAGTCGGCCGACATGCAACTCAAGTGCGGCATGCCAGAGTGAAATCCTACCGGGACTTATCTCTGTTGGCATTGGTGGCATAGTGTCGGTCGCGTTCTCCGCTTGGAGTTCACCGGAGGAGTAGCTATAGAATCGCTCTCTCCCGTCAGAGTCAATAGTGTACCCACTGATTGGGGTCCCAAAGATGGGCATGCCTTTTCGTCCGGATTCGGTGTAGGTCTTGCCTGTCAGCGCATCGTAGACTTGCCCTTCTTGTCGACTCCATTTGAATGCTCCACTGAACGATCCCACCACCCACAGTGAGTCTCGGTCACTCCACTCCCAGACATTGAGTCCCATGACACTGACAGGTGGAGTGCCGGTCAGTCGCTTGGGGGCTTTTCCAAACTGCTCCAGCGCATAAAAGCCCCGAGAGGTCGATAGCAACCACTCTTTTGTGATGGGATCGCGACGGATCATTCTCAGTTTGTTATTCCACGGGTTGGTGCTGTAAAGGTTTGTTCCCGGAATGGTCGGGACCTGTGCCTTGATGACTGTAATCATCAACGGAGGACGTAGAAATGCGCCTGTGATCGTCACAAAAAGCAAACCCCAAAAGCACCATTTGCCCCACCTATTGTGTTCCTTGAGAAATTGCTTCCACACCTTTGCTTTTTTGGGGACAAAGGTGATCAAAACGCCGGTGATGGAGAGGAGGATGAGTGCCACTCCCATCAGGTCAACAACTAGTCGTCCTATTGTTCCAAAGAATGCTCCACTATGTATCTGCCAGATAGTGCTGAATAGCGATACCCGTGGCTCATAGTCGTCCGGTGCGGGAAGGTCTGCGCGTGTGGGGGATTCTTGAGAGGGAAAGATAAGGTATAGGTGGCTTCGACTCAGTAAAACAAGGGTGTCGCCTTGCGTTTCCAGATCTGCCAAGCGTTCGTTTTTGGGTGTAAGCTTCGGTTGTTTCGCCCACTCCTTTTTGTCGGCTTGCCACTTGTATAGGTTGTATGCGGTGAGGGCGTAGAGGTCGCCACGGTTTGTCCGGACTACTCTTTGGACCGATCTCCTGTCGGCAGCAGGGTCTAGTCCATTGCTCCGGTTGTCGTAGCTTTTTAGCTGTGGGTCGTAAGCCCATACTCCAGTAGCTCCATAGATCCACTCCTCGTCAGGGGTCACTCGGATCTTCCCGATGAGGCTGCCACCGCTCCAGGATTTATAGTGGTAGGCCTTGGGCTGCCAGGAGCGGGGTAGGTCAATACCCGACACCAGGTCTCTGTGGTTTAGGATAATGCCGGATCCGGCAAAGCCTAGTACGAGTATGGTGATGACTAGGCAGATCCACTTGTGCCATCCTTTTAGGAGGGTGTATCGAGAGCGTTTCATTTAGGTTCTTGTCTTACAATCGAGTAGGTCGGGAAACGAAAATTTTCTGTCCTACTTTCGTTTTCTTCCCTCCCACACCATCCGTACGTGCCGTTCGGCATACGGCGGTTTAATTTGTTTTCAAAATATGCTCGTCATACAAAAAGTATCTCAGGTGCGATGTCGCACCTGAGATGCTGTCTGTCCTATTTCGTCCGGATCTCCTAGTCTAGCTTGGTGGAGCCGTCGGGTTGGTAGACGTAGTCAAAGGAGACGATACCGCTCTTGCCACTGTCGTCTATGTAGCTAATCATCTTGACTTTGGCGTATTTCCCGTCGGCTGTTCGGATGATGAATACATTGTCCGAGGGAGTGTATTTTGGGGGTGGACCACTGAATTCGATCATTTTGTTGAGCTCGGGGTTGCCGGATACTTCGGCTTTGATCAGTTCGCCTTTCCAGCCCCATATGGTGATTGCTTCGTCCACGATGTAGCCTTTGGTGGGGGCTTCTTTCACTGCGGATAGTTTTGTCTGATTGGTCATGAGAGCCCCTCCTTTGCCTTTGCCGGATGTGCCGCAGTTGGCTCGGAAGTAAAATGAGTGGATCGCAATGTCCCAGTCGGTACGTTCCTTGAAGTTGGTTTCGTCAATTCCGGGCACCTCTTTGCCAGTGGCGAAGCTGAAGTAGATCCAGTCTTTCCCGAGCTCTCCTTTGCAACGTCGGCTCTGCGTGTAGGTCTTTTTGTTTTTTGAGGATGGTGCGTTTGGCTTGTTGTTTCCGCAGGAGACGATGGCCAATGACAGCACCAGAGCACTGATCAGTGCGAGAATGCATTTTGTTTTGTTCATCTCTTTAATAGGTAATAGTGACAGTTGTTTTTATAGGTTGAAGTGGTAGGACATGAATAAGTTTCGACCAGGGCCGGCATAGGAGTTGAAGGAGACGACGTCTGCTTGGTAGTTGAGTATGTTGTCTACCCCTATGGTGAGTGTGCCCCACTTTGGGTGGGTGTAGGCGATGGTCGACCGTACTAGGGTGTAGCCCGGTATGGTTATTCGGTATGGAGTCTCTTTTGGGATGCCTTCGTCCTCGATGGTTGTCAGTCCAGATAGGCTTTTCTTTCCCATTACTGATGCACTGATATTGAATGCCAGTCGGTGGTTACCCCAGTCCTGTAGGTACTCGATTCGCCCAGTCCCAGAGATCGGTGCCTGGGAAGTGAGTCTCACTCCGTCGTGAAAGAAAGGGTGCAGGTAGTGCGATGCCAGGTGGATCTGTAGGGGCAGGCTGATGAATGGCCTGATGCGCATCTGGATTTGAACACCTGCGAGTGTGGACTTCGAGATGTTGCGGTAGTGGAGCTCTTTTTGGTCTTCGGACCAGATACCCTCGATCTTGTTGGTGAAGAAGTTGTAGTATCCCGAGAGCATCACATACAGTTGGGGATGTGTGTACTCTGTCGTCAGAGAGAGGTAGTGGTTGGACTCCGGCTTGAGCTGTTTGTTGCCGTAGATCCAAAACATACCGAGGTGGTCCCAGTCCATGTAGAGTTCTTTGATACTTGGGGATCGGTAGCCGCGACCATAGTTCAGCCGGATGGTAAAGGGTGACACCTTGTAAAGTAGAGCCAATTTTGGGGAGAGGTTGATGCCGTACCCCTTGTTATAGTCTACCCTTAGCCCGCTGATCATGCTCAGCGAGGTCCCCGGTATTTTCCAGTCATCTTGGACAAATAGAGCGTAGGCCCCCTGTGCTCGGGCCGTCAGTCCATCTTTGCTAAACTTATCCGCATAGAGTACTTCCCGTAGGTATTCAGCTCCGGTGATCAGTTCATGGTCATTGCCTATGGTCCATCTGTACGAAATATTGGGCTGGAGGACTGTGTGCGTGTAGACGAGCTGTTTTTGCATCTTTTTTTGCTCGAATACGGTGTATCTGCGATATCTGTCTCCGTGGATATTTGCTTCCCAAGTACCACCGTTGGGTAGGGTGTATTTTGCAGAAAAGAGTCCGGAGAGGTCTCGGTTGTACTCGTGCTTGTTGTCCAGGTAGAGATCATGTACGCGCTTGGAGTAGTAGTTGCCTTGTGCAGTCAGGGTCAGTGCCTTGATGGGGGTCCACGACAAGGTCTGCTTGGCAGTCATTGTGGTGAACCCAGAAATGTTGGTAGGTGTGGAGCTTTTCTCCTTGGTGACCGTTTTGTTGAGCTCGGGGTAGTATATGGTGCTACCGGCTTTGTCGTAGATGTTGTAGGCATCTTTGGTTTGCATTGAGAGTACGGTCTGGGTGCTCCAGCTTTTCTTTTTGTACCCGATGGTCAGTGCGCCGTCGGCATTTGGCATGTCGGTCCTTGTCTTGTAGTACCGGTATTTGTCATCAGGCTCTATGTGGGAGTAGTTTTTTTGAAACCTCGTCCCCCATCTCAGGTCCACACCCAGACTTAGTCGGTCGGTTGGCTTGCGTGTGATGATGTTGATCACACCGCCCATCGCTTGTGAGCCGTAGAGTGCCGATCCAGCACCTTGTACGATCTCGATGCGTTCAATATTGTTGAGGGTCAATCGGGTGTAGTCGATGTTGTTGCCCGACTCGCCAGCGATCCGCTCCCCGTCGATCAAGAATAATATGTGCTTGGCTCCAAGCCCTTGTAGGTTGATGCTTGTGCCAAATCCCACTTCGCTAAATGAGAGACCAGGTATCTCGTCTTGTAGGAGGGACTTGATGTCCATCCAGCCTTGTCTCTCGATTTGTTTGCGTGAGATGACTTGCGTGAGTACTGGAGAGTCCGATATTTTCTTTGGGGTCCGGGTGGCCGTGACAACCACTTCGTCTAGCTCGTGATACATCATCAAGCTGTCTTGCCCAAATCCTCTTAGGGGAGCAAGAATGAGAAGAATAAGAGCAAAGTGGTAAGCTTTCATGTGTTGTATCTCTCGTGTTTCCGATCAATGCACAAAGGTAAAACAATCCCGTTGGGTGGAAAATACCTGACAGTTGTTGTTTTTCCCCGTTTTTGGTGGGCTCTGTTGGCATGATCTAGGTAGATCTCTCGGGGTGCGTGGCGTTGCCTGCCTTTTTAGTGCGTCCTAATCGAGTCTCCGCTGCATGAGACTACAGTTTTCTGAGACTTTTTTAGACGGGACTTTTGAGGAGTCCGATAAGGAAAATGAAAAGAACAGAACAATTTATCCGAACGATAGCTGAATACCCTAATGGACGTGTGATGACAGACCCTTTGTTTGCGCCCAATCTACAGAAGCCCCATAAGAACATAGAGGAGTGCATTCTCTACATCTTGAGTGAGGTGCAAAGAAGTGCTTGTAATGGCTTTGCCGATGAGGAGATATACTCAATGGCAGTTCACTACTATGATGAAGATGATGTAGAGGAGGACAAAGAAAGAATCAAAGAACTCCAGATGAAAAACCTTATTACTTTTAACAGAGAGCTGAGATGGCTCTGAAAATCAAGTAGGTTGGGAAACGAAAGTTTTCCAACCTACTTTCGGTATGATATGCCCGTCATACTGAAAAATGGGGGCATTATGCACCCTCTAGTTCTCTGTTATTTTAGGATAAGGAATTTATTCCTCTCGCTTATACTTAGCGATGAGTTCTTTTAACATAGAAAGTATGTCATCAAGAGAAATGCCACTGCGCTCGCTCATCATAGCGATGGTTGCTTTAGGAACGATAATGCGTGCGAGAGGCGAATTGAGCATTCTAAAAGCAGAATTCATGCTTGGCAAATCTTGCCGTAGCTTTGGGTAAACTTTGAACAGATCCTGTAAGCGAGTATTGGCAGAGAGTTCTACTATCGAGCCTTCTCTTGTAGCAGGCGTATCGTCTGGAGTAGCCTTTTGCGCCACCATTGATTTTACTCCTTGTATGTCATTTGACCACGTCAGCAACGTACGTGAACCTTGAAGCTCACGAATACGGCTACAATCTTGCATCATTTCGAGTACTCCCCTGAATCGTCCTTCTGAATCACGCACAGCAACATAATAAATATAGATGAACACGCCGGGTTTGTTAATCCAAAAATCCACACTGTCCTGCTCACCTGAGCGGAATTTGGCAATGATTTCCTCAACGAGGTGGACACTGGTGCGCGGATGGCAGTTCTTCACATCACGTCCGATAACATTTTTGCTACGTGGAAAGATGCGGTGGTTGGTATCTGAATAGAAGCGAACGAGTTCGTTTTCATCTACATAAGATATATCTACAGGAAGATGCTTGTAAATGAGGTTGATTTGTTCGAGCGAGAGTTTGCCTGTTGTAACGTCAAAAACTCGGCGTGTATCGTCTCCTCCCAGACCATATTTACTAAGAAGCGCAGATAGTTCTGAGGCGAATCCGTCAGGGACTGTTGTGGGCTGGGGTTCTGTTTTGTCGGTATTTTGGAATTCCTCTACATCAATCCATGCAAAGCCAATTTCGTAATCTCCCGAACGCATCTGTTCGAATTCTTCTGGAGTTATCATTGCCAAAGCAGTTGGATAGAGTACAGATTCTTCTTTCTGTAAAAGGTCCCGCACATCTGCCACAATAGTAAACTGCATCGCCAAAAACTCTTCTTCCTTATCTTCTTCAATAAGTTTTTTAGCATCACGTATTTCGTCTCGCACAAAGTCATCAAGCAGCCACATCGTAGTCGTTGGGCGGTCAAATCCTTTCTGTTCGAGTATGGGGTAGAGCTGATTCTGCTTACGTGAAAGGTGAGTACGAAAAGCCGCTATTTGGTCGTACAATTCAAGCCACTGGTTCTTGATAATCGGATATTGTACAAGATCTTCTATAGAGAGCATAAGGCGACGCATTTCATCGTTCTCTCTGTAGTAGCACATGATAGGGTGGTTGAGAGGAAGATTTGGGCGACTGGTGTCCATCACTTCATCAAACAGCTCAATCATTTTTTGAATATCCTCCTTATGACACTCATCCTCTTCAATGGTTTTGAGTTCCTGTTCTGCCAATGCAATTTCATAAGGGTAGATTTTCCCAACTTGCTCTCTTATTCGGGTTCTACCCTCTTCCAATGAAATATCTCCTCGTTGGTATGCCTCTTTAATCTCGAGTATTTTGCCGAGTTTTTCAAGATCTACGTGCGGCAAATGGTTTTTCATATCCATAACGTCATTGTCTGTTGATGAGATAAACGAAAAAATCACTCTCTTCTATGGCATTTACGCCTACATGAGCTTCGCTGGGGAAATGTAGAACGGTACCTGTGCTGATACGATGTACCTCGGTATCGTCAAGAGTAACCTCTACAGTTCCTTTCACTATGGTGAAGTATACTTCCTGTCCTTTATGGTCGTGTGAGGGAACTTGTTCTCCGCTTTTCAGTTGCAGGTGTACAAGCATGAGTTCCTTGTTGTCAATCACCTTACCTAGAGTATTGATTTTCTTCCCAATGGAATTGATTATCTGTTTCATGATTCTTCTTTATTTGGTTATGATTAATATTTGTCATCTACAAAGATAGGCAAAACAGTTGAATGACGTTCATTTTGAAGTTGTGTTTTTTATGTCGATGTATTACAGGCTGTTATGACTGATCAAAACTAAACAATGTGCTATTACTTTTGCTCTCTTAGTTACTTGAACGCTTGCTTGTATCTTCATTGTTGAAGTTGAAAGTCCGTTGCTGAAGCTGTCCGAAGTTATCCTCCACGTAGATGTCAATCGTTTGGCGGTCGGTAGAGAGTGAAGTGTAATAGAGACGGAAGGTATCTCTCGTGAGCATATACACATCGTATCGCTAAGGGTAGATGGTGATGGTCGAAAGATCAATGACAAGTTCGAGGGCAGGAGAAGTAAGAAGATTACCGATGACTTGGAGCGAAAACACAACCTCATTCCAAGTTCAAAGGTTAGCGAGAAAACCGTAACAGAAACGCCCAAGGTGGATATTGGTAAAGGAACTATCAAGCAGCAGGTAGCATCTATAGCTCGTTCTGTTCTGAAGCATTACCGCTTCTGTTCGCTGGGAGAACTCAATGCCATTCTCGCTCAATATAATCTTGCCGTGGAAGAGGTCAAAACAGAGTTTCGAGGGAAGAAGTACGATGGACTGGTCTATGTACCGACTGATGATAAAGGCGATAAGGTAAGTACACCTATCCATGCCTCGGATATCGGTCGTGGTGTGGGCTATACAGCCGTGCAGAATAGGACGCAACAATCTAAGCAAGCTATCAAGCCACTGATACCAGCCGTAAGGGAGAAAGTCTTACAAGTAATGCGTACTTCTCCCCAGACAGAAGAAGCACTGCGACATCGATTGGAAGAACAAGGCTTGCGAACGGTTATCCGAAAGAATGAGAGCGGGCGTATCTATGGTATTACCTTCATAGACAATGCGAATGGCATTGCACTCAATGGCTCCCGACTAGGCAAGGGGTACTCGGCCAATACATTTAATGCCTACCTCACCAACCCGACCTACAATCCATTTATGGATGAAACATTGTATGGCATTTCTTCCTCTCAATTGAAAGAAGAAGTTCCAACTGTTCCACCGCTACAGTCAGGTGCGGACGAGGGAGACAACCTTGTCGATGAGCTGGTAGATGACATTGTCGGTGACCTTCCACTCGGTAGTAGCAACGATGATTGGAAAGAGGCGGCTTGGCAACGGAAGCTCCGCAGACAGAGCAAGGTTCATCTCAGACGAAGGAAGAGGTAAGTCAAGGCAGGGTATGATAAAGAGGAGGGCATCGCACTCTTCACGGAGGAAATCGGAAATAGAGACGGAGAAAAGAAGAAATCTCCACGGAAGGACAGAGTGATAGTTCGGAAGAATGAAATCAAACTTCGGAAGAATGAAATGAAACTTCCGAAGAATTAGATTGCCCCTCCGTGGAAAATAGAAAATGGTCACGTAGGTATCTAGCATTTTCTCCGTGACGATACAGTTCGGTGAAAAGGGAAAGCAGCGAAGCCTACGCATTTGACTTTGACGAAATAGTGATTAGACAACGTTTAAACAACAGATAACTATGGCACAAGAAGATGATTTGAGAGCATTGGGCAAGATTATGGACTTTATGAGAGGGATCTCTGTACTATTCCTCCTCATTAACTGTTACTGGTTTTGCTATGAAGCATTCCACACCTGGGGATTGACGCTCTCGGTACTAGATAAGATTCTGATGAACTTTCAACGTACAGCAGGACTCTTCTCCTCGATTCTCTGGACGAAGCTCTTTTGTGTGCTGTTCCTTGCCCTTTCTTGCTTAGGAACTCGTGGAGTAAAGGAAGAGAAGATTACTTGGGCTAAGATTTGGACGGTCTTAGCCATTGGGTTTGTACTTTTCTTCCTCAATTGGTGGCTGCTGGCACTTCCGATTGGAGTCGTTGGTGCAGCGTCGCTCTACATATTCACACTCTCTGCAGGGTATATCTGCCTGCTGATGGCTGGCGTATGGATGAGTCGCCTGCTGAAAAACAACCTTATGGACGATGTATTCAATACGGAGAATGAGAGTTTTATGCAGGAGACGAAACTGATGGAGAACGAGTACTCGGTCAATCTGCCGACACGCTTTTACTACAAGAAGAAATGGAATAATGGCTGGATCAATGTGGTCAATCCGTTTCGAGCCTCAATGGTCTTGGGTACGCCTGGCTCGGGCAAGTCTTTCGCCATCGTGAATAACTACATCAAGCAGCAGATTGAGAAAGGCTTTGCGATGTACATCTACGACTACAAGTTCCCCGACCTATCGGAGATTGCCTATAACCACTTACGTACCCATTTGGATGCTTATAAGGTACAACCACAGTTCTTTGTGATAAACTTTGATGACCCTCGTAAGTCGCACCGCTGTAATCCCATCAATCCAGCCTTTATGACGGATATATCAGATGCTTACGAGAGTGCCTACACCATCATGCTCAATCTGAACCGCTCGTGGATTCAGAAGCAGGGAGATTTCTTTGTGGAGTCACCGATTATCTTGCTTGCAGCTATCATTTGGTTTTTGAAGATATACGAGGAGGGGAAGTATTGCACCTTTCCACATGCCATAGAATTCTTGAATAGACCGTATGCCCAGATATTCCCGATACTCACCTCTTACGATGAGCTGGCGAACTACCTTTCGCCTTTTATGGACGCTTGGGAGGGGGGAGCTCAAGACCAGCTACAAGGGCAGATAGCATCAGCGAAGATTCCTTTGTCAAGAATGATTTCACCAGCATTGTATTGGGTGATGACGGGCGATGACTTCTCGCTAGACATCAACAACCCACGTGAGCCGAAAGTCCTTGTTGTGGGCAACAATCCCGACCGCCAAAACATCTACTCCGCAGCGCTTGGACTCTACAATTCGCGTATCGTGAAACTCATCAACAAGAAGAAGCAACTCAAATCCTCCGTCATCATAGATGAGCTACCAACCATCTACTTCCGTGGTCTAGATAACCTGATCGCTACTGCCCGAAGTAACAAGGTCGCTGTGTGTCTAGGCTTTCAGGACTTCTCGCAGCTGACCCGTGATTATGGGGATAAGGAGAGTAAGGTGATACAGAACACCATAGGCAATGTTTTCTCTGGACAAGTAGTAGGTGAGACTGCCAAGACGCTTTCCGAGCGTTTCGGCAAAGTGCTTCAACAACGGCAGTCTATGACCATCAATCGAAACGACAAGTCCACATCTATATCTACGCAGATGGATAGCTTGATTCCTGCAAGTAAGATTAGTAACCTTACACAAGGTATGTTCGTTGGGGCTGTCTCTGACAATTTCGATGAACGCATCGATCAGAAAATCTTCCACGCTGAGATCGTTGTGGATGTTGCCAAGGTCTCTGCTGAAACGAAAGCTTACCAGCCTATTCCTATGATAGCGGACTTCACAAACAAAAATGGCTCCGACAGTCTGCGTGAGACTATTGAAGCCAATTATCGCCAAGTCAAGCAAGAGGTGCTATCCCTCGTAGACTCTGAGACTGCTCGTATCAAAGCTGACCCAACACTCTCTCATCTCATCAAAGAATGATTCGTAAAGATAGATGCCAATGCCTTCTAGGTTGCTATTGGCGGGATTACTAGAGGAATGCACTAGTTGGAAGTATGAATAATCATTCATCTCGCAGTTCTATCGTGTCATAAATAACAAGAAGGCCGATCGGAAAATCCCTATTTTTAGGTATTGTGTGTTCTGGAAAACTTTGCGAATTTTGCTCGCAGATGATAGGATAAAGTTGTTATTATGCAGACGACAAAGGAACATACACGCAGACTATTGCAAGATACAGCTCGAGAAGCGTTCCTTAGGAAGGGCTTCAAGGCGGTGTCTATGCGTGAGATTTCCAAGCTGTCTGGTGTTGGGCTAAGCAACATATACAATTATTATCCCTGCAAGGATGATTTGCTGGCAATCGTCTTGCGTCCACTTTTGGAGGTGATGACTAACATGCTGGAAAACCATAATTGTGATAATAACCTTTCACTTGAGATCTTTACCTCAGAAGAGTATCACCGTCAATCTATGCAAGAGGTAATGGGTGTGATTACTCGTTATCGTAAGGAGTTCAGGTTGCTATTTCTCGATACTCGAGATACACGATTTGAAGACTTTTGGGAGCGATGGATTGATAAAAGCTCGATAATCGGAATCGAGTATTTAGAAAGGATGAAAGAATTATATCCGGGGCTACATACTAATGTTTCCCCTTTTTTCATACACTTCATCAGCTCTTGGTGGATCAGTATGGTGAGAGAGATTGTATTGCACGAGGAGCTCTCCTCCGAGGATATCGAATGCTTTATCGGTGAATACATCCACTTCAGTATAGGTGGGTGGAAGCGACTTATGAAGGTAGATCATCAGAGCGGATTGTGAGCATTACAGATATTACTAGCAATGAAAGAATTACTCTTTGAAGAGGGCGTTGATGGGCTTTCTCACTTTAATGCTGATAAGTGTGGGCAAAGCCGTGGCAATGTCTATTGCACTAAAGTTTGGGACGAGAGGTCAATGACAATAAAGAATGAAATCAATGATACAGACTATCCAAATACAAAGTAGCGGGGGAATTTATTCTGGAGTCCTGCAGTATAAGAGATTTCATTTTAGGAAATCATCCTATCGAGCGAGTCGCCTACAGAGGCGGCTCGCTTTATTTTTGAACAAAACGTTCTCCTGTTCTCTTTTGGACTATTGCCACTTAGGAGTAAAGACACTTCAAGATCAATATGACATGAAACGATATGAAAATAGAAAGAATTAACAATTGGTTTGCCTTACGTGGCAAAAGAATGATGCGTAATCGCTGGGTAGTGCTGGGAGGGTTTATCCTGATCCTTGCCATTGGCGTATCGGGACTTAGGTACTTCAAGGTAAGTGCCTCATGGGAAGACTACTTTCTCGAAGACGACCCGATGCTTGTCAAGACCGAAGAATTCAAGGAGATATTCGGGAATGACAACTTCGCAGCCGTGCTGACTAGGTGTGACAATTCGTTTACGAAAGACAATCTGGAGCTGATCCGTGAACTAACGAACGAGATGGTGGACAGCCTTTCGTACGCCGACAAAATAACCTCTCTTACTGACATCGAGTTTATGATGGGAGGCGAAGATGGTATCGCCATTGAGCAGATAGTCCCCGATACGATCCCTACGGATCCCAAGCAATTGGAAGAGATTCGTCGCAAGGCTTATATGAAACCTCACGTAGCAGAGCGATTAATTTCCAAAGATGGAACGCTCTCGTGGATTATACTCAAGCTACGTACTTTTCCCGAAGACTCTGTTTGGAATAAGGGGAAGAATCCTGTTTCTCCCGAGGTCCTTACGGGAAATGAACTAGATCATATTATTACCAAGGACAAGTACAAGGCACTTCATCCCAAAGGAACTGGGCTACCCTATGTAACAGCGATGAAAATGAAATGGATTGGGAAGGAAATGCCACGTGTAATGGGTATCGCAACCCTTGTCTCCATTCTTATTCTCCTACTGGTGACACGTTCATTTAGAGGGGTCGTTGTCCCTCTTCTCACCGCTATCAGCTCCATCATCGTGGTGTATGGGGTGCTGGGATATGTTGGTATGACCATAGACAGCGGTATGGTAATGATCCCTATGTTGCTGGTCTTTGCCGTTTCCATTGCATACAATATTCACGTATACACCTATTTCAAGCGTAGGTTCCTCATTCATGGATTAAGGAAACAAGCCGTAGAGGAAACGGTAGGGGAAATGGGGTGGCCAGTGCTTTTCAGTGCACTCACCACTTTCGCTTCCTTGCTTTCATTCCTCGCCATTCCTATGCAGCCGATGCGTTTTATCGGAATAGCCTCCTCTTCGTGTGTGATGCTGTCATTTCTTTTCTCCATCACCTTGATGCCCATTCTCCTCAGTTTTGGCAAGGACGGAAAACCTCACCCCAAGGTGCAGGAGACTGGTGGAAGGTGGATGGATCAGAAGCTAGAAAGCTTAGGTAAGAGTGTACTCAGGCATGGCACTTTGATACTATGGCTCACTGGGATTATCTCTGTGGTTCTTATCTACCAATTCACCAAAATAGAGACGGCTTTTGATGTAGAGCGAACGATGGGACGAAAGATTGATTACGTTAACAACCTATTGGAGGTGGGAGAAAGCGAACTTGGGTCTGTTTATACCTACGATGTAATGATCGACTTCCCAGAAGATGGATTGGCAAAGTCTCCAGCAATGCTACTGCGATTGGACTCCCTTGCACAGCATGCTGGTGGGTATAAGTTGACCAAACGAACGACCTCGGTATTGAATATACTCAAAGACCTAAATCAAACGCTCCATGACGGTAATCCTTCTTATTATACCATCCCCCATAACCCTGATGAGGTCGCACAGCTGTTGCTCCTTTACGAAAATGCGGGAGGTAGTGAAGCAGAGTATTGGATAGATTACGACTACCGCCGTCTTCGTCTGATGGTGGAGATGAATTCATACGATTCTGGGGAAACGGAGCGAGAGTTGAACGATATAATTGCTTACGCACAGAGGCTCTTCCCCAATGCAGCGGTCACTACCGTTGGAAGTATTCCACAGTTTACCGTAATGATGCAGTATATCGCACGCGGGCAAATGGTTTCGTTCGCCATTTCTCTCCTTATTATAGGTATACTGATGATGATCGTTTTCGGCAGTGTACGCATAGGGCTTGTCGGTTTAATCCCCAATATCACCCCGGCACTGGTCGTTGGCGGACTAATGGGGTGGCTGGGCTATCCATTGGATATGATGACGGCCACTATTATGCCGATGATCCTCGGCTTGGCTGTGGACGATACCATACACTTCATCAATCATAGTCATCTTGAGTTTGACCGTAAGGGCAATTATAGGAATGCGATCCTTCGTTCATTCCACACCATTGGTACTCCAATCGTCTTGACAAGCGTAGTAATCTGTGCCAATTTCGCTGTATACACCACATCAGAGGGTCTCTCCTTTGTACATATGGGCATACTATCTGTGACAGGGATTTTTTCGGCACTGCTTGCCGACCTCTTTGTGACGCCTATACTCATCCGGAAGTTCCGTCTGTTTGGCAAGGAGACGAACACTATTGAAAGACCAAAAGAACAAACAAACATAATTGAATCATAATGAGTAATACAAACAAACAGAAGAAGCCGTCGGTATTGAAGCGATCACTCCACTACGCAGGTAAGAAAAGGTATATGCTTCCGCTGGCGATGGTTTTCTCGGCCCTCTCGGGTATTTTGGTGCTGATGCCTATGGTCTATATCCATAAGATTGTCAGCGGGATTATCTTGAGTGGTAGTGTCGATGGGGGAGCCATACGATACTACGCCATTCTGGCAGCGAGTTTTGCTGCAGCAGGAATGCTACTCTATTTCTGTGCATTAATGGTATCCCACCTCTTCGCTTTTGAGGTAGAGTCCAACATCATCAAACTCAGCGTGAAGAAGATGATGGCGAAACCTTTGGGCTTCTTTGCCAATCGTGAAAGTGGCAATCTCCGCAAGACGATTGTCGATGGGGCTGGAGAGACCCACACGATGCTGGCACATCAGTTGCCCGACCTCGCCATGACGATTGTTTCGCCCATCGTGCTATTGGTCTTCTTCTTCCTTTTCGACTGGCGGCTTGGTCTAGTGAGCCTTGTTCCGATGGTCATAACCGTGCTATTGATGGCGACTATGGCGACCCCAAAGAGCAAGAAGTTGCGGGAAGAGTATTACGAGGGACTTGCCAATCTTTCTGCCGAATCGGTAGAATATGTGCGTGGCATCCCAGTCGTAAAGACCTTTGCCCAGAGCGTGGAGAGCTTCGATCGTTTCTACTCACTCATCGTAAAGCTGAAAGATTTCGTGGTGCGGTGGAGCATGGGGTTCAAGAATAAGATGTCGCTGTACGAAGCCATTTCAAGCTCTACGGCATTCTTCTTGGTGCCTGTTGCCATTATGATGATCACCTCGGGAGGTGATATGCGAGAGGTGCTGGGTAATTCCGTTATCTATCTATTAATAGGGCCTGTGTTCGGTGTCTTTATGATGCGAAGTGCCGCCATGCAAAACTTCATCTACTTCGCAGAGTTGGCGTTGGATAAGATTGACACAGCTTTGGATTATGAAGACCTCACTTACGGCGAAGCAACAGCTGTTGGAGAGGGCTTGGAGTTCAGAAACGTCTCCTTTTCATACGGAAAAGACAAAGTGCTGGACAATGTATCGTTTAAGGTGAACAAAGGTGAGACTGTTGCCCTGGTGGGAGCTTCGGGAGGAGGTAAGACCACCGTGGCGCGTTTGGCAGCTCGCTTCTACGATGCCGATGAGGGCGACATCTTCATTGGAGGCACCAGTATCAAGGAATATAAGAAAGAGGCCCTGAGCCAAAAAGTAGCTTTTGTATTCCAAATGTCTAAGCTCTTTAAGATGAGCCTAAGGGAGAACTTATTGCTAGGTGACCCCAACGCCAGCGATGAGGAGATAGAGCAAGCTCTCGTCAGAGCTGGAGCCAAAGAGATTGTCGATAATCTAGAAAAAGGCTTGGATACCGTATACGGCACTAAGGGCACCTATTTTTCAGGTGGCGAGATCCAACGCCTTTCCATCGCAAGGGCTTTCCTGAAGAATGCCGACTTCGTGATACTTGACGAGGCAACCGCTTTTGCAGATCCCGAGAACGAGCATATCATTCAAGCCTCGTTCAAGGAGCTATCAAAGGACAAAACCACGCTGATGATTGCGCATAGGCTCTCCACGGTGATCAATGCCGATAGAATCCTAGTAATGGAGAATGGCAAAATCGTGGAAAGTGGTACGCATAACGAATTATTAACCCTAGGCGGTGTCTACAAAAAGCTGTGGAGCGAGTATCAAAAAGCCGCCAATTGGAGAATAGGAGGTGACTATGAAAATGAATAAGTTCTTTAAGCAAAAATACGCCATGTCGGAGCAGGGTGCGAAGAACCTGCAGAAGTCTATCTTCTCGCATACCATCCTAAATCTGACCAAGATGTTTCCGCCCACTATCGGATTTGTCTTTTTATTCCAATATTTGGGCAGTTTGGAGGGTATTCCTGCACCAGTAGAGCTGACCCTAGTAGACTATATCGTCATCATCTTAGTGATGCTGTTGGTGATGTTTTTTGTGGCAAGGTGGGATTACGTACGCCTTTACGACAATGTCTATAATGAAAGTGCCAACTCACGCATCGATATCGCCAACCGTCTGAAGAAACTGCCTCTCTCATATTTCGGCAAGCGTGATGTATCCGACCTCTCGGCGACGATGATGAGCGACCTGAATCTCTATGAGCAGATATTCTCACACTCCGTGCCGCATATTTATGCCACATCCATTTCCACGGTGATTATATCTGTAATGATACTCGCTTATAATTGGCAGCTCGGATTGGCGGCATTGTGGGTCATCCCCGTCTCGCTACTACTCTTTTCGCTTTCCAAGATGAAACAACGGAATGATGTGAATGCCTTTGTGAAGAGCAGTCGTGACGTGCTTGACGACTTACAAGAGCAGATAGACCAGATACAGGAGATTAAGTCCTATAATCTGGAAGAGCGGACACTGAACGAGTTCTACCACAAGATGGATGGTAATACTAGAAATAAGGTAAGGATGGAACTCTCCGCCGGTATTGCCACCGCACTGGCTGGTATGCTGATGAAGCTCGGCATCGTCTCGGTGGCGATTGTCGGTGCCAACATGCTGATTGCCGGACAAATCAATATTCTGGTCTATATCGCCTACCTCATCCTCACGGCAAGCATCTACGTGCCTATAGAGGGCATCCTCTCCTTTATGGCTATGATCGTGACACTCGATGGTGTGGTGGCACGTATCAAGGAGATCAAGACCATGCCTATTCAGGAGGGCAAACAGGAGATGAACCCTATGGATTATAGTCTAGATTTCAAAGATGTAGTATTTGGTTACGAGGATTATACCGTCATCAACGGCGTGAGCTTCACTGCGAAACAAGGCGAGGTGACAGCATTGATTGGGGCTTCGGGAAGTGGCAAGACCACGCTGACCAAGTTGGCGGCTCGCTTTTGGGACATACAGCAGGGCAAAATCCTGCTCGGTGGCGAGGACATTAGTCAGATAGATCCCGAAACACTGCTGAAGAACTACGCCATTGTCTTTCAGGATGTAGTGCTATTCAATGCCAGTATCAAAGACAACATTCGTATCGGCAAGAAAGGAGCGACGGACGAGGAAGTGACTCGTGTCGCCAAAATTGCCCGCTGTGATGAGTTTATTGATCGTATGCCTGATGGTATTGATACCGTCATCGGGGAAAACGGCGAGCGACTTTCTGGTGGCGAACGTCAGCGGATCTCCATCGCCAGAGCTCTCCTAAAAGATGCACCCATCATCCTGATGGACGAAGCCACGGCCTCGCTAGATGTGGAAAATGAAAGCCTAATACAAGAGGCTTTGTCGGAGCTGATCAAGGAGAAGACAGTCATTGTTATCGCTCACCGCATGCGTACCATTCGTGGAGCCGATAAGATCGTGTTGCTCCATCAAGGTAAGATTGAAGCAATGGGTACGGATGCAGAGTTGCGGGTGCAATCGGCTACTTACAGGAAGATGCTTGAAAAGTCAATGGGATAAATCAACAACAAAATATCAATCATGATGAAAAGAATTATTTTAGCAAGTTTGGTGGTATTGGCTTTTGCCGCCACTGCAATGGCTCAGACGGGCAGAGAGATTGCCCAAAAAGTAAAAGACCGTCCCGATGGCGATACTCGTCAATCGGAATTGGTCATGAAACTGGTCAATAAGCGTGGGGCGATACGCGAGCGGAAGCTTATCTCTTACTCCATAGACGTGGGAGCGGGGAAAAAAGACCGTAAGAGTATCATGTTCTTCCTATATCCCGGAGATGTAAAAGGAACGGGCTTTCTCACCTGGGACTACGACAATCCGGATAAAGACGATGACAGATGGCTCTACTTGCCCGCTATGAAGAAAACCCGCCGCATCAGTGGCTCCTCTGCTAAGCAGGATTACTTTATGGGCAGTGACTTCACCTATGATGATATGGGCAGTCGCAATGTAGACGAAGACTCCCACCAGTTGCTGGGCGAAGAGACTATTGGCGGACACAAGTGCTGGAAACTGGAATACACGCCTAAAGACAAACGTGAGATCTACTCTAGAAAGGTGGCGTGGATTCGTCAAGACTGCCTTATCGCCATTAAGGTGGAGTACTACGACAAGATGGGGAAGCTACACCGTCGCCTTGAATTGTCGGACATTGTGAAGGTTTCTGGTTTTTGGATTGCAAAAAAACTGCATATGACCAATGTTCAGACTAATCATCAGACGATTCTTGAGTTTAAGGATCCTAAGTTCAATACCCCTATGAACGAGGCTCAATTCAGTGTAAGCACCTTGGAAAAAGGCCGATTCTAATGACAGATACAACTAGTCATTCAGCAAAATTCTTGTTGCTGTTTATTCTCTTCTTGCCCCTGCATATCGCATGGGGTCAAGAAGAGGTGGCTTCATCGTGGCAAGTCAAAGGATTTGTGGATACCTATCATGCCGTCCGATCCGAAAAACCGAATAACTTTATGTCTTCGCGCACGAGAATAAGGGGAGAGATAGGTAAAAGTTTTGAAGGCTCTTCGCTTTTTGTCTCATTCAACGCAACTTACAATGCATTATTAAAAGAGCGTACAGGTTTTGAACTGCGGGAAGCGTATCTTGACCATAGAGATGACCATTGGGGCTTTCGCCTTGGGCGACAATTGGTCATTTGGGGGGCGGCAGACGGTGTGCGTATTACCGACTTGGTCTCTCCTATGGATATGACAGAGTTCTTGGCACAAGACTATGATGACATTCGGATGCCAGTCAATGCCCTACGCCTTTTCGTCTTTAACGACAAAATGAAACTGGAACTGCTTGCCGTGCCAACCTTTGAAGGGTATAAACTACCTACCGACGCAATAAATCCATGGTGCATTTTACCCAAAGATAGCCCACTGCCTATTGCCTGGGAAGAAAATGGAAGCCACCCCAGTCTTCATTTTGCCAATATCGAGTATGGCGGAAAGCTATCTTTTACCTTGCCTGGAGTGGACTTTTCGCTCTCCGCATTGCATACGTGGAACAAGATGCCCGTGTTTACGTATCGCCCTACAGATACCCACATTGTCGTTTCTCCGCAATACTACCGAATGGGATTTTTCGGAGGAGACATATCCAAACCTCTAGGGCAACTGGTATTACGAGGAGAAGCAGCCTTCAATGTGGGGAAGCATTTCAGCTATAGACCTGATGCATCTGATCAGGAACAAAAAGGATTCAACACTGTGAATTATCTCGTGGGTATCGATTGGTATGCCCCCAAAGATTGGGTGGTGATGGCACAGTTTTCCTCTGAAAGCATCCTAAAGTACGAAGACCAGATTGCACAGCCGCATCACAATTCACTCCTTACGCTCAATGTGTCGAAAAAGCTGTTGGATAACACTCTACAACTCTCCAACTTCACCTATTTCGACCTCAATCATAAAGGTTGGTTTAGTCGATTTACTGCCGCCTACTCTCTGAATGACTTCATTCAGCTCTCTCTCGGGTATGATTGGTTTGGAGGCGATGAAGGCGTGTTCAGCGCGTATAAAAACAACTCAGAAGTATGGGCGAAGGCAAAATATAGCTTTTAATCGAATGTGATGAGCAAAGCAAACGATACCAGCTGAATAGCACAACAATAGAAACGCAACCCCACTCAGGGTATGTTCGTTGGGGCTGCAGACAAATTCGATGAACGCATCGATCAGAAAATCTTCCATGCAGAAATCGTTGTGGATGTTGCCAAGGTCTCAGCTGAAACGAAAGCTTACCAGCCTATCCCCATCATAGCGGACTTCACAAACGAAAATGGCTCCGACAGTCTGCGGGAGACTATTGAAGCCAATTATCGCCAAGTCAAGCAAGAGGTGCTATCCCTCGTAGACTCTGAGACTGCTCGTATCAAAGCTGACCCAACTCTCAGGAACTTACTTAGGGAGTAGTTAAAGGTGTTATCCCCTCAAAAAAATAGGATAAGATAAATTGATCCACCGCTGATAATTGTGCAGTCTCAATAATTCGATTCATTCCTACCTTTAGGAATTCATCAAGAACGTCGTTAATAGAAATATCCACTCGCTCCAGATCAATTACTCGTGAGTTGTGAAGTTTACGACTTAGCATTCTTGGCAATCCATATTCTTCAAGCTGAAATACTAGTGTTGGAAGAAATAGATTTGACACCTTTGTTATGAATGGAGTTATATCTACATCACAAAGGAGTATACGCTTAGAAATCACATTGATGCTACGTAGTAAAGAAACGAAGTTGAAGCTAACAAGCTTCTCAAATTCAAAATAATCTTCGACGGAGATTTCATCTGAAGTGACCGTTGCAGACACTCTACGACATCGAGAACTACCTCTATTGAAATATTCTAGTTATCAACATTTACTTTTTCATAGATAGTACAGCTCATGTTTTTATAAATACTTCAAAATCAATTTCATTGTTCATATTGTTGCGGTTGTCTTGGTGCCGAAAGATATATCTTCATTCTGGCTTTTGTAAAAGGCAGAATGCTGGAAATGTCAGGAACAAACATTTCCAGCACCAAGCCTTTTTACGATAAAGTTAGATTAGGACTTTTGCCCTATTGTTATTCTGTAGTCGGAAACCAGCTTCGTGTGTTATTGGCAATCCTTACTAACATCAACATCACTGGAACTTCGACCAGCACGCCCACCACCGTAGCCAGTGCAGCCCCGGATTGTAAACCAAAAAGAGAAATAGCCACAGCAACCGACAATTCAAAGAAATTACTTGCCCCAATCATTCCGGCAGGTGCGGCAACATCATGAGGTAATTTCCACCATTTCGCCCAACCGTAAGCAACGAAGAATATCAAAACCGTTTGCAATACAAGCGGAACTGCAATCAATAAGATATGCAGGGGGTTGTTCAGTATCGTTTCTCCTTGAAATGAAAACAGGATAATAAGCGTTAATAGCAATCCAGCTACCGTGTAGTTATTAAATTTCTTGACAAACACGTTGTTGAAATACTCCACACCATTGCGGCGGATAACCACTATTCGGGTAATGACCCCAGCAGCAAGTGGTATCACGACAAACAGTCCTACGGATAGCAACAGAGTGTCCCACGGGATAGATACGCCGCCAACTCCCAGCAAGAAAGCTACGATAGGGGCATACGCTACCAATATGATTAAATCGTTCACTGCCACTTGTACCAGTGTATAGGCGGCATCCCCTTTAGTAAGGTAACTCCACACGAACACCATAGCTGTACAAGGCGCAGCCCCCAGTAATACCGCCCCAGCTAAATATTCTTCGGCTAATCCGGCAGGTATAAAGGCTTTGAAAACCACATAGAAGAACAAATAAGCTATTCCGAACATGGTAAATGGCTTTATCAGCCAATTTGTAACGCAAGTGACTATAATTCCTTTCGGACGCTTGCCGACATTCTTAACACTTTGAAAATCTACTTTCAGCATCATCGGATAAATCATTAACCAAATCAGGATTGCCACGGGTATAGACACGTTGGCATATTCAAATTTGCTTAATGTTTGCGGAATTGCCGGAAGCCATTGTCCCACGGCAATCCCAATAATGATGCACAAGGCAACCCAGATAGTCAGGTATTTTTCAAAAACTCCAATTCCTTGTTTCTTTCCCATAGCAACAATTGTTTAGCTTAACTGTGGTTTTAATTCGTTCAGGTAGAAGTCATAGAAACGGGCTTTTATTTCATCCCGTACCCGATGAAATTCACTGTTTATAAACTCTGGTGTCCCGGTTGCTTCCGAGGGGTCGTCAAATCCTATGTGCAGTCTCTTTCCGACCTCACCAGTAAACACTGGGCAACTTTCATTTGCCCCACCGCAGACCGTAATAACATAGTCCCATTCCTGCCCTATATATAGGTTTACACTTTTAGGGATATGGTGGGCTATGTCTATACCCATTTCATCCATAACCTTTACCGCCATCGGATTAATCTTTTCAGCAGGTTTTGTTCCTGCTGAAAAGACATCCAGTTTATTGTCAAATGATTGTAGAAAGCCATGTGCCATTTGGCTGCGGCAGCTATTCCCTGTACAAAGAATTAAAACCTTCATGTGATTAGTTGTTTTTCCAAGGTATCAGGGCAGCATTTCCCTTCGACAATTCTTCTACTTTCTTAATCCAAACCAATTCGTTTTGCGCCTTTGCCCTCAAGAAAGAATTTTCGGTATCAGTTAGTGACAAGCAAGCATTCACGATCCACCATTTATTATTAATCCCGGCACGTTGTAAGTCCATTTGCAAACGTTCGGCTTCAAATACGGGTGTTGCTTCGGGCAGGGTCACAATAACAATTTCTGTTTCCTGTGGGTTTCTTAAACGTGGTAACAGCTTTCTTACGGAAGCGGGAGTGTCGCCTTGTGTACGTTGTACTTCCTTATGGTAACTTTCCGTTGCATCCAGCAATAATAAAGTGTGTCCGGTAGGTGCGGTGTCAATTACTACGACTTCTTTTTCTGCCTTATCGACAATTTCAGCAAAAGCTCGGAATACTGCAATTTCCTGCGTACACGGTGAACGTAAATCTTCCTCAATATATTCCATATCTTCGGCTGTCATTGTTTCCGCAGCTTTACTGCGAACCTCGTTTTTATAGGCTTCCAACACTTCCGCTTCGTCAATCCGGCTTACCGTAATGCCAGCCTGAACAGCAAGGTTATAATTCAGATGGTTTGCTGGGTCAGTGGTGGTAAGATGCACCTTTGCTCCCAGCTTTGTTAATTTCAAGGCTATTTCAGTGGCTAAAGTGGTCTTTCCCACGCCACCTTTTCCCATAGTAAAAACAACCCTTTTTCCTGATTGATAGAGGTCGTTTACCAGTTCATCCATCCCTTTGGCATCGGTAATCCGCTGATAGTTCGCATCATTTGTTAGATCATCACTGTAAAGCATCTGGCGGATATTCGCAATATTAGATAGATTGTATGACCGCAAAGGAACATAATAAGACGGATATTCCAGCAGTTCTGCAGGGGTCTGTTTCAGAGCATTTTGCTGCCTGTCATATATCTGTTTTGATACATTATCGGTTTCATCTAATTGCAGCAAAAGCCCGTTGATTACCAATAGCTGGTTTTTAATTCCGAGTAATTGCAATTCATGTGAAGAACGTGCGGCTTCTTTCAATGGAGCGATTTCAGGACGGCTAACCAATACTAAGCGGGTTGCGTTTGCATCCGAAAGTGTTTCAACTGCCTGCTTATAGATACCTTTCCGTTCTTCCAAACCGGATAATTGACCTAAGCAAGATGCACCGTGCGTACTCTCACTAATGAATGTACTCCACGCTGATGGTAATTGTAACATTCGTAACGTGTGTCCCGTGGGAGCTGTATCAAAGATAATATGGTCGTACTCTTTTGCTTTATCAGCATCCGTGATAAAATCGGAAAACTGGTTGAAAGCCGCAATTTCTACCGTACAAGAGCCTGAAAGTTGTTCTTCCATATTCTGAATTACACTTTCGGGCAGTTGTCCCCGGAAAGGAGCAATAACGCTTTCTCTGTATTCGGCTGCAGCCTCTTCCGGATCGAGATTAACGACCATTAAGCCGGGTACTTCTTGAATATCCGTGCCGTGTCCGTTCAGTGTTTGATTAAACACATCTTGCAGGTTTGAAGCGGGGTCTGTACTGATAAGAAGTATTTTCTTTCCATTATCTGCCAAGCCTACCGCAGTAGCACAAGCAATCGAAGTTTTTCCAACACCGCACTTTCCGGTGAAGAAAAGGTATTTCGTCAAATCTATATCTGACAAGTTAAATGTCCTCATTTCCATACAATTAGCTGATGAGTACTCATTTTACTGGCATAAAATCCAAATTGATACCCGTCCATTCACTCATTTGTTTGGTGGTAGGATAGGTTTTTGAAACGGCGATTTCACCGTCCACTAAAGTAATAGGCAGTGCATCCGCTCCATGTTTTTGCAGATGCTCGTTTACCGTCTTATTACTTACATATACTTGCGGTTCGTCACGTAAATTGTGACGGGTAACGATGATACCCCGTTTCTTCAATGTTTCAATAACAACCGCAATACGCATTAATTCAGGGTCAATGTTTGTTCCACAAAGACCCGTAGGGCAACACATTGCCGGGTCGAAAATTTCTATCTTCTTCATACTGTTTTTTGTTTAAGGTGATACTCCATGTTTATAGATAAAAGACTACTGCATAATAAATTCCTACCGCAATAAAGAGGATGGCAACTATTTTACGAAACCATTTCTCGAATATTTGGGTACGGCTATAAAACTTACCCAGTCCGGCAACACTGTACGCTAAAATCCATGCAACAAGGATTACGGGTAATCCCGTAGCAATAGCGTAAATAACAGGTAAGAGATACCCGCTCGTTTCCGCTGCTGACATAGGTATAAGCATACCGAAATAAAATACTCCACTGGTAGGACAAAAAGCAAGGGCGAATAAAATACCCAATAGCATAGCCCCCCAACCGCCTTTAGACCTCTTTTTCAAGCTTTCACCGCCGATATTGATTTTCGGCAGATTGAGTTTTATTACATCGAGCATAAATATTCCGATGATGATTAACGCTGGAGCAATCAGCATTTCTCCGTACTTGCTTACGGCTTTTTGAACCATAAACATACTTGCACCCTCACGGAGGATAGGGATAAGGATAAAGCCAAGAACCGTATAGCTTACTATTCTGCCAAAAGTATAAAGCAGACCGTTTATAAATATCCGGTGATGGTTTTCTATGTCCTTACTAATAAATCCCATTGCCGTTATGTTGGTCGCTAACGGACACGGGCTGACCGCCGTTAAAATTCCCAGTATAAAAGCTGTAATAGCAGGAATAGAACTGTTGTCCAATAGCGATTGAAGAAAGTCCATCTTACAACTGCTTTAACAATTCGTCAATCTTGCTTTTAATTCCCTCTTTAAACTTGTCCGGTGCATTTTTCGCATTGGAAAAACCAAACTCGGTCATATTGTTTACATTCTCTTTTCCGTCTATCCAGCTGTTTACAAACAAAGACGACCATGTCACTTCGTACTTGTCTGCAATCGCTTCATTCTCTTTCTTTGAAATATCTATCACTTTATAGATAATTCTGCCGTCTGCTTTTTCTTTTGAATAAAGGCTATCCAAAAGGGCTTCTGTATTTGCTTCTATCGCCCGGCAAGTGATACACCGCTGCGCTCCATGAAAATAAAGAACCTCTATGCGGTTAGACTGTGTTTCTTCCGCTTGATTTTCTCCGGTCTTTTCCCTTGAACCGTTACTACAGGAAACTAAGACCAGCGTTGTAATCAGTAGATAAAATAATTCTCTCATAGCTCATTGTTATTTGGTTATCAATTCTTTTACTTCTGCAAGGGATAACTTTTTCCCGGCTGATACGACTTTCTCGTCAATCACCAAAGCCGGAAGCCCTAAAATGTTATACTCCATGATTTTCAATAAATCTTCCTCTTTGACAAGGGTCGCTTCGCAACCTAATTCTGAAATAGCTTGTTTGGCAGTTTCGTGCAAGGCTTTACAGCTTGAACACCCAGTCCCTAATACTTTAATTTCCATTGTCATTCTACTTTAAGGTTGATACAACAGTCGTAGTTCGCAGAACTACGAACTACTATTCCAAAAAAAGGTACTGCTATTCACAGCACGATGTATCTTTACATTTACAGTCTCCTAAAAAAGCTGCAAACAACTTTCGGGCAAGTTCCCAGTTCTCCTGGTTTATACAATACCGGACTTTGGGCGTTTCTATTTCCCCCTGAATTAAGCCGGCATCTTTCAATTCCTTCAAATGCTGCGAAACGGTTGCTTTGGCAATGGGCAGTTCTTCGTGAATGTCACCGAAGAAGCAACTCTCTTGTTTTGCCAAGAAAGCAAGAATAGCCACCCGTGCCGGATGTCCCATTGCTTTGGCAAATCGAGCAATCTGTTTCTGCTCTGTTGTGTATCGTTTTTCTTTCATTCCAATTCTCCTTTCTCCCTTGTTGTTTGCAAAAGTACGAACAATAATTTGAACAGCCAAATACGAGCTAGCTTTTTCCCTGTTCCACAGTTAAGTCATCACACAGAATCTCGGATGAACCAAATAAAACTTCGGAAGAATGAAATCATAAGTCCGAAGAAATTCCCCATTACTTACTGGATAGTCAAAAATAGTCTCCTTGAATTTTTGAGTTCCTCTATAGAGACTTAGACGAGATTACTTTATGTAATGCTTCAACTCTGCCTGCAAGGACCTAATTACTATCTGTTTCCTACTATTTCCTTCTTTATCCTCGGGTGAAATTCGAAGAGTTGTTCCTATATATATTTGCTGTCTGAAAGGTATTATTCAAATCAAACAGAGTGATTTATGGAAGCAAATAGCAATGACAACTACGTGCTGGTCTTAGAGGATCGCACCGAGGTAAAGAACCAGCAAGAAGCGGGGAAACTCACCATCGTTTCGGGGATCGATGACAAGGGTAAACTCAAAACAACTGAGCCACTTGAAGCTAATCAGGCGGCATTTCTGAAGTTCAACAGCAAAGATGGACTGCTGAAGAACTTTATGACCAACTTTCTCAAGCAGTTCAATAATCCCTCCCACTTTGGGCTATACAAGGTGTTGGCGAACAATGTGGAGCAAGGCGTAGATAACCTGCGTACTCTGCTCCAAAGCCGAGAGACTCCTGAAAGCAGACGGCAGTTGGCAGAGGTTGGTGTTCCCTTTGAAGACTATCTACCACAGCAGAAGAAGAGCACAGCCATTGATGCAGACAAGGTAGACTGGAAGATGCTCGACAGTCTCGGACTCTCTCGTGATCGGTTAGAGCAAAGTGGTGAGCTAGAGAAGATGCTCAATTGGCAGAAGAGCAATCTCGTGACCATAGCTATCCCCATTGGAGATACAACTATCTACACAGAGGCTCGCCTTGCTTTCCGTACAGATAATGAGGGCAATATCGGGTTAGCCGTACACGCTATGCGTAAAGAGCCACAGCTCGACTATCCCTATATGGGCTACAAGTTCTCACCCGAAGAGAAGGAGCAACTACTCGCAACCGGTAATCTCGGCAAAACCATTGAGGTAACACCCAAGAGCGGAGAGCCTTTCGCAGCCTATGTCTCCATCGACCCACAGACCAATGAGATTATCGCCTTACGTGCCGACCGTGTAAGTATTCCTCAAGAGATCAAAGGCGTCACGCTCTCTGATCAACAATACAAAGATCTAGTGGAAGGCAAAGCGGTGAAAGTAGAAGGTATGACCGCTAAGAGTGGCAAGTCTTTCGATGCTACACTTCAGGTCAATGCAGAGAAGAAAGGCATTGAGTTCATCTTCGGAGAGAACAAGAGTCTCAAAGAGCGTCAGGAACAGCGACAAGATCGTCAACAAAGCAAAGCACCCCGCAAGCTTTGTGGCCTAGAGCTGTCAGAGAAGCAACGAGAAGCCTTAGACAATGGTCGCACACTTTACCTCAAAAACATGATCGATAAAGAGGGGCAACCCTTCAATGCCTATGTCCGTATGGACAAAGAGCAAAACCGCCCACGCTTCTACAAATGGAACCCTGACAAGAAGCAAGGGACGGGAAAGGTCGAAGCCGTGGCGGAAGAACACAAGACGCAAGTAGCCGTGAATAATCACGGCAAGACCAATGAGGCTACTAAGTATATCAAGGAGCCTCTCAAGTCTGGGCAGACACAACCCACTGCACCCCAACAGCAGAAGCAGGACGAAAAGAAGCAACAGCGTCGCGGACGCAAGATGTAAAAAAGAGACTCGCTTTTGCGAGTCTCCGTATGTGGCGGCAGTGGGGTTAGCCACTATATGTTTTGGGAATAATCATCTTTATGTATAAAGGTCTTTATCTGCCACAACCCCAAGAGCCAATACAATATAATCCATAAGCTGTATCTCCTTTCTTGTAAAACTTAAAATTGTAAGACAATCTGCAGTAAAACTTACTAATAGAGGCAGCATATAACTGATTATACAAAAGCCTGAAAATACTCCCCATAAAGTGCGAGTAATGACAAGCGCAAAGTTACAAATAAATAGTTGAATAACAAATGATTTTATGTGTTATTGCTGAGAAACCCTCGGTAGCACCAATAGTGTCCTAAACGTTTTGCAGGATAAAGAGAAAAGGGTAGGTTTGTAATTGGAATAAAAGCACAGCTAGTAAGAGTTGTCACAAACAACCCTTTTCAATGGCAAATATAACACTATTCGCACAAGTAATCCGCCTCATACCTCGAGAAATCATCCAACGGTTGGTCAAGAAGCATGCCACAGACAAGCATGCAAAGGGCTTTAACTCGTGGAGCCATTTGGTGACTATGATCTTCAGCCAGTTCTCGGGTAGCGTATCGCTACGTCAAATCTCAGAGGGGCTACAATCTGCCACGGGCAATCTCAATCATCTAGGTCTCTCACGAGCCCCCTCCAAATCCAACATCGGCTATCAGAACGCTCACCGCACTTCAAGCTTCTTCGAAGATGTCTTTTATGCCCTCTTCCAACATTTGGGACAGCACGGAGGTCTCAAGCAGATGAAGAAACGGCTGAAGGCGAAAGTCTGTCTATAGGACTCCACCCTAATGTCTCTCTGCCTAGAGATGTACGACTGGGCTCTATACACGCACACCAAAGGTGCCGTCAAGATGCATACAGAGCTTGATTTTGAGACACTTCTGCCTGAATTCGTCTGTATAACCAATGGCAAGGGCGCCGACAATACGATTGCCAAAAAGCTTCACTTTGCCCGAGGCGCCATCGTTGTAGCTGATCGAATCTACAGCGATACTGAGCTTCTGAATCATTGGGACAGCACAGGGGTTGTTTTCATCGTCAGAGGAAGAGACAACATCCAATTTGAGTCAATAAGGGAGAGAGATTTGCCTGATACGACATCTCAAGAGATACTGAAAGATGAAGAGGTGAGACTGACAGGCGTAGAGACAGCGAGTAAGTACCCTAAGAAGATTCGTAGGATAGGCATCTACAATGTTCAAGGAGGTTACACGATTGATTTGTATACCAATGACTTTAAGCATGCAGCCAGTACTATTGCAGCACTATATCGTTCACGTTGGAAGATTGAGATCTTCTTTAGAAACCTCAAGCAAAACCTGCACATCAAGAGCTTTCTGGGGACCTCTCAAAACGCTGTCGAGATTCAGATTTGGACGGCTCTGATTACGATTCTCTTACTTCAATATCTCAAGCGAATAGCAAAACACCCCTGGTGTCTCTCCAATTTAACAGCATCTTTGAGACTCAACACGTTCACCAAAATCGACCTCTTTCAGTGGATAAATGAGCCGTTTTCACCGCCTCCAGACGAGCCCGAAATAGCATAGGGGGGATACCCCCGTTTTTATCGCAAATGTCAAGGGGCGATTGACTCGCTTGACAGCTATCTTACACCCATCCCCCGCCAAAAACGTTTAGGACACTATTGGTTTACACTGACTTATTCTAGTCAATCAATCACTTCTGTACGTGATGGATCCTCTGCGCTTCTGTAGTTAGATTGGGATCATGTATAGACGGATATACAGCACTAATACACAAATAGGCTGTCTGGAAGCACTGGTAGTCCTAAATCTTGTCTGAGACTGTCAGACAGTGCCTGATCTCTCTTTTGAGGATAGGGCTGTTGTAGCCACTGTCGAAACCCCGAAAAGTATAATGTGCGTTTCTCTTTCATCACATAATACTTATCAAGCAAGGTGGCTACAAATTCGGCAGGTAGTCTACCTGCTTCCACCTCTCGCTTCAAGAGGTCATAAGTATGTGGCTCTATCAGCCTTTGAGGATTATGTAGTAACACTGCGGGCAGGGCTTCTAATAGGTATCCGAAAGAGTCGTTGTACTTCCCTAAGTTCTTGATATACCCATAATGCTCGATGACCCAAATTGCTTTGGAGAAGCAGAGACTATCAGTATGAAGATTAAAAGCCCGACTGTTTGCTAAGAAAAGACTGGAGTTGTCTCTAATACCTTGATCTAGTGCTCTAATCTCAGCTAGTATTATCGCAATACTATCTACTCGTGTAATCTCCGAGTCAAACTTTTTCTGATGATCTAAATTGGTTGAAACAGGAGCACACGCTGTCAAGAGACAAGCGACAATTGTAAATGCAAATTTAATATGCCTCATTACGGTCTGTGATAACACACTTTCGCTGGTTGAATTACCTTAGTTCGCTTGCAAAGGTAAACATTTATTTCTAATCTCCGCATGCGTTTTCCTCTAGAAAATGCAAAAATCAGACTCCCGAATTTTCTTTTTCGTCACCACCTTCCCTTATCATTCACTGAGACTTAGAAGAGTCGATTTTAGCCTATAGATTTGCTGTCTGCAAGGTGTTATTCAAATCAAACAGAGTGATTTATGGAATTAAATAGCAATGACAGCTACGTGCTGGTCTTCATCTCGGGATATACAAGGTGTTGGCGAGCAATGTGGAGCAAGGCGTAGATAATCTGCGTTTGGACTAGAGTTATGAAGTTGTCTTCATATCCTGTGTCACCTTTGTTGGTTCGTGATTTTCACTATCGTACTCTCTGCTGGCAGAAATTTTCCACGGAGGAATTTCGAAATCTCCACGTGGAGAAAAAACATTTTCCACGTAGGGACGAAATGAAACTTCGGAGGAATCAAATGAAACTTCGGAGGAATTATTTCTCGCCCACGTGGAGAATGACAAATAGCTCCGTGGAGATTTTTGATTTTCTCCGTGGAGAATGAAATTTCTTCGCCAGGGGCTTGTCTTTTCCTGTGTGGAGTATGATATTTGAGTCCGATAGATCCTCAAGAGATTCAGACTTCTTAGCAGTTCAAGTAGCGTTATTTAACACGAAAGGTTTGTATAGCTCGAAGGTTATACGTATGTTTGCACTGCAATTCAAAATCGAAAAGGGCTATTCACGATTAACTTGTGGTCGTGTGTGGATTCATTGATAGCTGAGTTGCGATTAGTTAGCATTAAGAGCCGGTCTACGGACCGCCCCAACCGAGCCTTGCATAATGGTCACGGTGGGAAGAATGGATGCGAATTAGACGTTTAACCTATAAACCAACTAGTTAAAAACCAAATTATGACAGCACAACCATCTTATGAACCATCATCTCGTGAGGAGTCGCCAAAGGTAGCTTCTCACGCTATTGCTACGCCCTCATCTGAGCCACAGAGTGAGACGGGGGTGCCATCTGCTACTGACGAATCTGAGGAGGAGAGACATCCAGAGGGTGCCATCCGTCTGCTGGACGGTACGATCCTGACGTGCTATCCTAAGCCCGAGGAGGAGCAGCCGCAGGAGGTGGTGGCTGATGAGCTACAGCTAGACAGGACGGGGGAGTACTTCGGCATAGGGCGGAGGAGGGTAACTCGGAAGCCTGTAGCGAAAGAAGAGCAAGAGGAGCTTCGTCAGCTCTTTAAGAACAATGCTTTCTATCTGCTAGCACATCGAGAGCGCATACTGCAGGATAGTCGTATGTTTCTCACGCCCATTGTGGCGCATAATGGCTTGGCCTACACGGGCACGTCAGGCTTTCACAGACCTACTATCGGCATCTATCTAGAGTGGTGGAGTCATTGCTTAGGCACTATGGTGATCTCTGATAGTGGTCGTATGAGTCTCGTCTATCAGCTTGCGGGGAGTCCGCTCTCGGGGTCTAACAGCTGTGGGCAGCTCTATGAGAGTGGTGAGTCGGCTCCTATACGGCTCTCCGGCTTTTCCAAATACTGGCAGTCGCTGATGAAGATCAACACGCGCTACGACGAAGCTAAGCAGATCTACCAAGCCTATACGCTCCAAGAGCTACTGGACATCCTGCATGTGGAGGATGGCGGCGAGAAGGACTTTACGAGCAATGTGAGAGAGCGCTTCCTACAACATCGTATCGTGCAGCTGGCCGAGCAGGTGGAGCATCGGGATAAGGAGGCACGGAGATGGAGATATAAATATGAGCATGCGGTGCTACGGCTTCATGACGATGAGGTGCGCCAGATCTATGCCGACTATAAGGATCTAGAGCAGCGGGTGAAGGCTCAGATCGAGGAGCTGAAGAGGCAGAAGCAAAGCCTGAAGCGGCAACTCCGGAGCGAGCAGCTGACACCTCGTAGCTATCAGTTTGCCCTCAAGCCACTAAACAAGCAGATTGATCAACTAAAGTGTCAGTTGAGTGGCTTCGAATACAATGTCAAAGAGCGATTTCGTGATGGGGGCATAGACCTGTATGATATACGCACCTATGTCCAGAACAATGGACAGGCAAAGAGTGTCGATCGGGAGGAGTATGTAAGGGTGGATCTCTAAGAAGTATCATAGCCAGCTACGACTCGCTCGTGATAAGGGGCGAGAGTGTAATTGGCTGTACTTTGAGGATGAGTGCATACCATTTCAGGGGAGGACAACTCTCTAACTCCTATTTTCGTACCTTTGTCTCCGTATACGATACTTTAACTATAGATATGCAACAGAACTGGCGACTGTACAATCTGCTGAACAACGTGGTGGGCTGGGTGACCTTTGTCATCGCAGCGGTGGTCTACCTGATGACCATCGGCCCCTCAGCGAGTCTGTGGGACTGCCCCGAGTTTATCTTATCGGCCTTCAAGCTGGAGGTGGGGCACCCACCTGGGGCACCGATCTACATGCTTGTGTACAATGTCGCTGCACACCTGGCACCTACGCCCGAGCTGGCGGGACTATACACTAACGCGCTGAGTGGACTACTCAGTGCGGGGACGATACTGCTGCTCTTCTGGAGTATCACCCATTTGGTGCGTCGTGTGGTACTACCAGGCGCTTCGCCTTGTGCTAAGCAGTTGGTCCCTGAGGGGGTAATGCCTGTGCCTACCTTAGCGCAGACGATCCTGATCATGGGCTCTGGACTGGTGGGTGCGTTGCTCTATACCTTTACGGATACGTTCTGGTACAGTGCTGTTGAGAGCGAGGTGTATGCCTTTAGCTCCTTCTTGACGGCACTGGTTTTCTGGCTGATGCTCAAGTGGAGCGACCGTGCAGACAATGCTCGCTCTGATCGCTGGATCGTCCTGATCGCCTACGTGATGGGACTAAGCATCGGGGTGCACATGCTCAACCTGCTCTGCATCCCTGCGATGGCACTCATATACTACTTCCGCAAGCATGATACGCTGACCTTCAAGGGGATCGCCACGACACTGATCGTCTCCTTCGTTTTGATAGCGGTCATTATGTTTGGCATCATGCAGGGTGTCGTCGCCTTCGGTGGTACGATAGATCGCTGGGTGGTCAATGGGCTAAAGATGCCGTACAACAGTGGCTTCTACCTCTATCTAGCGGTCCTCATGGTGGTGCTGGTCGGTTCGCTCACGCTTTATCAGCGAGGCGAGCGTGGTCGTAGTCTGATCATTAGCTCGTTTATCCTCTCGTGGTGCTTGATCGGCATCCCATACTTCGGAGGAGCCGTCTGGCTAGGCGTGATCGTGACGATAGCTCTGGCGATATACCTATTTCAAAACAGAAAGGTCTCCCTCCAGATGCTACACACGGCACAGATGTGTATGCTGGTCATCATGATCGGCTTTAGCTCTTATGGGGTGATTCTCGTGCGCTCGCTGGCTGGTACGCCGATGAATCAGAATGAGCCGAATACGGCGCTTGCCATCAAGAGCTACATCAACCGTGAGCAGTACGGCGCTATCCCGCACCTATATAGTGCTACCTACGTGGCGCGTCCTATTGCCATGGAGGAGGGTAAGCCGGTCTATGCGCCTAAGGTGAAGGGTAATCCCAACGAACCAGACGAGTATGTCAAGATCTATAGTCAGCCTGAGTTGAAGTATGCTGAGGGGAGCAAGATGCTCTTTCCCCGTATGTATTCTTCGCAGCCAGAGCATATAAATGGTTACAACAGTTGGGTAGATCGCAATCCCGAAGATATGTCGAAGCCCTCGATGGCGGACAACTTGAAGTATCTCCTGCGCTATCAGGTTAACTATATGTACTGGCGTTACTTCGGCTGGAACTTCATCGGCCGTCAGAACGACCTGCAGGGCGATGGCGGTATGCTCAAGGGAGGAGTCCTCACGGGCTATTCATTTATTGATCAGATCGCACTGGGTAAGACTAAGGATCTGCCAGATCAATTACGCAACAACAAGGGACGCAACGCTTACTTCCTCCTGCCGTTGCTCCTTGGCTTCCTAGGCATTGCCTATCAAGTGACGAGACGCAAGAAGGGGATGCAAGCTTTTTGGATCACGCTGGCGCTCTTCTTTATGACGGGCTTGGCAATCATCCTTTACATCAACCAGACGCCAGGGCAGCCACGTGAGCGAGACTACGCCTATGCGGGTTCTTTCTACGCCTTTGCGATATGGATCGGCTTCGGGGTGGCAGGACTTTACGAACTGCTGAGTCGTGCTAAGCTCAAGCCTGTACTGACCGCCTCGATCGTCTCGGTACTAGGGCTGATCGTGCCGATACAGATGGCTTCGGAAAACTGGGACGACCACGACCGCTCGGGACGTGTCCTAGCAAGCGACTTCGGCTACAACTACTTGATTAGCTGTGATCCCAATGCGGTGCTACTTTGCTTCGGAGACAACGATACCTTCCCCCTATGGTATGCCCAGGAGGTGGAGGGTGTGCGCACTGATGTCAAGGTGAGCAATCTGAGCTACCTGCAGTCAGAGTGGTACGGCAAGCACATGCTGCGTCACAGCTACGAAGCGCAGCCGATACCTAATAAGTATATGAGTCCGGCTTTCTTCGTTACGAACTCCTATGCGCTGATACGCCCGACGAGTGCGGTGCCGATGCCTTTCGACCAAGCGATGAAGGAGGCGACCAAGGTCGTGCCTCAAGGACAGGTGCAGATGCCTGCGGACAAGGTGCTGCTACCCGTTGATTCGGCGGTTGTCGCTAAGCACTTCCCACAGCTTCAGGGCTTGCCTATGCCCGGGAGTATGGTGCTTTCGCTAGAGGGTAAGTCGGCTGTGACCAGAGATCAGCTCTTTGTCCTAGATATGCTGGGTGCAGCGAAGTGGGAGAGACCGATCATGTGGGTAAGCTCGGCTCCTCAGAATATCTTTGCCAACCAGAGACAGTATATGTCTTATGTGGGTATGGCGCAGCGCTTTAACCCGACGACCGTAGTGGGTACACCCTACGAGGTCGAAGTGGAGCGTCTGTATGACTTGGTGATGCACCAGTATCGCTACTTCAATGCCAACGACCCCAACATCTACTTTGACGAGAATATCCGGCGCAATATCTCTTACTACTACCGCTCTCGTGTTTTCGCAACGCTAGCCCAAGCGCTCCTGCGTCAAGGCGACACTGAGCGAGCTAGGGAAGTGCTGACGAAGTGTGCCGATGTGATCTCGCCTAAGGCGGTGCCCTACGATATGACTGACGTAGCTCTAGCAGATGCATACTACCGTGCCGATATGCTAGAGCAGGGCGACGAGATCGTTCGTGCGCTCTATCGTGATACGGCGCAACTCCTCTACTGGGTCAGCCAGCAGAATCCACGTCATCAGATAGCCCTGATCAGCGACTCGATGGTACGCTACTCGCTCGTCACGCTTATGGACTTAGTTCGTATAGATATGCTTTGGGGTCGCAACCTCTCGGCAGAGTATGAGACGATGCTGAGACAAGCGCTACCTATCTTTGGCGGATCTCTGGAGGCTATCAAGGAGGTGACCGCTCAGCAGCTTAGTCAGAGGCTTTCTGACTCAACAAACCACTAATCATTTAGAAACTCCTTTATCTTACCCTTATGAAAAGACTTGTATTAGTACGCCACGGACAGAGTGCGTGGAATAAGAGTAACCAATTCACCGGCTGGACAGACGTTGACCTCACTGAGCAAGGTGTCGAGGAGGCACACGAGGCTGGCCGACGGCTACACAAGGCGGGCTTTCGCTTTGGCAAGGCTTACACTTCATATCTCAAGCGCGCCATTAAGACGCTGAATATTATCCTCGATGAGATGGACCTCGACTGGATCCCCGTGGAGAAATCCTGGCGTCTCAACGAGAAGCACTACGGCATGCTACAAGGACTGGACAAGTCTGAGACAGCTGCTAAGTATGGCGAGGAGCAAGTGCACATCTGGCGACGTAGCTACGACGTGCCGCCCGCACCGCTAGACCCGACCGATGAGCGTGCCCCTCAGTACGACCCACGCTATGCTGCGGTCAATCCTAACGAGCTCCCACTCACGGAGTCGCTCAAGGAGACAGTCGAGCGCATCCTTCCTTATTGGGAGAGCAACATTCGTCCAGATCTGGAGAAGTATGGCGAGATCATCGTCACGGCTCACGGCAATAGCTTGAGAGGTATCGTCAAGCACCTCAAGGGCATCTCAGACGAAGAAATCCCTGCGCTCAATCTGCCGACGGGCATCCCGTACGTCTTCGAGTTTGACGACAAGATGCAGCTGCAGCGTGACTACTTCCTCGGTGATCCCGAGCAGATAGCTAAGCTTCAGGCAGCTGTTGCTAATCAGGGCAAGAGCAAGTAACTGCGATTTATCCACTCCCTTAATTAGACAATCTCAATCATGACATACGATCTTATCATCATCGGCGGAGGACCTGCGGGCTACACAGCTGCTGAGCGTGCTGCTCGTGGAGGACTGCAGACGCTGCTCATCGAGGAGCGTGCGCTCGGAGGCGTCTGCCTCAACGAAGGGTGCATCCCTACGAAGACGCTCCTGTACTCGGCTAAAGTTTGGCAGACGGTGCAGACCGCCGCTAAGTATGGCGTCGCTTGTACTCCAGAGCAGATAGACCCCGCCAAGGTTATCTCTAGAAAGAATAAAGTCGTGCGCAAGCTCGTTGCTGGCATTCGCGCACGTATGAAGGATGCTGGCGTGACCGTGGTCACAGAGCATGCGACCGTCACAGCGCACAATAGTGACGACACCTATACAGTCACAGCAGCTGGTGAGACCTATACGGCTAAGCATCTACTCCTCTGCACGGGCTCAGAGACAGTTATCCCGCCTATCCCAGGTGTCGAGGAGGGGCACTACATTACCCACCGAGAGGCATTAGACAGCAAGGAGCTTCCCGCCTCGATCGTCATCATCGGTGGAGGCGTCATCGGTATGGAGTTTGCAGCTTACTACAACGAGATGGGCGTTACCGTCTCTGTGGTCGAGATGCTCCCCGAGATCATCAACGGGATGGACAGCGAGCTGGCTGCACTCCTGCGTGAGGAGTACACGAAGCGTGGTATCAAGTTCTACCTCCAGCACAAGGTGACGCACCTTTATGCCGATGGCGTAGAGGTCGAGTACGAGGGCGAGACCTTTAAGGTAGAGGGCGAGCAAGTGATGCTCTCCGTGGGGCGTCGTCCTGTGACCAGCTCCTTCGAGGCACTGCTCAGCCAAGGACTCGAGCTAGAGCGTCGAGGCGTTAAGACCGACGAATACCTCCGTACCTCGCTCCCCAATCTCTATGCTGCGGGCGATGTCAATGGACACTCGCTCCTAGCCCATACGGCTGTGCGTGAGGCAGAGGTAGCGGTCGACCATATCCTCGGCCGTAAGATCATCAATCCGATGAGCTACCGTGCCATCCCAGGGGTCGTCTACACGCATCCCGAGATAGCTGGCGTAGGCTTTACGGAGGACGCCCTAAAGAGTGGAGACAAAGTCTATACCAAACTGATGCTCCCGATGAGCTACTCAGGACGCTTTGTTGCCGAAAACGAGATGGCTTCAGGATACTGCAAGGTACTCGTAAACCCCGAAGGCAAGATCCTCGGAGTGCACATGCTAGGCAATCCTTGTAGCGAACTGATCGTCACCGCCGGGCTAGCCATCGAGCGTGGCATGACGGCGCACGAGTTGAGTGAAATCATCTTCCCGCACCCCTCTGTGGCTGAGATCCTCAAGGAGACGCTGGAGACCTTTCCCCGTACGCATTAATTAGTCATGAGACCTCCTCATATTGTTATCCTAGGCTTAGGAGGCGTCGGCGGATACTTCGGCGGACTGTGGACACGCTACGCTATGGAGCATCCCGACCAGCTGCGCGTCTCCTACCTCATGCGTCCAGGAGCGCACTATGATCGTGTACACAGTGAGGGGCTGCGCATCTCTTCGCCGCGTTTGGCAGAGACCGTCGTGCGTCCTAGCTGCGTCACTTGCGATCCGCAAGAGCTAGCCCCGATAGACTATCTAGTTGTCGTGACCAAGAGCTATGATCTAGCCGACAGTATACGTCCGCTTCAGCCTTATCTGACCAAAGAGAGTGCCGTCTTGCCGCTGCTCAATGGACTAGACATCCACGAGCAGCTCCGCACGATGCTCCCCGCAGAGGTCGAGCGCTGGGCGGGTGTCGCTTATATCACCGCACGGCGCACAGAGCCAGGTGTAGTGGAGAGCCACTCCGACAACGAGCGACTCTATATAGGTTCCCTCGCACGCCCCATCGGCGGTGAGCGAACGGCTAGCGAAGAGCGACTCCTCCAGATCTCTCAAGCTGCGGGCATCGACCTCGTCATCCCCGACGATCCTATGGAGGAAGTGCGCAAAAAGTACCTTATGCTCTCCAACTCAGCAGCTGCGACAGGCTACTACGATTGCAACGTCGAGGGCTTGCTCGGTGCGCATCGTGCCTTTGTCATCGGACTCACCGAAGAGCTCTGCCAGCTCTATCGTGCTAAGGGGTGGGGTATCAGCGATGCCGATCCAGTTGCCTCAGCACTCCGTCGTATAGAGCGTATGCCACCCGCCACGACCACCTCGATGAATAGTGACCTACGTAACCATCATCAGAGCGAAGTCGAGAGCCTTGTCGGCTACGTAGTCCGTGAGAGTCGTCGCTTAGGCCTCTCAGCACCACACTACGAAGAGGCTTACGCTGGCATCTTGCAGCGCATCGCGCAGCATTAATCATTAGCGTCTCGGAGCTGTCGGATCTCGTCTGACTACTCCGAGACGCTTGCTCTAATCTCTAGCCTCTAACTTCTAATATCTAACTTCTAATCTCTAATCCCCCATGAAGCGTCTACTCGTCATCTTGGTTTGCTTCCTCACTTTGCCAGCCTTTATGGTCCAAGGTCAGGAGCTAGACTCGCTCACGCAAACCTTTCATGCGAAGCCCTCTGTAGCTACCGCTACGCAGCTCGTGGAGCAAGCTACAACGCTAGGACGCAGTGATCTAGCCGTCTCAGCCTATGAGTATCTCGCTCATCAAAATGGTAAGTACCTGCCCGCTCTCTGGGAGTGCTACCTCCGGGAGTTGCGACTAGATGCACTGTCCGCTTCGCTAGAGAAGCAGAGCAAAGCGCGCAAGGCTCAGCACGCCACCGACCTCTACGCTGAGCGACTGTATGCGTTGCGACGCCTTATGGGGCATGTCCTCTGGCTAGAAGTGGCCGACACCATCACCGTCGCACGAGAGCAATTGGCTAGCTATCTCAATGGACAGGGCGTCAAAGTCTTCTCCTGTGACAGCCTAGGTCTCGGCTTCCTCACCGAGCGAGGCGATCGCTACATCAGACCGCTCCGAGAGCGACCCGATGCCCTTGTGCGTCTCGTCTATGGCGGTCTCCTTGCCAATCAGCCGATCCCCACAACCCTTCAAGCGGATGCAACGATTATTGCCGCCATCCAAGACAGTCTAGAGGCTCCCTCTTATCCTACACTAGCCCCAGACGGTATCACGCTCTACTTCTCAGCTATTAGCAAGCATGGACTGGGTGGGCGAGACCTCTATATGACCCGCCAGACCGCTTCGGGAGGCTACTTGCAGCCGGTCCCACTGGGACTCCCGTACAACAGTACGGGCGATGACCTACTTCTCGCTTTCAACGCTGAGCGCCATCTCGGCTACCTTGTCTCCGACCGCTATGCCCCCCGTGGCATGGTCACCGTTTACCGCTTTGTCTACAATGATGGCGAGGTAACGGAGGTTCCCTCCAACGATCCCGCCATCCTGCGCCAGTACGCTATGCTGCGTCCTTACCACATCACGCAGCGTCCGGATGTAGACTATGGGGTCTTGCTGAGCCAGCAAACTATCGCACAGCCTGCTCACGGCAGTGTCTCTCAGGGAGCTTTCGTCGTGGCGCCAGATGTGATCTACAGCCGTCGAGAGCAGTTTCACTCCGCCGAGGCTGCTACCCTCTACGATCAGTATCTGACGCAGCAGAAGCAGCTTACTGAGCAGGAGCAGACACTGGCTCGCCTCCGCACAGCCTATCACCAGCATAGCGGTAGCGATGCCGATCTGACCGAGATGATCCTACAGCTCGAGCGTGAGCTCCCCGCAGCCCGCAAAGCATTGCGAGCACTCGCCCAGAAGATACGTCAGCTCGAGCAATCGCAGCTCTAAGAGAACCCTATATTTAGGAAAAGCACTACCTTAGCGGGCGTTAAACCAATAAACAATCCAATCATAATGAGAAAAGAACAATTGATCCGCATCTGCCTAGCCATGCTGCTAGCCAGTACCACCCTGCTGCTCAGCTCCTGCAAGAAGGATAAGGATCCCAAAGACAAAGACCCCAAGGAGGCACTCGTCAATACCCGCTGGAAGATGGCTACAGACCTCCCAGGGCTTGACATTGACAAAGAGATCGGTGAAGTATCTGGCGAGCTTCGCTTCACTTCTCAGACGGAAGGCGAGCTGACAGCAGCTATCAAAGGGACGAAGCTCACACTCTCGGTGACTTACAGCTACGATGCTACGCAAAAGGCTTATCCCGCCACGGTAAAGATAGGAGATGATATCAACCACTTTATCTTGAAGGTCAATTGGGACACTAACATCTTGATAGCCTACGAGCTGGAAGCTGGAGTCGTCATCCCGAAGCCTATTATGTTCTTTACGCTTGTCAAGTAGCAGGATCTAAGGCTGATATCATAACCATAAACTTCTTCAAGCTATGAGGAAAGAACAGCTAGTCCGCATCTGCCTAGCCATGCTGCTAGCCAGTGCCACTCTGATGCTCAGCTCCTGCAAGAAGGATAAAGAGCCTACGGAAAAAGACCCCAAGGAGGCCCTTGTCAATACCCGCTGGAAGACCGATCTTAACATCCCAGGGCTTGACATCGATGACGAAGATCGTGACATCTCTGGAGAGCTTTACTTCACCAGTCAGACGAAGGGCGAGTTGACGATGGCTGCTGAAGGCTTGAAGTACACCGTCCCTGTGTCTTACAACTATGATGCTACGCGAAAGGCTTACGTTGCCTCTATAACGATAGAAAATGACACCAAGAACTTCATAATGAAGGTCAACTGGGATACCAACATTCTGCTCCTTTACGAACTGAAAGATGGCGTCGCACTTCCGATGCCTATGATGGGCTTTAGGCTTGTCAAGTAGTTAGGCTATAGGGTGCGATATATTTGTAGAGGCATAGCCCTACGACAAATAAGAAAGGGGTAGAGACCTAGCGGTCTTTGCCCTTTTTTTTGTCTCTGCACACCGCAGTGCCCAGTGGTTAGAATTAGAAGGTTGTTTTGCTAATTTCCCTTTTGGAACTTCCTAGTTCCAAGGGAGGACCTCTTTATTGAATAGTAATATTTTTCTAACTTTGTCGGAGTAACAAACATCGTTTTAACCAACTCATATCACAACTACCTATGCAGTATTACTTACGTGCTTCGCTACGAGGAGGTTTGCTGGCAGGTTTGCTTCTTCTCTGTGCCACGAACAGGCTAGAGGCAACTCCCTTAGCGACCCTCGCTCCAGACACAATCATCGAGCGAGATGACTACAAAGTCATTATAGAGTCTAGTAAAGATCAGACCGATGTGACACTCGTCGACTACAACGAGCGGCACCGTGTGCGCCGTATGGAGACGAACGCTTTCTCGCTAGATCGTGAGTTACGTCAGGGCCTTTCGGGCGTAGGAGGTGCACTCGGACTCTACGATGACAACAGCTTTCGCTGGGGTACGATACGTCTCTTCCCGAAGCTCTACTTCGGCTCGACGATGATGCTGGGAGATGCCTTCGCGCATGCTGCTACCCCCTGCTTCAACCACTATATGGTGGCTCCGATAGGGTATAGGTACTATATCAAGGGGCGCTACTTCGTTGGCTTTGACTTTGCTCTGGAGGGGCGCTCCTACAGCCTACGTGATGGCTACTACTTCACATCAGATAAGGAACTCAACGCACTGAATCAAGACCACTACGATGAGGAGATAGGGCTACGTCAGAGCAAGCTGGTGACACGCTATATATCGCTCCCGATCACGCTGGGGATGCGTCCTATGATGAACAGTCGTATGCGCATCGGCATCGAGGTGATCCCACAGATCAAGTACAAGGAGTATGTAATGCACAAGCAGTATGGCAATCGCCACAAGGAGCGTACGATGACAGAGGCTACGCCGCCCTTGTCGATGACTTATGGTGCTTTTATCGACTTTAGGCCTATCGGACTATACGTGCACTATACGCCTCAGTCGCTACTCCTCGTCAAAGACGCTATGAGCGGGTACAACAACAAGGGTCTCCTCACAGCTGGACTAAGTATCACCTTTTAATCGTATCGTAACTATGTACTCAAGAGTTTATACATTACCCTTATTTGCGCTAGTCACCCTACTGCTCTCTACGCTAGGAGCTGCAGGGCAGACAGGGACATCGTGTGATACGATCCAGCTAGCTGACCGCACGGTCTATGTGATGCGAGGTGAGAAAGATACTCAGATAGAGGTGGCGAGCCGACTTCCGAAGGGACAGGAGCAAAACGTACCACTCTATATAGATAGGGTATGGACGAGAGGTGGTCGTCAATCTGCTTGGAACCGCTCCCGAGTCAGTACGGTCCATAAGCAAGACGGACGGCCCGTCATCTACAAGACACTCATGGGAGATGTCTCTTATCACTTTGTAGCCTCCTTCGGTTGGAACCTTTTTACGGCTCCTGAGTGGGTTGGCAAGCAGCGCTTCTGGTGCTCTACTCGTGGGGAGTTTGGTATCTATGGCATCCTTCAGATCGGTCGTAGTCCGTGGGCTTTCAACGTAGGGACCTCGCTTGTGGGGCGTAGCTTTGCCTTTGATAAGAAGTACGCTATGCAGCGTGACGATGAGGGGCTGACTGTCCTAAAGCAGGAGTCGACAGATGTGGGTTATTCACGGACGCAGCTAGATATCCTTACTATTGAGATGCCCGTAGGTCTGTCGCTCTCGTGGGGTGAGACGAATGCGTGGAGCTCGCTTGCGGTCGTTCCTAAGATCGTCTGCCTGCAAAACTCTCGTACCCGCTCGCTCGATGAGCGTGTCAATACGCTCGTGGATAATGATCTCAACGTGCGTCCCTTCGGAGTCGATCTGCGCGGCGAGATAGGGTACGGCTTCTTCGGACTCTTCGGACAGATTAGTCTGCTCAGTACCATGCCGTCAGCACAGGCTGAGGTGAGCACGCGAGACTACTCGATAGGAATCGTGGGCCGCTTCTAGAGGAAGGACATGATAAAGCGCGGAGGAGCGATAAAGTTTGCGATCTGTCAAACTTATCGCTCCTCCGCTTGCTCCAAGAAATCAATCCCCACGTAGGAATTTCTAAATCCCTAGGTAGGAAATCGAAAATCTCCACGTGAGGAATAAAAATTCTCCACGTGGACGAGAAATAAAACTTCGGAGGAATCAAATGAAACTTCGGAGGAAATGTTTTGCCTCCACGTGGAGAATAAAAAATCTCCACGTGAGGATTTTCGATTTCCTACGTGGAGATCGAGAGAAGCTAGCAATTTATGCTTTACTCCCCTTGAATTGCGGGTAGTGCTCAGACGAGTGCTACTCGCTTTTTTGTACCTTTGTGGTGGCTCTGCGCCTTGACACTTCACTAGATGCTCACCTCCCGATCCATACAGTGGTTCACACCGATTCAGATAGCCCCTCTACCGACAGCTATGGCGGGGCGCTATGGGGATCGTATCTTGACGCTTGGCTCCTGCTTTAGTGAGCATATAGGCGAGCGTATGAGACATCTAGGGTATGACGTACTAGTCAATCCTTATGGTACGCTCTACAATCCGATCAGCATCTGTGATACGCTAGAGGATCTGCTCCTCGATGAGCAGCACCGACCCGACTACACTCCTTATATTATAGAGCGCGACGGACTCTACTATAGTCTGCGCCACCATAGTACGATCTATGGTGAGAGTCTCGAGGAGGTGCATGAGGCGACCGATCTGCTATGGCATACAGCTCACAGCCGACTAACGGAGGCGGACTGGCTCTGGATCACCCTAGGCACGACACAGGCTTATTACTTGGCAGAGGATGGCCGTGCCGTGGCAAATTGCCAGCAACTCCCCGCACGTCTCTTCGACAGACGGGACCTGACCCTCGACCTCTTGCAAGAGCGTATGCTTGCGACACTCTCTCAGCTCCTTGCAAAGCATCCACTGCAGGTAGTACTCACGGTTAGTCCCGTACGCTACCTACAGGACGGCTTGGCGGAGAGCAATTTATCAAAGAGCAAGCTTCGTATCCTCTGCGACACGCTCTGTCGTGAGCTACCAGCCTGCCACTACTTCCCCGCTTATGAGATCCTACATGACGAACTGCGGGACTACCGCTTTTACGCTAGTGACTTGACTCATCCCTCTGATGAAGCTGTCGCCTACATCGCAGATCACTTCGTCGCATACTGGGCAAGCCAAGAGGCACGTGAGGGGGAGATGCGTCAGGCGGCTCAGCGTCTGCGCAAGCTCTCACAGCATCGCCCTAAGACGCCACACGGAGCAGAGCGACTACAGACTCAGATAGCTGAGCGCATAGCACACTATCAGGAGCAATACGGAGAGAAGCTCTGCATACCCTCCATCATCGAATCGTTATGACCCCTATTACAACACTATAATGTCTACACTGCAAAACATCCTTGAGTACCTTCGTCCTATCCAGACGCATCTAGTCGATGAGCGTCCGATACGACATATCCTAACCGATAGTCGTAAGCTCACCTCTCCGAGTGACAGCCTCTTCTTCGCTATGCGTACCGCTTCGGGCGATGGACATAAATACATTCCTCAGCTCTATGAACATGGGGTGCGTGCCTTCTTCATCTGCGAGCCGATCGAGCCCTATGTGGAGCGCTATCCAGATGCTAATATCGTACAGGTGCAGGAGACGCTCCGTGCACTCCAGCAGATCGCTAGTCACTGGCGTATGCGCTACAACTACCCAGTCATCGGCATCACGGGAAGCAATGGCAAGACGGTTGTCAAGGAATATCTCTACCACCTTCTCTCAGGTTGCTATCGCATCGTACGCTCGCCAAAGAGCTACAACTCGCAGCTAGGCGTCCCGCTTTCTATACTTAATATGGAGGAGGAGTATACGCTCGCTATCTTTGAGGCGGGGATCTCGATGCCTATGGAGATGCTACGCCTCCAGCGTATCATACGGCCGACACTCGGTATATTGACCAACATTGGGGCTGCGCATCAAGAGAACTTCGTCTCACTCAATCAGAAAATCGAGGAGAAGCTCCAGCTCTTTGTCGATGCTGACCACTTTGTCTATGATGCCGACAGTGATGAGATACAGCGAGGAATTGACAACCTAGGACTCTCGGACAAAGCTATCGGCTGGAGCCTTACCCCAGGCAAAGCTTACTATCACGTCTCCTACAGCCACTCAGGGGACTGCACTACAACCATTACAGCTCAGCATGCGGACGAGAGTAGCACGGTGACCATTCCCTTTGCGGATCAAGCCTCCATACAAAACGCTACGCACTGTCTCTGTCTCATTGGTCTTCTGCCACTTACTACGGCTCAGCGCCAGGCGGTGCTAGCGCGCTTTGCAACGCTGGAGGCGATCGAGATGAGACTAGAGGTCAAAGAGGGGCAGGCAGGTAATCGCCTGATCAACGATGCTTACAATAACGACATCAATTCGCTACGTATCGCGCTAGACTTTCAGAAGCAGCGCACTGCCACTTCGCATCAGCAGGCGGTGATCATCCTCTCCGATATCTTACAGAGTGCTCAGCTACCACGAGACCTTTACAAGCAGGTAGGGGAGATGATCGCACAGTATCCCCACACGCTCTTCATCGGTGTAGGACGGGAGCTGTGCAACTATCAGGACTACTTCCAGAGGAGTGGGGAAGGGAAAACCGCCTTCTATGAGACGACCGACCAACTCCTTGCCGATGACCTGCTCGGCACCATCAGCCAGGCGGAGATCCTGGTCAAGGGGGCTAGACAGTTCCAGTTCGAGCGTATCGTACAGCACCTAGCTAAGCAGGTGCACGAGACCACGCTAGAGATAGATCTCGAGGCTTTGGTGAGCAATCTGAAGAGTTACAAGGCGCTGCTACCATCTGAGACACGGATCATCGTTATGGCTAAGGCGCAGGGCTACGGTATAGGAGCTTATGAGCTGGCTAAGGCACTGGAGCAGCAAGATCTAGCAGCTCTAGCGGTGGCACTAGCTGACGAAGGCAAGGAGCTACGCAGCAAAGGGATCCTCCTACCGATTATCGTGATGAACCCCGAGGTCGAGGCCTTTGAGGTGATGACACAGAGTCGCCTAGAGCCTGAGATCTACAACGAGCGCATACTTCGTGAGTTTGCTCGCCATGTGGAGCGTCAGGGATTGAGCCACTATCCTGTTCATATCGAGCTAGACACAGGCATGCACCGTACTGGTTTCACGCCAGATAGAGAGACCCTAGAGCATCTGGCTCAGACGCTACACGAGGTGGAGCCACTGATACGGGTGCAGAGCATCTTTACACACCTAGCAGCTGCCGATGAGCCGACGATGAGCGACTTCACGGAGCAGCAGTTTGCCCTCTATGATGAGGGTGCCGACTACCTTACGAGTCAGCTCTCTTATCGTCCTCTGCGTCACGTCCAAAACACAGCGGGCATCGAGCGATACAACCATCATCACTACGATATGGCGCGTCTAGGAGTAGGGCTATATGGTATTAGTGCTACGGGTAGTCTCACCCTCGAGCCTGTCGCTAAGCTACGCACCACGCTCCTACAGATCAAGACGATCCCTGACGGGGAGACTATCGGCTACGGACGACGTGGGCAGGTTGCCCCTGGCGGGCAAATCGGCATCATACCTATTGGTTATGCTGATGGCTATGACAGACGCTTTAGCTGTGGCGTAGGGAGCGTTATGATTCACGACACGCTCTGTCCGATCGTGGGCAACGTCTGTATGGATACCTGCATGGTCGACCTCTCGCCACTGCAGGGTAAGGTAGCAGAGGGTGACGAAGTGATCATCTTCGGCGTGCCAGGCTTACAGGTGAGTGACCTTGCAGAGCGTATAGGCACTATACCATACGAAGTCATCTCTAAGCTCTCACCGCGTATCAAGCGCACTTACTACAAGAGTTAACGCACACTTTAGTACTATTTTCCTCTTGAAAAGCTTGACAGTACTTCAAATAATCAGTAACTTAGCGGAATGTTTGAGGAGACCTATCGAAAAGGCTTACCAAGATATCAAAACACAACACTATAAATAGATAATACAATGGCTATCCAGACAAAGATCGTAGAGTGTGTCCCCAACTTTAGCGAGGGACGTGACAAAGCAAAGATTGAGCAGATTGTACAACCCTTTAGAGCAACTGAGGGGGTTAAGCTCCTAGACTACAGTAATGACGAGGATCACAACCGTTGCGTGGTGACCGTCATGGGCGAGCCTGAGGCTGTCCGCAAGTCTGTCCTCGAGGCTGTCGAGATCGCTGTTAAGGTGATCGATATGACCAAGCACGAGGGTCAGCACCCACGTATGGGCGCTGTCGACGTTATCCCCTTTATCCCCATTCGCAATATGGAGATGGAGGAGGCTATCGAGCTCTCTAAGGAGGTCGGTAAGGAGATCGGCGAGCGCATCGGTGTACCCGTCTTCCTCTATGAGAAGAGCGCCTCAGCTCCTCATCGTGAGAACCTCGCTAAGATCCGCAAGGGACAGTTCGAGGGTATGGCTGAGAAGATCCACGAGGATGAGTGGCACCCAGACTTTGGTCCAGCTGACATTCACCCCACAGCAGGTGTCGTAGCTGTCGGTGCTCGTATGCCACTTGTTGCTTACAATGTCAACCTCAACACCTCTGACCTCTCTATCGCTGATGCGATTGCTAAGAAGGTACGTCACATCGGTGGCGGTCTACGCTTCTGCAAGGCTATGGGTGTAGAGCTAACCGATAGACACATCGTACAGGTCTCTATGAACCTCACTGACTACACCAAGACAGCCGTCTATCGTGCTCACGAGATGGTACGTATGGAGGCTCGTCGCTATGGTGTCGAGATCGTTGGCGCTGAGGTCATCGGCCTCGTACCTATGAAGGCACTCATCGACTGCGCTGAGTACTACCTCGGCATTGAGAACTTCTGCGAGACCCAGATCCTGGAGCTCCGCATGATGGAGTAGTACAAAGAGAAATTAGAGGTTAGAGATTAGAGATTAGAAGTTAGAGTGGCAGGCAAGGATTATAGAGACTTGATCGTTTGGCAGAAAGCCATGCAACTGACCATAGATGTCTATAATCTTATACGCCAACTACCGCTGGAAGAGAAGTATGCGCTCTCAGACCAAATGAGACGGTCGGCTATCTCCATCCCCTCTAATATTGCAGAGGGGAATGCAAGAGAAAGTAAGAGGGATACGAATCACTTCCTACACATAGCGCAAGGTTCTCGAGCAGAGCTAGAGACACAGCTAGAGCTTTGTCTACGCATAGGCTACCTCTCAGAGACTCAGCTAAAAGAGACTCTGAGCCTCTCTGACGAAGTAGGGCGTATGCTTGCAGGTCTCATTAAATCTCTAAAGTCTAACCTTTAATTTCTAACCTCTAACTTCTAACCTCTAACCTCTAACTTCTAAAATCTAATGTCCAATCTCTATCTATACAACATCGGTCAGATCGTGACCCGTCCAGGCTCTACCGCACAGCACGGTGCTGAAGCGATGCGCCAGATCGGAGTCATCGAGGGACCAGCCGCCATCATCGTACGACAAGGCAAGATAGCCTTCGTCGGAACCATGCTAGAAGCTGAGCAAGTAGACCATACCGACTGCGTCGCTTATGACGCTCAGGGCGGGTGCGTCCTGCCAGGCTTCGTCGATAGTCACACCCACCTCATCTTCGGGGGCTACCGTGAGGACGAGTTCCAGTGGCGACTAGCTGGCGACAGCTATATGAGCATCATGGAGCGTGGTGGGGGTATAGCTAACACGATGAAGGCTACCCGCAGCGCAACGGCTGAGGAACTCACCCAGCGTGCCTCTGCACATCTAGACGCCATGCTATCTATGGGTGTCACGACCGTTGAGGCTAAGAGTGGCTATGGTATGGAGCTTGACACAGAGATCAAGCAGCTAGAGGTCATTCGGACGCTACAGGAGCAGCACCCGATAGACCTTTATCCCACTTTCATGGGAGCTCACGACACCCCGCCCGAGTACAAGGGTTGCTCCACAGACTTCATTCACTACCTCTGTGACACGGTCATGCCAGTAGTCGTAGAGCGAGGCTTGGCAGAGTGCTGCGACATCTTTACAGAGAAAGGAGTCTTCGACCATGAGCAGACACGCATCCTCTTGACTCGTGCTAAGGAGCTGGGACTCAAGGTCAAGATGCATGCCGATGAGATCGTCTCTTTCGGCGGTGCTGAGCTAGCAGCCGAGCTAGGATGTCTCTCTGCGGATCACCTACTACAGATCTCTGATAAAGGTATCCAAGCATTGGCTCAGAGCGACACGGTGGCTACCTGCCTCCCCTGTACCGCCTTCAGCCTAGGCGAAAAGTATGCGCCAGCACGTCGTATGATCGATGCAGGCTGCGCTGTAGCCGTGGCTTCTGACCTCAATCCAGGAAGCTGCTTCAGTTCCTCCATCCCATTGATGTTTGCTCTAGCAACTATCTATATGGGTATGACCGTCGAGGAGGCCGTCACCGCACTCACGCTCAATGGCGCTGCTGCCATCGGTCGTGCGGATCAGATAGGTAGCATCGAGGTAGGCAAGGCGGGTGACTTAGCACTCCTACGCTTCCCCTCGTACAAGTTCCTCTCCTACCACTTTGGTGTCAACCTCGTACGAGCCACCATTAAGGCGGGTACCGTTTACGAAAACAAACTTGTGACCCCCACACCCAGCGTCTAGCGTTCTAGCAAGGTTAGTCGCACCCCAGCTAATTAACTAACAAACAATCTCAATCATTCTATGAATAATAGTCTAACAGACTTGACCGTCAAGGGTTTTCTTGACACTACTGCAGGCAAAGATCCTGTACCTGGAGGTGGTAGCATCTCAGCACTTTGTGGTTCCATCGCAGCCGCTCTCACGGAGATGGTCGCAGGACTCACCATTGGCAAGAAGAAGTATGCCGAGGTCGAGGAGCAGATGAAGCAACTCGTCGAGCGTGTGCAGGAGATCCGTCACCAGTTGATCCTAGATGTAGATCGTGATAGCGAGGCTTACAACGTTGTCTTTGCAGCTTTCCAAATGCCCAAAGAGACTGACGAGCAGAAGGCAGCACGCTCTGCCCAGATTCAAGAGGCTACCAAGATTGCTGCCAACGTACCTATGGAGGTAGCTCGCCGTGTCTACAGCCTGCTAAGTGATATCGAGGAGGTCGTCTCCAATGGTAACCAAAACGCCGTCACCGATGGCTGTGTCGCTATGATGTCTGCACGCAATGCGATCATCGGGGCACTCTTTAACGTACGCATCAACCTAACCTCCATCAAGGATGAGCAGTACGTCGCAGACATGACCGCTGAGGCTGATCGTCTCGAGCGTGAGGTGATCGAGCGTGAGGCTAAGGTCATAGAGTATACTAAGGAAGCTTGCAAATAAAGAAACATGTCAGCACGTAAATCATTCGCCATCGGTAGCGAGCAGCTCACCATCGAGCTATGCCGAGAGTATCTAGAGAACCACTTCGAGCTAACCCTCTCACCAGAGGCTATCAAGCGTATCGAGCACTGTCGCAACTACCTAGACCGCAAGGTCGAGGAGGTCGACAAGCCTATCTACGGTGTCACCACGGGCTTCGGTTCACTCTGTAACCGCACGATCTCACCTGATCAGCTCACCAAGCTTCAGGAAAACATCGTCAAGAGCCACGCTTGTAGCTGTGGTGACGAGGTCGCAGCCCCCATTATTCGCCTTATGCTCCTCCTGAAGGCTCATGCTCTGCAGATCGGCAATAGTGGTGTACAGGTAGAAACCGTACAGCGCATCGTTGACATGCTCAATGCGGATGTCCTACCCGTCGTCTATGATCGCGGTTCGCTAGGTGCTTCAGGCGACTTAGCTCCTCTAGCCAACCTCTTCCTACCGCTCATCGGTTACGGCGAGGTACGCTACAAGGGAGAGAAGCTTCCCTCCTGCGAGGTCCTCGGCAAGTTCGGCTGGGAGCCCATCAAGCTCAAGAGCAAAGAGGGTCTGGCCCTGCTCAATGGTACTCAGTTTATGAGTTCACACGGTGTCTATGCCCTCATACAGGCAGAGCGCCTCAAGCTAGCCGCCGACTGGTGCGCAGCACTCTCACTAGAGGCATTCGCTGGACTAGACGCTCCCTACGATGATCGTCTGCACCAGATACGTCCACACCAGGGACAGATACAGGTCGCAGCCCATATGCGTGAGCTACTCAAGGGCAGCGAGATGATTGCTAAGCCCAAGCCCCAGGTACAGGATCCATATAGCTTCCGTTGTGTGCCACAGGTTCACGGAGCTTCGCGTGACGCTATCGCTTACGTGCGCAGTGTCGTCGAGACTGAGATCAACTCTGTTACGGACAATCCCACCGTCTTCCCCGATGACGATATGGTTGTATCAGGTGGTAACTTCCATGGCCAGCCTCTAGCGATCGTCTACGACTTCCTCGCTATAGCACTCGCTGAGCTAGGCAATATCTCAGAGCGTCGTGTCGCTCAGCTCATTCTCGGTCTACGCGACCTGCCTGAGTTCCTCGTTGCCAACCCTGGACTCAACAGTGGCTTCATGATCCCGCAGTATGCAGCAGCCGCTATGGTTAGCCAGAACAAGATGTACTGCCACTCAGCAGCTAGCGACAGCATCGTCTCCAGCAATGGTCAGGAGGATCACGTCTCTATGGGAGCCAACGCAGCGACGAAGCTGATGCCTCTCATCGCCAACCTCTATCGTCTCTTCGGTATCGAGCTACTCAATGCAGCTCAGGCGATCGAGTTCCGTCGTCCTATGAAGACCTCGGAGCGTCTCGAGGGCTTCCTCGCTAGCTTCCGCAAGGTATGTCCTCGTGTCGAGGATGACGTCGTCATGTACGAGCAGATGAACAAGGCTGAGGAGCTCATCAAGACCTTCCCCTTTGAGTAAGCACTTGTTATAAGGAATAGTGTAGGGGGGCATCGCCCCTCACACTACACCCCAACCGTGAGCGTGTTGACCTCCATAGTCAGCACGCTCATTTTGTTTGCCATAGCCTGATAGCGCTTGTGGCGTGTCCGAGAAGCGACTATCAATGATTTCGTGGAAAGCTAGAATTACCTACAGTGTGTCCTACAGATTGAGACTTGTTGTTGTGTCGCGCTTCTTTATGGTCTGTTGAGACGCGTGGAAACTACAGAGAGACGCTCAGTGCATCTTTAATTAATGGGTGCTGGGAATTAGCTGATTTGTCCCCAGTGGTGTGCGTTGGGGTGGATGCGTTCGAGGTTGATGCGGTAGAGCTCTGTGTCGGGCTTGTCGAGGAGAGGGCTGTAGTCGAGGAGGTAGTTGACGTCTAGTCGCGTGAGGGCTAGGAGGTTGTAGTCTGCCACGGGGTCGGCTATGCGGATGCCCGCTAGAGTACCGCTCTGCCGTGTCCCCTCCATCTGTCCGAAGCCTCGTAGGCGCATATCCTCCTCGGCAATTTTGAATCCGTCTTGCGTGGCGACCATCGTGTCGATGCGTTGCTTGGCATCGCCCTGCAGGTCGTCGGGCGTGACGAGGATACAGTAGCTCTTGTCGCCACCACGCCCCACACGCCCCCGCAGCTGATGTAGCTGTGCCAGTCCGAAGCGCTGTGCATCGTTGATCACCATAACCGTAGCGTTTGGCACGTTGACGCCCACCTCTATGACCGTCGTGGCAAGGAGTATCGGCACCTCACCCGAGGCAAAGCGCTCCATCTGCTCCGCCTTGTCCTCAGCGCTGAGTCGTCCGTGAACGTAGACGACTCGCTCTTCGCCAAAGCGCTCTACGTACTCCTTGTAGCCCACCTCTAGATTGGCAAAGTCAGACTCCTCGGTTCCTTCGATCATAGGGAAGACGACGTAGATCTGCTGTCCACGATTGATCGTTTCGTTGATGAGGCTGTAGAGCGTTTTTTTCTTCTTTTCTGCTATCTGGACGGTGGTGATCGGTTTACGTCCAGGGGGCATCTCGTCTATGACCGAGACCTCGAGGTCGCCATACATCGTCATGGCTAGGGTGCGGGGTATCGGGGTGGCACTCATGACGAGTATGTGGGGGAGGGTCAGCACATTCTTGCCCCAAAGCTTGGAACGCTGGGCTACGCCAAAGCGGTGCTGCTCGTCGATGACGGCCATGCCAAGCTTGTGAAAGGCGACCCGCTCCTCTAATATAGCGTGTGTGCCGATCAAGATGGAGAGGCTGCCATTGGCTAGGGCGGACAGGGTCTCACGTCGCTCTCGCGTCTTGCTGCTCCCTGTGAGGAGCGCTATGGAAACGTCTAGCCCCTCGACGAACTCGGAGATAGTCTCGTAGTGTTGCTGCGCTAGGATCTCCGTGGGGGCGAGCATGCAGGCTTGGTAGCCATTGTCTACGGCTAGGAGCATAGCAAAGAGTGCGACGAGGGTCTTGCCGCTGCCCACGTCCCCCTGCAGGAGGCGATTCATCTGAGCTCCCGAGTTGGTGTCCCGACGTATCTCACGGAGGACCCGCTTTTGCGCTCCCGTGAGGTCGTAGGGTAGTGCGTAGTATAGGCCGTTGAAGAGCTTGCCCACCTGATCTAAGCGGTAGCCCTCGTAGCGCATACGCTGCATGACGGCTAGGCGACGCAGGTAGAGGTTGAGGTAAAAGAGTTCGTCGTACTTCAGTCTGAACTTAGCCACCTGCGCCTGCTCGACACTCTGTGGGTGATGAATCCACCTGATAGCAGTCTGGAGAGGTGCTAGATGACGGTGCGCTACAAGTGGCTCGGAGAGCGTCTCGGGAATGGAGAAGTAAGGGCTCTGGAGAAGCTGGTCTATGTAGCGACCTAAGAAAGCGGAGTCGATGCGGGCACGCTTGAGCCGCTCAGTAGTTCGGTAGACTGGTTGGTACCCTCCGACGGATGGGCTTGGCTTGTCTGCAGGTTTGATCTCTGGATGTGTGATCTGCAGCTGATTGTTGAAGAGCTGTAGCTTGCCGTAGACGATATATTTGCAGCCCGGGGTGAGCGCACGCTGTATGTAGTTGTGCCCTTTGAACCAAACCAATAGTAACTCGCCCGTGTCGTCCATAAGGCGTGCCGAGAGGTTGCTCTTGCGTCCCAGCGAGGGTGCGCTAAAGGGCTGTAAGATCCCCTCGACCTGTACCTCAGTCATAGAGGGTGTGAGTGTCCCTATGGGATAGATGACCCGCCGGTCAGCATAGCGGTAGGGGATGTAGTAGAGCAGGTCCCGATAGGTGTGTAGATCAAGCTCTTCGGCTATTAGCTGAGCCCGCTTGGTTCCCAGTCCAGGAAGATCTGCTAAGGGGGTGGTCAAGAAGCTCATAGCAGTATGGGCGGGGGACAGTCTATCTACTCGAAAGGAGTTTCTTGGTGAGGCGTAAGCGCTCCTGACGGGATATAGACAGGAGATGCTCACCCCAGTAGAGCTGATCAGGCGTTGTGATCTTGATATTCTCCGTAGTGTCAGGTACTAAGGCAAGATCGCTGTAGAGCTGATCATAGACAGAGCAGTCGTCGGTGAAACTCTCCTGAAAGGGCTGCTGGTAAGCCTCCTTGATGCGCTCGGACCAGAAGACCTGAGGCGTACGCACCAAGCGGTAGTGACTACGGTTTATTGCTTGTGAAGGCTGCGGCTGTTTGCCATCTTCGGGTAGATAGCGCAAGCTCTCCGTGAGCTGTAGCACAGGCACAGCGGCACCCACTCGTTGAGCCTCTTCGTAGCATTTGTTCACGACCGCTCCAGAGACAAAAGGTCGTACCGCATCGTGTATACCAACGAGTACTCCGTCAGGAACGACACGCAGAGCTCTCTGGACGGTATCAAATCGTCTTCTGCCAGCGACAGTCAGATGGACACGGTCGGCAAGACCCATCGTTTGGAGCATGTCCTCAACGATGATACGGTAGTCGTAAGATATGCCGAGGACGATGTAGTCCACATGCTTCGCTAGAGCCTCTATGGTGTGCTGAAGGATTGTTTTGCCTCCTAGTCGGATGTATTGCTTGGGTAGTTCAGCACCCATACGGACGCCTGACCCTCCAGAAGGGATGATGAGATATCTTTTAATATGATCTGACGCAGTTATTACTTGCTCCATATTTGTAGTAGGTGGTCAAGAGGAGGGTTACTTCTCTCTGAGGAAGATGTTGATCGGAGTACCGCAGAAGTCCCAGTTCTTGCGGATTTGATTTTCGAGAAAACGCTTGTACGGCTCGCGTACCCATTGGGGCAGGTTCGCATAAAAAGCAAAAGACGGGACCGCCGTGGGGAGCTGCTGTACGAATTTGATCTTGATGTACTTACCCTTGATAGAGGGTGGAGGAGTCTTCTCGATCAGAGGTAGTAGTACTTGGTTGAGCTGGTGTGTCGGGATGCGGGTCGAGCGCATATCGTAGACATGCTGTGCCGTCTCGATCACCTTCAGGATGCGCTGCTTATTGAGTGCTGAGATGAAGATAATAGGGAAGTCGGTAAAGGGGGCAAACCGCGCACGGATCGCCTCCTCCATAGTGCGCTGCACGGGCATGCTCTTGTCCTCGACGAGGTCCCACTTATTGACGCAAACGACAAGCCCCTTGTTGTTGCGCTGGATCACACGAAAGATGTTGGCATCTTGAGCCTCAATACCTCTCGTGGCATCGATCAGCATGATGCATACATCAGCATTTTCGATAGCACGGATAGCACGGATCACCGAGTAATACTCGAGGTCTTCGTTGACCTTGCCCTTCTTGCGGATGCCCGCTGTATCAACGAGGTAGAAGTGCTGGTTGAACTTGTCGTACTCAGCAAAGATGCTGTCACGCGTCGTGCCAGAGCGGTCAGTGACGATGTTTCGCTCCTCACCGATGAGAGCGTTAAGGAGTGAAGACTTACCCGCATTTGGTCTGCCCACGATCGCAAAGCGAGGCAGCTCAAGGAGAGGCTCATGATTGCCCTCCTTAGGGAGTAGCTCTAAGATATGGTCTAGGAGATCGCCCGTCGAGGAGCCGTTGATCGCCGAGATAGGGTAGGGGTCGCCAATGCCTAGGGTGTAAAACTCCGCTGCATCGTTGTGCTGGGTGAAGTTGTCCGCCTTATTGGCAACCAGTATGACAGGCTTGTTGGTCTGTCGGAGCATCAGAGCTATCTCGTCGTCTAGATCGGTTACGCCGTTGAGTATATCTACGACAAAGAGTATCAGGTCAGCCTCTTCAACCGCTATGCGCACCTGCTTATTGATCTCCTCCTCGAAGACATCGTCGCTGCGCAAGACCCATCCGCCTGTGTCTACAATCGAAAAGGTACGCTCGCACCAAGTGACGTGACCATACTGTCGGTCACGTGTCGTACCCGCCTCCTCTGTGACGATCGCTTGGCGGGAGCGGGTCAGACGATTGAAGAGGGTACTCTTGCCCACATTGGGGCGTCCTACGATGGCTACTAGATTACTCATAGCTTGATGTCTCTTATAGACTATGTCAGTCTGCTTAGTATGTAAATAGGTGCGTCAAAAGCAGCTCATCGGCTAGATGTCATAGCCGAACTGTGTCAATGCTTGATCGCTCTGACGCCAATCCTTATCCACACGAACCAATAGTGTCAGGTGGATATGCTTGTCAAAGAATCGCTCTAGATCTTTTCGTGCCGAGGTGCCTAGGCGCTTGATGGCTGAGCCTTTGTGCCCGATGATGATTCCCTTTTGCGACTCACGCTCTACGAGGATCACGCAGCGCATGTCGATCCGGTCGGGACTCTCGACAAACTCCTCTACGACTACCTCCACAGCGTACGGCACCTCCTGGTGATAGTACTGGAGCGCCTTCTCGCGGATGATCTCCGAGACGAAGAAGCGTGCTGGCCGATCGGTCAGAGCATCCTGCTCGAAGTAAGGCGGCGACACAGGGAGTAGCTCCTCGATGCGCTTCTTGAGCGGAGCTAGGTTAAACTGCCTCAATGCCGACACAGGGATAATCTCCGCCTGTGGAATGATGCTGTGCCAGTAGTCGACTAGCTCCTCCAGATGCTTCTGGTCAGTCAGATCTACCTTATTAATGACAACAATGATCGGGCAGGAGAGTCGCTGTACACGCTCCACGAAGTCGTGATGCTTGTCTCGCTCCTCCATCGTGTCGGTGACGTAGAGCAGCAGGTCGGCATCCTCTAGAGCCTGTTCCGAGTAAGCACGCATGCGTTCCTGCAGCTTGTAGCTAGGCTGTAGCACACCGGGCGTATCGCTGTAGACCACCTGCATGTGGTCGCTATTGACGATGCCTAGGATGCGGTGCCGCGTCGTCTGCGCCTTGCTCGTGATGATCGAGATGCGCTCTCCGACCAGGTAGTTCATCAGCGTCGACTTACCCACATTGGGGTTGCCGACGATACTCACGAAGCCGCTCTTGTAGCCCTCTGGCAAGGACTTACCGGCGAGGTGCTGTAGCTCCGTCATAGCCCCAAACTAAATAGACTGCTCCCCACGTGTACCCTGCACCGAAGGAGCTTAGGATGAGCTTGTCGCCCTTCTTGAGCTTAGGCTCATACTCCCAGAGGCAAATAGGTATCGTTGCAGAGGAAATGTTGCCATACTTCTGAATGGTCACCATCACCTTATCCATCGGCACTCCGGTGTACTCCGAGACCGCCTGGATGATACGCATATTAGCTTGGTGAGGTACGACCCAAGCGACATCATCGTTGGTCAGGTGGTTGCGCTTCATCACCTCACGGCTCACACGAGCCATGTCGAGGACTGCATTCTTAAAAACATGCTGCCCCTCCTGATAGACAAAGTGCTCACGCCGTGCGACCGTCTCCGCTGTGGCAGGACTAGCCGATCCACCCGACTTCATGATCAGGTGCGAGCGTCCATTGCCATCCGTTTTGAAGAGGGCATCCTGTACGCCTAGCGAAGTATCTTCCGTACGCTCCAGCAGGACGCATCCTGAGCCGTCGCCAAAGAGCGGACTCGTCTGGCGGTCGGTGTAGTCAATCGCTGCGGACATCTTCTCAGTAGCCACGACGATCAGTCGCTTGTACTGTCCTGAGCGAATGAAGTTAGCACCTGTCTCTAGGGCGTAGAGCCAGCTAGGACAGGCCGAGTTGATGTCAAAGGTAAAAGCGTGCCGACACCCAGTCTCAAAGGCTACAATTGAAGAGGTCGAGGGGAAGTGATAGTCGGCCGTATTCGTCGCTAGTATGACACCTTCTACGGTAAGTGGGTCTATATTCCAGCGCTCCAACATCTGGCGAACAGCTTGGATAGCGAGGTAGGAGGCGCCGAGGCTCTTGTCCTTGAGTATGCGGCGCTCCTTGATGCCTACACGTGTCATAATCCACTCGTCGGTGGTGTCGACCATCTGCTCTAGGTCGGCATTAGTCAGTCGATCCTCCGGTAGGTAAGCACCTACGGCAGTGATCATCGCATTGTATTGGGTCGAAATCATGTACTATTTGGAACTACTCGGAAATGGTATTCGGTTGCTAAGGTAGTAAAAATCGACCAACGAACGTACATCTAGCTCGAAATATCTCAGCCGTTTATCTCGAAAAGTGACTCGACAAATAGGTATAGCTGATTGTCTATCAGTGAGATATCGCCGTGTTGTATCCTCTAATTAGACAAGCATCTCGGTGGACGGCGGCTAAACCCTCCGTGGACGCTTTCGCTTTCCTCCCTTGGAAATTCAACTTTCCTCCCTTGGAAACTCAACTTTCCCCCCTTGGAAATTTAGTTTTCCAAGGCTGAAAAGTTTTTGGAAAGTTGCATTAGTGGGTGGAATGTGCGTTATTCTTTTTTGGATGGGGTAATGAGCCGCTATCCACGAATTGTTGTATTTTTGTCCAAACACTTAAATGTAACCTCTCAACATATGAAGATAGCAGTCGCAGGCATGGGCTATGTGGGTCTCTCGGTGGCGGTGCTCCTAGCACAGCACCACGAGGTCGTGGGCGTGGACATACTGCCCGAGCGGGTAGACCTGATCAATCAGCGTAAGTCACCAATACAGGACGACTACCTCGAGGAGTACCTGGCGACACGACAGCTCCAGCTACGCACTACACTAGATGCCGAGGAGGCTTACCGAGGGGCAGACTTCGTCGTGGTGGCTACGCCGACCAACTATGACTCGGTACAAAACTTCTTCAACACCTCTGCCGTCGAGGCTGTGGTCACTGCCGTACGAGCCTGTAATCCCGTTGCGACGATTGTGATTAAGTCGACGGTGCCCGTGGGCTATACGGCTCATCTGCGTGAGCTGACGGGCTACGATGATATCCTCTTTGCGCCAGAGTTTCTTCGTGAGAGCAAGGCGCTCTACGACAATCTTTACCCTTCTCGCATTATCGTGGGTTATGACAAGCAGAGCGCGCATCAGCGGGAGCGTGCAGGGCGCTTTGCCGAGCTGATACGTGAGGGGGCCATTCGCCAAGATATGCCTGTGCTGCTGATGGGTACGACGGAGGCTGAGGCGGTCAAGCTCTTTGCCAACACCTATCTGGCACTGCGGGTATCTTACTTCAACGAGCTGGACACCTATGCGGAGCTTAAGGATCTAGACAGCAAGAGCATCATCGAGGGCGTTTGCCTTGATCCTCGCATTGGCGATCACTACAACAATCCCTCCTTTGGCTATGGAGGCTACTGCCTGCCTAAGGACACGAAGCAGCTTCTCGCTAACTACGATGCTGTGCCGCAAAACATCATCGGTGCCATCGTGGCGAGCAATCGTACGCGCAAGGACTTTATCGCTGATCAGGTCCTCAAGATGGCGGGCTACTATAGTTATATGGAGGAGAATCAGTACGACCCGACGCAAGAGCGTGAGTGTGTCATCGGCATTTACCGCCTGACGATGAAGAGCCACAGTGATAACTTCCGTCACTCTTCGATCCAGGGGGTGATGAAGCGCATCAAGGCAAAGGGGGCTAAGGTGATCATCTACGAGCCTACGCTGGCGCAGCATACGACCTTCTTCGGGAGCCTTGTGGAGAACGACTTAGCGACCTTTAAGGCTCGCTCTCAGGCGATCATTACGAACCGCTACCACGCCGACCTCGACGATGTCGCTGAGCGGGTCTACACACGAGACATCTTTCGCCGTGATTAGAGCGGTGGGTGTACACTATTCCTTAACAGATCCTCAACATACAAGTGGTACATTTGCCTAAATACCATTGTATCGCAACTTATGGGCAAAACAACAAAACGCAAAGTGAACAAATTCCCTTATATAGATCGAGATATAAGCTGGATGTACTTCAATCGGCGCATCCTGCTAGAGAGTGCCCGAGAGGATGTCCCGCTGATGGAGCGACTGAACTTCCTGGGTATCTACTCAAACAATCTGGACGAGTTCTTTCGTGTGCGTGTGGCTTCGCTACGTCGCATCGCAGAGGACGAGGATCTGTCAGCACCACAGCGCAAGGAGGCGGAGCGGACGCTGCGCAAGATCTACAAAATCAATAAAGAGTATGCTGAGACCTTTGAGGAGAACTTTCAGCAGGCTCTGGACGATCTCGCTAAGGAGGGCATACGAGTGGTCAACGAGCTGGAGCTGACGCCCCGACAGAAGGAGCAGGTCTTTGACTTTTATATTAGGCAGCTGGGCGCGAGTACTAATCCGCTCTCGCTGCGCAAGATGGACTTTTCGGCAGATCAGATAGAGGAGTCGATCTACTTAGCAGTGCAGATGAAAGAGCTGGAGCCGGGGAGTGACAAACCACTGCGTCAGAGCGTCGGCATCATCAAGGCTCCGGTAGAGAAGTTCGGCCGATTCATCCGCATCGCAGACGATGAGGAGGGGAGGGTCTGCATCATGTTCCTCGATGATGTGATCCGCTTCAACCTTAAGTATATTTTTGCGGGCTTGCGGTGCAATGACTTTGAGGCTTACACCTTCAAGTTTACCAAGGATGCGGAGATGGACATTCGCGAGGAGGATGTCGATGTAGGTGTGGTGCAGCGTGTCTCTAAGGGTCTGCGTCGCCGTCGCAAGGGAGAGATGCTCCGTGTGGTCTACGATGCCGATATGCCTGGCTCGCTGCGCAATAAGATCTTTCGCAAGGCCGGACTAGACAGCAACGATGCCAAGGTGGCAGGCGGACGTTACCACAACCTGCGTGACTTGATGGACTTTCCTAAGTGCGGTCGCCAAGACTTGCGTAATCCGCCACAGACACCGATCCTAGGTGATGGTATTGACTTTACAGAGAGTATGATCGATCAGGTGCTGCATCAAGATCGCCACTTGCACTTCCCCTATCACAGCTTCAACCGCTTCCTGCGTCTCCTGCGTGAGGCAGCTATTAGTGATGAGGTGAAAGAGATCAAGTGTACGCTCTATCGTGTCGCCAAGGACTCGAACGTGATCAATGCCCTGATCGCTGCGGCTAAGAATGGCAAGAAGGTGACGGTCGTTGTGGAGCTGCTGGCGCGCTTTGACGAGGAGAGCAACATAGCCTGGGCTAAGGAGATGATCGAGGCGGGCATCAATGTGCTCTTTGGTCCTGAGACGCTCAAGATACATAGCAAGTTGGTCCATATCACGACCCGACATGGAGATATAGCTTGCATCGGTACGGGCAATATGCACGAGGGTACAGCCCGTGTCTACACCGATGTGATGCTTATGACAGCCAATAAGAGTGTGGCGAGGGAGGTGGCTGATGTCTTTAAGTATATCGAGAAGCCTTACCTAGATACCCACTTTAAGGAGCTGCTGGTCTCGCCAAATGATATGCGCCGTCGCTTTACCGCTCTGATCAATCGGGAGATCAAAAACAAGCTTGCGGGCAAGCCTGCTTACATTATGATAAAGGTGAATCACATCGTCGATCCTGCCCTCATCAAGCGTCTCTACGCAGCCTCTCAGGCGGGTGTGGACATTGACCTCTTGGTGCGTGGGAACTGTTCGCTGGTACCTGGTGTCAAGGGGGTGAGCGAAAACATTCGCGTCTACGGCATCATAGATCGCTATCTAGAGCACTCGCGCATCTTTATCTTTTGCAATAATGACAATCCGCTCTACTTCATCGGGTCGGCGGACTGGATGCAGCGCAACCTAGATCGTCGTATCGAGGTGGTGGCTCCTGTCTACGATAAGGAGATACAGCGAGACCTGCATCACATCGTGGCGTGCGGACTGCAAGACGTCTCTCAGGGACACTACGTCAATAGTCACGATGGTCGTCCTCGGCGCGAGGAGGCTCCGACGCCATGGTACCGCTCGCAGACCGACCTCTACGCTTACTACCTACAGCAAGATATAGACACTGATACGAAGATATGAGAAAGCTCAACCTCGCCGCCATTGACATTGGCTCGAATGCAGTGCGGCTCCTTATCAAGTGCGTCAATAGTGACCTCTCCGAGCAACCGCTCAGCAAGATACAGCTCCTGCGTGTACCACTTCGACTGGGCGAAGATGCCTTTATCTCTGGGCAGATATCTAAGCGGAAGCAGCGTGATATACTCTCTCTCATGAAGGTCTACAAGCATCTGATGAAGATCTACGACGTAGCTCACTACCGAGCCTGCGCAACCTCAGCGATGCGAGAGGCGAGCAATGCTAATGAGATTGTGGACAAAGTGCTGCGCAAGACCGGTATAGAGATAGAGGTGATCTCTGGTGAGGAGGAGGCTGCTCTCGTGGCGCAAAGTAAGATACATCGCATCATCACGACAGATCGTAACTACCTCTTTATGGATGTGGGCGGAGGTAGCACCGAGTTAAACCTCTATGTGGGAGGAGAGCCTGTCGCCACACGCTCCTTTGACATCGGCACGGTGCGTATGCTGAGTGGGGTAGTGCGAGAAGCGACCTTTCAGGCTTTCGACCAGTATCTCTCGGATCTATACAGTCAGTATGGATCTGCGACCATCGTCGGCACGGGGGGCAACATCAATCGTCTTGCTCGGATCAACGGCACGAAAGACCCCTCCATGCCTGATACACGCTTCATCTCTGCCGAGGCACTGCAAGAGATCTACGAGACGCTTGCGGCGCTGACAGATGAGCAGCGTATGACCCGCTTTAATCTAAAGCCTGATCGCTCCGATGTGATCGTCCCAGCGGGAGAGCTTTTCACCAGAGTAGTCACTGCACTACATGCGGACCAGGTGATCGTGCCAACGATTGGCGTGGCGGACGGCATTATCGATCAGCTTTACCTGAAGATAATGGACTAAACTCGTATCTTTGCTCTTGGCAAGGCTACGAAGCCTATCTTTTAATTGACACTTTAATCTACCAAGAAGCATGATACAACCCTTTACATACTACAATCCCACGAAGCTTGTCTTCGGCGAGGGACGCATTGCCGAGCTTCCTCGGCTCATTGATCCACACTACCGCATCCTCCTTGTGATGGGCGGTGGTAGCATACGGCGCAATGGCGTCTACGATGCCGTGTGCCAAGCACTAGAGGGGCGCTCGGTGACCGAGTTTTGGGGCATCGAGTCCAATCCTACGGTCGAGACGATCCGTAAAGCTGTCCAGCTGGGGCGTCAGGAGCAGTGCGACTTTGTCCTAGCTGTGGGTGGCGGCTCTGTCATAGATGCGAGCAAACTAATCATCGCTGCGATGTGCAGTGACCAAGACCCCTGGGATATAGTCCGTGCTGGCAAGCATAGAGGCGAGTATCTACCTCTTGGTGTCGTGCTCACGATCCCCGCTACGGGATCGGAGATGAATAGCGGTGGTGTCATCTCTTGTCGTGAGACTCAGGAGAAGTACTCGTTCTCAAGCAAGCATCCACAATTTTCTATCCTCGACCCTCGTGTACCGACATCACTACCTCCTTACCAAGTAGCATGTGGTATAGCAGATACCTTCGTTCATGTTATGGAGCAGTACATGACGACGATGCGCAGTCCGCTCCTGATGGATCGTATGGCCGAGGGTGTGCTACACACGCTTATTGAGATCGCTCCAGGGCTGACGCTCAACCATAAGGATGTCGACCTGATGGGCGAGTTCATGCTCTGCGCTACTGTCGGCCTCAACGGCTATCTCTCGTGGGGTGTGGACCAAGACTGGAGTACGCACTATATAGGTCACGAGGTGACTGCTCTGACGGGACTGACGCACGGACATACGCTCGCTATCATCCTGCCCGCCACACTGCAGGTGATGCGCCATCTAGGTAAGCAGGACAAGCTCCTGCAGTACGCTACTCGTATATGGGGCTTGACCCCTCAGGCATGCCAGGGCGAAGAACACGCTATCACGGCAGCTATCGAGGCGACGAAGCAATTCTTTGCCAAGCTTGGGCTCTCGGTCACACTACGCGATGCGGAGGTGCCTCATGAGGTGATCGACGAAGTGGTTCGCCGCTTTACAGAGCGTGGCACCGTGCTCGGAGAGCATCAGAATATGACGCCTGAGATCGTACGACAGATACTGGAGCTGGCTTACGAATAAGTCGCTCCCGTAATAATGTGTATCTTTGTATCCGATAAAGCTTGATGCGCTCCTCGCTCGGGCTGATGCTAAAGTCAGCACGGGCGGGGAAGTGCCTCTGAGGGCTAAGTATAGACATCATTTCAAACAATAGATAAGCTAGACACACTATGCAAAAGAATCAGGACTGGAGGTCCTATTATCAATCTCATCTGACCACCCCCCTAGTGGCACTCAAGAAGGAGCTCACAGAGGGGTGTAACATTGTCGTAGGTCATGCAGCTGCTGCTCCAGACACAATCCTAAAGTGTATGATGGAGCATGTCGCTGAGCTACCCACAGGTAATATCTTTCACGTCCTGTATTATGGTGCTGGGTACCAGTTCACGCCGGAGATAGCACAGCACTTCAATCTTAAGGTCAACTTCCTCGAGGCCAATGCTCGCAAGGCATGCCGTGCTGGGTTGGTGGACTTCTTCCCTTGTCACTTCCATGAGGTGCCAGGGCTTTTTACGGATGGCTTCTATCCTGTGGATGTAGCTATCGTGCAGGTGACTCCACCTAACGAAGAGGGCTACTGCTCCTTCAGTCTCTCGTGTGACTACACCAAGCCTGCTGTGGAGGCTGCTCGGATCGTGATCGCTGAGGTCAATGATCAGCTCCCCTTCATCGGTGGCGACAACCTGATCCATGTGACGAAGCTGGATCATATCATTGAGGTGAGCACGGCTGTACCCGAGGTACCTCCCGCTGTGCCTGGTGAGATCGAGCGCAAGATCGGTGAGATCTGCGCTTCGATGATCAAGGATGGCGACACGCTACAGCTAGGCATTGGTGCTATCCCAGATGCAGTCCTGAGCAATCTTAAGGATCGCAAGGATCTAGGTATCCACTCTGAGATGATCACCGATGGTGTCATGAAGCTGATGCGTGAGGGTGTCATCACGGGCAAGCGTAAGACGCGCAACCCCAACAAGGTGGTTACGGCCTTTGCGATGGGTACGAAGGAACTGTACGACTTCTTCGACCACAATGAGGAGGTTGAGATGTATCCTGTGAGCTATACCAATGATCCCTTTGTCGTGGCTAGCATCGACAACATGGTCTCGATCAATTCTTGCCTAGAGATTGACCTGCTCGGTCAGGTCAATGCTGAGAGCATCGGCTACAATATGCTGAGTGGCTCTGGTGGTCAGGTGGACTTCATGCGTGGTGCAAGACGCTCCAAGGGCGGGCGTAGTATCCTCGCCTTCGCTTCTACTGCCAAGGGCGGCGAGATCAGCCGTATCGTGCCTATCCTAGCAGAGGGCGCAGCAGTGACTACTGGTCGCAACGATGTGGACTATGTCATCACGGAGTACGGTGTAGCACGTCTGCGTGGCAAGACGGCTCGTGAGCGCGCTGAGGCTCTCATTGGCATCGCACATCCTAAGTTTAGGGAGATGCTACAAGAGGCTGTCATCAAGCGCTGGGGCAAGTAGTCATAACTTACTGACCATTATATGCGAGTCTTCTCTAGTAGCGACACCAGTATCGTTGCTCAGAGGAGGCTCGCTTAGCTTTTTGATAAAACTATTGAGCCATTCGTATGAATGTACGCATAGAGCCTAGCTGGCATCGAGTGCTAGAGGAAGAGTTCGAGAAGTTTTACTTTGAGACGCTGACCTCTTTTGTGCGCTCGGAGTATCAGACGAAGAGGATCTACCCCCCTGGGGGACAGATCTTTCGAGCCTTTGATCTTTGTCCCTTCGAAGATGTGCGGGTCGTCATCCTCGGGCAGGATCCTTACCACGGCGTGGGGCAAGCCGAGGGGCTAGCCTTCTCCGTGCCAGAGGGTGTCGAGGTGCCACCCAGTCTGCGCAACATATTGACTGAGATCGCCTCTGACCTAGGGCATCCCTCGCAGATCGTCGGGGGGCATCTGACGCCATGGTGCAGTCAGGGTGTCCTCTTGCTGAACGCTACGCTCACGGTCGTAGCACACGAAGCAGGCTCGCATCAGGGACGCGGGTGGGAGACCTTCACCGATCAGGTCATCTCGCTCCTGAGTAGTCAGAGGGAGCATCTCGTCTTCATGCTGTGGGGCAACTATGCACGCTGTAAGCGGGCGCTGATAGACCGCCAGAAGCACCTCATCCTCGAGGCGCCTCATCCTAGTCCGCTGTCGGCTCATCGGGGCTTCTTCGGCTGTCGGCACTTTTCCAAGGCCAATGCTTACCTACAGCGATACGGCTACGAGCCGATCCGCTGGTGATAAGGGTGTAGACATAAGAGATAGATAGAGAGAGGGTCGCTACTCACACTGAGTGAATAGCGACCCTCTCTAATGAAAAGGCAAACAAATAAGGTATAAGCTATAGCCTAGCTGACACGCATACGTGTGTAGCTAGGCTATTGTGCTGTATATCTGTTTTAGCAGACGCCCTGACCAACCATTGCCTTAGCGACCTTCATGAAGCCGGCAATGTTAGCACCCTTGACGTAGTTGATGTAGCCGTCTGGCTCCTTACCGTACTCTACGCACTGAGTGTGGATGTCCTTCATGATCTGGTGTAGACGCTCGTCTACCTCAGCCTCAGACCAGTAGATGTGAGCAGCGTTCTGCGACATCTCTAGGCAAGAGCAGGAGACACCACCGCAGTTGACAGCCTTACCAGGAGCGAAGATGATGCGCTTCTCAACGAAGTACTCAGCAGCCTCTGCTGTACAACCCATGTTAGAAACCTCAGCAACGATCGTTACACCGTTCTCGACGAGCTTCTTAGCATCGTCACCGTTGAGCTCATTCTGGATAGCGCAGGGGAGAGCGATGTCTACCTTGTGCTCCCAGGGCTTCTTGCCTGCGAAGAACTGTGCGCCAAACTTCTTAGCGTATGGCTCTACGACGTCGTTGCCACTATTACGGAGCTCGCACATATAGTCAAACTTCTCCTGTGTGCTGACACCGTTCTCATCGTAGATGTAACCATCAGGACCAGAGATGCAGACAACCTTAGCACCTAGCTCAGTAGCCTTCATAGTAGCACCCCAAGCGACGTTACCGAAGCCTGAGATAGCAACTGTCTTGCCCTTGAAGTCGATGTTGTGCTGCTTGCAGATATCATTGACCATGTAGATAGCACCGTAGCCAGTAGACTCTGGACGGAGGCGTGATCCACCAAACTCATGACCCTTGCCTGTGAAAGTACCAGTGCACTCACGGGTGAGCTTCTTGTACATACCATACATAAAGCCTACCTCACGACCACCGACACCTACATCGCCTGCAGGGATATCCATGTCCGGCCCAATGTACTTGTAGAGCTCTGTGACATAAGCCTGGCAGAAGCGCATGATCTCGCGCTCGCTCTTTCCCTTTGGAGAGAAGTCAGAGCCACCCTTGCCACCACCCATAGGTAGCGTAGAGAGGGCGTTCTTGAAGGTCTGCTCGAAGCCGAGGAACTTGAGGGTAGAGAGGTTCACCGTGTGGTGAAAACGTGTACCACCCTTGTACGGGCCAATGGCGTTGTTGAACTGTACGCGGTAACCGAGGTTGATCTGTACCTCACCCTTGTCGTCTACCCAGGGGATACGGAAGGTGAAGATACGGTCGGGCTCGACGAGACGCTCGACGATCTTGTTCTTCTCAAACTCTGGATGCTGGTTGTAAATGTCCTCGATAGAAAGGAGGACCTCACGGACAGCCTGGATGAACTCCGGCTCGCCTGGATGCTTTGCCTCTAGCTGGGCAATGATCTCACTTGTCTTCATTTGAATTAATGATTAGGATTATCAGATATGTACCACAAAGTTACGCCTAATTTCCCAATGAAGCAAGCCCTCAGCATACCAAAGTCTAAAAAGCTGAGTCAAGTCCCTCCATTCCTACTTGGGGTGCAGGAAAGAAGCCGTCTGGAGCTGACATCTTGTGCCGACAACTTTGGGGTCATACGAACTATTTGCCAAATAACTCACTAGGAAATCTCAAATCTCTACCGAGAAAAGCCGAAATAGATCGGAAGAGTCAAATAAAACTTCGGAAGAATGAAATGAAACTTCGGAGGAATTTGCCGATTGCTCCCTGAAGAATTTCAATTTCCTCGTGAGAAATCAGTATCTGGGCGCATCTCTCTACTTATAGTATTCAGAATTTAACTAATCGAAGGGAGGAGGCATGATAGGCCTCGAACGATGGATGCTGAACGTTCACATTGCTTTGATATACAATAGATTACCGACTATTTGGTATTGCTGTTCTAACGATTACGCTCTACCTTTGCACAGTGTAAGGGTGTCCATAGGGAGATGCTTTTCACCTCCTCTCTAAACGCTCTTGCACATAGGGGCTATTTCAGTAAAACGGCTCCAAGTATATAACAACGTATATAACAACAGATCAATATGAGACAATCAAACAATCAATCCCTAGGCGCATTGGGACGCCTAGGACGCTCCATGGGGAGCAAGCGACCGCTCGCTTATCTAGGGCTGGTCTGCTCTGCTGTGGCGCACGTGGTGGCACTGGTGCCATTCATCTTTATTTGGCTTATCCTGCGGGAGCTGCTCGGAGGCTCTGTGGACTCAGGCACCATCACGCGATGGGCTTGGTGGGCAGTCGGGACGGGACTGCTCCATATACTCCTCTATGCGGTGGCGTTGGTGCTGACGCATGTGGCAGCCTTTAGGGTAGAGCGTACTCTGCGAGGGGATGCTATGAGGCGTATGCTGGAGATGCCCTTGGGCTTCTTCGATCAGCAGAACCTAGGCAAGCTCAAGAACGTCATCGACGACAATGTTGGTCTGACCCACACTTTCTGCGCTCACCTCTTGCCAGACCTCGTTGGGACGCTGGTCTGCTTTGCTACGCTCTGCGTGATGATGTTTGTCCTAGAGTGGCGGATGGCTCTGCTCTGTCTCATACCAGTCTTGATACAGCTCCTAGCGATGGGCTCGATGATGACCAACAAAGCGTACCGTGAGAGTATGGGTGCCTATATGAATCACCAGCAAAGGATGAGCAGCGAGGCGGTTGAGTATGTGCGTGGTATGCCTGTGGTGAAAGCTTTCCAGCAGTCGATCTACTCCTTCAATGCTTTTCACCAGACGCTCTTGGACTATGCTAAGTGGGCGAAGGTCTATGCCCGTAGTTGTCGGCGTATGTTTAGCATCTACACGGTAGCTTCCTTTGGCTATGCCTTTATCTTGGTACCCTTTGCCTATTATCTCTTGAGCCGAGGCGAAGATATGGTCGGTGTGGTGAGTAGCTTGGTCTTCTTTATCCTCGTGACGCCCTTCATCGGTGAGTGTACGATGCGGCTCATGTATGTGGTCAGTGGCAAGCGTGAGGCTGTGCAGGCTTTGGATAGGCTGGATGCCCTCTGCGATGCCTCTTTGGGGGCAAAGGACAGTACGCCTCTCAAGCTTTCTAGTCATACGATCCAGCTGGAGGGGGTATCCTTTAGATATACTCCAGAGGCTCCTCTGGCGGTGAGTGATGTGACGCTCACAATCCCTGAAGGTGCATGCGTGGCTCTCGTAGGAGCTAGCGGTAGTGGCAAGACAACGATGGCTCGTCTCGTGGCTCGCTTTTGGGATGTGGAGACAGGGCGGATTACTATCGGGGGGGAAGATATAAGTCAGGTTGCCGTCGAGGAGGTGCTACGGCACATCTCTTTCGTCTTCCAGAATGAAAGGCTCTTTAAGAAGTCCATCCGTGACAATGTAGCCTACGGATCTGCTAAAGCTACGGACGAAGAGATCTATGCGGCTCTCGACAAAGCGCACTGCCTAGATCTGGTGCGTAGTCTGCCACAAGGGTTGGACACGGTCATCGGCTCTAAGGGCGTCTACCTCAGTGGGGGAGAGCAGCAGCGGATAGCTCTGGCGAGAGCTTTCCTCAAGGATGCGCCGATACTGCTCCTGGACGAGGCTACCTCTTTTGCCGACCCTGAGAGTGAGCATGCGATCCAGGAGAGCCTGCATCGTCTGATGGCGCACAAGACCGTCCTGATGATAGCGCATCGTCTCTCCTCGGTGGTCAATGCGGATCTTATTGTGGTGATGCAGCAGGGACGCATCGTAGAGCAAGGCACCCACACGGAGCTACTGGCTCGTACTAATGGACTCTACGCCTCTATGTGGCAAGAGTATCAAGAATCTATCAAATGGACTATATAAGCTATGAAGCATCTAAATCTAATCAACTGGATGGAGCGCAAGATGGCGCTCTCGCCTAGAGGAGCGCATAACTTCCTCTCGGCTTGTCTCTGGACTGGTGCGCAAAACCTCTCCTTCATGCTCCCCGTGATGCTCGTCTACCTTCTAATGATGGAGCTCTTTGGCGAGAGCAGAGACCTCACCCTCTGGGGGCTGATAGGGATGGCACTCCTATCTATAATAGGTATGTATCTCATCACTCGCAGACAGTACAACAGTACCTTCCTAGCCGTCTACAGCGAGAGTGCTACTATGCGCATACGACTAGCGGAGAAGATGAGACGACTACCGCTCTCCTTCTTCGACCGCCACGATGCGAGCGATCTGACAAGTCGTGTGATGTCTGACGTCTCATTTCTTGAAAACGCCTATTCGCATGCACTACCGCAGATGGTTGCTTCCTTTATCGTCCTCATCTTGGCGGGCTGTGGATTAGCCTTCTTAGATTGGCGGTTAGCCGTGGCTCTCTTTTGGGCAGCGCCCGTGTCGCTCTTGATCCTATGGGGGTGTATGGCTTCGCAAAAGCGCTCCTTCGTCAAGGTATCCAAGTCGCAACTCTCTGTGAGCGAAAAGGTCGAGGAGGGGCTACAGCTACATCAGACGATCAAGGCATACGGTGGCGAAACGCTCTATATGACAGAGCTGGATACCGTCTTGGCGAGTTATGAGCGCACTTGCTTTAACACCGAGTTGGCTAGCTTCGTCGTGGTCAATGGACTACGCTCTTTGCTACAGCTGGCTATACCGACGCTGGTCATCGTGGGGAGCCACCTTTACCTAGCGGGAGAGGTGTCGCTCGGCATCCTCCTCTTCTTCCTGCTCATCTCTGTGTCGGTCTATACCCCGCTGACTATGCTGATGGCGAATGCGCTCCTAACGCTCTTTGCCTCTGTGCGGATAGATCGTATGAATGAGATCTACAATATGCCGACGCAGGAGGGGCGGACGGACTTTACGCCTAAGAGCTTCGACCTAACGTTTGAGGATGTATCCTTTTCTTACAATGAGGATGCGCAGGTGCTGAATAATGTCTCCTTTACCGCCAAGCAGGGCGAGGTGACGGCTCTCGTCGGTCCGAGCGGTGGTGGCAAGAGTACCTGTGCACGACTAGCCTCCCGCTTCTGGGACTGTCAGAGTGGTACCGTATCGCTCGGGGGCGAAGACTTAACAGCAGTCGAACCAGAGACACTCCTCAAGTACTACGCCATCGTCTTCCAAGATGTGGTACTCTTTAATAATACGGTGATGGAAAACATTCGCATCGGACGCAAAGAGGCGACAGATGCCGAGGTCCTCGAGGCAGCTCGGCTGGCGCAGTGTGACGACTTTGTAGCGCGGCTGCCCGAGGGGTACCAGACGCAGATAGGGGAGAATGGCAGTCGCCTCTCTGGCGGTGAGCGTCAGCGCATATCGATAGCTCGAGCTATCCTCAAGAATGCTCCGATCATCATCCTCGATGAGGCGACTGCGAGCCAAGATGCGGAGAGTGAGACGCAGATACAGCGGGCTCTCTCACAGCTTACGACGGATAAGACGGTGCTAATCATTGCCCATCGTATGCGCACGATACGCAATGCGGACCGCATCGTAGTACTCTCTGGGGGCACGGTCGCTGCCTCTGGTACGCCTGACGAACTGTACGATGTGCCGGGCTACTACCGCACCGCTTGTGACCTGCAGCGGGTAGAGAGCTAGGCAAAGGCAACTTAGCCCTGCAGCTCTTACTGTCCCCCCTTTGGCGAAATCTGAGGAGCGGACTTGGGATCTCTTTGTATCGTGCTGGCTTAGTAGTACATACGAGTTCCAAAAACAGTTCCCCGTTTGGAACTTTTTAGTTCCAGCGGAGGAACTTTTTAGTTCCAAGGGAGGAACTGGGTATCAAAGAGACAAGAAAAGAGGAGACGACCAACTTGTGTGGCCGTCTCCTCTTGTGTTGATTGGGGATGTTGTATCTGTCTAGAAGTGCGGGTAGACTCGATCGACGAGTGTCTGGCAGACTCGCTCGATGAAGTCTCTCTCGCCCATCTCGGACGACATGATGTAGAGCGGGACGCCCTGCTCCTCACGGTGATACGGGGGCTGTAGGTAGTCCCGCTTGACGACTTGGAAGCCGTTGCGCTCGTAGTAGTTGATGCGTCGCCCTGCGATCTCGGAGAGCGTCTCTGGCTCCACCTCAAAGTAGATTGGCTCGTGACCTATGTACTCTTTTATGGTGTGCAGTGTCTGCTCGCCAAGGCGATGGTTACGTAGCTGTGGCAGGATGGCAAAGTGCTCTCCGTAGTAGAAGTCGTCAAAGTGCCACAGTGTGACGAAGCCTACGACTCCTAGCTCGGGATGCTCTAAGATGAAGAAGTGGTAAGCTCCCTGCTCCCCGATGAGCTGCTCTAGGTCACTCCAAGGACGTCGCTCACTATGAGGAAAGGCCTCCTCGTAAAGCTGTCTGAGCGTAGGCAGATGGCTCTGGTGCATCTCATTGCAGAGGTCACACCGCGTCATGCGAACTAGCGAGACGAATGGGGTAGAGGAGGAGCTATCCGGCGAATTACTTGCCATAGTTCGGATCGATGGCTACGATGCCGGGGAGTGCTTTCCCCTCGATAGCCTCTAGGAGTGCACCACCACCGGTGGATACGTAAGATACTTCGTCGCCTAGACCGAGCTTGTTGATGCAGGCGACACTGTCACCACCTCCGACGAGCGAGTAAGCGCCTTGTCGTGTAGCCTCAGCGACTGCCTGGGCGATAGCCTCGGAGCCACGAGCGAAGTTGTCAAACTCAAAGACTCCCGCGGGTCCATTCCACAGGATCGTCTTGCTGGTCAGGATGACCTCACGGTAGTCTGCGCAAGCCTGAGCACCGATGTCCATACCCATGCGGTCGGCAGGGATCTGATTGGTTGGGTAAGTCTCGGCAGGCGCATTGTTGGCAAAGTCACATGTGGCGACCGTATCTGCAGGTAGGAGCAGTCGCACACCCTTAGCTTTAGCACGCTCCATGATGTCTCGTGCCACGTCGATCTTGTCCTCCTCACAGAGGGAGCGACCGATCTCGCCACCCTGTGCCTTGACAAAGGTATAGGCCATGCCGCCCCCGATGATGAGGTTGTCCACCTTGTCCATCAGGTTGAGGATGATGTCGATCTTGGAGGAGACCTTAGAGCCTCCTAAGATGGCGGTAAAGGGGTGCTTAGCACCATGTAGGACACGCTGCACAGCCTCGACCTCTTGTAGCATGAGCATGCCAAACATTTTCTTGTCTGCGGCAAAGTACTGAGCGATGAGAGCTGTCGTGGCGTGTGCTCGGTGTGCGGCACCAAAGGCATCGTTGACGTAGACATCAGCTAGTGTAGCCATCTCCTTGGCGTAAGCCTTCTGACGCTCCTTGAGATCAGCCTTAGCAGCTTTGAGGTCCTCTTCGTTGGTGTATTGGTCAGGGTTGTTTAGCTTGCCTTGCTCCTCTTCCTCGAAGCGTACGTTTTCCAATACAAGGATTTCGCCCGGCTGAAGTGCTTGCGCCATCTCTTTTGCCTGAGCACCACGGCTCACAGGGCAGTGGATGACGGGTACATGGGTGAGCTCCTTGAGATGTGGCACGATGAGCGCAGTAGAGAGCTTGGGATCACGACCCTTGGGGCGACCGAGGTGCGTAGCGATGATGACGCTACCACCATCGGATAGAATCTTGCGTAGCGTAGGCAGGGCGGCACGCATGCGGGTGTCGTCGGTGATCTGCCCCTGATCGTCAAAGGGAACGTTGAAGTCTACACGAACGAGTGCGCGAAGACCTGAGAAGTCGAACTGATGAATATTTGTCATGAATAGAGGTATGTAATTAGTCTGTGTGAATGAACTTAGAAAGTGTTTATGCGCTGATGAAGCCAAGTCTGTATCAGCTCCAGCAGATGACTCGGCACGCCTAGCTGCTGCAGGTCGTACATGCACTCTCCGTAGACGGAGATAAGTCTCTTCTGCTGATGCTCGTCAGCAGTGGCGAGGAGCTTACCTAGAGCTTGTAGCGTGCCCTGTAGGTCTCCACCGATGAGCGTAAAGAGAGCAGGCAGTAGGGGAGTGAACTCTTTGTATTGAAGCTCGAGAGAGTCTTTGTCCAGCTGGTCGTATGAGGTGACGGGGCGACTGGCATAAGCCTTTGCCTCATCCCATCGCTGCGCCATCATGAGGCACCAAGCGATGAGTGGATAGAGCGTGTCGGGATGCTCGTCCTCAAATTCGCATTGTAGCAACAACGGGAGTGCCTTGTCGTAGAGACGGAGCTTCACATAGAGTACGCCGAGTAGTCGTAAGATAGCGAGTGAAGGCTTCGCTGGCTCTGCATGCTGGCGCACTTGCTCTAGCAATGCGATCGCAAGACCTGGTTGCTCCATGCGGTAGAGTATCTGTGCAATAAAGAGCGGACTGGTCTCGCCCGATAGTAGCTGCGGAGGAATCTGCTGCATGACGAAGTAAGCCTGCATGTACTTCTCCTCCTCGTAGTAGGTCTGTGCGAGGCGGTACATGAGCTGAGCACGAGCCTCAGGTTCTGAAGTGCGTCCGAGCTGAAACTGTATGGCAGCTTGCTCGCCGGCATACTCTTTCGTCTGAACGCAATAAGCTCGTAGCAAGTCGAGATGCTTGTCGTATAGCTCCTCTGTTTGCTTTTGGGCAAAGGGGTTGAGCTTGCCAAAGCGTATCTCAAAGGGAGTCTCTGCTGCCACCTTTGCTCCAATGAAGCTATAGATGCGTGCCAGCTGACAGATATACCCTTGCAATGCTTTCGTATAGTCTTCCGCTGCTAGCAGTCGCCGCTCTTGTGGACGGAGGTAAGGGGTACGGTTGATCACATTCTCCATAGCTAGGACGCCCTGCGAGATGCCTTGTAGCACCTGACCAGGCAACTGGCTAATCCTAAAGATGGAGCCGTAGAAGTCTATGTCTACCTGCTGGAAGATAGACTCCCGCAGTAGCGTCATCAGCTGATCCTCACCGAGCTGGTACTCATTGCTAAACTGAGCCATCACAGCTCCTAGCGAACTGTGCTGCAGGTCAAACGGGATGAGCCAGTGCGCCTCATCGTCAAAGAAAGGCCCCTGCAGGAGCGAGCTAGTCGCAAAGGCATTGACATCGAAGCCTCGTGCCACGAGCCGCTTTAGCGCTTCGTACCCATCCTGTACATCGTCTACGAGGGGCAGTAACTCCTCCTCATCCCCGAAGACACTCTCGAAGGTGGCTGGACCCTCTCTATCACCTGTTGAGGAGATAATCTCCTGAAAGCGTTGCTGAAACTCAGGGCTGTTGAATCGCCCGAAGAGCTTCTGCACATACTCTACAACCTGTGGCGTATACTTCATGCGCAGGCGATGGCTCCAGACCATGTCATACTCCTCGAGGGTAATCGCCTCGCCGATCTGCTGGAGCGTATAGGGAAGCTGCTCCTCGTAGAGTGCTAGACGGCTACTATATAGTTCACCAACGAGTAGCACCCCGACGACGGTACGAATGCGCACCATCGTCTGCTCGCCTTGTGTCTTCATGAGCTTAGCGAGGAGCCAGCAAAGCTTGCCCCAATGCCACGAGCGTAGCAAAGATAGGGTGACAGCTGTGAGTGCTGCCTGCTGTACATAGTCGTCGAGCTGATCTAGTGAAGAGGAGATCTCATCGCTCCACTCCTGTGTGTAGAGTAGTCCCATCGAGAGCCTTGTAACCAGCTCGTCGTAGCGCGGACGGTCTACTGTGGCCAGGTTGGACTGAAGTGTCAGTTGCTCGACAACCATCGAGAGCCCACCATTGTCCAGCAGTAGGGAGTAGTACTTCGACTGCTTTTCGTACTGAGGCGATTGAGCTAACCACTCGGTATCTCTCAGAGCATCGGTCACCTCGTAGAGCGTCCGGAGCAGGTAGCTGTAGTTAGTCTCCAGTTCTGGATCTTGTATCGGCGACTCTAGGTATTGCAGCATCGTCTCTAGGATACGCTTTGCCGAGTGGTAGCGATCACGCTGCTCCACAGGAATACGCACATGAGACTGCATCTGCTCGCCTAGTAGCTTGACGGCTGCGGCGATCTGATGCTCAGAGATGAGCTGGTAGATGTCGTCTGTAACCATATATATAATGTGTACCTGCTCTTAGATGCTTAACTGCTCACGTATAGCCTTGATGCGGTCGCGAAGTAGCTGCTCCGGATGATCGCAAGCGGGATCGGAGCCACGCTTGTAGGTGACACCGATGTAGTACTTGATCTTAGGCTCCGTACCTGAGGGACGTATCGAGAGCACTGTTCCATCGGCCGTGTGATACTGTAGTACATTGCTGGTTGCAGGCATCTTGATCGGGAAGGTCTCGCCACTCTTGAGGCACTTACCCTCAAGCGACTGATAGTCTAGGATCTTAACCACGGGACTGCCCGCCAGCTCCTTCATTGGGTTGGAGCGGTAGTCGACCATCATCTGGCTTATCTCCTGAGCCCCCTTGATGCCCTTGCGTACTACACTGACGCCCTGCTCGAGGAAGTAGCCATGCTCGTAGTAGATCTTCTCAAGAAGCATATCAATGGTCAACCCCTTGTCCAGAGCCCACGCCGTCAGCTCTGCAAAGATAGCACAAGCCGACACCGAACTCTTGTCTCGTACGAATGTCTCCCAGAGGTAGCCGTAGCTCTCCTCGCCGCCACCTATATAGCGCCGCTTGCCCTCCTGCTCGCGTATTTCATTAGCGATCCACTTAAAGCCTGTGTAGCAATCCATATAGTCCACTCCGTAGTCCTTCGCAATGGCGGGGATCAGCTCCGTGGTCACAATTGTCTTGACCACAAAGTCATCGGGACGTAGGTCGCCCAGCTCTTTGCGGCGGGCTATTGAGTAGTAGGTCAGCAGAGCGCAGATCTGATTGCCATTGATTAGGTGCATCTCACCCTGCTCGTTACGTACAGCGACACCGATGCGATCGCCGTCGGGATCACTCGCTAGGACTAGGTCAGCACCCGTAGCCTCGGCACGCTCTATCGCCAGCTTCATAGCTGCTGGCTCCTCGGGGTTTGGCGATACGACCGTGGGAAAGTTGCCATCGATCACATCTTGCTCCGGTACATGGATGATGTTCTTAAAGCCAAAAGCCTCTAGCGCACGAGGCACGATGCGCACGCCTGTACCATGAATAGGTGTGTAGACGATCCCCATATCACGATGACGCTCTACCGACTCAGGCGAGAGCGATAGACTACACACATCGTGGATAAAGCGGTCGTCCATCTCGGCACCGATCATCTCGACGAGCGCTGGATTGCCCTGCCACTTCACTTGGTCAATGTTTGTGATGCTCTTTACCTCGTTGACGATTGCTTTGTCGTGCGGGGCTATGATCTGAGCGCCATCGCTCCAGAAAACTTTATAGCCGTTGTACTCCTTGGGGTTGTGCGAGGCCGTCACCATGACACCGCTCTTGCATCCCAGCTGACGGATCGCATAGGAGACCATCGGGGTAGGGCGAAGTGCGTCGTAGAGGTAGACCTTGATGCCGTTTGCCGTGAGCACGTCGGCTGTCGTCTGAGCGAAGAAGGGGCTGTTGTTGCGCCCATCGTAGCCGATAGCGACGGAGATCTCTTCGCCAGCGAAGCATTGCAGGAGATAGTTGGCCAGTCCCTGGGTAGCCATGCCGACGGTGTATTTGTTCATACGGTTGGTGCCAGCGCCCATGATGCCGCGCAGACCGCCCGTGCCAAACACTAGTACTTGGTAAAATGCCTCCACGAGAGGCGTCTTATCCTCAGCTGCAAGGAGAGTCTCTACTTGCTGACGAGTCTCACTGTCGAAGGCGGGTGCGAGCCATTGCTTGGCACGATCTTGTGCCTGTTGTATTAGTTCGGGAGATAAAGTTGCCATAGAATGTTCTGTTGTTAGATTGGTTCTTATTCGATAGTACAAACTTACCAAATATATTTCAAACCAGCGACATCTTTCGCTTGCTCTCTCAGGAAGAACCAGCCTATCTAGACAAAAGATTCTCTCTCCTAGATGCTGGCCGTTTGGAGCAAAATAGCTAACTTTGGGACGAGCAAGAGACAAGCTTGCGAATATGAACTAGAAAAACAGACCAATATGCCAACAGCTCAAAAGAAGACCTCCTCTGCCACTACAGAGCGAAAGAAGACTACCAACAAGAGTCAATCCAAGACGACGCCCCGCTCCAGTGCTAAGAGCAAGGCTACAAGTGTTTCGCACAGTAAGAACTTTGTCCTGGACACCAACGTCATCCTGCACGACTATGAGTGCATCGATAAGTTTGAGGACAACGACATTTATATCCCTATCGTAGTCCTCGAAGAGCTGGACAAGTTTAAGAAAGGCTCTGATCAGATCAACTTCAATGCACGAGCCTTCGTTCGCAAGCTTGATGAGCTGACGGGGGCTGACTTCTTCGAGCATGGAGTTGATCTAGGAGAGGGGAGAGGACGCCTCTACGTCTACCTAGGCAATAAGCCTCATGAGCGTGTGGCGCATGCCTTTGGGGAGAACATCCCAGACCACAAGATCCTGAGCGCCACACTGCACATCTCTGAGGCGAACGAGGGTGAGCAGACGATCCTCGTGAGCAAGGACATCAACCTCCGTATGAAGGCTAAGTCGCTCGGCATCCCTGTCGAGGATTACTTCAACGATAAGGTGCAGACCTTCGACCTCTTTGAGGAGGCTCAGCCAGTCTTCGAGGGGATCGATGCAGAGCTTATCAATCGTCTCTATAACAATGAGCAGGGAGTCCCACTTGATGAGTTTGAGTTTGGTAGCAAGATACTACCTAATGAGTGCTTCGTCCTCAAGAGTGACCAGAGCAGTGTGCTGGCGCGTTACAACCCCTTTGAGGCGATGGTGCGACGGGTCGATAAGTACACCCACATGGGCATCACGCCTAGAAATGCGGAGCAAGCTTTTGCCTTCGACGTGCTGATGGACCCCAACGTGCTCCTCGTAGCACTCTCGGGCAAGGCCGGTACGGGTAAGACGCTCCTAGCGCTTGCCGCAGCTCTAGACCAAGCTGACCGCTATGGGCAGATCATGCTGGCGCGTCCTATTGTGGCTCTCTCAAATAAGGACCTCGGTGCTCTGCCAGGTACGGAGCAGGAGAAGATACGTCCCTATATGCAGCCCCTCTTTGACAATCTGAATGTGATCAAGTCGCAATTTAAGGGCGGTAAGCAGCAGGCTGAGCTGGAGAAGCTACAACAGGACAATAAGCTCATCATCGAGGCTCTGGCCTATCTGCGTGGTCGTAGTCTGGCGGACGCTATCGTGATCGTCGACGAGGCGCAAAATCTAACCCCGAACGAGGTCAAAACGATCATCACACGTGCCGGTGAGGGAACGAAGATGATCTTCTGCGGTGACGTGGAGCAGATCGATTCGCTTTATCTAGACAGCCAGAGCAATGGTCTGGCCTACATGATCGATAAGATGCGTGGCGAGACGCTTTTCGCACACGTCAACCTGATCAAGGGTGAGCGCAGCGAACTCAGTGAGCTGGCTTCGCACCTACTCTAATGCTATAGATACTAGTGCTACTAGAGGCTTAGTAGCACTAGTACAATATCCTAAATCTGTAATATGAAAGAAACTATATCTTCCTCAGGAGCTCGTGACAAAGCTGTCGAGGGGCTCTCCCTCCTAGGCAATAAGCGCACAGTCTACGCACAGGACTACGATCCGAGTGTGCTGGAGGCTTTTGAGAATAGGCATCAAGACCGAGACTATCACGTACGCTTCGAGTGCCCTGAGTTTACAGCTCTCTGTCCTATCACCGGGCAGCCGGACTTCGCCACTATATATATAGAGTATGTCCCAGACGTGCGTATGGTCGAGAGCAAGAGTCTCAAGCTCTATCTCTTTAGCTTTCGCTCGCATGGCGCCTTTCATGAGGATTGTGTGAACATCATCATGGATGACCTGATCCGTCTGATGGACCCGAAGTATATCGAGGTGACGGGCGACTTCTCTCCACGAGGGGGTATCAGCATTGTGCCTTTTTGCAATTACGGTCGTCCAGGCACGCCCTACGAGTCGTATGCTCGTGAACGTATGCTCGCCTTCCACCACTAGAGATCTAGTCGTATGCTAAGCTCTCAAAAGAAGTATCTTGTCATCATCAATCCTATCTCTGGCACCTCTAGGAAGACGAGTCTGCCAGAGCTCGCATTTAATATGCTCTCGGACAATGACAGTGAGTTATACTTCGTCTATACCAATGGAGAGGGACATGCCGATCGCATCATCAAGGATATAGCTGGTCAAGGCTTTGACACGGTTATCGCGATCGGTGGGGATGGTACGATCAATGAGGTAGCCAACGCAGTGCGTCCTACGGATATGTCTCTCGGTATCGTCCCGATGGGTTCGGGCAATGGATTGGCGCGCTCACTAGACATCCCGCTGGACCCCGAAGCTGCCCTAGAGGTTATTCGCCGAGGGTATGTCAAGCGGATTGACTGCTGCGAGGCCGATGGAGTTCCCTTTTTCGTGACCTTCGGCGTGGGCTTTGATGCGCAGGTGACCGCTAGCTATGATCAGAAGAACTTTCGAGGGCCGCTCTCCTACGTTCTCTCGACGGTCGATCAGTTTATCAAGCACAAGTCCTCGCTCTATCGTCTACATCTCAATGGTGAGGTGATCGAGCAGAAAGCCTTCCTCGTGACCTGCGCTAATGCGGATCAGTATGGCAATAATGCGATCATCGCACCTGATGCCGAGCTAGATGACGGACTCTTTGACGTGGTGGTCATTAGAGATATGTCTTTACTCAAAGCTCCTCAAGTGGCCATCAGTCTCTTCACAAAGCGTGTGGATGAGAGTGCCTCTATCGACATTTATCGCACGGATCATCTCATCATAGAGCGTGAGAAGGAGGACTATGCGCAGGTCGACGGTGAGCTCATCGAGCTGGGACGTCGCATCGAGATCACAATCCAAAAGCAGCAACTGCCCATCTTAGTCCCGCTGCCCAAAAGCTAGTATAAGAGCTAGCACTAAGCACTACACCTATCTTTCGTTGTTTAGTTGGGACGTGTAAACGTCTCAACAGAGGTCAGCTTCCTTTCCTCTGTTGGAACGAAACATTTCCTCCCTTGGAAAAGAAAGTTTCCTCCCTTGGAAATTTATTTTTCCAAGCTTGGAAGCTTTTTGGAAAGTTAACAAACGAAGCGCCCGATAGGTGGCTGACGTAGAGAAATAGCGAGATAAAACAAGAGCCTGCCCGCTGATTAGCGAGTAGGCTCTTGCTCTGTTTAGTGCGCTGGAAGTGTCGTACTGGGACGACAGGCTCTTGCTTAGCGGCGTAAGTAGCGCGTGTTTAGGCGGATTTGCTTGCCCGCTTGTGGCTTGTAGTCATCGCCAGGGAAGAAAGACGCAGACATAGTAGAAGATCCTAGCCCCGAGAGCTTCACTATATGTAGTGATACATTCTCCTTGGCGTTGTAGTAGTACCAATATTCGTTGCCTAGACTACTTGTATCCGTACCAGTGTATTGGTAGCCCGCTTTCTCGAGGACAGCTTTGAGCTCCTTGTCGATACCCGTCTTAAACTTCTTAGCGTGGTTGATGGCTAGTCCACCATTATCGTAAACGTGCATAGTGGCCTCGGTGGCATTGTAAGAGGGGTAGTAGTAATAGCCATTAATGGCGGCGGAAGAATCTTTTTGAGGGCTTTTAATTAAGACTTGCAGGTAAGTAGAGGAATAGTCTATCTTGCCATCATCGCCTTTTCCAGGAGCGTTGTAGGTGACGTTCTCCCCCTTAGCCATCTCACTGGTGTAGATAGAGCCTGCGGGTGTCCCCGGGGTAGGCACGTCAGCGGGGTTGAACTTCTCGCCAAAGTTGTAAGAGGGGAAGATGCTGGTGTCCTCTGCGGGGGGTGGTGTGGGAGCCTCCTCCTTGGCAGAGAAGCTAAAGGCGATACCCTGACCACCCTCCATGATGAGGAGCGTGTAGTAGTCGTTTTCGCTGGTGAAGGTCTTGTCGCTAATGTCTGACTTCTGAGGCTTGCTAAAGCCGTTGCGTACAAACCACTCGGCTACATCGGGATTGCTCTCGACCATATCTAGGGTGAGTGCATAGCTGAGTGCCAGGATACCAGGCTTGTAAGTTTCTCCCTTGGACGTGTAGCCCTGTGGGTAGTAAGCGACTAGGTCGAAGTTGCCCTTCTTCTTGTCCTTCGCGATGAAGTTGGCACGCTTGGGATCACTCTGTGCCTTCTCCTGTCTGAGTCCTAGAGCAGCCTCATACTTGCGGATCTCATCGAGAGAGGTCTCCTGAGCTTTCTTGCTGGCGAAGGGGAAGTCCTTGAGACTCTTGTCAAAGTTGCCCGTAGCAACCGACCCAGGCATCGGGATAAATGAGAGCTGCGCAAAGCCTGGAGTGTCAGCTAGAGAGACACCCACGACAAGGTTGCCCTTGCGGTACATAGGCGTCTTACTGGAGTTCTTATCTAGTGCCTCAAAGCCGTCATTGATGGTCATAATGTCGAAGTCTTGTCTGATGGTGCCATCTTCGGCGTAGACAAGCTTTTTGTCTAGAAGTAGGGTGGATACTTGCAGTTTGCCCTGACCCGCATCGCCGACGAGATAGATGCGTAGCGGCTGCTTGCCACTCTTGTCCTGGGTGTTGAAGACGTAGCTCTTGACTTTTTTGTCTTTGAACTCGGATACCTTCTCCGTTTGTAGTATGGCTCCGTGGGCGGCCTCCCACTTCTTGAGCGGCAATTCCCCCGCCGTAAAGTCTACGAAGGGTATCGGCAGATGCTTCAGATTGCCGTCAGCATCTAGCTCATAGATAGGTGTGTACTCGCCCATCGGGATCGTGTCCTTTTTGTTGGGATCGCCACCATCATCTGGAGAGCTGGGGCTACAACTGACTAGCCCAAAGCAAGTTGACAAGATCAATGCAAGGGCCAAATAGATTTGCTTATTCATAGTATTCTAACCTTGTTAGTGTATATATCAGAGCTAAATAGCAAAGGGAGGCACCCACAGCAGATGATCATTGTCATCAAACTGAAGAAATCGACCTCCCCTGCGGACAAAGGTACGAAAACAAAGAGACTCCCCCCTGGTCTGATCAACGGTTCCTCCCTTGGAACTAAAAAGTTCCTCCGTTGGAACTAAAAAAATCCAAAAGGGCAACAACTTTTGAAACTCGTATCTGTCACAAGTTCAGCATGATATGAAGGCTCTTTGACAGCACCTTATTGTAGCAAGGGGCTGCTAAAAAAGAATGTAGCCCGCTGGTAGGAGGGGAGACCTACTAGCGGGCTACAGATTTAATGCGTTGGCTCTTAGTCTAAGGCCTGCGATGCGGCATAGCGACGGACTAGCTGCGTCAGGATGGCGAGGCAGCGCTCCATAGCATCGAGCGAGCAGTACTCGTGGAGGGAGTGGAAGTTGCCCCCACTGGTGAAAATGTTGGGGCAGGGGATGCCTCGCTCCGAGAGAACCGCCCCGTCGGTGCCGCCCCGTATCGGCTGGATGATAGGCTTGACACCGACCGCCTCATAGGCTGCGATAGCGTGCTCGATGACCTCTGGGTGCGGAGCGATGTAGTCGTACATGTTGCGGTACTGGTAGGAGACTTCGACCGCTAGCTGTGCGGTGTGTGGCTCTTCGTTGATCTGCTGAGCTACCTCTCGGATGCGTGCTATGCGCTGCTCTAGGAGCTGGCGGTCGTGGTCGCGAATGATGTACTCAGCAGTTGCGAACGAGACATCGCCCGACATGTGACATAGGTGCAGGAAGCCTTCCCGTCCCTGGGTCACCTCGGGTCGCTCGTGCGTGTAACCTAGTCTGTAGTCGAGCTTGATGAGCGACTGAAGTGCGTGACGCATCGTGTGGTAGGCGCTGCCTGGGTGGACGTTGTGTCCCGTAGCGGTGATGCGTGCAGAGGCTGCGTGAAAGCATTCGTACTCAAACTCGCCCTCGAGTCCTCCGTCGATGGTGTAGGCATAGGTCGCCTGAAGCTGGCTCTCGTCAAAGGTCTCTAGTCCTCGCCCGACCTCTTCGTCTGTCGTGAAGGCTAGTGCGATAGGTCCGTGCGCTAGCTCGGGCTTGCTCTGAAGCTCCGCAGCAAGGGTCATCAAAATAGCGACGCCTGCCTTGTCATCGGCTCCGAGGAGCGTCGTCCCATCGCTCGTGATGAGCGTATGCCCCACATAGCGCAGCAGGTCGGGGTAGTTGCTGGGGTTCAGTGTGCTGCCCTTGAGCTGGATAGTTTTGCCGTCGTAGTTGGGGTGGAGACAGGGTGAAACCCTTTCGCCAGGAGCTTCGGGCGAGGTGTCTACATGAGCGAGGAGAGCGATGCGGGGCACCTCTTCGTAGCCAACGGTGGCAGGGATTTGCGCTATCAGATAGCCTGCATCGTAGCAGGTGGAGGGTATCTGTAGCTCCGTTAGCTCGGTGTGAAGCAGGTGGAGCAAGTCCCACTGACAGGGTGTCGAGGGCTTCGTCGGACTATTCGGATCGGAGGTGGTGTGCACCTTTACGTAGCGGAGAAATCGCTCTAGGAGTTGGCTCATAGCGTGTGCCGATGCTTAGCGCTGCTTGATGATACTGTTGATGACACGGCAAGTGCAAATGAGCTTGCCACTCTGGGTGGAGTAGATGTCTACGTTCCAGACATGCGTGCTGCGCCCCTTGTGAAGTATCGTGGCGACGCCGCGCACGGTGTCTCCGACGACTGTCGAAGAGACGTGGTAGCCACTCACCTGCATGCCGACTTGTATCTCGCCTTCGTTAGCTATGGCTACTGATCCTAGTCCTGCAAGGGTCTCTGCAAAGGCTAGCGAAGCCCCTCCGTGCAGTATGCCCATCGGTTGTCGCGTGCGATTGTCCACGGGCATCGTACCCGTGACATAGCCACGGGCTATCTCCGTGCAGCGCATACCGAGCGTACCCATGAGCGTGTTGGGCATGATCTCGTTGGCATCTTCTGGATCAAAGGGGACTCCGTCGTAGCGCAGCTTGATCTGCTTGGTGATCATGTGGGCTAAGCCCGCAGCATCGCAAGAGGTGGTGATGTAGTCGGCGCAGCTCTTGAGTGGCTCGGGAGCGTTTGCCATAGCTACGCCTAGTCCAGCACGCTGTACCATGGCGACATCCTCTAGGGTAGTGCCGACGGCGATGATGTTTTGCTGGTTGAGGTCTAGTCGGTCGAGGATAAAGTCGAGCGCTCCTCGCAGGCTGACGCCAGAGGCTACGATCGAGAGCTCATTCATCGGCTCATCGTAGAGGGTGGCGGTCAAACCTTGTCCTGCGTTGAGCTGGTCGCTCAGCTTAGCCAGGCGATCTTGTCTGGCTAAGATGAGGGCTCTAAAGATTGGCTCGGCGGGAGCTTTGAAGGGCTCATCTGCCTTGGTCAAGTCTAGGATCGGCATGCTCCAGAGCTTGGCTAGCTGGAGGATACGTGGCTGATGGGTCTTGGTGGCGTAGAGTGCTTTCTCGCCTATGAGCGCCAGCGTATAGTCGCTATCGACCAGCTCATAGAGATGCGTGAGCTGCTCCGCACGGAGAGGACGAGAGGCTAGCTCACGACCCGTGCGACAGTTGTGAATGCGTGCGCCTAGATGGGAGATGATGTAGCCACTGTTGCGTGGTAGCTGCAGCTGCTCCGAGATATTCAGGAGACTAGTCATAGGAGCTTCGCTGGCGACCGCCACACGCAGGGCATACTCCTCCTGCACCTCTAGGAGAGCTTCGCGATCCTCTAGAGCGATCTCGCCATTGCTCCCGAGTAGGCAGTCACGATCTTTGATGGCGAGGAACTTATAGCCGCCACTCTTTGCTTGATTCATCATATTACTCCTTATTATAAAGCGGACCAGTTAAACTGTACACCAATGCGCCCACTGTAGGGCTGTGACATGTCGTAAGCACCTAGTCCATAGTGCTGACTGTCGAAAGTGGCAAAGAGCGTCCACATCTTTGTCAAGCGATACTGCGCCGTCACCTCAGCGGTGAGTCTTGTGAGCGAACCCCTAGCAGCACCCTCGCGAAGCCCTGTTTCGGGAGCTTGGGCGGGGTGCAGGATCTTGGTCGTGAGACTGGTGTCGTAGTAGACCACCCCACGAAGGTCTAGGCGCTTCGTAGGACGGACGGCCAACTTCGCATAGCCTTGGAAGTAAGGCTTGGGGACGCGGAAGGTGTAGTTAGCAAGACGGTTAAACTGCGCTCCGAGGCTTAGCTCACAGACTCGTGCGATGACGGTAGAGAGGTCTAGACCAGCATAGAAGATGTCGAGCTTCGTGTACTCATTGCGCTGCGACTGTAGCCACGAGCCGTAAAGCTCTTCGCCCGTGTAGTAGGGTAGGAGGTTGAAGCCGTAAGTGCGGGCATAGTGATCGTATCCGCCGTACAGTTCGTAAGTGCCTGAGCCAAGCTGGAGCTTGACTCCTGTGCGAGAGCCTAGCTGCTGACGCTCGGGTCTAGGTAGTGCGTCGAGCATGATGCCTGGTATGCGGGCTAGATAGTCAAAGGGGTTGACATCCTGTAGTCCGCCTGACGCCTGCAGGTACCACTCCCAGCTTCTCTGGTCAGAGAGCGATAGACGAACCTCTGGATAAACTAGCACCTCTTGGTTGGCAAAGTCCACGCCCACACCGCCTGAAAAGTCTAGATCGGCAAAGTTAACGAACCCACGATAGCGGAACTGTGGGTGCGCTCCTAGGAGGAAGAGCTGTGACGGCTGGCCTGTGCGGATACGCATATCGGCGCCTAGTCCTAGAGACCAGTCGTCAGAGAGCTGCACAGCGGTGGCTCCATCAGCATCGATCACGTGCATGTACTCGTTAGCGATGAGATCCTTTTGGGCTGGACTGGGCAACGAGTGGGATAGGAAAGCATAGCGCGCACCAAGGTCGAAAGACCAGTTCTGCGCCTGTAGGTTGTCTATGCGTCCCGTCAGACTGTACTCGCGCAGCGCATCTTGCCAGCGGGTGCGGTCTAGTAGGGGTATCGTGCCTAGCTCCATCCTCTGCTGTGTAGGCGTATGCGCAAAGATGTGGCTGCGTATGCCTCCCTGCAGCTTGATCATACTCTCTCGCCAGTGATAGCTGTAGCCTAGGACTCCCTCAGTAGCGTGACGGTACATATTGGTTTGGTCGGGGACTTCCTCGAGGTAGTGATAGTCCGCATCGGACTCATCAATCGGCCCATGCACAGAGCGGTTTGGCCAGTTCTTGCTGAGCGAGAAAAGCTCCGATCGATGCGTCAGATCGAAGGAAAGAACGTTGTGCTGGCTCCCGAAGTGCCACTGACCCGCCAGATCCCCACCGAAGGCAGGCGCATAGCCTCCGAAGAGGCGAGCCATAATGCCATTGTAAGGCTGAGGCACCTCACGGGCAAAGCCCGACAGCTGAGGCGTCGGTGCTGGCGAAAGGGTCGGCGTGAAGTCTCTCGTGGAGCGAGGTGTGGCTGGATTGTAGCGCTCTACCTGAGGCTTCGTCAGAGGTATAGGGGTAAAGATAGGATTGGTGTCATCGATCTGTCTCACCTTGTCGCTCACCACGGTAACCTCACGGCTGATCGTGTCACGCTCGGCCAATGTTTTGGTGTTTTGAGCTAAAGCTGGGAGTAGTGTGCTGAGCAGGATTAGGAGGAGACTATATAGTCGTTTCATCGCTTGTAGACTTAATCGTTGGAATAGTAGGGTAGAGGGATATTAGCGAGCGGTGCTCTGGCGAAGCTGTGCGAGCTTCTCTGCAGCGCGCTGACGTATCGGGGAGGTCTCGTCGGTGTAATTCTTGAGTAGGCTCTCTAGGTATAGTCTTGCCGTGTCGGGGTCTCCCTTGGTGAGGTACCAATCAGAGAGCGTTATGATTGTCTCGGCAGATAGTTCGGGGTCTGGGTAAGCATCGTTGACCAACTTGTCGAGTAGCTGCTTCGAGTAGCTCTGCTGGATCTTGTTGGAGACGTAGTATTGCGCCAATAGAAGCGTCCCCTGAGTGCCGGCGTAGGTCTCTATGCGGGCGACAAGCGGCTTCAGCAGCGACTCGATCTGGTTGCCCCGACCTGTCTTCAAGTAGCTGGTCGCTAGGCGACAAGTCAAGAGGTCTAGTTGCTCTTGGCTCCAACCCTTAGCCTTGTCTAGCTGAGGAGCCACGACCTTGATGACCCATTCATACTGTCCCGCTTGGAGCGCACTCTCAGTAGCCGAAAGCAGTGTCGTCTGATAGCTCGCTGGCTCTAGCGGTAGCGTGAGTAGCTCCTGCTGCAAGGGCAATGCCTGAGCATAAGCTCGCTGCTGAATGCGCATGGCAGACATCTTCTGAAGCAAACCTATGTGCAGCTCTTGCGACAGTTGCTTGCGACTGGGGTAGATGCGCTCATAGAGTGCTAGAGCCTCCTCTTCCTTACCAGCACGATCGTAGATGTCTGCCAGGTAGTAATGCGCTAAGAGCGAAGAGGCTCCCTGCGGCTTCAGAGCTAGATACTCTTTGAGCAAGCGCTCCGCCTGTGGCTGTCGGGACTGGTAAGCACGCTCAGCTGTCTCGAAGGAGATGCTCATCGCCTCACTCTCATTGATGGAGTAGCTTCCGCCAATGCTGTTCGCATACTGGACAAACTCTGTGGAGCGACCCTCCTCGATGTAGATACTCTTGAGGGCTTCGTATGCCTGCTTCGCCTCGCCACTCTGTGGTGCCTCGGCTAGGAGTGCTTTGTAGGTCTCGATGGCTCGGCTCGTCTCATTCCTATTATAATATAGTAGTGCCAACTGCAAGGCAGCCTTGCGTCCATACTCGCTCTGCGGGTACTCTTGTGTCAGGCGTGTGAAGGCTCCGATAGCCTCCGCCTGCTGTCCCGACAGCTCCATAGCACGTCCCTGATCGTACATAGCACGAGGCTTGTAGAGACTATTGGGGTGGCGAGCAACTAACTTATCGAGGGCAGCTATCTGTGCCTTGTAGTCCTTCTTGAGACCCTCAATGTCTGACAGCATATAGAGCGCATAGACCTGATTATCAGGTGCGAGTCTATAAGCCTCCTCGTAGTAGCGTACGGCTGGCGTGTAGTGACCCTGCATGTAGTGCGCATCGCCTAGACGGGCGTGGACATCTGCTTGTAACGTATTGTCGAGCGTGCCCTCTTGGAGTAATATAGAGAGCGTCTGCGTAGCAGCTCCGTATTGCTGCTGCCTGATCTGACTGTAGCCTAGTAGGTAGCGAGCGATCTGTAGCTGCTTGCTAGAGGCTGCGCGCTTACTGAGGATAGCAGTGAGGGCTTGTGCTGCTTGCTTGTAAGCTCCTTGCTGAGAGAGAAGCTGCGCCCCTAGTAGCTCTGCTTCAGTGTGGTGAGCAGACTTTGTGGTAAGCTGCTGCGCCTGCTGGTTATAGCGTTGTGCTAGGGCTAGGTCTCCCGCTTGTTGCGCCTGCTGCGTGAGCTGATTGAGCAGATAGCACTGCGCCTCCACGATAATTGTCGAAGGTCTCTGGATACGTCCTATCGAGGCTAGACTAGTCAAGTAGTCTGGACTGCGGTAGTAGCTCTCAATGAGAAAGTGCTCCATAGCCTCACGGTGTGCCGACTGGGAGAATGTATTGAGAAACTCCTCGCAGAGCCTCACCTCCTGACCAAACGAACCGCTCGCCTTGCTGCGCATCAGCAATACCTGCTCATACATGGCAGCCTCACGGATCGTAGGTGCTACGGCTCTATCTGCCGCCACCTGATAGGAGGCAAGGGCTTCGGAGTAAAGCCCCATATCTCTACGAGCACGTGCTAGGTAAAGGTTGGCCACGCCACTCGTCTCTGCATCGCCACGGGTCGCTAGGAGTAGGTGCGGGATCGCTTGCTCCGTGCGCTCCGTCTCCATATAGGCAGCCGCCAGGATGAGTTGGTCTTCGGGGGTAAGGAGACTAGCATTTTGGTCTGATAGCGGGGCAAGACGTTCGATAGCTTTGCTCGGCTCCTCAAGACGATACCAAGCATTTGCCTCTATGATCTGACTCTCCGCACGCTGCTCCTCCGAGAGACGTGCCGTAGCAAGCGCTTCGGTGTGCGTGAGCACTGACTGATAGTTTTGCCGATAAAGTGCTATCCGTGCCAGTCCTAGACGAGCATCGTACTGCAGATCCCCCTGATCCTGTATCGGGAGGAGCGTGCGCTCAGCCTTGTCTAGGTCGTTTTGCGCTATGTATAGCTGCGCTAGATAGAGTCTAGCCACATCGCTCCAGTAGTCATCACCTGCAGCGGTCATCTCAAAAAGCTGCTCCACCTGCTCCACAGGACGACCAGACAGCAGGAGTGCGTAGGCCATCTTGACCTGCCACTCGCTCCGCATCTCGCTTGTCAAGGTCTGCTCACGTACCTGCTCTAGCGTATGGCGTGCACGATTGTACTCCTTATTATATAGGTAGTGTGTAGCACGAGCTATACGAGCTACTTGCGCCTGACGGGAGATGGGATCTGTGGTGATATACTCCTCCAGCTCGGCAGCAGCGCTAGGACGACCCAGCAGATGCGCCCCGTAGGTGGCAAACCACCCATCAGCCTTGCTCAGACGTTGTGTAGAGGAGAGGAGCGTCGTGGTACGCAGGGGCGAGCCAGCTGCGAGTGTCACCTCGATAGCATGCTGCTCGGTGGGTATGCTAAAGGTCTCTTGCGCCTGCAGTTGGTAGGCTAGTGGCAACTGCCCGCATAGAAGTAACGTATATAGGTATCCTTTGTAGTTCATCGGTAAATGGTCTTACTTAGGGGGCTCAGTCCACTGGATGCGCCCGATCGATTCTAACGCAAATCTACTGAAATAACTGCTGAGAGCAAAATATGCCACCTTCCGCATATTCCACTCACTAGTGCCTTATGAACAGAATCTCTTATCCTCGATACGCTTTTGCCACAAAAAAGCTGATCCCCACGTGGAAATTCTCAAATCCCCACGTGGCAAATAAAAAATCTCCACGTAGGCGAGAAATAAAACTTCGGAGGAATCAAATAAAACTTCGGAGGAATCATTTCGTCTCCACGTGGAGAATGAAAAATATCCACGTGGAGAATGAAAAATATCCACGTGGAGAATGAAAAATATCTACGTGGATATCGAATTAGAGGTTAGAGATTAGAGACGAGTAACCCTGTGTAGGGACGCACGGTTCGTGCATCCGTCCCCGTTAAAACACAGACGCTGTTCCCTTTGACACAACGGACGCACCAAGGTGCGTCCTTACAAAGGGTTGCACGTTTCGTAACCCGCTGTCAAGCGTTTTGCTGTGTGCAACAAAAAAAACTATCTTTGCGACATGGTGATTGTTTCTTGCTTGTTTCATCTTCTGGTACAAGGTGTTGAAGCAACGAGAGACTTCAACGAGAGATCTAAAGAGAGCGAAATGACAACAAACCAACAATACAAACTTCTAAGCTTTATAATTATGAAACATACGACATGGTTATGCGCTTTGCTCCTATTCCTGCTACCACTCGTGGCAAAGGGACAGCAGCAGGTGGTGCTGGATGAATCTCAGCAAGAGATCGTAAAGGTCATAGAGACCGTCATGCATCTATCTGAGCAGGAGGCTATCCTCGATCAGGCGGATGCTACGACACGTAAGGCTGTCGAGGTGGTGCGAGCCCTCACTGGCCAAAAAGAGTACAGCGAGAAAGAGGCTACAAACCTAGCCTCTGCACTTACGCTTGAAGACAATCACATCGTTCTCCTCCCAAAGTATCAGCATCTAGCAGAGACTGCCACGTGGGATGGCGTATCCCTCGCGGAATTCGTGAAGGCGATAGACGACTTTCGCTCGGCTGGGCTAACAAGTCAGCCATAATCGACGGTGTAGTCTGCATCTTTCGCTCTTATCCTTCTAGAGACTGTCGCTTGTCAGCTGCAGTCTCTAGTCGTTTTTTTAGGGGCCTACACATCATCTAAAGAGCCTCTTTATGGAGAACATATCATGAAAACAACCTTTTTCTCTACCCAATGGTAGGTATTCCGAATATTCTTTGTAACTTTGAGGTCGAAGAAAACTAATTGTATCACAGTACTCGACTTTTGTCAGCTGACGGGAGGAGAGTGCAATATCTATAAAGTACTACACATGGCAAAATTTAGAGGAGCAATCGTAGTCAACGAGCAACGCTGCAAGGGGTGCAACCTCTGCGTTGTAGCGTGTCCTACTACGAGTATCTCACTTCACCCAGACGAGGTGAACGACAAGGGGTATCACTACTGCTATATGAGCAGCCCCGAAACATGCATTGGCTGCGCAAACTGTGGCGTGGTTTGTCCCGACGGCTGTATCAGCGTCTATAAAGTAACCCTTTAATCCTATAGCTATCATGGCAGAAGTAAAACTGATGAAGGGCAACGAGGCCCTGGCACACTCGGCAATCCTCAACGGACTGGATGGCTATTTCGGATATCCTATCACACCTCAGTCTGAGGTGCTCGAGACTCTTATGTCGCTACGCCCTTGGGAGAAGACCGGTATGGTCGTCCTACAGGCTGAGAGCGAGGTCTCTTCTATTAACATGGTCTATGGAGGTGCTGGCGCTGGTAAGCGTGTTATGACCTCCTCCTCTAGCCCTGGTATCAGCCTGATGGCTGAGGGTATCAGCTACATCGCTGGTGCTGAGCTACCCGCACTAATCGTCAACGTGATGCGCGGTGGACCTGGTCTAGGTACGATCCAGCCAAGTCAGGCCGACTACTTCCAGACCACCAAGGGTGGTGGACACGGTGACTATCGTCTCATCGTACTAGCTCCTTACTCTGTACAGGAGATGGTCGACTTCGTCGGTGTCGGTATGGATATGGCGTTTAAGTATCGTAACCCAGTTATGATACTGAGCGATGGTATCATCGGACAGATGATGGAGAAGGTGGTTCTACCCGAGCAGAAGCCTCGTCACACCGATGAGGAGATCGCAGCTTCCTGCCCCTGGGCTACTACAGGTCATACACCTGATAAGCGCTCTATCATCACATCTCTCGAGTTAGACTCAGCTGTGATGGAGCAAAACAACCTACGCTTCCAGGAGAAGTATCGCAAGATCGAGGAGAACGAGATACGCTACGAGGAGACGATGACGGAGGATGCTGACTACGTACTAGTAGCTTTCGGCTCTTCTGCACGTATCTGCCAGAAGGTCGTTCAGGTAGCTCGCCAGGAGGGTCTCAAGGTAGGTCTCGTACGTCCTATCACGCTATGGCCTTATCCATACGAAGTGATCACCAAGCTCGCTGAGCGTGGTGTCAAGGGCTTCCTCTCTGTCGAGCTCAATGCTGGTCAGATGGTCGAGGATGTCAGACTTGCCGTCAACGGTCGCTGCCCTGTAGAGCACTTCGGACGTATGGGTGGTATGCTATTCTCTCCAGACGAGGTCCTCAACGCTTTGCGTACGAAGCTCGTCAAGTAAGCTTACCCTTATCAATAACCAGTAATAGACAACAAATATCATGGATATAAAGGATATAACTAAACCAGAGAACTTGGTCTATCAGAAGCCAAGTTTGCTCAACAATAACACGATGCACTACTGCCCAGGCTGTAGCCACGGTGTCGTGCACAAGCTGGTTGCAGAGGTCCTCGAGGAGATGGGCATGGGCGACCAGACTGTCGGTGTAGCTCCTGTGGGTTGCTCCGTCTTCGCTTACAACTATATAGACATAGACTGGCAGGAGGCTGCTCACGGACGTGCGCCTGCTGTAGCTACTGCTATCAAGCGTCTATACCCTAATAAGCTCGTCTTCACTTATCAGGGTGATGGTGACCTAGCCGCTATCGGTACCGCTGAGACAATCCACGCTGCAAACCGTGGTGAGAACATTGTCATCATCTTCATCAACAACGGTATCTATGGTATGACCGGTGGTCAGATGGCTCCTACCACACTACTCGGTATGAAGACTGTCACCTGTCCTGATGGTCGTACGCCAGAGCTCAACGGCTATCCTCTCGTCATCTCCAAGATCCTCTCTGAGCTAGACGGTACTTGCTACGTTACACGTCAGAGTGTACACACAGCGCCTGCTGTACGTAAGGCTAAGAAGGCTCTACGCAAGGCTTTTGAGAATTCACTTGCAGGCAAGGGTACCAGCGTCGTTGAGTTTGTCTCAACCTGCAATACAGGCTGGAAGATGAGCCCTGCTAAGGCTAATGAGTGGATGTCGAAGTTTATGGTCGACAAGTACGCTCTTGGTGACATCAAGGATGTCGAGTCTAAGGGTAGCAACGATGAGGTGGTTACAATGAAAATCTAATCAGACGAAAGGAACAACTATGAATTACGAAATAGTCATATCTGGCTTCGGAGGTCAGGGTGTACTCTCTATGGGTAAGATAATTGCTTACTCTGGTATCATGGAGGACAAGGAGGTATCCTGGATGCCTTCTTACGGACCTGAGCAGCGTGGTGGTACGAGTAACGTTACGGTCATCGTGAGCGATGAGCCTGTTAGCTCGCCAGTTGTCAACGAGTATGATGTCGTCATCGTACTCAATCAACCATCACTCGACAAGTTCGCTCCTCGTGTCAAGAAGGGCGGTATCCTCATCTACGACCCAGCTCTCATCCAGCACAAGTCTGACCGTAAGGATATCAACATCTACGAGGTACCTGCTACTGAGCAGAGCCTAGAGATGGGTAATGATAAGATCTTCAACATGATCATCCTCGGTGGTATGCTCAAGGCTGCTCCTATGCTAAAGCTCGAGAGCATCATCGCAGGACTCAAGAAGTCTCTGCCTGAGCGCCACCACAAGCTGATCCCCCTCAACGAGGAGGCTATCAAGCGTGGTATGGATAGTCTGATCAAGGTCAACTAGTCTAGGGAGAGACCCTCGCACTAACAATGACAAGGCGTCTGTCGATCTACTGTTAGATTGACGGACGCCTTCCCTTTTTTCTGCTAAAGCCTTTGTTTCCTTATAAAAGAGTACCTTTGCACCAATTGAGACTATGGCAATAGTCTCTGATAGCGTGAGATTATGGCAAACCAGAAGAACTTAGTAATAGTAGAGTCCCCCGCAAAGGCGAAGACGATTGGCAAATTCCTCGGTGCTGACTACAAAGTGCTCTCGAGCTATGGACACATACGTGACCTCAAGCCGAGCAGCTTCAGTGTAGACGTGGAGCATCACTTCGCACCTATCTATGAGATCCCCGCAGATAAGCAGCGTCTTGTCTCGGAGCTGCGCAAAGCTGCTAAGGGGAGCGACATCGTATGGCTCGCATCCGATGAGGACCGCGAGGGAGAGGCGATCGCATGGCACCTCTATCAGGTGCTAGACCTTAAGGACAAGGAGACACATCGTATCGCATTCCACGAGATCACTAAGAGCGCCATACAACATGCTATTCAGAATCCACGATCGATCAACGAAAACCTTGTAGATGCCCAGCAGGCGCGTCGTGTCTTAGATCGTATCGTGGGCTTTGAGCTCTCACCTGTCCTCTGGAGACGTGTCGGGCCCTCGCTCTCGGCAGGACGTGTGCAAAGCGTCGCTGTGCGTCTGATTGTAGAGCGGGAGCGCGAGATATTAGCCTTCCAGCCAGAGACCTCTTTTGCTATCACGACACGCCTAGAGACCAAGGGTGGAGACACTTTCTCTGCCACACTCCCTGAAAACCTTCCCTCCGAAGAAGCTGCTCGCCAGCTTATGCAGCGAGCTATCGATAGTCAGTCCACCTTTGCTGTACAGCAGGTAGAGCAAAAGCCTGGACGTCGCTCTCCGTCGGCACCTTTTACCACCAGTACGCTCCAGCAGGAGGCTTCTCGCAAGCTCGGTATGAGCGTCTCCAATACGATGCGTGTGGCGCAGGCTCTCTACGAGCGAGGTCTCATCACCTATATGCGTACCGACTCGGTCAATCTTTCTAGCCTTGCACTCCACGATGCAGAGACAGTGATCCTAGAGCAGTGGGGGGCTGACTACTATCAGCGCCGACACTATCACGCTAAGAGCAAAGGGGCGCAGGAGGCGCACGAAGCTATTCGTCCGACTTATCTGCGCAACGCTACGATACAGGGTACCAAGCAGGAACAAGCCCTCTACGACCTCATACGCAAGCGCACACTCGCTAGTCAGATGGCCGATGCTCGCATCGAGCGGACGATAGCGCAGATCGCTTCGCAAGGCGCTGATTCTGTTCGTTTAGAGGCTCGTGGCGAGGTGATTGTCTTCGACGGTTTCATCAGCGCTTACACGGAGAGTCGTGATGACGAGGAGGATACTAGTGGCAATGTGCTTCCCAAGCTGAGGGAGGGTGACTCGCTACAGCTACGAGAGATAGAGGGGCGGCAATCCTTTACCAAGCCTAAGCCCCGCTACACGGAGGCATCCCTCGTTCGCAAGATGGAGGAGCTAGGCATCGGTCGTCCGTCAACTTATGCTCCGACTATCCAGACGATCCAAAACAGAGAGTACGTGCGTCGTGGCGAGAGCCAAGGCGAGAGTCGCGATGTGCTATACCTTAACTGGCAGCACGGAGCAGGAAATACAACCATCAAGTCGCACAAGCAGAAGGAGCGCTATGGAGGCGATCGCGGACGGCTTGTCCCCACCGATATGGGGATTGTCGTGACCGACTTCCTGATGGAAAACTTCTCCCGTGTCGTCGACTATAACTTCACGGCAGATGTCGAGGAGCACTTTGACAAAGTTGCCGAGGGAGAGGCTCACTGGCAAGATCTGATCGGCACGTTTTACGATAAGTTCCACCCGATCATCGAGGAGCAGAGCCAGTCTGGAGCTAAGCGCTATACAGGCGAGCGACTGCTCGGCACTGATCCTGTAAGTGGTAAACCAGTTATTGCTCGCATCGGACGCTATGGTCCGATGGTGCAGATCGGAGAGGCTCCCGACAGTTCTCTGCCTGAGGAGGAGCGGGAGCGTCTCAAGCCTCGCTTCGCCAGCATCCCGAGCAATCTGCTCATAGAGACGATCACGCTAGAGGAGGCGCTCAAGCTCTTTGACCTGCCCCGCACGGTGGGTGAGTTTGAGGGTGGCGATGTGGTTGCTGCTGTGGGACGCTTTGGCCCTTACTTGCGTCACAAAGGTGCCTTTACCTCAATCCCCAAGAGCAGTGGTCTGACACCCGAGGAAATCACGCTCCAGGAAGCGATCGAGCTCATTGAGGAAAAGCGTCGTAAGGATGCCGCCAGTCTGCTCAAGAGCTTCCCCGAGGACCCTGATATTGTGATCCGTGACGGACGCTGGGGCGCTTACATCAAGGTGGGCAAGAAGAACTACAAGCTCACCAAGGAACAGAAAGCCGAGCCCACGAAGCTGACATACGCCGAGGTCGTCGCTATCATCGCTGAGCAAGATAACGAGACTCCTAAGAAGGGTCGTGCAACAGCAAAGAAGGCTACTAGCACATCTAAGAAGAGTACGACCAAGAAGACGACTAGCACTGCTAAGAAGGCTGCGCCTAAGCGTAGTGCGGCCTCTAAGTCGTGATAGCTATCTACCTTTAAAGCCATGGAGGCTCCCGTACAGCGTGTATTCCTAGAGGTCGCTTACGACGGCACCAACTATTGTGGCTGGCAGGTACAGCCTCGTGGTGTCTCGGTGCAGTCTGAGCTAGAGCGCGCCCTCTCGATGCTCTTCCGCCAGTCGATCTCGGTCACAGGCGCAGGGCGCACAGACGCTGGGGTACACGCCTACAGTATGATGGCGCATGCTGACTTGCCGATCCCGCACCCTCCGCTAGCGCAAATACAGAGAGGCTTGTGCGGCATACTGCGTGGAGGTATATCCGTTCGCTCTGTCACTCCAGTCATCCCGACAGCTCACGCCCGCTTTGACGCCACCTCACGAAGGTATCACTACTACATATCCGCTTGTAGCAACCCCTTTTGGAGCGACTACTGCTGGGAGCGACGCACGCTCCCTGATATGGCGCTGATGAACGAAGCTTGTCGCCACTTCATCGGTGAGCACGACTTCACCTCCTTTAGCAAGCTACACACGCAGACGAAGCACAACCGCTGTACCGTCTACACAGCGCATTGGGAGCAGGTCGAGATGCCTGGTCTGTGGGATGCGATGCGCTACGAGGTGTGTGCCAATCGCTTTCTCCACGGCATGGTGCGTACGATGGTGGGAACGCTCCTCGAGGTGGGCTACGGACAGCGCACGCCAGACTCTATCGCAGAGTTGATTCAGAGCGAAGACCGCTCGCTGGCCGGCTCGGCAGCTCCAGCCCGTGCGCTCTTTTTCGTTGAGGCGACCTATCCCGACTCGATCTACAGCACAGATCCCGAGTAAAAGATTCGTCGGCTACTCACGCTCTCTATACATTGATCCACTACACCTACCAAGGGAGTGTCGTATCTGCGGCAACTCCTTTTTTATTTTACCAATCTATAGTTTCACCCGAGTGGAACTGATAGTTAGCTCATTTCTGCAGGGCAACAAATAGAAAAGGCTGCAGCACCATACGTGGAGGTGCTACAGCCTTGAACGGATAAGATATGATTGCTAGTCCTCTAGCGAGTGGGGAAGGGACTAGAAGTTGGCGTTGTTTGGCGTGCGGGGGAAGGGGATCACGTCACGGATGTTGGTCATGCCAGTGACGAAGAGGAGGAGTCTCTCGAAGCCTAGCCCGAAGCCCGCATGTGGTGCTGAGCCATAGCGACGCGTGTCGAGGTACCACCATAGATCCTTGTCCTTGATGCCGACCTCCTGGGCACGTGCTGTGAGCTTGTCGATGTCGGTCTCTCGCTCGCTACCTCCGATGATCTCGCCAATGTGCGGGAAGAGAACGTCCATACCGCGGACGGTCTTGCCGTCGTCGTTTTGCTTCATATAGAAGGCCTTGATCTCCTTCGGGTAGTCGGTCATGATGACGGGCGCATTGTAGTGCTGCTCGACGAGGTAACGCTCATGCTCGCTGGCGAGGTCAGCACCCCAGTAGACGGGGAACTCGAACTTCTTGCCGCCACGGACGGCCTCCTCGAGGATCGCCACACCCTCGGTATAGGTGGTGCGTACGAATGGACGCTCCACGACGAAGCGGATGCGCTCGATGAGCTCCTTGTCATAATGCTCGGCTAGGAACTCGAGGTCGTCCATACAATGATCTAGAGCCCACTGCAGACAGTGCTTGGTGAATGCCTCTGCGAGGTCTTGGTTGCCTTCATTATCCATAAAGGCGACCTCAGGCTCGACCATCCAGAACTCAGCCAGGTGACGAGGTGTGTTGGAGTTTTCAGCTCTAAAGGTAGGACCAAAGGTATAGATACCGCCTAGAGCCATGGCTCCTAGCTCACCCTCTAGCTGTCCCGACACGGTCAGCGAGGTGTGCTTGCCAAAGAAGTCTTTGCTATAGTCCACACTCCCGTCTTTAGCAAGGGGGAGCTTGTTCATGTCTAGCGTGGTGACGGTAAACATTTGCCCAGCCCCCTCGGCATCGCTTGAGGTGATGATCGGGGTGTGAAGGTAGAAGTAACCACGCTCGTGAAAGAAAGTGTGGATCGCATAAGCCATGTTGTGGCGAATGCGGAGAACGGCTGCGAATGTGTTGGTACGTGGACGCAGGTGAGCGATCTCACGAAGGAACTCTAGTGTGTGCCCTTTCTTTTGCAGTGGATAGCGAACGGGATCAGAGGTACCGTAGATGGTTATTTCGTCAGCTTGGATCTCGTACTCTTGCCCTTGACCCTGTGAAGCGACGAGCGTACCGACGACACCGATAGCGGCGCCTGTGGTGATCTGCTCGAGGAGCTTGGGGTCGGTCTGAGCCTTGTCAATGACAATCTGTATGTTATGTACTGTCGAGCCATCGTTGAGCGCAACGAAGCAGACAGCCTTGTTGCCTCGCTTGGTGCGTACCCATCCCTTGACACAGACGGGCTGGGGGAGCTGACGCTGAGCAAGTTGGGGGAGCTCCTTGATAGTAGTGCGTGGTAGTGAGTTATTCATAGTATCTGCTGATATGGTTTATACCTATTTAGTCTTCTATCTCTTCGGATGCAAAGGGATGATCTGGTGTCTCTTGGTGCTTATGGTAGACTTTGGTGGTGGGTGCTACGCCGTTGTCCTCTTGCTCCTTGACACCCATGCGGAGGTAGCGTACTTCCTCGGGCGTAAGGTAGCGCCAGCGTCCTCGTGGTAGATCTTTCTTGGTGAGACCTGCGTAGTAGACACGGTCTAGGTGCACAACGCGATAGCCTAGATGCTCGAAGATGCGACGCACGATGCGGTTGCGACCCGAGTGGATCTCTATGCCGACCTTGTCGTGGGTCTGTCCTGTGATATAGCTGATGGCATCGGCGTGGATCTCTCCATCTTCTAACTCGAAGCCATGAGCGATCATCTGCATGTGCTCTACGGTGACCTCCTTGTCGAGGGCTACCTCGTAGATTTTCTTCTTGCGAAAGGCGGGGTGCATCAAGCGTACCGCTAGATCGCCATCATTGGTGAGAAGGAGTATGCCGGTCGTGTTGCGGTCTAGGCGACCGATGGGGTAGATGCGCTCGGTGCAAGCGTTGTGCACGAGATCCATGACGGTGCGTCGCCCCTCGGGATCGGTGAGCGTGGTGACGCAGTTCTTCGGCTTGTTGAGTAGTACGTAGACCTTAGCCTCTAGAGAGACCAGCTTGTCATCGACCATCACTTGATCAGTCGGCAGCACCTGCGAGCCAAGCTCGGAGATAACGGCACCATTGACCTTGACACGTCCTGCAGCGATGTACTGGTCTGCCATGCGACGCGAACATAGCCCAGAGTTGGAGAGGAACTTATTAAGTCGTATCGGTTCGCCAGCCTCGACTAGGGGAGAGGCGTAGCGTACGGGCTCGACAGGCGCCTTAGGTGTGCGAGGCTTTGCTTCGCCCTTACGTTGCTTATTAGACCGTTGACCAGTGTTCTTGCGAGGAGCTGAGGAGCGCTTATCTTTACGATCGGTTGTATTGGCTCCTCTCTTGCGTCGTGGTGATGAGGTGCGAGCTTCTTCGCTATGTGCTTTAGGGCGGGTAGCCTTTCCTCTCTGCTTGGCGTATGGGTATATGACAGGGTCATCCTGATTACCTTCGCTTACTACAGACATCGGTGCCGAAACTTTGTGAAAATTGCGCCCTTCATTATGTTGATCGTCGAAGTTATGTCTTCGCTCTAAAGCTTTTTCTGCATTGATGTCACGGGGCTTGACCATCTCGGAGGCATCTATGTTGCGATGCGTCACGGTGGCACTCTCTTCACCACTGACCTTGACACGGATCAAGGACTCACTGACAGCGGGTCGCGCTATGCGCTGACGTTTTCGCTTGCCAGTAGATGCTGACGAGGGCACCTCCGCAGAGGAGTCGGCAGAGGGACTCTTCTTGTGCTGTGCCTCTGATGTAGGATTGCTGTCTATAGACATGAAGCTGTTTAATGACTACACAACAAGCGTGGTCTGTTGCGTGGTAGTGTTCTGTATCAAGGGGTCTCTGTTGTTGCTAAAACAGTATCAACAGACTTTCCTTCGGATCTTACTAACTATGGATCGTACTGTTTGATCGAGCTGAGGCAAAGGTACTAATTTATTGGCAGACTAGAGCCCTACATAGTTATGTGGCGTGATCTGACGAAGCTCTGCCTTGACCGCCTCATCAACCTCTAAGGTGTCGATAAAGTGGGCGATCGTCTCTTGGCTTATCTCCTCACCCGTGCGGGTCAGTGCTTTGAGTGTCTCATAGGGGTGCGGATAACCCTCACGGCGCAGAATCGTCTGGATAGCCTCGGCGACCACGGCCCAGTTGCACTCTAGATCATGAGCGATGCGCTCGGGGTGGATGACAAGCTTGCCAAGACCCTTAGAGAGGCTACTGAAAGCTATCAGCGTGTAGCCCATCGGAACAAGCTGATTGCGTATCACCGTCGAGTCGGTCAGGTCCCGTTGCAGACGAGATATGGGAAGCTTAGAGGCTAGGTGCAGAGCCACTGCATTAGCTAGCCCGAGATTGCCCTCAGCATTCTCAAAGTCAATGGGATTAACCTTGTGAGGCATAGCACTAGAGCCGACTTCTCCCGCCTTGATTTTCTGTCCGAAGTAACCCATAGAGATGTAGCTCCAGAAGTCTCGAGCGAGATCGATGAGGATCGTGTTGATACGAGCCATCGCCTCAAAGAGGGCGGCGAGGTTGTCGTAGTTGGAGATCTGTGTCGTGTACTGCTCACGCTCTAGCCCTAGAGATGAGAGGAAACTATTGCCAAAAGCGACCCAGTCAATGGTAGGGTAGGCGACATGGTGTGCATTAAAATTACCCGTAGCACCGCCAAACTTGCCCGTGATAGGCACCCTCTCTAGAGCTTTGGTCTGCTGCTCCAAGCGGTAGACGAAGACCATGATCTCCTTGCCTAGACGTGTGGGGCTAGCGGGCTGACCATGCGTGCGCGCTAGCATAGCGACATCGTGCCACTCATTAGCGAGCTGACGTAGCTGCTCGATGAGCTTCTGAAGCGTAGGAAGGTAGACCTCGTGCAGTGCCTCGCGCAGCATAAGCGGGAAGGCGGTATTGTTGACATCTTGTGAGGTTAGTCCGAAGTGGACAAACTCCTCAATCTTTTCTAGTCCCAACTGAGGTAGATGACGCTTGATGTAGTACTCGACAGCCTTGACATCATGATTGGTCGTAGCCTCGATATCCTTCACCTCTTGTGCGGCCTCTGCGGACCACTCCTTGTAAAGCTTTCTTAGAGCCTCTTGCTTAGGCTCTGTGAGGGCTTTGCTCAGTGCGGGTATCGCTTGGGTTAACGCTATGAGGTACTCTACCTCGATACGTACACGGTAGCGGATGAGCGCTGACTCGGAGCTGTAAGCTGCTAGGGGAGCCGTTTTGCTCGCATAGCGTCCATCTAGAGGTGAGATTGCTTGAAGAGCTGACATACTATTATGGATTGAAGAGAGTTGTAAGATGACAAAAAGGGGCGTGTCGCTACGCTAGGTCTGCCACAGCTGACGCGATGTGCTGAGCATAACTATAGCGACTCGATAGAAAACAGATTAATGACTAGACGCAAGACTCAAGATCGTGATGCCGTAAAGGAGACATCGTGCGTCCTGTGTCTTGCGCCTAGGCTTTGTTAGAGAGCTGCTCGTTTAGCCTCTAGCCTTTTCGCAGATAGACTTAAAGGCTTCGGGGTTGTTCATCGCGAGGTCAGCGAGGACCTTACGATTGATCTCAATCCCCTGCTTATGTAGGGCACCCATAAGTGTAGAGTAGGTCATACCCTCCAGGCGTGCAGCAGCGTTGATACGCTGTATCCATAGAGCGCGGAAAGAGCGCTTCTTATTCTTACGGTCACGGTAAGCGTACTTCAGACCCTTCTCCCAGCCATTCTTGGCTACGGTCCATACGTTACTGCGGGCACCGATGTATCCGCGTGTTAGCTTGAGTATTCTCTTGCGCTTAGCTCGTGAAGCGACGTGATTTACTGATCTAGGCATTTCTTGTGTCGATTAGTGTGTGTAATTAGTACGTACTAAACTCTGTTAAGTCCTCGATTAAAGGTTGAGCATCTCCTTGACACTCTTCTCATTGTGTGGGTGCACGAGAGCTGTGTAGGTAAGATTGCGCTTACGCTTCTTGCTCTTTTTGGTGAGGATGTGACTCTTGTACGCATGCTTACGCTTGACGCGTCCGCTACCTGTCAGGAAAAAACGCTTCTTAGCGCCTGATACTGTCTTCTGTTTAGGCATTTTGTTTGGATTTTGAATTGTGTGAAACTATTGTTAGATGCACCCTCCTGACCAACTACCTAGAGGCACGCCTATGCCTGTTTGGATAGTCTGCTACGCACTGAGCGAAACTGGTAGGGTAGGTGATTTACTTGCTTATTAATGAGTCTATGTTAGGACTACTCGTCTTCGTTCTTCTCCGATACTTCTTGATCTGTCTGCTCCTCGTTGGTCTGCTTGGGTTCCTTTTTCTTACCCTTAGCAGAGGCTGGCTTAGGAGCTAGCATGATCGTCATGCGCTTGCCCTCTAGCACTGGCATACTCTCGACACGCGCCAGATCTTCTAGATCGTTGGCAAAGCGTAGGAGGAGTATCTCGCCTTGATCCTTAAAGAGGATACTGCGACCACGGAAGAAGACGTACGCTTTCACCTTAAAGCCATCCTTAAGGAAGCCCTCAGCGTGACGAAGCTTGAAGTTGTAGTCGTGGTCATCCGTCTGAGGTCCGAAGCGGATCTCCTTGACGACCACCTTAGCCTGCTTAGCCTTTTGCTCCTTCTGTCTCTTCTTCTGCTGGTAGAGAAACTTCTGGTAGTTAGTCACACGACATACGGGCGGCTCCGCATTGGGAGAGATCTCCACAAGGTCTAGTCCTTGTAGCTCGGCTATACGACGAGCTTGCTGGATAGGGTAGACCCCCTGGTCTACATTGTCACCGACGAGACGTACCTCGCGATGAGGTATCTGCTCGTTGATCCGGTTCGGTTGCTCTTTGATGGGTGGACGTCTGAAATTTCTACTGTTTGCCATTCGTCTGCAATTAGCAGTTAGTGATTTGTTAGCAGTTTGCTAGGTTTGGGTTATTTGATCAAGTGCTTAGATTGATACGACTTATCTTTCTCTTGAGATAAAAGGTAGATGACTACCCCTTGGCATTCATCTGACTCTCTATCTCCTGAAGGATACGCTCGGCAAAGGTACTAATTTTTTCCGTACCAACATCACCCTCGCCTTGCTTACGCACCGAGACAGTGCCGTCAGCCTGCTCCTGCTCACCCACGATCAGCATGTAGGGGATGCGCTTGAGCTCATTGTCACGTATCTTGCGACCGACCTTCTCGTTGCGGTCATCGATCGATACGCTGATGTCATGCTCGCTTAGAGCAACTGCCACCTCATTTGCGTATTCGTTGAAGCGCTCCGAGACTGGCAATATGACGACTTGGTCTGGAGCCAACCATAGGGGGAACTTGCCCGCCGTGTGCTCTATGAGCACCGCTACAAATCGCTCCATCGAGCCAAAGGGTGCGCGGTGTATCATCACGGGGCGGTGCTTCTGATTGTCCTCGCCCGTGTACTCTAGGTCAAAACGCTCTGGTAGGTTGTAGTCTACCTGGATCGTACCTAGCTGCCAGCGTCTACCGAGAGCATCCTTGACCATAAAGTCAAGCTTCGGGCCATAGAATGCTGCCTCATCGTACTCAACATGTGCCGGTAGACCAGCCTCTTGACAAGCTTCGATAATGGCCTGCTCAGCACGATCCCAGTTTTCCTCGCTACCGATGTACTTGCTACGGTCAGTCTGGCTGCGTAGAGAGATCTGTGCCTCAAAGTTCTCAAAGTCCAGTGCTCTAAAGATGATGAAGATAATGTCCATCACCTTGAGGAATTCCTCTTTGACCTGATCAGGACGGCAGAAGATATGTGCATCGTCTTGCGTAAAGCCACGTACGCGCGTCAAGCCGTGTAGCTCACCGCTCTGCTCGTAGCGATAGACCGTACCAAACTCAGCCAGACGTACGGGTAGATCTCTGTAGGAGTGAGGCTTGAGCCTATATATCTCGCAGTGGTGGGGGCAGTTCATTGGCTTCAGCATGAAGGCTTCTCCCTCCTGAGGTGTCGTGATCACTTGAAATGAGTCAGCACCATACTTAGCATAGTGACCGCTCGTCTTGTAGAGCTCCACATTGCCGATGTGAGGCGTCATCACCTGCTGATAGCCGTAGCGCTTTTGGATACGCTTGAGAAAATCCTCTAGCTTGAGTCTCAGCTGCGTACCACGTGGTAGCCATAGAGGCAGCCCCTGTCCGACACGTTGTGAGAAGGCAAAAAGCTCCAGCTCCTTACCTATCTTGCGGTGATCACGTTTCTTTGCCTCTTCGAGCAGCGCAAGGTACTCGTCAAGGAGCTTCTTCTTGGGGAAAGTGATACCATATATACGAGTCAATTGCTTGCGTGTCTCATCACCACGCCAGTAAGCACCAGCCACGCTCAGTAGCTTGACCGCCTTTATAGGCGCTGTGGAGGGGAGGTGTGGTCCACGGCAGAGGTCGGTGAAGGCACCCTGCGTATAGGTCGTGATGGTGCCATCCTCCAGATCGTTGATCAGCTCTAGCTTGTAGCCCTGACCTGTTTTCTTGAAGAAGTCTAGGGCATCGCTCTTGGAGATAGCTTTGCGCTCGAGCGTCTCCTTGCGACGCGCCAGTTCCAGCATCTTAGCTTCGATCTTAGGCAGATCCTCCGACTTGATCACCTCATCACCAGTATCTATGTCATAGTAGAAGCCCGCATCGATAGCAGGTCCTATGCCAAACTGTACGCCAGGGTAAAGCTCCTGTAGAGCCTCCGCCATAAGGTGAGCCGAGGTGTGCCAGAAGGCGTGCTTGCCACCCTCGTCCTCCCACTTGAGGAGCTTGATGTGGGCATCATGCATGAGCGGAGTACGCACATCGATGAGCTTGCCATCGCACTCGGCCGCTAGGACCTCCTGTGCCAGTCGCTCGCTGATGCTATTCGCTATATCTAGCGGGGTCACCCCCTGCTTCATTTCCTTAACACTGCCATCGGGTAGCGTGATATGTATCTGATCAGACATAAGTGGTGTGTTGTAGTCGACTAATTAAAGAGACTGTTGCCATCGGCAACACGCTCCAAAAGGTATATACACCACAAAGGTACAAAAAAAGCTCTCAACCCTCAGGGCTGACGCAGTATAAATTCATTTTGAAAATTTCCTTTGAGGTCATCTATGCTAGTTTTTTCTTCAAATGAAGTGTTGATGAAGCTTTGAGCTCGTCTTTAAGCCTTTGAATTACAGTCAGATTTATTCTGTTCATGATGTTCATGCCCTGAGTTGCGCTGCACGTTCTCTTGGTAGAGTAGACCGTCCTAAAAAGCATATCCAGCATATAGTGTAGCTTGTTTTCCATCTCCCAATGCTTACTGAGCAATCTTGAGTAGCGATTGCCACATAAGAGTAGAAAAGGGGACCGCACCACAAAAGGTACAGTCCCCCCATCGTCTATAGATAAGTTGTGCTCTAGCTGAGCTCGTGGATGACGATACCGGAGCGGAGCTTAGGCTCGAACCACGTAGTCTTAGGTGGCATGATGTTGCCCGTGTCAGCGATGTCCATGATTTGCTTCATCGTGACGGGATAGAGAGCTAGTGCTACCTTCATCTCGCCTGAGTCGACACGCTTCTTGAGCTCGCCAAGACCGCGGATACCACCAACGAAGTCGATGCGCTTGTCACTACGTAGATCCTTGATGCCGAGGATCTCATCGAGGATGTGATTCGATGAGATGGTGACGTCTAGGATGCCGATAGGATCGTTGTCATCGTAGGTGCCTGGCTTAGCGGTGAGCGAGTACCAGTTGCCATCTAGGTAGAGTGAGAAGTTGTGCAGCTTAGCGGGCTTGTAGATCTCTGTGCCCTTCTTCTCGACGACGAAGTCCTTTTCGAGCTTCTTGAGGAACTCCTCGCTGCTTAGCCCATTGAGATCCTTGACGACACGGTTGTAGTCGATGACAGTGAGCTGGTTGGCGGGGAAGGCGACAGCCATAAAGTAGTTGTACTCCTCATCACCACGGTGATTGGGGTTTTGCTTAGCCTTCTCAGCACCTACGAGTGCTGCAGCAGCACTACGATGGTGACCATCAGCGATGTAGAGTGCAGGCATCTGGCCAAATAGCTCGGTGATGCGCTTGATATCCTGATCGTTGTCGATGATCCAGAACTGATGCTGGAAGGTATCGTTGGCAACGAAGTCGTAGACAGGCTTCTCGGCTGTATACTTAGCGACAATCTTGTCTAGCTCATCATTGTCAGGGTAAGCGAAGAAGACCGGCTCAATGTTCGCATTGTTGATGCGGACGTGCTTCATACGATCCTCCTCCTTGTCACGGCGTGTGAGCTCGTGCTTCTTGATGACACCGTTGAGGTAGTCCTCGACATAAGCGCCGATGACGAGACCATACTGTGTCTTGCCGTTCATCGTCTGAGCATAGACGTAGTAGCACTCCTTGTCGTCCTGTACGAGCCAGCCCTCCTTCTTGAAGTGCTGGTACTGCTTGACAGCCTCGTCGTAGACCTTGGGGTCGTGCTCGTCGGTACCTGCGGGGAAGTTGATCTCCGGCTTGATGATGTGGTATAGAGACATAGGATTGCCCTCTGCCTCCTTGCGTGCCTCGTCAGAGTTTAGCACGTCGTAGGGACGAGAGTTGACCTTCTCGACAAGATTCTGTGGTGGTCTGTATCCTTTGAATGGTTTGATTATAGCCATAATAGAGAGTCTTAGTGGGGTGAGAATGAAAAAGAAAGAGAGACTTCAGTCCCCTCAAGTTGTGAGGAGACCAAAGTCTCTAAGTCATTTAGTGATTAGTTGACGCGGAAAGTCTCACAACCATCCTTGATGAAGCCAACGATCTGGTTAGCAGCAGCAAGACCAGCGTTGATGTTTGCCTCAGCTGTCTGAGCACCCATCTTCTTAGCGGTAGCTAGGTAGCGATCCTGTAGCTCCTTCTGGTACTCCTCGTGCATGTCAGGCGCGATATCGGTAGCGTAGCGTACGTCCGTGCGCTCCTTGAGAGCTGCTAGGAAGCACTCCTCATCGATGATCTCCTTACGAGCCGTATTGACGATGAGACCACCCTTAGGCATCATCTTGACATACTTGCCGTTGATGCTCTTGACAGTCTCAGCGGTCTTGGGCGTATTGAGCGATACGATGTCGCACTGCTTGAAGAGATCCTCCTGGCTGCAGTAGGTGAGCCCGAGCTCCTTCTCCTCAGCTGCATCGAGGCGGTGACGCTTGTTGTAGTAAACCTCCATGCCGAAGCCCTGAGCGATCTTAGCTAGGCAACGACCGATGTGTCCGAAGCCCTGGATACCGAGCTTCTTGCCCTTGAGCTCAGAGCCAGACTTGCCGTTGAAGTGGTTGCGAACCATAGCGAGCATGAGCGCAAAAGCAAGCTCAGCAACAGCGTTGGAGTTCTGTCCAGGAGTGTTCATCACGCAGACGTTGTGCTTGGTAGCAGCCTCTAAGTCTACGTTGTCATAGCCAGCACCAGCGCGTACGACGATCTTGAGGTTCTTAGCAGCCTCAAAGACATCAGCCTGGATTTTGTCGCTACGTACGATGATAGCGTCTACATCCTTGACAGCGTCGAGGAGCTGCTGACGCTCTGTATATTTCTCTAGGAGTACTAGCTCAAAGCCAGCACCCTCTACAATCTTGCGAATGCCATCTACAGCGACTGGTGCAAAGGGCTTCTCAGTTGCGATAAGTACTTTAGTCATAGTATTGTGAGTGATATCTTTATTTAGGAGCCTACCCCGTAGACCCCCTATTGGTGTGAGGTGCTGCGGGGTAGGACAGATAGAGTTATGTAAGTGATGAGAGAGAGATTAGTGCTTCTTCTCGAAGTCTTGCATAGCCTTGATCAGAGCCTGTACGCTCTCCATCTCGAGGCCATTGTAGAGAGATGCACGGAAGCCACCTACAGAGCGGTGACCCTTGATACCTACCATACCACGCTCGGTAGCGAAGTTGAAGAAGTCATCCTGTAGCTCTGCATACTCATCGTTGAGGACGAAGCATACGTTCATGCGAGAGCGATCCTCAGCCTCGACAGTACCACGGAAGAGCTTGTTGCGGTCGATCTCTGTGTAGAGAGCGTCAGCCTTCTCCTTAGCACGCTGCTCCATAGCCTTGACACCGCCCATCTCCTTGTACCACTTCATGGTCTGGAGGCAAGTATAGATAGGTAGGACAGGAGGCGTATTGAACATAGAGCCCTTCTTGACGTGCGTCTGGTAGTCGAGCATCGTAGGTAGTGGACGATCGATCTTGCCTAGCGCATCCTTGCGGATTACTACGAAGGTCGTACCGGCAGGACCCATGTTCTTCTGAGCTCCACCGTAGATACAGTCGTACTTGCTGACGTCTACTGGACGAGAGAAGATATCACTACTCATATCGGCAACAAGAGGTACCTTGCAGTCGAAGTCCTTGCGGATCTCTGTACCGTAGATGGTATTGTTGGAGGTGTAGTGGAAGTAGTCCACATCCTCGGGAATGGTGAAATTCTTGGGGATGTAGGTGAAGTTCTTATCCTCTGAAGAAGCGACAACAACTGTCTCCGTACCGAATACCTTGTCTACGAAGCCTGCCTGCTTGATAGCGTTAGTAGACCACGTACCCGTGTTGAGGTAAGCTGCTTTCTTGCCCATGAGGTTGAGCGGTACCATGTAGAACTGGAGGCTAGCACCACCTCCGAGGAAGAGTACCTCGTAACCCTCGGGGATGTCCAGTAGCTCCTTGAAGGTAGCTACGGCCTCGTCCATTACAGCTTGGAATTGCTTGCTGCGGTGAGAGATCTCAAGGAGTGAGAGATCCATGTCAGCAAAGTTCAGCACCGCATCAGCAGTGCGCTCGATCACGCCACGGTTCAGTACCGAGGGACCAGCATAGAAGTTGTGCTTTTTCATCTTACTATATTTATTGTTTTGGGATTATATGCTTGTCTATGTGTGCAATAGGTGGTCTGTGCGACTGCCATTTGCTTTGTTTAGAAGGAGCAAAGAGAAAGCTTTTTAGAGTCTCCTCTCTTTGCCCCTACAAAGATACGCAATTAAAGTTGAGAAACAAACTATTTCGACGGTTCCTTGTGCTAATGTTCGGATAATTCCTGTTTTGAAGTGCTTGGAGACTCAGGTCTGATGCGTTGTATGCAGGGTCTCTTATGCCTTGCAGCACATTTTCCTTCAGAAGGGAGGAAATCCCTACGTGGAGATTTTTAAATCCCTACGTAGGAAATGAAAAATCCCTACGTAGGAAAGAAATGAAACTTCGGAGGAATCAAACGAAACTTCGGAGGAAATGTTTTTCCCCTACGTGGAGAATGAAAAATAGCCACGTGGAAAATTAACGTTTTCCACGTGGCTATCATATGTTATAGTGTCGCCTGACTATATTACCCCGCTGTGACTTCTGTGGGGGAGCCTTTTTGGATCTGGAAGAGGCGGTAGGGGACTTGCTTCGAGGAGATGATCTCATCGAGATACTTGCGATTTGTGTCAGTGATGAAAATCTGCCCGAAGGTGTCCGTAGCGACGAGCTCGATGATGCGCTCTACACGATCGCTGTCTAGCTTGTCAAAGATGTCATCGAGGAGCAGTAGGGGAGCGGTCTGATTCGTCAGGTGCTGCTGCAGATAGCGGTACTCGGCCAGCTTGTAAGCGATGAGGTAAGTTTTGTTTTGCCCTTCGGATCCTATCTTGCGCATGAGGATCTCCCCGAGGAGCATCTCAAAGTCATCTCTGTGGCAGCCGGTTGCTGTGAAGCCATACTCGTAGTCTCTCTGGCGACCATTACGTAGTATGCGTAGCTGCTCCTCGGCGGTGCTGGCACTGCCTGCGCTAAAGGATAGAACCGCACGCTCTACGCCCGCAGCTAGATGCTGATAGATCTGGTCGAAGGTAGGGACGAGCTCCTCGACATAAGCTTGTCGCATCGTGGTGACCGCCAGTCCAGTCGTTGCTAAGGTCTCCTCGAGGATATCCATCAGAGCAGGCTCGTGGATCTGGTTGCGCAGCATATTGTTGCGCTGATCGAGTGCTCTGTTGTAGTTGATCAAGTTCGCCAGATAGGTTGCGTCTTGCTGTGAGAGAATACGATCCACGGAGCGTCTGCGCTCGTCACTACCTCCACGTATGAGCCTCTGGTCATGTGGCGATATGATGACCAGCGGATAACGTCCTATGTGATCACTGTGACGCTTGTAGAGACGACCATTGCGAGAGAGTTGCTTGCTTCGCTCGGTAGAGATACGCAGACTGATCTTGTCCTCCTGACCATCGTCCCATAGGTACTCGCCCTGGATGATCGCCTCCTGTGCCCCCTGGCGTATGGCGTAGCGATCGGTCGTGCCTAGATGCCCACGCACCACCGAGAGGTAGTGGATAGCATCTAGGAGGTTGGTCTTGCCCATGCCATTGCCCCCGAAAAAGCAGTTGAGCTTAGGGGCGAAGTGACAGTTTGCCGTGGCGACATTCTTAAAGTTGATGACACTCAGCGAGCTTAGTATCATAGTCGGGGCTCTATTCCTAACTGCTGCATGGGTACGAGGAGCTCCTCGTGAAGCTTATGTAGTCGGCTCGTGAGTTGCTCCGTAGCATGACACAGAGGCAGGCGCACCGCACTGGTCTCTATGAGCTGAATGGTATGGAGCAACCCCTTGATGCCCACGGGGTTCCCCTCCTTAAAGAGCAACTGATACATCTCCGTAAAGAGTGCATCAATCTCATCCGCCTGCTCTCGCTGCTCCGTAATCAGAGCTGAGACAAGTGCTTTGATCGCTTGAGGATAAGCATTTGCCACGACAGAGACGACTCCATCGCCTCCAGCACGGATGATATCTTTCGTCAGGTGGTCGTCGCCCGAGTAGACGAGCAGATCAGGACGGCATAGCTCACGAATCTCTCCGATTCGCTCCACATGCCCCGAAGCCTCCTTGATACCGATAATCTTTGCCGAGTCACGCTGCAGTCGTGCTACTGTCTCGGGCAGTAGATCGCACCCGGTACGCGAGGGGATGTTATATAGTATGATAGGCTTCTTGCTCGCCTCGGCAACAGCCATAAAGTGCAGATACAGCCCCTCCTGCGTTGGCTTATTATAGTAAGGTACCACTGAGAGGATGGCATCGACATTGTCATAGATCGGGTCACTCATACGCTGGCAGAGATCCTGCGTATTATTACTTCCGACTCCGATCACCAGCGGGCAGCGACCATCGATGGCTCGTCGCACCACATCGATCAGTAGCAGTCGCTCAGGGTAAACGACCGTAGGCGACTCGCCCGTAGTGCCGAGGAGCACCACAAAGTCGCACCCGCCTGAGACCACATGCTCTGTCAGACGACTCAGCGAAGCCGAGTCCACCTGCCCATTCTCTAGAAAAGGAGTAATCAACGCCACACCAGCACCCGTCAGATGGCGATAAGGATGGTAAGTATACTTGTCGTACATATATATAATAAGGTATAGCCCTTAGCAATTTGTCCAGTTCATATCGATCAGCTCCGCACGAGCTGCATTGTACTCAGCAATAAGATTTTCGAAGATCTGAGCCACTGGTTGCACCTGCTCTATCTGTGCAGCCACCTGACCTATCTCTAGCTCACCCTCCTCGAGATCCCCCTCGAAGATACCCCGCTTAGCCCTAGCTCGCCCTAGTAGCTCTCGCAGCTCATCGGCAGAGGCTCCCCGAGCTTGCAGGGTAGCCACCTGTTGGTAAAAGTCGTTCTTCAGCAAGCGTGTAGGAGCGAGCTCCTTGAGGGTCAATATCGTGTCTCCCTCGTCACTCTTGACACACGCCTCCTTGAAGTCTTCATGCGCACTACTCTCCTCACTTAGCGCAAAGAGTGTCCCAATCTGCACGCCATCGGCACCTAGGCTCTGAGCAGCCAATATGGAGCGTCCCGAAGCAATTCCACCAGCCGCTACTAGGGGTAGGTCAATAGCCTGAGCCACAGCTGGTATCAGAGCCATCGTTGTCGTCTCCTCACGGCCGTTGTGACCACCCGCCTCAAAGCCTTCTGCGATCACGGCATCGACACCTGCCTCTTGGCACTTGACCGCAAACTTCGTACTGCTGACCACGTGCATTACCTTGATACCATGCTCATGGAGAAGCGGAGTAAAGCGCTTGGGACTACCTGCCGAGGTGACCACGATAGGCACCTGCTCCTCGACGATGATCTCTATCAACGTATCGATATCCGGGTAAAGCAATGGTACATTGACCCCAAAAGGTCGATCCGAAGCCTCACGGCAGCAAGCTATATGCTCTCGCAGCACCTCTGGGTACATAGAGCCAGCCCCAAGGAGACCCAGCCCCCCCGCGTTGCTCACAGCCGAGGCTAGTCGCCAACCGCTACACCAGACCATGCCGCCGGCGATGATCGGGTATTGTATGCCTAGTAGGTTGCAGAGTCTATTCTTCATATTGTCTTAATTGCAAATTCAAACTTCTTGTACAAAGCTACGCAAATCACGCCACATATCGTTCCCATTGTTTCAAGGAAAAGCATCGAAAGAGTGTAAGCGGTCCGGCAGATCAATGGTTTTACAAAAGAAACGCTACGCTTAGGTACCTAAGCGTAGCGTCTATAATTAAGTATGATGTATTAATAGGGGAGACTACAAATTGGCTTTATTATCGTGCTCTTCAAGGGGCGTGAGCGTTAGCGTAGCAGTGATGGGTTGCTTAGGTATGTACTCATTAGGATGATCCGCTGGTTTCATCAAAACCGGAGTGCCAAAGTCTGAAATGCTTGTGATCTCGATGCGGTAATCGTTGTTTCGAACGATGCCGTAGTGCCCATAACGCTCTTGAGTGGGTGCGTGCTGAACGGGTAAGTAATAGTAGTTGTAGCTCTTCAGGTAGTAGCGCAATCCTTTGTAATCGATAGGATACAATTCTCCCTGGTATTTAGTTCCTGGAATGATCATCTTATCACCTTGAGTAGCTACAAAATCTTCGCATACATCTTGTAAACTCTTTGGATAACCTACTGGTGCAGTTACGGTAGGCTTAGAACTTCCCGTAGTCTTCTTATTGCGCTCGTAGATGGCTTTTAGATAAGTGACAAAGTCACGCCCACGATAGTAGTTTCCATTAAAGCTAACCCATCCCTCGTCTGACTTAAAGTCTCCAATGGCATCCAAGCTAGCAGGATAAAGCTTGTACCCAATGAGCACGGCTGGCAGGAAGTAATAAGTGTTGTGATCGGGATCAACCGTTGTTTCGGAAACGTAATATCCAGATTGAGCAAGATCACACTCATTGATTGTCTTGGGCACGAGCTTGAGAGTCTCTATATTGAAGATCGAGTTACTCCCATTGACAGATCTGTAAGTTTTAAAAAGATCCTCTTGATTACTCTTATTACTACTGGCGATCTCGTGATAACCTGGGGAATAAGCGTATCGATTGGCAAAACTAGAAGCATCTCCAGGCTTTTCCATAGTATTTCCCGCACCTCCGATGAGTGGCGCTAGCTCACGCATCAAAAACGCTACACGAGCTTGACATCCAACCCTAAACGTTCCGCCATTGGTTAAGTCAATCGACATATACTGAGGAACTTTAGGCTCTCCAAACAATCTTACACGGGCGATCGCTCGTGTGAGCGTTACTTGTACCGAAGAGGCTCCTTTGTCAAAGGCACGCTCTTCAATCTGTATAGGGCCTTGATCATTACTCCACACGACAGACGTAACTTTGTTTCCTGACTTTGTGTATAGATCGACAAGTTTGTATGTTGGTTCAAAGAGTTTACTCCACGATAGCCCCTGACCAAACGTACTTTGAATAGCTGGCGTGCCATTAAGTACGGCGACTAAATAATAAGAAGATACGGGCAACGATATAGATAGGGGAGCCTTAGTTGTTACTTCAGCTTTGCTAAATGTGCGGTGAGCCACCATAGTTCGCTCTGCTGGCTCAGACTCGCTCGAAAAAAAGTATAAATCTAATTTCTCAACAGCGGACATAGGATCGTTTTCATCAGCTCTGAGATCTGCCCCTAAGCAGTTCAGCCGTATCGTCAAGTTGCCTTCTGTAGCTACAGGATTGATAGCCTTGGGCGACTTACGACATGATCCCAGTAGCAGTACACTCATACACACCACTAGTGAGATGAGTCTAAGCGTTACATAGTCGTTGAGCCTTTGATGCTTGGGCGTTGCTTTTTGCAAAATGTTCATCGCCATTTGTTGATGAGACTTTTGTTTCTGACTGTCTTTAGTCTTTGATAGTAGCTTCATAGTGTATCCATTGTTCGCGTTAAAAGAGTGGCATTTTATTTGACAGTGCGAAGTTAAACAAAAAACTGAGATTACAAGCACCTTTTCCTCCTATATTGATGATTTTTCGAACTAAACATAAAACTCATTCTGAAATCAGCGTGGATGTCCAACAAAATCTACCCATATTGCTCCATGATCTGTGAAGATCCTGCTGGACAGCCTGAAGAGTTCTTGTAGCACGCCTGGTATAGATGTGTAGATCTGGATGGATTCTGTAGATCTAGATAGATTTGGTAAATCTAGATAGATTGTTCGAAGAGTCTGGTAGCACATATTATAGCCAGAGCCTTTCGGAGTCGTTAAATCGATAAGGCTCCGATCAGTTCTTGGACATCTGAGATGTGATTTTCTTCGAGATAGTTAGATAGCTGGAGAACAAGCTTAGAGGCTATGTCAGGCTCGACGAAGTTGTAGGTGCCAACTTGCACGGCTGTAGCACCTGCTAGTAGGAATTCGATTACATCTTCGATAGTAGCGATACCTCCTAATCCTATGACTGGTATCGATACCGCCTGCGCCACTTGCCACACCATACGAACGGCTATAGGTTTGACAGCAGGGCCGCTCAGTCCTCCAGTGATTGTAGATAGTTTAGGTTTGCGCGTCTTGACATCAATAGCCATACCGAGGAGCGTATTGATAAGCGAAAGACTGTCAGCGCCAGCTTCTTCGGCAGCACATGCGATCGCTGTAATGTCGGTGACATTGGGCGAAAGCTTGACCATCAGATGCCCCTTGTAAGCCTTTCGCACTGCAGAAATCACCTCGTAGGCACTCTCGCAATTGACACCAAAAGACATGCCGCCCTCTTTTACATTCGGACAGCTGATATTTAGCTCGATAGCACGCACCTTCGGGTGATCATTTAGTCGCTCAGCACAAGCGACATAATCTTCGATCGTAGAGCCACTCACATTGACCAGAATCTCTGTATCATAGTGACTTATCTCAGGTAGGATATGCTCTATCAGGTAGTCCACGCCCTTGTTTTGTAGACCTACACAGTTAAGCATACCAGCCGTTGTCTCTGCCATACGAGGGTATGGATTTCCTTGTCGCGGGTGCAGTGTAGTCCCTTTGACTATAAATCCACCTAGCTCATTGAGATCTTGAAATGGAGCAAACTCCAACCCATAACCGAAAGTACCAGAAGCTGTTAGAATGGGGTTCTTAAGCGTAATTCCCCCTCCTATATTGACAGATGTGCTTACCATAATAGTTGATCAAAGTTAAATACAGGACCATCCGTACAGACGCACGTATTGCCCTGGTTTGCAATATTCTCTACACAGCAAAGGCATGCACCCACACCACAAGCCATCAGATTTTCGAGCGAAGCTTGACCAGGCACGTTATGCTTCTTTGCCCAGCCATGGATAGCTCGCATCATAGGACGAGGGCCGCAAGTATAGATCATCGAGTAGTCACCTTGCTCTAGCTCAGGAGCAGCCAAGACGGCTCCTCGAGTACCATAAGACCCATCGTCAGTCGTATAACTATAGGAGCAACCGATCTGCTCAATTTCATCGCGAAGTATCAGTAAAGAAGAGGTGCGAGCTCCTATGATCAAGTGGGGGTGCACTCCTAACAGCTGCTGCAAATGGTGAGCTAGCATAATAATGGGAGCCATACCGACCCCTCCAGCGATTAGGAGCGGACGCTTTCCAGCAATGGCAGGATCTGTTGCAAAGGGCGTGCCTAAAGGTCCGATTATATTGATCTTATCACCCGTTTTTAGATCGCACATATAGCTACTCCCACGTCCCACTCGCTGCACTAGGAGAGTCAGACAGAGCTCTTCGCTAGACCACTTATATATAGATATGGGGCGCCTCAAGAGTATTCCTGCTGGACGACAGTCTATTTGTACGAACTGTCCAGGTTCCACCCCTTTTAGCCACGACACACTAGAGCTAGAGGTGATCTCTAGTCTTAAGTAAAGTAGGTGATAGCGTGGAGCTACCTGCTCATTATTGATGACAATAGCATCAACGCTAACAGGCTGTGATGATTTGGTCCGATCCATATCCATTCATTTGTATGCGTATAAGAAACTATCGAGAGCCACTCTTTGAGACTCCTTGCTTCTGCTGAGACAAAAGTACAGCTTTTTTGCCGTTTGCCCATATAGGCAAACAGTCGAGAGAAGAGGTAATGGCAATTCACAAATGAACTCATAAGCAACTACAAATGAAATTCAATACAATTACACCCGCATAGATACCCAATACAAACGTATTGCGCAATACTTCGCACAAGTAAATCTTCTATTGCGAGCACGCATACGGCGTCGTCGATTTATTTGTAAAACAATCCGTTTCACAATATTATTATTCTGTCCAAATGTTGTATTACTACCTATATATGAGGTTGATATAGCTCGATTGCTAAGTAGATCTTTGCTACTGTATTGAAATATATAGCTATCTAATAATCTCTCCCTACCCTACTCCATCAGGAATATCCGTAACGATCATATACCCAATCAATAGATACCAATATGAGTAGCTGAAGTACAAGTAGAAAACTAGCTGCTTACTGAACAATCCCCTATTTGGATCCTATTTATCCACCATGTTTCTTATTATCTCAATTGTATTTACTACATTTGTATTGCGAAGATGCTTGACACAATTCAATCGCCTGTATTTTCGCATGTCACAAATGTATTACTAAGGGAAAAGACTATGCTAATAGAATCTGAGGGAATTATAGAGCGTGTCCGCTATATGATGGACTCTATGGAGCTAAACGCTACAGCTTTTGCTACAGAGGCGGGGATTACGCCGTCTGTTATTAGTCATATGCTCAACGGGCGCAATCGACCCACCATAGAGACACTCAATAACATCATAGCCGCTTACCCATCGTGGAGCTATGAGTGGTTGCTCTTTGGCAAGGGGACACCTAAGCGTGAGACGCAGAGCACCTCGCTACCCATAGAGAGCAGTCTCTTCGGGAGTTATGAGACCAGTGCATCATCTTCACAGACGGCACAGAGTACCCCCTCTCCCGAGCCAACTTTACAAAGTGGACAGATGTCCATACCATTTACTCCAGAGGAGGTAGAGCAGATACGTCAGATGCTCCTTCAGCAGCATACTGCAGCTCGTGAGGTGAGTGAGATACGTATCTTCTACAGCGATGGGAGCTATGAGATATTCGTTCCTCAGAGCAATCGGTAAGGACGCACGGCTCGTGTTTACTAAGAGGGCGTCTGAGCCCATCAAAACCACAACGCTGTAACCTTTGATACAACGGACGCGCGAGCCCTACAACTGGTTACACGTATCATTGTTATACGGTATCGATGTGGCGCAACAGACGGTCTCTCCCGAGCCGTGTGTCCACCTTGTGAGAGCTTCTAGTAAGTGAAGACCATGCAAAGGTAATATGGAACGACCATCGGGATCGCACTCAAGTGTACTCAAGATCCGTCTGTAGCCTGCAAGCGTTTTAACAGTCCACAAAGAGGCGCGACACAATGATTAGTCTGAGGATATAGAGCACAAAGTCCATAGCGCCAGGTCGGAGTCAGACCAGTCTACCTACCCGAGCGTAATAGTCGGACGCCTACAGCATGATAAGATATTCTCCTACAAAGGGTTACACGTATGATCGTTATACGTCTCGGGTTACTCGTGTCGACTAGGCTACGTATATAATATGGTAAATAGTCCGGAAGAGTCGTCCCATACTTATGGGACGAATTTGTCCCATCCGCATTGGGACGAAAAAATCCCCACCTGGGGATTTTGAAATATCCACGTGGAAAAAGAAAATTCTCCACGTGGAGAAGAAATAAAACTTCGGAGGAATCAAATGAAACTTCGGAGGAAATGATTCACGCCCACGTGGAAAATAAAAAATAGCTCCGTGGAGAATGTCCTCTTCCTGAAAAAAGTACACAGTTGGGGAGGTATTACTGAGATGGTACACGGGCTATTTTTGTTAGTCCTGTGAGTGTACTCATTTGTTAGTTTTGCTCCTGCTGGGGTACACGACTTGGGGTCGTTTTTACTGCGGAGGTACACAAAGATAGGTCTTTGTGTGGAGTTAAGCGGCATGAGCTCGGAGATTTGAGGCTCAGAGCTTTGGGAGAATTGTTCTTAGCTATCTGGTTCTTAGAGGGTTGTGATGTTAGAGGGTTGGGGTAATCTGGTATGAGCATCTGCATCGGAGTCTTCTTGTTGATGGCTCGATGAGGTCGCGCTGTGTTATAGAGAGCAATCGTTTGAGAGAGGATCTCTCGAACTTCATCTATGGGCTTATCCTCGAAGTTGTAAAGCCAGTCGTTCTTGATGATCCCGTTAAGTCGCTCAGCCATAGCGTTGTGAAGGGGGTTACCGGTCTGGGTGACACTGGTTACGATGCCTAGGCTGGCCTCGTAGTCGGTCATCTGCTTGGAGACATATTGACAGCCTCGGTCGCTATGGAAGATAAGCCCTTTGAGGTCAAAGCCATGCTTCTGATAGAAGTCAACGGTCTGTCTTAGTGCGTTGTAGGGACCCTCTGTGGAGAGCGTGGGCTGCAGGTCAAAGCCGGTGATGATGCGGCTATAAGCGTCCATCGTCAGGGATAGATATGCGAAGCCCCCTAAACATTTGACGTAGGTTATGTCTGAGACGGTGAGCCGGCAATGGTCGGTAGCGATGTACTTAGGGATGGTGTTCAGGTGGTCTTGGAAGCCGTGATTAACCACTCCATTGGTCGTCTGGGGTGGACGCTTGCGCTTGCGACTTCTCAGCAGCATGTTGTTGGCTCCTAACACTTTGTACAGCCAGTCTCGACCTACTTGAAAGGTCCCTTTGAAGTATTCGTTGGCACACTGCTGGAGGGTGTCTACGCCTGCTTTGGGGAGCTGACCGCGCACATACTGGCAATAGTGTAGGACGGAGGCTACTTTGACATCTTCGTCTTGCTCGGTGAAGGTGTGCTTGTAGTAGCCTTTGCGGCTGACTTCCAACAGCTGACAAAGGTAGGTTATGGAGAGCTTTTGATCTCTCACTTTGGCGGACTCAAGCTGTCTCACGGCTGCAAATCGGTCTTTTTTTTAGATCAATGTGGTAGCGATTCAAGACCACTTCGAGTAGTGTCTTGTTGACTAATGCCTTGCTCTCAGCCTGGAAGAGGGCTGCTTTGAGACGAGCGTTTTCACGCTTGAGTTCTGCGTACTCTGGATCTACGTCTTTGTTTTTGTTTGTCTTGCTCATAGTGCTACTGCTGCTTTGGTTGGGTAACTCTACACCAAAGGTACGCAACCAATTTCGAATGGTGCGTGTGGTAATGCCGTAGCGCTGGCTGGTGGTGGCAATACTGTCACCTGTGGCTAGGAGGTCGTCAATGACTCTCCACTTGAAATCTAGGGGATATCCCTTTCGTCCTCGGGTACTTTTTTCTTCTTTCATTGTTGTTGGGGTTGGCTTCCCAACTGTGTACTATTTCAGGAGAGGACAGAATTGAAATTTTCCACGTGGATATTGGCGATTAGCCGTTAGCCAGCCAGTGACCAATCGCCAATAGCTAACGAAAGTGGGCAGTTGTGTGCTTTTTCGTACATTTGTAAGCGATTGCGGTCGGGCTATGTGGAGCCGACTGCGACAGACCATTTTTATTTCAGTAGACTTTTATCGATCTCATCGTGCTATGCAAGAGCCAAACAAACCTAGAGTGATCATCAGTGGAGGCGGTACGGGTGGACACATCAACCCCGCCCTAGCTATTGCCGACGAGGTGCGTCGACGCTATCCCGAGAGTCAGATACTCTTCGTGGGAGCCTTGGGACGCATGGAGATGGAGCGTGTCCCCGCTGCTGGTTATGAGATCATGGGGCTGCCTGTCATGGGGATGGATCGTAAGCGTCTCTGGCGCAACTTTAAGGTGCTGCGCTCTCTCATCAAGAGCCGCCTGATGGTTCGCAAGACTTTGACAGAGTTTCACCCCGATCTAGCGGTCGGTGTGGGAGGCTATGCGAGTGCCCCTACGCTCAAGGAGGCACAGCGTAGCGGCATCCCTACCCTCCTACAAGAGCAAAACAGCTATGCCGGTGTGACCAATAAGCTCCTAGCTCGTGAGGCGAAGTGTATCTGCGTCGCTTACCCAGGTATGGAGCGCTTCTTCCCGAGTGATCGGATCATCTTAACGGGCAATCCGGTACGTCACGCTATCGAGTATAACCATACGACTCGTGAGGAGGCTTGTGCGTACTTTGCACTCCCCTCTTCACTCTCGCGTACGATCCTAGTCATGGGCGGTAGTCTCGGGGCTAGGACGATCAATGAGTCGGTCGTGGCTGCGCTACCTGAGTGGAGCAAGCTGGGCTATCAGTTGATCTGGCAGACGGGACGGAGCTATGAGCATGAAGCACAGGAGCTGATCAAGGAGTATGATATTAGCAAGCGAGCTTATGTATCTGCCTACGTAGAGCGTATGGATCTAGCTTACAGCCTCGCCGATGTGGCTGTGTCTCGTGCGGGCGCGCTGAGTGTCTCGGAGCTTTGTCTCTCGGAGCTTCCTGCTATACTGATCCCCTCGCCCAATGTGGCTGAGGATCATCAGACGAAAAACGCTCGTGCACTCTCTACTCGTGGTGCTGCGATCCTTCTCCCCGACAGCGAAGCGGTAGGTCAGATGGGGCTCACCATCACCGAGCTACTCAAAGACGAGACGCGAAGGGATGAGATGAAGGCTGCGCTCCGTGATCTCGCTACACCGCAAGCGGTGGAGCGCATTGTGGATCAGATGGAGCTGCTGTGGTAGTCTCTTATATTACTTTGCAAAGACCCTTTCTCTAACGCATGAATTACGTTTATCTTATAGGTATCGGAGGTGCAGGCATGAGTGCTCTAGCACGTTACTATCATCTCAAGGGGTGCAACGTGTCAGGCTACGACCGCTCGCACAATATGTACACGGACGAGCTGGAGCAGCTAGGCATCGCTATACACTACAACAGTGATGCGGCGTGGCTGGAGACAGCTCCGATGACTCCTGACAATACCCTAGTCATCTACACGCCTGCTATACCGCACGACCACCCTGAGCTGTGCTATCTGCGTAGTCATCACTTCCGTGTCTTGAAGCGCGCTGAGGCGCTGGGGGTCATAGCTGAGAACTATCGTACACTGGCTGTTGCGGGTTCGCATGGTAAGACCACGACGACCAATATGCTGTCACATATCCTAGATGGTGCCCAGGAGGTGGGGTGTACCGCATTCATCGGTGGACTGGCTGTAGATACGGGCTCTAACTTTATCTACTCCGATCACTCCGACCTGCTGGTGGTAGAGGCGGATGAGTATGACCGCTCGTTCCTACATCTGAACCCCTATATGGCTGTCGTGACCTCGACCGATGCGGATCACCTAGACATCTACGGAGACTATGCGGGTTACCTGGCAGGCTTTGAGCAGTTTTGCAGTCAGATAGAGCCAGAAGGTACGCTGCTGATGAAGGAAGGGCTTCCGATCAAGCCACACCTAGCCGAGGGGGTACGCACATTGACCTATGGTCATGCCCCGACGGCGGACGCTTACTACGACCATGTGACGGTCGGCGATGGTACGATCCGCTTCGACTGGCACTACCCAGAAGCGGGGCTTCATCTAGAGCAGGTGCGTCTTGGGGTGCCTGTACGTACTAATCTAGAGAATGCTACGGCTGCTATGACCATCGCTTATCTCAACGGGGTCGCACCGGATGACATCGTACGAGGTGTGGAGAGCTTCCGAGGCACCAAGCGACGCTTCGAGCTGGTACTGCAGACGGATCGTCACCTACTCATCGACGACTATGCGCATCACCCTGTAGAGCTAGACAGCTCCATTCGCTCGATCAAGGAGATCTACGGCTCGGAAGATGTGCTGGCTATCTTTCAGCCACACCTCTACTCGCGTACGGCAGACTTCTATAAGGAATTTGCCCAGAGCCTCTCGCACGTGGATCAGGTGATCGTGCTAGACATCTACCCAGCCCGTGAGGAGCCTATGCCTGGCGTCACATCGGAGCTTATATATAAGGAGTTGACAGCGCCACACCGCTGGCTATGTACCAAGGAGGAGCTACTCCCCTTACTGCGACAGATAGAGCTGCCACGAGTGGTGGTCACGGTCGGTGCGGGAGACATTGACAAGTTGGTCCTACCTATCAGAGATTATCTAGCTACACTATAATAATAAGGTATGCGCTACCTATATCTCTCCTTAGCTTGTCTTCTCGTAGGACTACTCTGCTTCATGGCGGTCTCATCACCACGGACAGCTCCAGTACGTGTCGTCGACGTGAAGGCTGATATTAGCTATGAGGGTGATCGCCCGTTGATGCCTGAGCGAGATCTGGTGAATGAGTTGAAGGCTCTAGGCTTTCGCCCCATAGGTCAGTCGGTAGACTCACTCTCTACGATGGCTATCGAGTCGCAGCTGATACGCAACGGACTCTTTAGTCACATAGATCTCTACACGACACCAGGAGGCGTGCTACATGTATCGATGCTCCAGCGTGAGCCACTCTTCACGCTCCTCACGCCTCAGGGTAATTACTTCGTCTGCAAGGATCAGACGGTGGTGCCGATAGCACGTAGCGAGGATTACTATACGACTTTTCTACCCGTCAGCGGTAGCATATCTGTGGAGAAGGCCTCTCACGAGCTTTACCCGCTGATGCAGCTGATCCTCTCGGACCCTCTCTGGCGCGATCTATTCATACATATCTATGTAGATCCACTCCGAGGGGTTATCGCCACGCCACGAGCTAGCAATACGGAGATAATCCTAGGCACTGGCTCTAACTGGGAGGAGAAACTGGATAATCTAAGACTCTTCATAGAGCAGGTGATCCCCATATTTGGCTGGAATAGCTTTATTTCTGTACATTTGGAGTACAAAAACCAAATAGTAACCGTCCCGTCAGAGGAGGGAGCTTTGCAAAGACCTTGATAAAGTCTCTCGAATCTGCCTTAACATATAATCGAACACGCTCAACGCACTCTAATGTCATACAACGAAGATCTCTACACTGCCATAGACTTAGGTAGTGCTACCATACGGGGTATGGTAGGTACCAAGAAGGATGGCAAAGTCCTCCCTATCGCAATAGCCGAGGTGCCCACAAGCAACGCAATCCGCAAGGGGGTCGTCAACAATATGGAGGAGCTACACAACAAGCTCAAAGTACTCATAGATCGTCTCAACGAGCAGCTCCCAGACCAGCATACAGAGATCAAAAAGGTCTACGTAGGCTTCGGAGGTAAGTCTCTTATGTCACGATCCTACAAGATCAATCATAAGATGGACAACCCAGACGGAGAGGAGATCAGCGACTACCATATCAACCTTATCAATGAGCGAGTCAAGAACTACCGACTCAATGCTCATGAGGTACTGGACGTCTCTGACCCTTACTGTCTCGTCGATGGACGTGTGGAGAGAAATATCAAGGGACTGCTCTGTACGGAGTTTTCGATCCACTTCAATCTGATCACGACTCGCTCTAGCAATGTCAACTTCATCCGTATGGCTATCGAGGATCGTCTAGGACTCGAGCTAGAGGCTATACTCCCCTCTCCATGCTGTGAGGCGGACGTACTACTCTATCCCGATGCTAAGACGCTCGGCGTAGCGCTAGTCAACATTGGCGCTGGCACGTCCTCTGTCGCTATTTATAAAAACGACACGCTCAAGTGTCTACGGGTCATCCCCTTTGGTTCGAAAAATATCACCAACGACTTGATGTCTCTCCATATCACCTACCCCGAAGCAGAGAAGATCAAGCTGGAGGAGGCTCACCCCTTTACCGATGCTTACGACGATGAGTCTATCACGCTCCGCACTGCCGATGGTAGTCGTGAGCGCGAGATCAAGATGCGTGACATCAACAGCCTCGTGACAGCCCGTATGAAGGAGATCACCGCCAACGTATTTCGAGTGATCCGTGACTTTGAGGCTGGTGCTCGACTGGGGTCAGGCATTGTCCTAGCTGGGCAAGGAGCACTCATGAGAGGCTTCATAAACTACCTACAGAACGAGAGCAAGTTTGTCTCACTAGCTCGGGAGTTCAACGATAAGGTGTACAAAGACGATACACCCCTCTCTAGCGATGTGGACTATGCTGGCTGCGCAGGACTTATCTATCGCGCTGATGTCAACTGCGTTGGATCTATCGACATACCTCAGACTACGGTCTCTCCCTCGAGCAAGGTCTCTAGACCGGCTCAGCCTGCAGCTGTACAAGCTGATAGCCCCAAGGAGGCTCCCGAAGAGACGACTAGCACCGCTGCACCTCAGGAAGCTCCTGAGCAGCACCCACAGCAGCAGGCTCAGACATCGCTCTTTGACTTGCCCGATATAGATCAGCCACATAAGGCTACAAAGCGAGAGCCTAAGAGTGCCAAGCGCAAGAAGTCCTTCAACTGGTTCTCCAAGATTAAGGACGTACTGACCAACGACGACATCGACTAGTCCTCCCCGCTCATCTTCAATTTATCTAACCTCTTACCTCTTTCGACAAATGGATAACGCAGACAAGCTCGTCAACTTCAAATACAATAAAGCGGTCGCTCAGAGAAAGCTCATCAAGGTGATCGGCGTAGGTGGCGCTGGAGGCAATGCCGTTAAGCACATACACGCTTCCGGACTCCAGGGGGTATCCTATCTGCTCCTCAACACAGATGAGCAAGACCTCGCCAAGAGCGGGCTAAAAGATGTAGCCGTCATCGGGCAGAAGCTAACCCAAGGACTAGGTGCCGGAAGTAAGATCGAGGTCGGCGAAGAGGCCGCCTTAGAAGATCAAGAGCTCATCCACTCCCTCCTGGACGACAATGAGACGCAGATGGTCTTCATCTGCGCTGGCATGGGCGGTGGCACAGGTACTGGAGCTGCGCCTGTCATTGCGAAGATAGCACGCGACATGGGACTGCTCACGGTGGGCTTTATCTTCATGCCTTTCGTCCGTGAGGAGAGACAGCGTATGATCAAAGCTGCGCAAGGTGCCGAGCGTATGCGACAAGAGGTTGACTCGCTGGTTATCATTGCCAACGAAAACATCAACCAAGTCTACGGAGAGCTACCCTGGAACGAGTCTCTCAACAAGGCAAACGAGATCCTTGCCAATGCGGTACGAGCCATTACGATGGTGATCACCAACGAGATGGAGATGAACCAAGACTTTGCCGATGTGCGTACCACGCTCAAGGACGGAGGCATCGCACATATCAGCATTGGCTACGGTGAGGGAGCCGACCGTGTGAGCAAAGCTATCGACTCCGCTCTCCGATCTCCCCTACTCAACAATGACGATATCACGACAGCCACAAGGCTTCAGCTGGCGATCTTCTACGATCCGTCTGATGCGCTAACGACTGACGAGATGGACGAGATCAAGAAGCTGACCTCCTCCATCCGCAATCTACAGAACAATAAGTCGGGACACGCTTTTAATGAAGAGCTGGGAAACAAGGTGATGGTAGTCATCATCGCTTCAGGCTTCCAAAAAGAGGCGCACATGCCTATGACCGCTATGGACGTAGAGGACTATGTGCGTCAGACGGAGATCGAGAAGGAGCAAAACAAGCTACTCAACCAGTACTACTCTGATTTTGACCTAGAGCCACGCAGCTCCCTGCCTACCTTTGTGCCTATCGTGCTGACCGATGATGAGCTAGACCGTGACGACCTGATAGACTACCTCGATGAGGAGCCCGCTAAGAATCACAGCTACTCAGAGGTCGAGGAGCGACGTGCTAAGTACAAGTACGGCAACCAGACGCCTGCTATGTCGCAGACGCTCGACACGTCAAAGGTCGCTCAGCGCTCCACAACTACGAGGATGCCTAGTGCAGATGTAGAGGAGCTCCCCAACGTCGATCCTACAAAAGAAGGGACAGAGCCTACCACCCCACCAGTCAACCAGCCCAAGATCATCAAGTTCTGAGACAAAGCTCTAGTAGCATGTCCTACTCTATGGTTTTATTGTGCGCTATGGGCAAGGAGCACATGGCGATACAGTCTGCTCTGCAAGCTCTAGCTCCCACTGTCGAGCTGGTAGAGCGCGCCTTGGTCGAGAAGGCCCCTTTTGCCGTCTACCGGTACACTTTACGACTAGAGGAGCGTGCTACTGAGTGGACCTTTCACCTCATTGAGACAGGCATCGGTAAGGTGCACGCAGCTCTTGCCACACAGCGAGCCATAGAGCTTTACCATCCTAAGCTCTTAGTCAATGTCGGTGTGTCGGGAGGACTTTACGCAGGCGCACAGGTTTGCGACCTCTGTCTCTCGACAGCTTATCGCTACCACGATGTGTGGTGCGGTGAAGGCAACGAGCGTGGACAAGTACAAGGCATGCCCGCCCAGTTCTCCGCAGATGTGACAGCCGTTGAGACTATGGCAAAGCAGCTGCACATACCGCTACATCAGGGGTTGCTCCTCTGTGGTGATACATTCATTCCCGATGCGGAGCACCTAAGAGCATTCGCACAGCAGTATCCCGACTTAGTCGCCGTGGATATGGAGAGCGCAGCCATCGCTCAGACTGCTTATCTATACCAGACGCCGCTCGTCAGCATACGCATCGTCAGTGACACCCCACTCACGAGTCAGGACCATGGAAAGCAGTATGCCGATTTCTGGCGGCAGAGAGACTTTTTCTTAGCCCCCTTTGCAGATGCTATGCGACTCGTCTGCTCACTCGCAGAGCGTCTCTAGCAGTAATCTCCACTCAAAAAGTATCTAAACCAATTCGTTTCACTATCTTTGCGACAAAGCAAATTAATCCAATCAAACTATGAATCACTTATATCGCAACTTACTCCTACTCTGCATCCTCAGTCTAGGACTTCTGAACTCTTGTCAAGAGCCAGACGCTATCGTACCCGCCGACTCGGAGGAGATAGCCAATAGTCAGCAAGTCAGTGGTGGAGTCGTAGGCTTCTACCTGCTTAATGAAGGCAACTTCCAGTCAAACAATAGTTCGCTGGACTACATGGATCTCGTCAGTGGTACCTACACACGAAACATCTACGCTACGCTCAACCCCAACGTAGTCAAGGAGCTTGGCGACACTGGCAATGATCTACAGATCTACGGTTCTAGACTATACGCCGTACTCAACAGCTCTAACAAGGTTGAGGTCCTCAACGCTCAGAGTGGCAAGCGCATCGGTCAGGTCAATATACCCAACTGTCGCTACATCTGCTTCGAGGGTGACAATGCTTACGTCTCTAGCTACGTCAGCACCTCAGATACACGAGACGCTCAGGGTCAAGTCCGTGGAGCCGTCTATCGCTTCGACCTCAAGACGCTAGCTATCACGGGGCAAGTCGTCATAGGCTATCAGCCTGAGGAGATGGTCCTCACTGGCGGCAGACTATACGTTGCTAACTCTGGTGGCTATATGAAGCCTAACTATGAGCGTACCGTATCGGTCATCGATCTCAAGAGCTTTACCGAGGTGGATAAGATCGAGGTCGGTATGAACCTTCATCGCCTCAGAAAGGATCACAACGGTAGACTCTGGGTTACCTCTCGTGGTAACTATGGCAATGTACCGTCCAACCTCTACTATATAGACATCGATCCAAGCACTCAAAAGGTTGCGAAGCTCGACTCGCTCAATATACCTTGTGCTGAGATGGCCTTCTATGGCGACAAGCTCTACTACTACAGCAGCGTCTGGGATAGCGCAACTAATAAGATGAAGACAGGCTTCGGACTCGTCGACATCAATGCTGCTAAGCCTCTCTCCGAGAGCTTCATCACCGATGGTACGGATGCAAACATTCAGACCGCCTATGGTCTTGCTATCCATCCCGCCTCGGGCGACATCTACATTATGGATGCCAAGGACTTTGTCTCTAGCGGTACGCTATACTGCTACACACCTGATGGTAAGCTCAAGTGGCAAACAAGCCGCACAGGTATGCTACCTGCTCACATTGCATTCGTAAAGCAATAACTAGACAGCAACAAGGCACACGAGAGGTGCCCATTTCTGTCCGTTTTTTAGACAGTTGCGTAGGGGCGGACTCTAGAGAGTTCGCCCCTACTTTTTTTATATACAGGTCTCTATCTCGATGACTACTCTCATCTTCTCACTCATCCTCCTCTGCGCTGCCACACCTTATATATATGGGCAGCAATATACTTCTCAAGATAGCGTATCCACACACCAACTGGAGACAGTTGTCGTCCGTGCTCCCCGTGAGCCAGACTACAAGCGAGGAGTCATACCCGCACAGCAACTCTCAGGTCAAGAGCTCAAGGCGCTCAGTGCCTTCTCCATAGCAGATGCACTACGCTCCTTCTCAGGCGTTCAGGTCAAGGACTTCGGCGGAGTCGGTGGGCTCAAGACGGTCAACATACGCAGCATGGGTACCCACCACGTTGGCATCTTTTACGATGGCGTCGAGCTGAGTAATGCGCAAAACGGGCAGATAGACCTCGGCCAGTATTCTCTCGACAATATGGAGGCGATACAGGTCTTTAATGGACAGAAAGGCAGCTACCTACAGCCCGCTAAAGACTTTGGCTCTAGCGGTACCGTCTACCTTCAGACACGCAAGCCGATCTTTACAGATGGTGCACAGACCAATCTGAGAGCGAGCCTCAGGACTGGCTCCTTCGATCTCTTTAACCCTGCCATACTGATCGAGCACCGACTGGAGCCCAGGGTCTCCATGTCCTTCAATGCAGAGTGGATCAAGAGTAGTGGCAGGTACAAGTTTAGATACCAGAAGGTCCTTCCCCTCACCCACGAGATAGCTTACGACACCACTGCCGTCCGGCACAACGGCGACATCAACGCCACACGACTAGAGGGCAATCTCCACATCGGTCTACCCGATGGACAGATGCTCGTCAAGGTGTACAACTACAACAGTGAGCGAGGCATACCTGGAGCTATCGTCAATAATGTGTGGCGTCGTGGCGAGCGTCTCTGGGACAACAACAGCTTCGTCCAGACCACCTATGAGCAGCAGCTCTGCGACCGCATACGACTACATGCCATCGCCAAGTATGCCTACTATCAGACCCACTTCGTGCGCAACGAGGCGACAGCGGCTTTTAAGGTAGATAATCTATATAAGCAGCAGGAGCTATACGGCTCCATCGCCTCAGCCTTCCAACTGATCGACCACTGGTACCTCTCCGCTGCCTATGACCTACAGTGGAACAAGCTCGATGCCAACCTCTATGACTTCGTCTATCCGCATCGCTTCACTCATCTACTAGCCCTCGCATCGACCTATACCAACGACTGGATCAATGCACAAGCCAGCATTCTCGGCACGCTAGCTCAGGACAAAGCGCAGCTGCTCACACAGGCTCCCCTCTTTCGCAAGCTCACGCCGGCAGCGATCCTTTCGATCAAACCGTGGCAGGCGGTAGACCTGCGGTTCAACGCTTTCTACAAGCAAAGCTTTCGCCTACCCACCTTCAACGATCTGTACTACACCGAGATAGGCAACATCAAGCTCGACCCAGAGCACACGACCCAGTACAACCTTGGGCTGCAATACCAGCTCGCACCGCAGAGGCCGTGGCTCTACACCCTAGACTTCAAGGTAGACGCCTACTACAACCTCGTGACCAACAAGATCATCGCCTACCCCAAGGGACAGCAGTTCCGCTGGACCATGATCAACCTCGGCAAGGTAGACATACGTGGCATCGATGCGCAGTGTACTTGGAGCCTCGTGCCTGTCCGTGACCTACAGCTATCGCTACGCACCCAGTACACCTATCAGAGAGCTATCGACATCACAAACCCTAAGGATAGTTACTACCAACATCAGATCCCCTACATCCCCTGGCATAGTGGCTCCGCCACGGCAATCGTTCAGTACAAGGGGTGGCAGCTCAACTACAACTTCATCTACGCTGGCGAGCGGTACAGCCAGCTGGAAAACTTCCCCGAGAACCACCTCCAGCCGTGGTACACCAACGACTTAGCCCTCGCCTACGAGCACTCCCTACGAGGGTATAACCTGCGCTTGCAGCTCGAGTGCAACAATCTCCTGAGCCAAGCCTACGACGTCATTGCCAACTATCCTATGCCTCTGCGCAACTACCGCCTCACACTCGTCGTCAGCCACTAAGCTCGCGTCTCTATTAGTGCAAAACTTATGATGCAGATGCATCCATAGCCACGTGAAGAATAGAAAACGCCCACGTGGAAAATAAAAAACGACCACGGAAGAATTTCAAAATTCTTCTGCAGTCGTTTTAGCAGCTTTTATCTATATTGTGAGTAATCTTCTAACTACTTGCCTTATAAGAGTATATTAGAGCTTGGGATCGACTACGCTAGGAGCCTATCCTATTAAGCGGATCAGGCAGTAGCCTCCGATGGTCAGCCAAAGATAGAGCGCACCAGCTAGAAGGAAGGGTTTGCCACCAGCTTTTCTGAAGCGAGCAAACGAAGCATCGCTACCGAGAGCCGCCATAGCCATACAGAGTCCGAAGTCGTCCGCCCAGCGAATACCGCCACAGATCTGCTGGTAGAGTGTGGTCAGACTCTGCTGCTCAGCAAGGTAAGCGATCAGCGTATTGACACAGATCATGATGAGAAACCAAATAGCGAACCAAGGTATCGACACCTTGCGCTGCGCTGTAGCGACTCCACGCCCACCACGATGCAGGACGGAGGTAAGGATCAATAGGAAAGGAGCCAAAAGGATCACTCGTATCATCTTCGTAATGGTGGCTGTCGAGGCAATAGCTTCCCCCATAGCACCACCAGCACCAGCCACGTGAGCCACCTCATGGAGCGTTCCTCCAGTGTAAATAGCCATCTGATGATCCGTCAGTCCGAGCCACCCTGTCGCATGAACGAGTGGATAGACAAACATACTGAGCGTACCAAAGAGCACCACGGTAGCGACGGCTATGACCGTCTTCTCCGAGCTAGCACCCAGCACAGGCTCCGTGCCTAGCACCGCAGCAGCACCGCAGATAGCGCTACCCGAAGCGGTGAGTATAGCGGTGTCTCGATCCATCTTGAGCCAGCGACCGATGAGCACCCCAAGGAGGATCACTGATGAGACGATAATGAGATCATAGACGAAGGCTGTAAGCCCTGCAGCATAGATATCTGTCAGTGTGAGCCGGAAAGCGTAGAAGACGATTGCCAGGCGCAAGATACGCTTCGATGAGAAGGCTAGCCCTGGCACCCATGCGGGATTAAGCTTGTGCCGTAGCGTATTGGCATAGATCATGCCTATCAGGACGCTTATGATGAGTGGAGATATACGGAGCGTCTCTTTAAAGAGTGGTAGCTGCGCTAGTAGGACAGCCACAGCAGCGAAAGCCGCCATCAGGAGTAGACCACACCAGAAACCTTGTGTAGGGCGTGAGATTGCTTTTGTCATAATAAAAAATAAGGTACAGATTAGGTATAGTGCAGCTTTTACAAAGCTACAAATGTGTAGCATAGCGAGACGATCGCTATCACAGCAAAGATAAGGGCAAAGATGCGGTTGAAAGTGCGCAGATTACGCTGACTCACCAAGTCTCTGAGACGAGTCGCTATGTAGGTGATAAAGAGCCACCAAATGAGAGCCCCTAGGGCAATGGAGATGAGTCCGAGAGCAAACATCCCATAGGGAGGCTCGCCGAGCGGATAGACAAAGTTGAACTGACTGAAGAGGACCACATAAACGGGGACAATAAGCAGATTGGGGATGGTCAGCAAGAAGCCACTACCTAGATGAGAGAGGTTACGCTGATTGATGCGCCCGACGACACGCTGCGACACCTCGAGGCGAGGTTTACTGAAGTATAGGTATATAGCAAATGCTAAGAAGAGGAGACTCGCTACAATACGCAGAGGAACCATATTACGATCTATATAGTCCAGCAAAATACCTGTAAAAAGGTAAGTCATAATCGCATAAACAAGATCCCCCAGCGTGGCTCCTATACCTGTTATAACCCCTGCACGTCGACCTTGCTCGAGAGCTCGTCGTAAGCAGAGAATCCCTGCAGGACCCATAGGTGCGGAGATGCAGAGACCTATGATAATCCCTCCAAACAGCTGTAGTATGTACTCTGTAATCAACATGTGTCTATAGAATAAGCAAGGAGAAGAGCCCCACGAAGCCAGCTCCTACTTATCACCGTGCAAAGATACAAAAAGCATAGCGTTACGACGGATTAGAGGTTAGAAAAAGGAGGCCTCTCTCCAATGGTGAGCGGTCTCCTTTGTTCTATATAAGTGAACTCTATCGGCTAAGCTCCGTGGAAGAGGTACTCAGCCTGTATGTCGCGAGTCATCTGCGTGAAGAGTTCCTCGATCAGCGCATCAGCCAGATCGAGCGCACGCCACAAGATCGCATCCGAAGCTTCTTGTAGCATGTCCTGCGCAGCGTGCGTCATACCCTTGTCTAGCATGTGACAGTAGCGACGCTGTATCTCCTCAATGCGCTCATCGCACTCCTGCTCGAAGGCGTGGTAGCGAGCCTTGATCAGCGGAGCATACTTATTATAGTTCGTCATACCGAGTACCTGCACCTTGCGGAAGGTCCAGTAAGCCGACTCCTGAGAAGACTCTCCTCCACCCTTTGTATAAGGCTCTGGATAGGAAGTAACGCCCTGGAAGAGTGGCACGAAGAGACCTAGATCAGCCATACCTAGGCAAACGTGGTTGATGCGACCGACAGCTACAGGGAGCTTAGGCTGCACCTGTAGGATGTGCGTCTGAGTAGTACGGAAGATAGAGACAGGACGGTACACCTCGTGCGGATTGCTGTGAAGGTAAGGATCATGCTCCGTGTCATCGTAGTGAAAGCGGAAAGCGTGTCTCATAGCCTCCATCGTGATCGGTTTCTCAGCCTTAGCATAGACGGGGAAGTCGTTGACAGACACATCTTGCTTCATCGCGGGGGTAAACATCTGCTGAAGTCCCCATACGCGTGGATAGTTGTAGGTAGTGTCTAGCTCCACGTCACGGATGTAAGCTTTGTGAAAGTCGAAGGCGCCCTCCTTCGGATCATACAGTCCATGCTCCTGAGCAAAATCGATGAGGTCGCTGGATGCCATAAAGTGCTCCTTGTCCTTAGGATCATACTGGCGGAAGCGGCTCTGATTGCCCGTGACGAAGTACTGCTCCTCAGGTATGCGACAAGCTAACCAGCGATGCCCCGAGGCGGTCTCTAGATACCATATCTCATCGCTATCGACGAAGCCGATGCCAAAGCCCTCGCTGACGCCATACTCCTCGATAAGCTTGCCGAGACGCTCCACGCCCTCACGAGCCGTGTGGATGTACGGGAGGACGATGTTGAAGACTGAGTTCTCAGCCACGCCATCCTCTACTAGGGGATCGACAGCTAGCGCAGCGTCACTACTAAAGATCGACTCCGTAGCACTCATGCCGACACCAGACTCGTTGAAGCCCGCACTCCCCCAGTGACCTTTCAAGTGGTAGGGAGGTAGAGCCGAGTAGCTCTGCGCTTCGCCAGGCAGATCGCAAGCGAAGGGGCTATCGAATGCGTCAAAGCGCATAGGATCGACAGACCCTGGCTCACCTGGACGATAGATGGTGAGGTTCTTGGCAAACATTGCGTCCCAGTCTTCTGAGCGCGCTACGATGCGTGATCCATCAGCACTCATCCGACTGCCGACGATGATGGTCGTGCACTCAGAGGGTAGATTAGAATTCTTCTTGTTCATAGTAGTTGTGTCTTGATGTATTACTCTAAAGACAAAGGTACCTATTTTACTTCACCTGAGATAGTGCCCGCCATACCCACTCTCAGTGAGTTTTTTTTCTGTGAGGAGGCTCTTATATCAGAAAAAAGCATTACCTTTGCACCACGACAGAGCGAACGGCACTTTCCTACCGCTAGGAATACAGACCACTAGCTCTGCAACGAGGCTCCTCAGAGCCTACAAAGAGACACGCCTCAGAGGCAGGATCTCGGGTCCTATAGCTCAGTTGGTTAGAGCACCTGACTCATAATCAGGGAGTCCTTGGTTCAAGCCCAAGTGGGACCACCACAAGGCACGCTTTGCATCCAGTCCTAGCGAGTGCAATCCAATAATTGTTTGGGTTGCACTCGTTTTTATTTGGAGTAATCTGAATGATCTGAGCCGTCGGAGGAGGTGAGCGGCCCGCAGAGTGAAACGTATGGGAGGTTGCGCCGATCGCTATTTTCAGTACTTTTGTCCGTAGGAGCGTAGTTGCAAATGGCTCAGCGACCTTGAGTTTGCTTTGCTCCACACTTTCTACCCAAGATTACCACTGCCAGATGAACGAAATAAGAAGATCTACCCGTCCTCTGTCAAGGCTGACTAGCATATCCATCTGCGCACTTTGCGCTGCGCTCTTGCTGATAGCATGCGTGCGGTCACCTTGGCAATATGACCGCTCAGAGGGTAACCAGCCCTATCTATCTGTCGACACGATACGACTAGACACGCTCTACAGCTCACTCTCCTCAGCGACCTATGTAGCGATGATCTACAATCAGCACGACCAGCCACTACTTCTTGATGAGGTGGCACTCTTGAGTGGTGGCAATAAAGGGTATCGCATCAACGTAGACGGACGTAGCGGCTCGAAGATGCAAGATATCACGCTGCCTCCTCGTGATAGTATCTATATCTTTATAGAGGCGACCTTTATGGCTGGTGACTCTGATCTGCCGACGCTAGTAACCGACTCGCTCCTTTGGCGCTGTAATGGGGTCACCCACTATACCCGCATCGAGGGCTATCGGCAAAACATCTCTACCCTACCTGCCAACTTGCACATCGCGAAAGACACACTCTGGAGTGGCGAAAGGCCTTACTTGATCGCCGATAGTGTCACCATAGAGCCTGGTGTGCGACTAACGATTGCCGAGGGAGGGCATCTGTTGCTACCTCAGGGGGGCAGGATCATCGTGCGGGGCGCCTTGACACTAGCGGGCTCCGCCTCTCGCCCTATCCTTATAGAGGGTATCAGACGAGACAACCTCACTTCAGATGTCTCCTATCGTCTCCTACCGAACCAGTGGGACTACATACAGTTTACAGCAGAAAGCCAGGGCAATGAGATCCGCTACACGACCATTCGCAATGGACGAGGAGGAGTGACCTTCGTCCAGGGAAACGATCCTCTAGCAGATCGACTACTTCTTCAGTCCAGCACGATAACCAATATGGGCGGAGATGGCTTGACCCTCGCCGGAGGGAGCTATACTCTACGAAACAGTGAGCTAAGCAACGTGGGCGGGACATGCCTATCTATGAAAAAAGCCTCTGTGCAGGCAGAGCACCTAACGGTGGTGAGTGACTACCTATTTGACCACAGACGCACTCCTGTACTCTATGTAGGTGAGGGGGGCAAGCTCCAGATGATCAATAGCATTGTAGATGGGCGGCAGACGATCACACTGCAGAGCGATACGCTTCGTCGCTCAGGCGAGCTAGCGTGGCACCCCTCGGCTCAGTCGCAGCTAGATCTACAGCATTGCTACCTACGACTAGAGCAGGACTCTATTGTAGCTAAGCGGATTATCGAGCAGCTTTTTCCAACTTGTCATCGAGCTACCGTACCCTTTGTAGACAGCTACTGGATGCTAGGCAAAGATTACAAGGATCGCAACAACAGGCAGGTACCATATCACTTTCACTTTGACTTTCATCCTGTGGAGACGGCTGGCTTGCAAGATCTCTCACCTATCGCTCCTACGACCTGTGATCTCGATCGTATGGGCCTGCCACGACGCAAAAATCGACTAGGTGGCTATACCGTGGGAGCCTACGAGGCGGTCACACCGCCTGAGGAGAAGGAGCGGAAGCCATAATCCTGCTAATTCTTATTCTGAAGAATTGGGCGAGCTAGGTCTGATCTGTGACCAGCTAGATCTCTTTTGCGACAGAAAAACAAACGCCCCACGTGGGGTTTGTGTCAAGAGCGATTATAATGTCTTAGCCTTGGCTGGAGACTATTGACTTTTGCAACAGTCTCGCCTGGGCAAATTCAACACTGGCTCATTACAATAATTTAGAGCCAACTACATATCGAAACGGAACCGTGTCGGGGGAAACTGATTTCCACGTGGATATTTCGAAATCTCCACGTGGGGAATTTTTATTTTCCACGTGGGGAAGAAAAAATTCTTCGGAGGAATCAAATGAAACTTCGCCCAAGTTTCACGGGAGGGGACGTGTAACGGCTGCTGGGAGCGGGCGGTAGCGTTTGTGTTATGGACTTTGTGTCCTACAGATTTTGATTTTCCTAAAGGGGGCTTCTCGTAAGCCTAGCTTTTGGTAGATCTCGGTGGCTTGTTTCGAGGGCTTGCTACATTGTCGCATTTCGACCTTTTCGCCCAGCGGATTGACGCCTTCGGTGGTGACTAACTTCTGTGTAGACATACGTCGGACGATCTCCCGCCAGTAGCAGTTCTCGCCCTGCGCTTTGAGTCCACAGCGTATGGTATTGACAACCCAGTAAGCGAGCAGGCCAAAGAAAAGATGGGCATCGCTGCGCTGATCCGTCTGATGAAAGAGCGGGCGCAAGTGTAGATCCGTCTTGAGCTGACGATTCGTGCACTCTATCTCTCGGATCAAGTTGTAGTAGTCCCAGGTGGTGCGCTCGTCTAGTGTACGGACGTTGGTGCGCAGGAAGTAACCGCCGTGACCGCCCTCTACCTTGGAGAGGTCTTTGATCTTCCAAGCCACCTCTTGCATCTCTAGGGGCTTCTCCTCACTGCGGATGTAGTTGATCTCGTAGTAGCGTGCAATCGACGGATAACGCTCTATGGCTCTGCCTGTTCGCTCCACGACCCTTTCGTACTTCTTCGTGCCTCCCTTCTTCTTGATCGCCTCGTTTATCTTGATCAACTCAGCCTCAAAACGACTGCGCCATTGCCTGTTCATAGAGGCTTCGGTCATCGCTTTTGAGGGGGAGGTAATCTCTAGAAAATAGTCCTCATCGGGAGCCGTGTGCACCTCACGAAGCTTGATCTCTCGCTTGCTGGAGTCCTGCACGACGATACACTTGTGGTTCTCTCGGAGGGTGTACTCCTTCAGCCTCGTACGCGAGACGCAGAGGTAGTTGTAGCCCTTCGCTTTGATTTTCGTTAGGTTCTCCTCAGTGGCAATGCCCGCATCCATAACGATCAGCGTCTTTTCCTTTCTGGCAGGGCTTTTCTGAGCCAAGCTCTCAATCATATCGGGCAAAGACTTCGGGTCTGCCGTATTGCCCTCGAGGATCGAAGAGTAGCGAATGAACCCCTCTTTGTTGATGCACAGTGCCAAGACGAGGAGTTTGCAGTCGGAGCGTTTTTCTTTGGATCGACCAAACTTGCTCTTCTGGCTATTGCGCTTGCTTCCCTCAAAGTAGAAGTTAGTCAAGTCAAACAGCATCAGCTTATTGTCTATGTTAAAGAGGTGGTCGGTCATCATGCAGAGATGATGCTCAAGTTGCTCCTTGAGGGCAAAGAGCTGGTCGGTAATCGTGTAAAGCGCATTCCTACCTGGGAGCCAATCGGGGCGACCTGAGTAGAGTTCAGTAGCCGCCGAATTGTCACGCATAGTGAAGTAGGAGGCGTGCTCAGAGGTGGCATAGACGGTGCGAACGATCAGTGCAGAGAGAGCCGTGTGGATGGCCTGCTCCGACCAACCTTGACGCTTCAAAAAGCTCTCCAGCTCTAGCTTATCAATGGTTTGCTTGCAGAGCCACTCGGCTCCCACATTGCGAGCATCGGTGTGCTTGGCGGAGTCCAAGTCGATGTAGTGCTCCGCCTCCTTGCGAGCAGCCTGCTCTCGCTTGTCAAAGCGATCTATCCCGCCCTCCTGAACCATCCTATTCCACCATTCGTCAGCCTTAGCTTGTTCGTGTTCGGTCAACCCATTGAGTCGTTCGGAGAAGAGCGTCGTGGCGTGACGATTCTCAAACCTATTCGTCAGTGCACGAGCGATCTTCTTAGCCTGCAGAGCATCAATGGAGGGGTCGAAGCCGACGTTGAGCAGGATCAGCGAATGGACATTTCCCCGCACATCACGATAAGACTCCTTCAGTCGATAATAAGGAGCCTTCTCGCCGATTGTAGGGTTGAAACGGGTCTGAACATTTGCGTGCATGGCGCAAAGTAACAACAAATATTTCACCCAAAAGTGTCCTACAAATCGGAATCAGCTCCGATCGCCAAAAGCCCCCTTTGACACTCAGCGAGTTACGACTCTCGCCCCCTCAAGTTTCGGGGCAAAACGTCCCGAAATTCATTTTTGCCGTGAAACTTGGGTTCGGAGGAAATGAATGACGCCCACGTGGAAAATAAAAAATATCCACGTGGAGATTTGAGATTTTCCACGTGGATATTCGAGAAAGGAGAGAATCGGACAAATTTCCCCGTAAAGATATGTAAATGGAGATTAGAGGTTAGAAATTAGAGAGAGTCGGAAGTGTCTGAGGTATCGGAGTGGGTCGGAGTGGATCGGAGGGCGCAGTCAGGTGGTGACGTGGACGGGCGGACACATAGGTCCGCCCCTACCGAGGGTTACTCGTCTATGATTTCTAATCTCTAACCACTAACTTCTAATCTCTAACCACTAACCACTAACTTCTAAACTCTCCCCTCTAACCTCTAACTTCTAATATCTAACATCTAATCTCTAACTCCTATTTTCGTACCTTTGTACGCATCTATCCATTTCGTCCTAGGGTGGCTCCACGCAGATCAGACACCGAGGATGTTTTTGGATTATTCAGATGGCACCAAACTTAGCTTATGAACTCCGTACGAAGACGTCGTAAACTCTTTTGGATCCTACTCCTCGTCCCACTGACAGTACTGCTACTATTGGTGGGGTCGATCTACCTGCCTAGTGTACAGCGCTGGGCTGTCGATCGTCTCGTACATACCCTCGAGGAGCAGACAGGCTGGAAGATCACCGTCGAGGAGATGCGCATTAGCTTCCCGCTGCGGGTACGTGTCGACAAGTTACTCGCCACGGAGGGCAGTGACACGATTATATGGGTTGATGAGCTACGCACCAGTCTGCCGCTGATGCCTCTCTTTAATAAGCGCATAGAAGCTCCTCACCTGAAGCTACAAGATGCCGTCGTAGCGATGCCTCTAGATAGTCTCAATCGTAGCCGTATCGATGCTCGTCTAGGTAATATGGAGGCGGGGCATGTGCAGGTAGACTTGAGCTCGATGGATATAGATATCGCAGCAGTCTCGTTGGCAGATGGGTTCTTTGCGTACACTCAGACAGATACTACTGAGAGTAGCGAGCCTGGACCTCCTATGAGTATCAATGTCAATCGTGTGGATCTCACGCGCTTTGCTAGTTATATACACCTCTACCCCTCTGGTGTACATACAGATGCTCTGATCGATCGTGGTGCTATTGACAAGGTGATGGTGGAGATCCCAGACTTTAACCTACTCATAGATCATATTGATGTAGACCTGACTAGGGCAACCTATGCAAGAGATACAGCTACCGTAAGACTCCCCTATGTGGATTACAGTCACATGTCTTATCATGATGCTCATGCAAATATAGACGGACTCGCTATCAACAAGCATGGGTTGGTACAGATGGACATTAACCAGCTGAGTCTACAAGAGCAGAGCGGAGCTCAGATGGAGCAGTTTAGTGGGTACTTTAAGCTAGAGGACAAAGTGATCAGCATGCGCAACTTCTCGCTAGCTACGCCTACGAGCGAGCTGACGGGCGATCTGATCCTGCCCCTAGATCTCTTCTCTGGTGATGAAGAGGCGGTTGTCACAGCTGAGCTCAAAGGGACCTTAGCGCCACAAGACCTATACTACTACACACGCATTAGTCTAGACAGTATGCTCTATAGCCCGGGCGCTCACAAGCAACTGGCCGATGTGCCTCTGTCGATAGACTTACGCTCGCGAGGCTCGCTGAGGACCTTGGATATATACAATCTAGAGTTACAGCAAGAGGGCTTCATAACACTCTCTGCTAGTGGCAAGGCCACAGACATCCTCGATGAGAAAAAGCGCACAGCCTCTCTGCAAGGCAATATACAGACAGAGCCTGCGGCTAAACTGCTCCTAGCCTTAGCTGGGATAGACGAGGCGTCAGGCTCTGTGACGCTACCAGATAGGATGGATCTCGACCTAGACGGCACACTACACGGAGATCAGATCACCGCAGATCTGCATCTAGGCACTCCTAGGGGGGCGCTATCCCTCAAGGGACTATATGCCCTGAATCAGCAGCGCTACAAGATCGACGGCCAGCTCGATGGTCTTGATGTCGCTCAGTTTATGCCACGAGACTCGATCGGTGTGATCTCGGGAAAGATCAAGGCAGATGGCACAGGCTTGTCCCTGAAAACGAAAAACAAGAATGGACTCATTGCTGTAGACCTCGATGAGGTCAACTATCGAAACTATACGCTCCACAACCTCGCACTCGATGGCTTTCTGCGTGGGGACTCCGTTGCGGTCTCTCTACAGGCTAACGACCCTTCGGCACAGCTCGCGGGGGACCTTGCAGGGACGCTTATCACAGCTGGTGGGCAGCCCTCCTTCGGTGGTAAGATAGATCTAGATGTCTCTCATTTAGACCTACAAGCTATGGGGCTGAGCGATAGTATCATGGAGGGTCGCATGAGGTTGACAGCAGATCTCTACAGCGACTTTGCAGAGACTCACATGATCGATGGCAAGCTCTCAGGTCTACACCTTGCTGTCGGCTCACAGCGAATAGATAACGAGCAGATCGACCTACGCCTAGCTAGTGACACAACACAAGTCTTAGCACAGCTCGGAGGCAACGATATCGACTTGAGTGTCACTACGCAGGAGGGTCTAAGCCACCTCTTGACCTCCATATCGGGCATCTCCAAGTGGGCCGGGGAATATCAATTTGACACACCCCGATTGACCGCTTACAGCGACTTAATAGGCGTCCTACCCAATGCTCACATAGCTCTACACATGGGTTCAGAGCATCCGCTTCGATCACTACTAGAGAAGTACAATGTCTCTGTAGAGTCTCTCGATGCGGATCTACTCACCAGTCCTAAGCTAGGGATCAATGGACGTATCGAGCTGCACCAGCTACAGTACGACACGATACAGTGTGACAATGCCCTTCTCCAGCTGACGACACTCTCCCCGAGTCGTCCTATACTCCTAGACCATCTTACCCATGTAAGCCAGCAGTTGCCCTCTGAGGCTATGCGACCGCTGCTCCTGTCGGACCTTTCCGATCAGTTTAGCTCTGAAGAACTCGCCCAGCGATATGTGCATCCGTTGCTACAAATAGATCTAAGCCTCGAAGGGGAGCGACAAGACAAGCGTCCACCATACAAGATCATCGGATCGGCTCAGACAGACCTTGTGGCCATGAATCTAGACTTCGACTGGCTACGAGACCATGAGCTTTACTACAGTTTAGGAGCTAGTGGCTATTACAATGCCCAGGGCTTTGGTGTAAGCCTATCCAACAAGGATATCTATCTCGCTGGTGAGCGGCTTCGTGCGAATGAGGACAATGCGCTCTTTTACTTCCATGAGGACAACCAGATCTTTGCCAACCTCGAGCTGACGAATCCTCAAGGAGCCAAACTCACACTGCATAGTGATCTGGATGAGCCGAGCGATGTACAGAGCTTGCTCTGCAACGTACAGCGACTAGAGCTGAGCGACCTAGCGCGTATCCTGCGCCTACCAGATATGAGTGGACGTACCTTTATGGATCTGCGCATAGAGCGTGTGGACAACGTCTACCGTGCCACGGGCGACCTTTCGGTCAATGACATGACTTACATGGATGGAGATCTAGGCAACGTGAGTGTCGCTTTCTTCTATGAGCCTCGTGACAACGCTTCGCAATATGTCACAGCTCAGGTAAGTAGCAATGGTAATCTAGCACTAACCGTAGACGGTATCTACCATAGCCGTAAGGGTGCAGAGGCTCTCGATATGAAGGCTTCTTTCGAATCCTTCCCGCTACGCCTAGCGAACCCCTTCATGGGTGGCAATCTCATTAGCTTAGCTGGTGCACTTGACGGCTCCATTGCTGTGACAGGGACACCTAAGAGTCCTATTCTCAATGGAGCACCACACATTACCGACGGATCTGTCGCACTCTCTCTGACGGGTAATCAGTACACGCTTGATAGTCGTCCGCTGAATATCGAGCAGAGCCGACTAAACCTCACGGACTACAAGCTAACGCTACAAGGCAAGGAGACCTCTCTCTACCTCGATGGTTGGCTATACCTCTTTGGTCCAGAGGCTCTCAAGAGCGACCTCCGTCTCTATGCCGACCATGCACAGGTGATCGACAGCAAGTATCACAACAAGCAGTCGATCTATGGCCGGGCTATCCTCTCTGCAGACCTACGCCTGCAGGGCTATCTGACAGCACCTCAACTACTTGGATCTGTCACGCTACATGGAGGTACCAATGCGACCTACGTCATGTCTCAAGCAGCTATTAAGGCGCAGGATAATATGTCGGGCGTTGTAGAGTTTGTCAATCTCTCCGACACTACCAGTGTAGAGGAGCCTCAAAAGAGTCGGTCTCAATCTCTCGGTCGTATGGATCTATCTGTGGCGCTCCATATCGAGCCCGCAGTACAGATAGGTGTCGACCTCTCCTCTCGTGGACAAGACTACGTACGCATACAGGGCGGTGGTGACCTCCGTCTGAAGTATCCACCACTCGGCACGATGAGTCTCGTAGGGCGATACGACTTCAATGGTGGTGAGGTACAGTATGAGTTCCCCGTGGTGGGACGTCGACACTTCGACATTAATCCCGAGAGCTACCTTGTCTGGAGTGGAGAGCCCCTAGATCCTTACTTACACTTCATCGCTTCGCAAAAGCTACGTGCCGACGTGACTAGAGGAGAGACAACCAATAAGGTAGACTTTGAGGTATCCATCAAGGCTGATGAAAACTTGAAGGATATGTCACTCGCCTTCGACCTGGCAGCACCCGAAGACCTAGAGACGCAGACTCAGCTCTCCTCCATGAGCGAAGAGGAGCGTGGCAAGCAGGCAGTAGCTATGCTCGTGTCGGGTACCTACCTCGCCTCTGATATGGGACAAATGTCGATGGAGAAAGTACTCAGCAACGTCGCCATGAGTGAGCTTAACAACCTAACGGGCAAGCTACTCCAGGGGACGAATCTATCTCTCGGTATGGAGCTAGGAGGCTACAATCAGTCGCAGCTACAGCAGACGAACTATACCTACAGCTTCAGCCGTCGCTTCCTCAATGATCGCATACGCTTCGTCATCGGCGGGCGCGTAGCTTCGGGCAATCTACCGACCAACTACGAGCAGACCTTCATCGACAACGTAACCTTTGAGTATCGTCTTGATGAAGCGGGCAGACAGTATGTCACGCTCTTCCATAGACGTAACAACGACAATATGCTCGAGGGCGTAGTAACCGAGACTGGTGCTGGTTATTTGGTCAAGCTCAAAGCGCGTCGCTTCGTGGATCTCTTCGATCCTCGCAACTATATGTGGTGGCAAAAGAAGAAAAAGTCCGAAAAGCCTTCCGATCCCAAGAAGCAGCCTGACGAACTAGATAAGATACCGTCAGACAGCACCTCTGTATCGGTCGCCTCGGATAGCCTATCACACGCTACGCCCATCGTACCTGATACCGTAACCTCAACCTCCCAAACTCCACAGCTATGAACCGTAATCTCTACAGCAGAACAAGCATAGCTCATGCGCTACTCCTACTCATCGGCACCATACTGGCTCTGAGTAGTTGCTCTGTGACACAGCACATACCCGAGGGTGAGCTACTATATATAGGTATCGGCAAGACACGCATCAACGGAGACGACGGTAGTGACGCAGCAGATCGCGCTATATCTCACATGGAGAAGGTTCTTAATGTACCGCCCAATGACGCATTCTTCGGAAGTGCTCGCTCTCGCTTTCGCATCCCTATCGGACTTTGGTTTTACAATGGCTTTGTCAACGACAGTACTTGGGTCGGTAAGCGCCTTTATAAACTCTTTGCTGAAGAACCCAAGCTCATTAGCGATGTACGTCCTGATGTTCGTGCCAAGCAGTCTCAATTTATTCTGCACGAGCACGGCTACTTTAATGCAGTCGTGACCGATAGTATAGCACGCTCCTCTAGCGACTCGCTGCAGGCACGTGTCTACTACAAAGCTGATCTAGGAGCACCCTACCTCTACGACAGCATTAGCTACATGGAGCCATGGCTCCTAGGCAGTGGGGAAATACTCAATCATGCTGAACTGTCGAAGATACACAAGGGAGACCAGTTCAACTTCGCTCAGATCCTCCAAGACCGCAACATGCTGGTCACGAACCTGAGAGACCGTGGCTACTACTTCTACGCTCCCGATCTGCTCGTCTATCAGGTAGACACCCTACTCACCCCAGGCAAAGTCTATATGCAGGTACGAGAGCAGAGTGGCTACCCCAACTACACCTTCGAGCCATGGCGCATAGGCTCCGTACACGTCTTACTCACAGAGGACGATCGGCTCGCACTGACGGATACGATGCAGTTTAAGGGGATCACACTGCACTACCGAGAGCATCCGAGGGTGCGTCCCGCAGTCTTTGCCAATAGAGTACAGCTACGCTCGGGCGAACTCTACTCGCAGTCTCTCGAGCAGTCTACCCGTCAGTCTTTGCTGGGGCTAGGAGCCTTTTCCTACGTCGACATGCAGTTTGTCGCTAGTGATACGCTGCACAACCTCCTCGACCTCTACATCACCGCTGAGCTAGACAAGCCGTGGGACTCCTCGCTCTCTGCGGTCTTCACGACCAAGTCCAACAACTTCATCGGTCCAGGGCTCAACCTCTCACTCGGACGTCGCAACCTCTTCGGGGGTGGCGAGCGTCTCTCGCTCGATCTCTACGGATCCTATGAGTGGCAGACCAATCGTACTCGTAGCAATCAGGACGTATCTATATCCGACATCAACAGCTACGAGGTAGGCTCTAACCTCAACCTACAGGCTCCACGCATCTTGCTGCCGTGGCTCTACGATCTGCACCTTACGCACGACGTGCAGACCACCTATACCCTATCTGCCTCTATGCTCAATCGTGCACGCTACTTCCAGATCACCTCTCTAGGACTGACCGCCAGCTATAGCGTACGCAATGCGCAGCATCAGCACATGATCACCCCTCTGAGGATACACTACAACCGACTCTCTCGCCAGTCCGAAAACTTTCAGAAGGTCATCACAGACAATCCTATCTTGGGTCTAAGCTTGCGGAGCCAACTCATTCCTCAGATGAGCTACCAGTACACCTTTGACAATATCTTCACAGGGCTAGGCAGTCATCACCTACACATCGATCTAGGTATCTCTCAGGCTGGCAATATCCTCAACGGGATCTACTCGCTAGCAGGTCGCAACTACCATGAGACTAAAAAGCTCCTCGGCGTCCCCTTCGCACAGTTTGTCAAGGGTACAGCAGAGCTACGCTACACCTACGGCATCGATCGCAACCAGAGCTTAGCCCTGAGAGCCGGCGTGGGGGCTATCTACAGCTATGGCAATATGACGGTGGCACCGTATAGTGAGCAGTTTTACGTAGGTGGAGCAAACAGCATTCGCGCCTTCACCGTACGTAGTATAGGTCCAGGGCGCTTCGTGCCACGCAATAGTCGCTATGCCTTTATGGATCAGATCGGTGAGTTTAAGCTGGAGATGAACGCTGAGTACCGCTTCCGTCTTGCGGGGGATCTGCATGGCGCACTCTTCCTCGACTCAGGCAACGTGTGGTTGCTTCGTCCCGACGAAAACCGTCCTGGAGGATCACTCCAAGAGATCACCGATGCTAAGGACTTCTTCAAGCAGCTAGCCCTCGGCTCTGGCGTAGGACTACGTTACGACCTCAACTACCTAGTCATCCGCTTTGATGTTGGAGTAGGGCTACACCTACCCTTCGAGACCACACGCCAGGGCTATTACAACCTACCCAAGTTTGCCAATTCCATTGGATACCACTTTGCAGTAGGCTATCCCTTCTAATTTCATTCTCGCTGTAAAACTTAGGTTGTAAAGCTTGTAGAGTTACTGGCTGATCGTGTCACGGATGATCTTTGCGACCTGCGAGACGCAAAGCTTGAGGTCATCGTTGACCACCGTATGGTCAAACTGCTCGGCAAAGTTGATCTCATACGAAGCACGACGCATGCGCTCCTCGACCAGCTCGGGGCTCTCAGTGCCTCGAGACTCAAGCCGGCGACGTAGCTCCGCAAAGGTGGGTGGCATGAGGAAGATGCTGACGACCTTGTCTCTATAAGCCTCTTGGATGCGCATCGCCCCAACGGCATCTACGTCAAAGAGGATGTTGCGTCCCATACTAGCCAACCGATCGACCTCGCTACGAAGCGTGCCGTAGTACTTGCCGGGGTAGACCTCCACATACTCTACGAGGCGATCCTCGGCGATCAACTGCTTGAACTGCTCGGGCGTGTAGAAGTAGTACTCCACACCATGCTGCTCATTGCCTCGTGGTGGACGGCTCGTGGCGGATATGCTGAAGGAGAGTCGCAGGCTCTCGTCTTGCATGAGCTGCTTGATGACGGTACTCTTGCCAGAGCCTGAGGGGGCAGAGATAAGGATGAGATGTGACATAACTTTTGGCACTTAGGTTTTTATAGTACGTTGAGGACTTGCTCCTTGATCTGCTCTAGCTCGTCTTTCATCCGGACGACGAGTTGCTGCATGGCGGCATTGTTGCTTTTGGATCCTAGGGTGTTGATCTCGCGCCCCATCTCCTGAGCAATGAATCCGAGCTTCTTACCTCTAGAGGGATCAGGCTCACCTGTCTGGACCAGCACCTCACGGAAGTAGCGGATATGATTGGCAAGACGGTTCTTTTCCTCGCTGATGTCTAGCTTCTCGATGTAGTAGATGAGCTCCTGTTCTAGCCTAGCCTCGTCGTACTGTATGGAGGTGAGCTGGGCTAGTCGCTCCTCGAGCTTGCTCCGTAGGTCTGTGATGCGGCTCTGCTCGTAGGGATCGACCTCTGCGAGTAAGGTCGCTATGCGGTCTAGCTTCTCCACGAAGATGCGCTCGAGCGATGCGCCCTCTTGCTCTCTAAAAGCGTTAAACTGATCAACCGCCTCCCCGATAGCTTGGCGCAGCAGCTGCATATCTTCATCGGTGAGAGGCGTCTCGCCCTGCTCTACGATGACGCCTGGGTAGCTGAGCAAGAGACGTGTCAGATCTTCGGGCTGAGGAATCCCTTCTGCCTCTATGGCGCTATGGATCTGATCGTAATAAGCACGTAGGAGGGGCGCATTGATCTGTACCTGAGGGGTGGTGCCTAGCGAATTATCTGCTGTGCGAATGGTCACGTCGACCTTGCCTCTGAAGAGTGCAGGGATCAAGATACCACGAAGCTCTATCTCTCGGTCTCGTAGGATGGAGGGGAGTCGGAGCGAGAGGTCGAGCTGCTTGCTATTGACGGAGCGGATCGAGACCTCGTAGGTGACACCCTCTAGGAGTAGCTGACTGCTACCATATCCTGTCATGGAGTAAATCATAGTCTTTTGCTGTGTGGGTGGATCAAAGTAAAGGTAGCGTACACACTACCCTACTGCGATCTTGTTGACTTTTTGGGAATAGCTAAAAGGGGCAAAGCTTTATACCAAAGCCTGCCCCTATATGATGATGCCTAGGCGTTGCGCCCGTGACAATTCTTATACTTCTTACCGCTACCACAAGGGCAAGGGTCGTTGCGACCGATCTTCTTATCCTTGACAATAGGCTGAGCCTTAGGCTGTGAAGCCTCTGTGGCGGCTTGTCCAGCTTGACGCTGTGCCTCTTGCTGGCTAGCGATCTCGTCCTTGGTCTCGCGGTACTGAGTACGGTCTGTATGACGCTCCGTCTGCGCCTCACGGACGGAGAGACTAGAGCCGGTCTCATCATTTTCGGGTAGCGGTATGCGACCACGCGTGAGGATCGTAGCGGTCTTACGGTTGAGCCCGTTAAGCATATCGCTAAAGAGATCGTAAGACTCTAGCTTGTAGATGAGGAGTGGGTCCTTGTTCTCGTAGCTAGCGTTTTGCACGGAGTTACGCAGCTCGTCCATCTCACGGAGGTGCTCCTTCCAAGCGTCATCCAGGGTGTAGAGCATGATCGTCTTGTGAAATTCCTTAACGATGCTCTTGCCCTCGGTGCGGTCTGCCTCGGCTAGGTCGCAAGGGATGTTGTATACCTTATTACCATCCGTGATCGGTATGATGATACGCTTGAACTTGTCGCCCTGCGTCTCGTAGAGATTGTGCAGGATCGGGTAAGCGACTGTAGCGATCTTCTCGCCCTTGTGGTTGAGTGCCTGATAGACCGTCTCAAAGGTCTTGTCGACTACCTCATTCGTGTGGGTCGACTTGAAGGCTTCTGGAGTCAGCTCAGTCTCTACGGCTAGCACCGAGAGGAGTTCGTTGCGGAATCCTTCGTAGTCGTCTGCCTCCTTATTCTTATTGACAATCGCCTCGGTCACGTCGTAGAGCATGTTGAGGACGTCCATACCGATGCGCTCGCCCATCAAAGCGTGGCGACGCTTCTCGTAGATACCCTTACGCTGTGAGTTCATCACATCGTCGTACTCTAGGAGGCGCTTACGGATACCGAAGTTGTTCTCCTCGACCTTCTTCTGCGCACGCTCTACAGAGTTGCTGAGCATCTTGTTCTCAAGCGCTTCACCTTCGCCAAAGCCCATACGATCCATCAGCGAAGCAATACGATCACTCGCAAAGAGTCGCATCAAGTGATCCTCTAGAGAGATGAAGAAGACAGAGCTACCAGGATCTCCCTGACGACCTGCACGACCACGCAACTGCCTATCCACACGGCGTGACTCATGTCGCTCCGTACCGATGATAGCTAGTCCACCAGCCTCACGCACCTCTGGCGAGAGCTTGATATCGGTACCACGACCTGCCATGTTGGTTGCGATGGTCACGGTGCCAGCTTGACCAGCCTGAGCAACGATTTCGGCCTCCTTCTGGTGTAGCTTAGCATTGAGCACCTGATGGGGGATCTTGCGCAGCGAGAGCATACGACTGAGTAGCTCACTGATGTCGACCGAAGTCGTACCTACTAGCACTGGACGACCAGCCGCTATGAGCCTCTCGATCTCCTCGATGACTGCGTTGTACTTCTCGCGAGCCGTCTTGTAGATACGGTCGTTCTGATCATCACGGATGACGGGGCGATTGGTCGGAATGACCACCACATCAAGCTTGTAGATGTCCCAAAACTCTCCCGCCTCCGTCTCAGCCGTACCAGTCATACCCGCCAGCTTGTGGTACATACGGAAGTAGTTTTGCAGGGTAATGGTTGCAAAGGTCTGCGTAGCAGCCTCGACCTTGACGCGCTCCTTAGCCTCGATAGCTTGGTGCAGACCATCTGAGTAGCGACGGCCATCCATAAGACGACCCGTCTGCTCATCGACGATCATCACCTTATTGTCTATCACCACATACTGATCATCACGCTCGAAGAGGGCGTAAGCCTTAAAGAGCTGATTGACCGTGTGAACACGCTCGCTCTTGATAGCGTAGTTGGTGATTAGCTCGTCCTTCTTAGCAGCGTACTCAGAGGGAGCGAGCCCCTCACCCTCCAGCTCTGCTAGCTGAGAGGCAATGTCTGGGAGGACAAAGAAGGAGGCATCCTCTGCACCCTTCGAAAGCATCTCGATACCCTTATCGGTGAGGGTGATGCTATTCATCTTCTCGTCGATGACGAAGTAGAGCGGATCGGTCACGATGTGCATCTGGCGCATGTTCTCCGCCATATAGATCTCCTCGGTCTTGAGCATAGAGGCCTTGATACCTGGCTCACTGAGGTACTTGATGAGAGGCTTGTACTTAGGTAGTCCCTTGAAGACCCGGAAGAGCAGTAAGAAGCCCTCGTCTACCTCTTTCTTGTCTTCGCTACCTATCTTCTTCTTCGCCTCTACGAGTAGCTTAGAGACGAAGTCCTTCTGAGCATTGACCACCTTCTCGACATTGGGCAGGTACTCCTCAAAGAGCTGATCCTCTCCCTGAGGCGTAGGACCAGATATGATCAGAGGCGTACGAGCATCGTCGATAAGGACCGAGTCCACCTCATCCACAATGGCGTAGTTGTGCGGACGCTGAACGAGGTCTGAGGGGGCTGTTGCCATATTGTCTCTCAGGTAGTCAAAGCCGAACTCATTGTTCGTACCGAAAGTGATGTCCGCATTGTAAGCCTTGCGGCGCCCCTCGCTATTGGGCTTGTGCTTGTCGATACAGTCGACGCTCAGCCCGTGGAACATATAGAGCGGTCCCATCCACTCGGAGTCACGCTTAGCCAGATAGTCATTGACCGTAACCACATGGACACCATTGCCTGGTAGCGCATTGAGGAAGACTGGCAGAGTAGCTACGAGCGTTTTACCCTCACCTGTCGCCATCTCGGCTATCTTACCTTTGTGCAGTACGACACCACCGATGAGCTGTACATCGTAGTGTACCATATCCCAAGTGATCTCGTTGCCTCCTGCTACCCAGTGGTTGTGGTAGATCGCCTTGTCGCCATCGATCTCCACGAAGTCGTGATCTATCGATAGATCTCTATCCATCTGCGTGGCAGTGACGGTGATCGTCTCATTATTGGCAAAGCGTCGTGCAGTCTCCTTGACAATAGCAAAAGCCGTGGGGAGGATCTCGTCAAGCTTGACCTCGATCTTCTCTAGCACGTCCTTTTCTATCTTATCAATCTTAGACCAAGCCTCCTCACGAGCGTCTATGTCGAGATCTTCGATGTCCTCTTTGAGCTTAGCAATCTCGGCACGCTCCGAGGCGACATACTCGTTGATCTCGTTGCGTAGCTGCTGTGTGCGATCTCTCAGAGCATCATCGCTGAGAGCCTGTATGGAGGGTTCGACCTCCTTGATTTTCTTAATGTAGGGTGTTATCTCCTTGAGGTCTCGCTGAGACTTACTACCAAAGAGCTTTGTGATGATATTACTGAGAGCCATAAAGTGGTTGATTATTTCTGATTGAATAGGGTAAAGAGTGGCGTTCCGTCAGCACTCATCGGCTGAGGGACACAGAGGAGATAAGCGAGCGAAGGCGCAACCGCATCGTACGATATAGGCTCCGTAAGCCTCTGCGAAGCTACGCCAGGAGCCATCAGGATAAAGGGAGCCGTGACACGTCGCTCTCTCTGCTGCTCGACACCTGGCTTCTCTCCTGCCACCTCTGCAAAGGGAGCTAGAGCCAGTAGCACATCGCCCGCATAGCTACGATAACTATGCGAGTACAGAGGCTTAGCCCAGGCAGGCTGTGAGAGTCCCCTCTGTAGTTGATATGCGGGGATTGCCCCGATGACACCTTCCATCTCGGATACAAAAGTAGCAAGATTATTGCTCATATCCTGCATATCGACCTTCTTATCTGCTATCTCCTTCTTATTTAGATGGAGCGTCTGATGGCTGTAGGCGATGACCCAGTCGTTGCGCCCATAGATGGCCGAGAGGTAGAGATTAGCCAGTGCGATACACTTAGCGGGGTCAAAGGTGACGACCGAGCGACGAGAAGGAGCCTTCGGCTGAGCTAAGTTCGCAACAGGGACTCCAACGATATTGAGCGCATAATGGTCTGCACCATATAATTCTTGCAGTAGAGCAGTGATCTGATGTATCTGCTCATTAAGCCGAGCGTAGGCGTCCTGCTGCTCTGGCGAATAGTCCGCATAGGCTACCCCACGAGTGCCTACCTCTAGGTCTAAGACCATAACGAGGAGCGTAGGCGACGTGCGACGTGCTTTGTGAGCGTAGCGTATGAACTCCTTAGATAGGTCCGTGATGGCATCATTAGCAAAGGGCGATGTCAAGAGGTCGCTCATACGCCATGCGCCCTCGAAAGTGTGAGCAAAGCTACCCTCCTTCGAGCCTTTCGAGAGAGGCTTCCAGACGGTCGGTGTAGTGCGTCCGCCCAGCGTGCGCTGCTCATTATTTGCTTTAAGAGCTAAGGCGGGCAAACCGCCGTAGAAGTTGGTCGTAGCCCACCAGCCGCTATGCTTATCGATCCATATAGCGCCCTCGGCATCGTGTCCCGCCACAGCAATGGCATCGTTGGCACGGCTCGCTATGGCATAGACAATCGCATCGCCCTGCGAAGAGCCCCTGAGTACGTCTGTGAGCAGTTCGCTACGTAGGACAGCGGGAGCTAGCTGCTCTGCGCTGTTGATGCCCCGATAGTCTCTATTGGCAAAGGTAGACTCCGACCGCTGTGTCTCCGCGTCATATCGCTCAGCTTGGTACACGCCATGTATCTCCGGCATAGCACCTGCCGAGAGCGAAGCAAGCTGCGCCACCTCGTCTAGTAATGGGTATGGATAGCGAATGTCGGGTGCTACCGTCCCTTGCTTCATCACCCCGTTCAGGCCATTACCACCCCACCCTGCCCGATAACTATCCAGCAGGTCGGTGCGTAGTCCCTTGACATAGATTTGCACCAGTATGTCAGGTCTCGTGCGCTGTGCCGAGAGTGCCAGCGGCAGTAGACAACTTAATGTGAGGAGGAGATAGCGAATAGGTCTCATCAGCGCTGTGTTTGTCGTTTAGAATAGGTCAAATAGGCTACCGAAAGGATAGCTGAGTTAATGGCAAGCAAGATGATGGGCAGCGAAGTGGTCTGCACGGCACAGACGACCAAGATCAGGAAGACCGCTACTGCCAAAGCATTTGCCGAGTGGAAGTACCGTGCGATGCGCTGAGCTTTGCCTCCCCTACCCAAGGCAAACCAAGCCAAGAGGAGGAGTGGATGAAAGACCAGCAAGTTGTAGTTAGGATCGGTGCAGGGATGTATCGAGACAAAGGTTAGGAAGCCCAAGATGCAGCCAGCACAAGCGTAAAGCGTCATCCAGAGCAATGTCCAGTAGCGGCTACGACGCAAGTAGCACAGCACGCCCGAGACGACCATTAGGAGCGACATCCACAGGACAGGCTCCAGCCACCAGTGAGCCACAGGCTGTGGAGCTGGTGTCGGTGTCTCATAAACGATCCGATTGCTCACGAGTGGCTTCGCACCTATCGGAGAGACGAGTGTCGCTTGCTGTAAAAGACGATCCATCTCCATCGGTAGGAAGAGACGATCCTCGACCGTCATAATTGTGTCGGCAGGCGCTCCCAAGGCTAGTTGTGTACCGAGACGATACCACGGATGATAGTCCGCATAGGCATCGATAAGACTGCGTAGCGACTCTTCTTTTGCCACTTGAGGCAGCTCTATGCGCCACCCCTGAGGGAGCGTTTGCTTGACAATAGAGTATGGTCGTGTAGCACAGTTGTCAAAAGCAAAGTTGTAGAGGTAGTACTTATTCTCCTCCTTGATGTTCCACGCTAGGTAGCTGCGTATCGCCTCTTCCTGCTCGGGAGAAAGGTCTAGCTCTAGCTCGTAGATGTTTTGCCCATAGGCATGGTAGCGGTAGAGGAAGTAGTCCCACGGCTCCTGCTGGACAAAGTAGCCGTCCGTCTCACCCTTGATAAACTTCGTGTAGAAGCCTGGTTGGTCGAAGTCAAAGACCCCATAGTTGTACACATAGTCGTCCTCCAGATCCTCTAAGCTACGCACACGCATCGCTGCGTGTCCATAGATCGTGTAGGCATCTGCCTGCGAGGGGGTGCAGAGTAGTATACTGATACGATGACATCCATCGGCAGTCGCACCAATCAGCGAGTCTGTACTGAGCGGCTCCTGCGCCGAGGCTGTGCTGCTCAGAGCGATACAGAGCGATGCTATAAGTAGTGTGAGTCTAGTCCACACAGTGTTCATTCGTACCATACGATTAGCGGTCTTTGTTACCCATACATATAAGGTATAGGAGATGCTTACTCAAGCATCTCCCTATACTTCTTGTCTATAGCCTTACGATCGGCTTCCGTCGGATTAAAGTGCTCCGACTGTGCCAATTGGTCGATCAACTTCTCGTCCTCTGCTGAGGTATGCTGTGGGATGAAGACATTCACATTGACCATCAGGTCGCCACGTCCATAACCCTGTACTGAGGGGAGACCCTTGCCACGCATACGGAGCACCTTGCCGGGCTGCGTGCCTGGCTCTATCTTGAGTCTTGCACTACCGTCGATCGTTGGAACCGTCACCTGTCCACCACGTATCGCTGTGTGGATGGGTATGAGGAGGTTGTAGATCAGGTCATTGCCATTGCGTATGAAGTCCTTGTGCTGCTCCTCTTGGATCACGACGAGTAGATCACCTGGTATACCTTCTTGGGGAGCTGCATTACCCTTGCCCTGCAGCGTGAGCTGCATACCGCCCACGACACCTGCTGGGATGTGAAAGGAGATAACCTCCTCACCCTGCACGACACCCTTGCCGTGACACTTAGCGCAAGGCTTCGTGACCACCTCGCCAGCGCCTCCACAGGTGGGGCAAGTGGTCTGCGTACGCATCTGACCGAAGATCGAGTTCCTCACGTCATACACGACACCAGCGCCTCCACAAGTCGAGCAGCTACGCTTGCCGTCGCTCTCTGTAGTGCCCTGACCATGACAGCCATCACACTGGATTAACTTCTTGACACGTAGCTTCTTGTCTACCCCGCTATTGATATCCTCTAGCGTGAGACGCACCGTAACGCGCAAGTCGCTACCCATAGGACGCTGTGCCCTACCGGAGCCAGTGCCGCCGCCGAAGTAATCGCCAAAACCACCTCCGAAGATGTCGCCAAAACGGGAGAATATATCATCTACCGTAAAGCCGCCACCTCCACTAAAGCCTCCGAAGCCACTAGCTCCGTCTACGCCACTATGTCCAAACTGGTCATAGCGACTCCGCTTGTCGGGATCGCTCAGCACATCATAAGCCTCCGCAACCTCCTTAAAGTGCTCCTCCGCCTCCTTGTCTCCAGGGTTGCGATCGGGGTGATACTTTAGGGCTTGCTTGCGGTAAGCCTTCTTTATCTCATCTGCCGAAGCGTCTCGTGAGACGCCCAGCAGCTCATAGTAGTCTTTCTTCGTTGCCATATATCTATCTTGTGCAGATCAAAGCTTTAAGCCTCTTAGTTGCCGACGACCACATGCGCGTGGCGTAGCACCTTATCGTGAAGCATATAGCCTGTACGGACGCAATCGATCACCTGCCCCTTCTGCTCTGGAGTAGGTGCCGGAATCATTGCCACAGCCTCGTGTAGGTTATCGTCAAAGGGACAGCCCGTCGCCTCAATCATCACGACACCCTGCTTCTCTAGGTAACCGATCAGCTTATTATATATAAGGAGTAGCCCCTCTACGATCGGATCCTCCTCGCTCTTGCTCTCACGGGCATGCTTGACCGCTAGCTCGAAGTCATCCACGATCGGGAGTAGCTCCTTGAGGACACGCTCCCCCCCATTCTTGATCAGGTCGCTCTTCTCCTGTAGCGTACGCTTGCGGTAGTTATCGTACTCAGCCAGCATACGGAGATGCTGATCATTGAGCTTGTCTAGTGACTCCTGTAGCTCAGCAATCTTCTGCGTCTCCTCACACTCAGGCGCCGCAGTGTCCGTCTCAGTAGCTGCGGCCGCATCGCATGCCTGCTCTGGTGTCTCTTGCTTCATCTGATCCTCTGAAGAGGCATCTATATGTTGTGGCTCTGTATGGTTGCCACCCTTCTTATTGTCCTTTTTCATATTAGCTCTATATTTCTATCACGAGACTATACAATAACCCTGCCAAAGAGCAACTACAAGCGTACTTGCCTAGCCAGACAAGTCATTCTGTCACCAAGCCGTAGCGACATATCTCGTAATGCAGGACAAAAGTACAACTAAATTTCAAGCTTCTCCATAAGCCAGACGTTAAGGTTGATCATGCTCTATGAGTATCATCATAAGCGAGCATAGCCTTTTGTCTCGTGAGCGGGCTCTCTGCATACATCATTGTACGCATAGTCTAACGATTAGTCAGACTATGACGACTCAGATTAATCTGCGACTGGTGACTACAGCTATAGCCTCGGAAATATTGCTCACACCAAGCTTCTGAAAGAGAGCCTTGCGGTACCCCTTGACAGAGTCCTCTGAGCGGTGGATGATCTGTGCTATCTCTCCAACGGACAAGCCTTGGTGTGCTAGACTGATTACGGCTTTTTCCTGTTCACTGAGTGTGAGGTCTTCGATCTGCTTCCAGCGACCACTTTTTGAGGAGAGCCTCCATCGCTTACCTGAGTTGACCGCAGAGATATACGCCTCCCCTACCTCTCGTGTGTGAGCTAGAGAGACGAGACAGAGCGACAGCCAAATGTTACCCTCTGAGTCTAGCTTGAGTGGCGTGAGCTGATGATTGATCAAGAGCGGCTCTTTAGACTCGGCGGGTATGATCCGAAAGTTGTAAGCGATGGTGTAGTCAGTACGCTCCGAGACGGCTATCTCCTTAAAGAATTCGAAGCCTGCCCGATTGACACGCTCGAGGAATGCTAGATCCTCCTCAGGCACATGACGATAGTAAAACTGATACCCCTCGCTCATCACTTCGTCTACAGACTCGCCACAGAGGAAGAGCGGGTTACTAGAGATATAGAGGAAGTTCAGCTTGTTGTAATCAATGATATAGAGAGACTTGTAAGTAAGCCGAGCCAAAGCCTTGGCAGACTCCACATAGGGGTGTAGCCCCTGATATAGAGCTTCGTCTACTCGGGGACGTGTTTCTGCTGGAGGACTCAGTCGATCGTTTTCGTTACAAGGGAGACTCATATTAAGGACCACTCTTCTTATGAGCAAGCGACGCAAAGGTACTCATTTCGCACCAGACCCATTACCCGAAAGGGTGAAAAGTACAGGGATGACACATTATATCATTCATTCCTCGCTCATCGCTCATGTGTCGCTCCTAAAAAAACGATTATGATACGTCAGCCATCTCTGGGGAAATTCAACGACGACTCGTTACAATAATTTAGAGCAGCCTACATATCGAAACGGCATCGTGTCGGGGAAAACTGATTTCCACGTGGATATTTCGAAATTTCCACGTGGAGAATTTTTCTTTTCCACGTGGGGAAGAAAAAATTCTTTGGAGGAATCAAATGAAACTTCGGAGAAAATGAATGACGCCCACGTGGAAAATAAAAAATATCCAGGTGGAGATTTGAGATTTTCCACGTGGATCTTCGAGAAAGGCGGGAATCGGACAAATTTCCCCGTAAAGATATGTTATTAGAGATTAGAGGTTAGAAGTTAGAGATTAGGGGGGTGACGCACTAATCGTGCGCTCATCTACCTCTCTATGGAAGAAATCGAAAACACCTCGGTGGAGATCTCTGATTATCCAGTGAGGCGCAGAAAAACTCTTCGGACTTATGATTTCTTTCTTCCGAAGTTTCATTTCATTCTTCCGAACTTTTATTTCGGCCCTCCGTGGAGCTTAAATTCCTCCAATCTCACGAGTGCCCCGATGTAGGAACGCACGGATAGTGTTGAGTCCGAGGGCATCCATTTCCGTTAAAACCGACAGACGCTGTAACCTTTGACCCAACGGACGCCCTCCCGCTAGACACGACCGTGCGTCCCTACAAGTCGCTACACGTCAGCGTGTTGAGTCGTATTTCATGAGATTTGCGAAATTGAACCGCAGGGGTACGCTTTGTCAGTTCGTTTTTTATTTGTAATATTGCGCCTAGAAAGAAAAACCAACCGATACGTATTTGTCTGATCGCTATGGAAGGAAAAGAGACTAAAAAGAAAGCGGCAATAGTCCGAGAGAGCTTTAAGCTCTTTCTCGCACGGGGATACGATGCTGTCAGCTTTACAGATATTGAGCGCGCTGCTCAGGTCACTCGAGGTGCTATATTTCATCATTTCAGTGGCAAGGAGGATCTGTTTAAGCATGTCGCTGACCAATTCATCGATGCATTCCTCGAGGAGGTGGATTATGGTGCGGAGTACTTGACTAGTCCGACGCCCCTCAAAGACTTTATAGACACATGCTTGGCTCTCATAGAGCGACGGATGACCTATTTCCTCAGGGAGGTCGATGTGCGTGTCACGTCTGCCAGCTTTATGAGCTTCATCTTGTACCTAAAAGATCATCACGAGACCTGGAGCGAGCAGGTCCAGGAGTACGAAGCGAAAAAGATAGAAGCTTGGAGCAAGGCGATCAACCTCGCGAAGGATCGTGGCGAGATACGTCCCGACACAGATACGACAATGCTCGCAGAGACCTTTCACCACCTCTACCTAGGGCTCTCTTTCGAAGGAGCGATGATTGACACGCTCTCTATCGCAGCACTACGCAAGCAATGGGAGTACCTATACACCCTACACCATATAAACTGAAAGAGCTAGGAGCTACACCCGAAACCCTGTCAGAGCAGGGGCAAACGGCTTCGGTAGCTCTATGATTACTCTAAAAATGGCTTTCTCGTTTATACACCCCTAATTATGCAGTATATCAATAAAGCTTCCATGTCAAAAGTAACTTCCACCATAGCTATAATACTGTGTTGCCTTGGCCTGTCTCTACAAGCCACAACTGCACAGGAAGTAATAGGTAGAGTCCTCTCAAAGGAGCGTACTCCACTGGAGAATGTGCATGTGTTGCTATATAGTAACCAAGACTCCACATTGCTTACGATGGCTGTGACGGATAGTTTAGGTAGGTATGCGATGAAACTTCCAGAGAAGGCGTTCAGCGTCACCTATTCACTCATTGGAGCTAAGCAAGTCACTATCCCATACGATGTCACACTAGAAGCTTACCGAGAGGTGATTATGGAGGATGATGACACTGCACTCGGAGAGGTAGTCGTCTTAGCGCATCAAGTGCGTACTAAGCCGATCGTAGGTGGCATCGAGTGTCGTATTCTTAATCAAGACTTGATCAGCAATCGTACTGCCGTAGATCTTCTTGCCTATGTGCCGATGATCTCAAAGAAGGGATTGGATAGCTATTCCGTGGTGGGAACGGACGATGTCGTGTTCTTTATCAATGGTCGTCGCTCCCTCATGTCCATGTCGGCCTTAATGAGCTATCTAAAAACGCTATCAGCAAGCCAGATCAAATCGATGAAAGTCCTTTATCAGCCATCACCAGAGTATGGCGTCGGTGAACGTACGGCAGTCATCGACCTTGTCATCGAGGACAACAATGTGGGGTTCCAAGGGAGTCTGCGTGGAGAGGTGATCCGCACTAGAAGGTGGAAGGAGACGCTTAGCACGACACTCGTCTATCAGGCACCCAGATGGCAAGTGCAGCTCTACGCTGGGGCTCGTAACTTGAGAGACTATGAGCGGTCTGAGGGAGAGACTCACTACTTGCAGTCGGGAGTGATCAATACCTCCGAGCAGCTCCGAGACACCCGTCGTCATCAATATGACCTCAACTTGACGGGAGAATACAAAATTGCAGAGGGACATACGGTGGGAGCCTCAATAGATCTCTATCGCTATGGAGGCAAGCCGCGTACTACTATAACCGACCGTTATAGTTCCGTCGGCATAGACTCGACCTTCACGGGACACATCAACAGAGACTACGTGGATAGCTACCTAGGGAGCATCATCTACTACCAAGGCAAGCTCCCCCATGGTATGTACTTGACGGCAGAAGTTAGCGGTCTCTGGAGTGACTACCGCCAGACGATGAGCCAACGCTATAATAGGAGTGACCTGCCAAGTCATCCATCCTACTTGGACTACCAGTCTAACCTCCCGATGGCAACGAGTGGCTACTCCTCTAAGACGCAACTATCGATCCCGCTCTCTGAGAAACTATACCTCTATTTAGGCAACAATAGTTCGCTGAATCGGGCTCGCTACAGTGAGACCTACGACATCCGTGTGATCCCAGGCAGCTTTCGTCCAGCAGACCGCACATTGCATTACAGCGAGATGCTGCATCTCCCTTATCTCTTGGCATACTATCAGCTCCCGTATAATATCTCGCTGTATGGTGGGCTGTATGGACAGTATCATAGTACATCGGGGGCTTATGATGATGGTGCGAGGCAACACTATTCCGGGCGATGGTACCTGCTCCCCTATGCCAGTGTATCTTGGCGGCGAGGTGCATTGAGTCTCTCGTATGGCTTCTCCATGAGTAATAACTACTCCTCCTTTGCATCGTACTCTCCCTTTGTCAAGTGGACTGCAATGAATGCCTACACGCAGGGCAATCCAGAGTTGAGACCAGCTCGCTCTATGTTTCACTCCTTGACGGCTCGCTACCGCAACTTTTATGCTCAAGCTTATTACGGAGAGACGCGAGACAACATCGGTAGCTTTGCTATACTGACTCCTGATCGAGTAATTGCGACTAAGAGCTACAACTACGGTGTCGGTCGGTCGCTGAGCCTTTCTATGGGATATGGAGGTAACATCACCTCGTGGTGGTATGCCAATGCTAATGTGTCGGGACGATACACTCGTAATGAGGTGACCATAGCGGGGCTTCCTCAGTATGGGCACAACTACCGAACCTGGATGGCGGACGGCTCCTTCAACAATGCCTTCACGCTTTCAGACCGCTACGACTGGACAGCAGATGTCAACTTCAGCTACTCATCTCCTTACCACTATCTCTACACCACACAGGATGGGATGATGCAATGCAACATCATGATGAGCAAAGGCATTGGTTCCCGTGTGATGCTGACTTTATGGGCATACAAGTCTTGGAGGCAAAGCCTCAGACACGGCATCCACTCGTGGGGCTTATCAGAGAGTCACACACCGGACTTCGATCGGTGGACGAAGTCGTGGGGTGAGGATATGGGCATCTCGCTATCCATCGCATACTACTTCGGCAAGTCATCGCTCAATCAGAAGATCCAAGCGAAGCGATCTGACGCCTCACGCATTATTTCCAGCGATGATAAATAGACACATACACACGACACACTATGCGACATACACGAACGATCAAGAGACTACTACATCTAGCCATCGGACTCCTCCTGTGGAGCGTCATCGCCTCGGCGCAGACGACTGGGGGTGTCATCACGGGAACTATTAGAAATGCAGAGGGAGTGCTCGAGGGAGCCTCTGTCTTCCTTGTCAAGGATCGGGAGACGCAAGAGATCGTGCAGTTTGCTGTGAGCGATGCTGCGGGGGGCTTTACGATGAATGCGCCTGCGGGGAACTATATCTTCGGCGTGAGCTACCTCGGCTATGCGATGCACACGGAGGAGATTAGTCTCACGCCCGATCCGCTCGACCTAGGCACCATTACCCTAGAGACGAGTGCTGAGGAGCTGCAGACGGTGGTCGTGCGGGGGCAGATCGTTGGGGTGCGAACGCAGCCCGACGGCTTTACAGTCGATGTGCGCGAGATCAGGGAGCGCAGCAACGATGCCTTAGACTTGCTCAAGCATATACCGAAGGTGCAGGTGAAGGGTAACCAGCTCGGTATCCTAGGCAAGGAGCAGGTCTTGGTCAAGATAGGCAACGTCTTGCAGCGGGTCGATGCCTCGGAGATTGCCGGTCTCCTCAAGGGTTATGATGCGGGGCTGATAGACCGTGTGGAGGTCATCACGCAACCACCGCTTAGGTACGACCCCGACGGCAATACGGCTATGATCATCTTGCACACCTCCTCTCTCTTTAAGGAGTATATGGGCGGGGTGATTGGCACGGAAGGCATGTATGCCAACAAGGATAGCTATCGCTACGGAGGCTACGGCTCACTGCTTTACAATCGGCGAGGACTCTTCGCATCGATAGCTCCTTCGATCAATTTCAACGGCTCAGACAATCTAGAGGATGTCACCTACGAGGCAAAAGATTATCGCTACCATACTTACACACCCTCGGTGGGGCGCTATGACTATATGGGTGTGCGTGGCACGCTGCAGTACGCCTACGGGGAGAAAAGCCTGCTGGGCGTGGCGCTCTCGTGGAATAGGAAGAAGTACCATAACATCTTCGAGAGTCAGGAGACGACCACGCAGCCGGGTACCCCAGAGCGGGTCGTGGAGAATAGCAACGGCTACCTAGCTACCGAGCCACGCATCACAGCGACCGCTTACTGGGAGGCAACCTTCGGGGAGCGGGGCGGACAGCTCTGGAGTGAGCTATCTTACTTTAACCTAACGAATGACTCGCAGACGACTTACGTAGGTCAGGAATTGCCACAGAGCGACCCTTTCTTAGCTTATAGTGAAGAGCGGGACCTGCGTACCTCGGGGGCGCATCTGAGTAGCGACTACGCTATTTATCTAGATAGTGACAACCGCTACCTCTTAGAGACTGGTATCAAGGGGGCTTGGAGTAGCTCCGCCAACCACCGAGCGCACAACGATGCGGTGAGTCCGTACCCGCTCATACAGCAGCGCAACGACATCGTCTGGCAGGAGTGGAGTCTCTCACCTTATGTCAGCGGTACGCTTCGCCTCAGCGAACAGTGGTGGATGCGCCTAGGTGTGCGCTACCTCGGGGTCAAGTCGCACCTAGCACAGCAAGGGCAATCGATGACCACAATCCCTGAGCTAGACCGCTATGACGACGCTTGGCTCCCAATGCTACACACCAGCTACACCCCCTCGTCGAGGCATCAGCTGACGCTCACGGTCAATAGCTCCATCGTGGAGCCTAAGTTTAGAGACCTCAACCCTTTCGTCTGGCAGGTCAACGAGCGCACCTTTTATCAAGGGAATGCGCAGCTTCGTCCTGAGCTGCGCTACTTACTGGGTGTCGGCTACACCTTCGACCAAGCCCTCTCTATCCGCGGACGCTTGCGGAGAGGACTGCGGCTGATGACTCCTATATCGACTCTGCAGGGCGAGCGGGTCTACACGCAGATGGAGAATGCGCAAAACAGTCTCTTCCTAGGAGCTGAGGCTGGCTACTACTTTGACAAGCTGCGCTGGGTGAGTGCCAACCTTGAGGCGTACTATGGCCGAAGCATCTACACCTCCACACTGCCACAGCTTCCTCCTAAGATGACGGGCAGCGAGTGGGGCTGCAGCGGCTACCTGGACTTTACCTTCAACGAGAGCCGCACCTGGACTGGCTTCCTCTCGGGCGAGTACACGGGACGGCAGAAGACGACGGTCGTCACCCTAGAGCCGCAGTACAATGTAGGACTCGGCATGAGCTACTTCCTCTTGAATAGACGGCTCGCGCTCTCCATCGCTGGACTAAACCTCCTAGTCTCGAATTATAAGGGAGTGAGCCAGTACGACGGCTACAGCGTCACCTTCGACAATAGCTACGACGACCCGACGCTCTACATATCAATCTCGTACAAATTCTCCAACGGCAAGGACACCTCCTCCACCCGCAGCCAAGGTGCACGAGACATCGAGCGCCGCTTCTAGCACACTTTGGACCTTTACAATGCCTATCAACGTAAGAATACAACAAAGAAACCTAGGATAGGATATACGAAGACTCTTTTTTAGCTCATTGAGCAAGTCAGCGAGGATACATTCCTCCTCTGACTTGCTCAATTGCTTTTTACTCCTTTTTTCTTGTTTCATCGCTGTTGCAGTTGGCTTCTCCAACTGTGTACTATTTTAGAAGAGGATAAATTGGAAAGAATGTGGCACAACATTGCAAAGGAGTCAAAGAATTCACTATCTTTGTGTATCCACATGAAAGATCTGCCACGACGAAGTACGAGCCAAGCAGACTCACCTGTGGCATATAGATTACAGACCAATAGACATATCGATTATGAAAAATGATTTCGCAAGTTGGCTGACACCAGGTCAGAGTGTTCTTATCGTATCGAAGGATAGATCCTTCAGAGGTACCTTCCAAGCAGTTTGTGGCGACTACATAGTCCTCGAGAGTCGTCGTGGTGACCAGCATTTCATCCGTGAGGAGCTGATCGAGTCCTTTACGGTTTACAATAGGAGAGAGAAGACTGCTACCAAAGAGATAGAGGTTATCGAAGAGGAGGATCTTCAGCCCGAAGCAAGCACCGAGACAACGCAATCAGATGAAGAGGCGATAGAGAGTCTGCTCTCCCCGCTTGAAGGCTCGATAGACAAGGACAAAACCTACATCTACAAGCCTGGCGATCGCATCCCGCTACCTAACAAGAATCAGCTCAAGTCACACACCTCTAAGCAACAGAAAGCGGGTTCAAATCGATACCCTCGTAACTCTGCCGACAAGCCTACCCTAAGCGAGATCCTAGACGAGATAGAGGCTAATGAGGATCGGAGCATAATACCTGCCGAAGACCTGCTCTTGGTACGTCCTGCAGGAACGATCAAGATGCGGGAGAACATGAAGAAGTACGGCTTTATTGAGGCTTTTGATGAGGAGAAGACAAACTATTGGTTCCCCTTTAATGCACTGACTGACGAAGATCTCAGCGTGACGGACGAGGTAGTTTTTTGCAAAGGGTCTAACGAAAAGGGCTACACCGCCAGTGGTATCGCTTCGCCAGGTACTATACACCGTCTGCTACTCCTCGTAGACCATATCTTGAAGACGAGATACTACAACTTCCCGATCGTATTACCGCTTCTCGAGACGATGCGGGAGCAGTACCCCGAGAATAAGAGCATTCAGGATAAGTATCAGGAGGTCAAGGAGAGACAGGATAGCTACAGTAAGCGCAAAAACAGCGCTGAGTGATCTACTCGCTATAACGCTACAGACTTATGAGACCCTTATACCAATTTACGTCACTCTTTGCGGCACTACTCACATTACTTGCTATGAGTAGTTGCTCGGGGGGAGGCGGTAGCACTTTTACCCAAGCCAGTGGCAAGCCAAACGAGGTGATGCTCGTCATGGATCGTGACTACCTAGCAGACTCTGTCGGCACGGCTGTCAAGGCGATGCTGCGAAGCTACGTACCTGCCATGCCTCAGGTCGAGGAGCAGATGGACGTGACGACGGTCGATCCGAAGGACTTTGACACCTTCCTCCGCTATGTACGCAACATACTGATTGTCGACATCGATGCGGGACGATATACGCAGAATAGTGTCAAGTACGCTTACGACCAGTGGGCACACGGACAGATCGTGGTGACGATACAAAGCCCTTCGCCAGACTCTGTCTGCTTCCTTATGGCAGATCGTGGACGAGCTGTGCTCAACTTATTCGTACGCCACGAGCTAGCGGTACAAGCGAGTAACTTGGTGAAGAACTTTAGCCGCACGGCTGACCAACTAGCCGTGAAGCATATCGGCTACCATCTCAATGCGCCCGAAGACATCGTCTCCTACAAGGTAGGCGAGAACTGTCTTTGGCTTTCCAACAATACGATGCGTCGGCGCACCGATATGTTGCTCTACAAGGTGCCCTACCATGGCGAGGCACTGACTGTGCCTTACCTTGTAGCCCTACGTGACTCGGTCCTCGCAGCTAACGTGCCTGGTCCTGTCGAAGGGAGTCATGCGGTCACAGCTCCTCATATCTTGATGACGAGACGAGTCGCCATCGAGGGGCAGCCGATGCGTACCGAGCTGCGTGGACTATGGGAACTGCGTGGCGGTGGAGCTATGGGCGGTCCATTTGTACAGCATGCTTTCGTCACTCCTAGCGGAGACGAGCTGGTCGTTGCTGAGGCGTTTGTTTACCACCCCAATGAGGCTAAGCGTGATGTGATGCAGCAGGTCGAGGCAGCACTCTTCTCCGTAAGAGCTGACACGGTCGAGCAGTGGGATGCTGATCAAGTAGCCCAGGCACGCTGGACGGCTTATACAACCTATTGAACATTTTATGACTGACAGAAGAATTGTAGTCGGGATAACCCACGGCGACATCAACGGGACGAGCTATGAGCTACTGCTCAAGCTCTTCAATCGCCATGGCGTGACCGACCTCTTTACACCTATTATATATGGATCTCCACGTATCGCCGCTTACTACAGCAAGGCTCTGGAGATGGAACGTGTCTCGTGGCATCTGATCACTAACGCCGAGGAGGCTGAGCCCAACGTGGTCAACGTGATTGACGTGGTAGGGGATGATATCGATGTGACGCCTGGCAAGGTGACCGAGGCAGCGGGAGTAGCCGCTCTGGCTGCCCTAGAGCGAGCCACGAGCGACATAAACCGTGGAGCTATTGATGTGCTGGTCACTTGCCCGATCAATAAGTCGGCTATGCCTCAAGACCGCTTCCCCTACAAAGGGCACACTGCCTATCTAGGCGTGGCTTGCGGACAGGGCAAGGAGCCGCTGATGATCCTTGCAGCATCTTCGGGTCTGCGGGTTGCTTTGGTCTCGACGCATGATCCGATCAGCCAAGTGTCTCAAGTGATCACTCAGAGAAAGGTGATCAAGACTTTGGAGATCCTAGACGAAGCGTTGCGACGTGACTTTTTGATCTCTTCGCCTCGCATAGCAGTCCTCGGACTCAATCCACACGCTGGTGACAACGGACTGATCGGCTCCGAGGAGCTTGAGGTCATCGCACCATCTATTGCCATTGCGCAGCGTGAGATGGGGATCTATGCGTTTGGACCTTTCTCGGCCGATGGCTTTTGGGGGTCGGGAGCTTATCAGCAGTATGATGCAGTCTTGGCTATGTACCATGATCAGGGCTTAGCGCCCTTCAAGTTACTACACCTACACGATGGGGTCAACGTGACGGCGGGTCTACCGATCATACGCACCTCGCCAGATCACGGCACGGGCTACGACATCGTGATGCAGGGCATCGCCAACGAGCAGGCACTTATGGAGTCTATCTACATGGCTATCGATCTCTATCGCCATCGCATAGCTGACGAGGAGGCTCGCAGTAATGTGCTGCCTAAGCTCTACAAGAACAAACGAGGAGATAACGAGTAAATGCAAAGAGCGACAAAGGATATGGAGCGCATCAATGGACTCATAGCTCGCAAAGGGATCAGACCTATGACAGATCGCATAGCCCATGAAGTGCTGGCGCGTACAGACTTTGCCGAGGCTCACTACATGTCTATGCTGGCGATGCTTATGGGCGTCGTCGCAGCTTTCACACTGATCGATCCGATCTCCCTATGGAGTAGCATCGTCGGCTCGGTAGTCATACTGCTGGCTCTGATACTCAACGAGACCGCTTGGTCGATAGAGCGGCAACGTGTCGCGAGACGTACGATCCCGACGCTCGGCAAGCAGATCGTCTTATGGTACACAGCTACCCCGATTGTCATACAGCTGGCTCTCCTCGTCTCCTTGCCGATACGTATCAGCACTTATCCGCCACAAGAGGCAGAAGCTGCGGGAGTGTCGGGTTGGTGGTACGCAGGGCTAGCACTTAGCATCGTCGTACTTTACCTCTATCAGCTACTCATCGAGTACTTCATCAGGTACTATCAGCGCAGCATGTCTGTACAAGTAGAGGCACAGCACTACGCCCCGCTCTTCGCCTACCGATACCAACGAGGATATCAAGCAACCAATCCTAAGGGACCAGAGAGTCTGCGGACCAGGCGTGCGCTCTATCGCTTGCTCACGCTCTGGGAACTCATTCTCCCGTGGCATTATCGTCTGCAGTCCCTACTCTATCGGCATGCGCATCAGAGCGGCGTGCCAGCTCAGTTTGTTCAGCAGATGCCCCAGTATAAGCGCAGCATCGGTGTCACGCTAGGTCTGCTCAGCAACTACAACCGCTGGATACTGCTCGTCCTCACCCTAGCCTTCCGTTGGGAGCTTTGGTATCTAGTTGTGACAGGCGTCGTCATGACGCTGATGACCCTAGGGGTGCAGCTTTACCTAGAGTCGGAGTATCGCAAGCTCTACGAGGGACTTCTCAGCAACCTACATCGAGAGGAGCAACAAGAGTCTCCACAATAGAGCTATGAGTACAGAGGAAAAGCGACTACATATCTACAAAGCTTCGGCAGGAGCGGGCAAGACCCACACCATGACGGAAGCTTTCCTGCGCCATGTCCTGGAGAAGCCTAGGAGTAGTTACCAAGAGGTGCAGGCGGTCACCTTTACCAACCTAGCGACTAGAGAGCTCAAGGAGCGATTCTTCAAGGAGCTCTACACATTGGCGACAAAGCCTCAAGAGTCGCCTTTCTACGACAGCTTTAACAAGGAGGGTTACAGCGATGCGCAGCTATCCACAAAAGCACGCACGGCACTCCAGTCCATACTCTTCGACTATGGCGGGCTACGAGTCAAGACGATCGACTCCTTCTTCCAAGACATCATCCATGCGCTAGCGATCGAGCTCAAGCAGCGTCCCTCGATGCGCATCGAGCTCTCCACAGATCAGATACTAAGTCTAGCTGTGGAGCGACTCTTTGAGCAGCCCTCCCCCATCGCTCAGCAAGCTATCAAGAGCTTTCTGGTCAATCGCAAGGAGAAGTCTATCTACGCCCTGCGAAAGAGCTTGAAGCTCTTTGCCAAGCAGCTATACAACGAGCAGATACAAGAGCACGCCTTCAATGGGGAGAGGCTTTTTGAGCCTCAGACCTACGACAGCTTCGTTCGTGCTGTCGAGAAGCAGATCGTGGTGGTGCAGGAGCAGATCAGGGATCAGGTGGCAACAGCCCGATCGCTCGTCCCCGAGGGGACCAAGCTCCCAGGTGGCAAGAACTCGCCACTGACGAGGCTCACGGATACAACAAAGGATGAGCCGACGATCGGTGCTACAAACTCCTATATAACCGCTACCACCTGGGATAAGTACTTGAAGAACCTAGATGTCACCGAAGCCCTTGACGATCGCTACACCAAAGGCATCGAAGACTCCCCGCTGATCAGCATCTTTCAGACGATACTCCGCCTCTACACAGATCTCTTTACCCTACGTACTGCGATCAGAAATGGATACGAGCTACAGCTCCTCGGAGAGATACAGGAGAATGTCTACAAAGTATCTGAAGAGCTAGGCATCACGCTCCTAGACGATGCTAAGCGACTCATACGTACCCTTGTGAGCGGCGAGGGGAGCACCGCTTTTATCTATGAGCGGCTAGGCACCAAGCTGACGCATCACATGATCGATGAGTTTCAGGACACTAGTCGCTTTCAGTACGAGAACTTCGTTCCACTCCTTGAGGAGGCGCTGAGTAGTTCTGGTGAGATCTTCATCGTGGGTGATGTCAAGCAGAGCATCTACCGCTTTCGCAATAGCGACCCGATGCTCCTGCAAAACGATCTTAGCAAAGACTTCCCCAAGGACCAGCAGACACTAAACCTACCGAACAACTGGCGTAGCGCTCCAGCGATCGTCTCCTTCAACAATCGCTTTTTCTCGCTTCTACCCTACGCCTCCGAGCTCAAGCTAGAGAGTTCTAACCTGATCCAAAAGGTCTACGATCCTGAAGAGGTACACCAAGAGGTCCCCGATCCAAACCAAAATAAGATAGGTGGAGTCTTCATACATCAATGGGAGAAAACGCCCGAGATATCACAGCCAACAGCAGCAACGGAAGAGGACGACAACGCTGAGACGACTCCTCCAAGTCAGCTCCAGACAAAGATCGACTATCTCCTCCGCCATGTCATCCCCTCCATACGAGAGCGTGGCTATAAGCTCTCGGACATCGCCATCCTAACGCCAAATAACGACACCCTCCAGCGCATCGCTCAGGCTATCATCCTGTACAACAAAGAGCTCGAGAACGACAAAAACAAGAACCAGCACCTGCAGCCGCTTGCCTTCGTATCCCGTGAGATGCTCTCACTAGATGCCAACCCGCTCTACCGTCTCATCGTAGAGATCATGCAGAGCGTCCTAGTCAATGCGGGAGCCAGCGAGGAGCTTTACAGCAAGAGCTTCGAGCACCGACTAGCCGTAACGCACTATGCCGAGCTAGCTCGCAGCCTCAGTGACTCACCCGCCTTAGACCTCGCACGTTGCTACCAGGAGGGACTCAGTGCCTCGCTCTATGAGCTAACCTTACTGATCGTAGAGATCGTACGTCCCCTCATCACCTCCGCCGACCAGTCCTACATAGACGCACTCCTAGACACCGTCCAGGACTACAGCCAGGACAACTACGTAGACCTGCAGGGCTTCTTAGAGTGGCTAGAGACTCACACCCCCAGACTAAGCTTAGAGACACAAGACGCCCTGCAGCTCCTCACCATACACTCGGCCAAGGGACTCGGCTTTCCCGTCGTCTGCCTCCTAGAGTACCAGATGAGGCTACTAGAGCATACGGATACCATCTGGTGTCGCGATGAGGAGATAATGGCCGAACTACATAAGCTCCTAGGCGGAAACGTCGAAATCCCCACCCTACTCCCTATCTCCCCCACCAAAGAGGCTCGAAGCACCCTCTTCCGCGAGAAGATTGTTGCCGAGGAGCATCTTGCTCTCCTAGACCGCATCAATGCGTTTTATGTAGCGATGACACGTGCCAAGAGCGAGATGCACCTCATACTCAGTGAGAACAAGGGGCAGTCGGGGACGAGTATCAACTTCGAGCGACTCATTTCTGAACTAGTCACACAAATCCAAGAGCCCGGCCATAATCAAAAACCTGATTTATTGTCACAGGAGACGATCGACCTCCAATGCTCGGAGCTCAAGGCCTCGCCGTCAGAAGATGCGGAGATTAAGCAAAGGATCTTTTACTATCAGACCGATCCTACCACCGCACCGCCTAAGCCTACGACACCCTCCAGCGACACCTCACGGCTCGTCAGCATACCTGGCAGAGAGCAGATAGGAGCTCTAGCCCAGCTACGTGTGCGTCGCTCCCAGAGCGTCTCCTATCAGGCGCAAGATGCCGTGCGCAATGGTCTCTTCCTCCACGCCTTGCTGAGTGAGATCGACTACCTAGAGCACGATGAGCTAGTGAAGCTACTCGATATGAAATGCCTTCAGGGACTCATCCCCCAAGATCAGCGAGACGCTCTCGCTAAGCTACTAGAGCAGGCACTCACAGACCCGAAGATAGCCGAATACTACGATCGAAGTAGCGGGTGGCAGGTGATCAATGAGCGAAGCATCGTCAGACTCTCACAAGACACCGAGAGCGAGACCAGACAAGCCCGCATAGAGCGTCCCGATCGTATCCTGTACGACGAGGAGCAGCAAGCAGTCATCATAGACTACAAGAGCGGTGGCGAGGCGCAGCAGTACACTGAGCGCCACAAGCGCCAGCTGCGTAGCTACCGCAAGGCACTCCTAGAGAGTGGCTTCAAGAGGGTATGCGCCTACCTCCTCTACCTCTCTGCCGATGGGCACCATATCGTCGAGGTAGACTAACCGGAGACCGTTGCATAAAGGCAAATCGCTGTGTTGCTTTCGGGATTCGGCTTCGGTCACATACGGAGGTATGCTCCCTTCAGACCTCACCCTCAGCGCCTTGCGCTTCATCCTTTCTGCAAAATCTGGACAATCTTGCAAGCAAGATTGTGAGACTGTTGACTTTTGCAACAGTCTCAACCGCATCAAGCCACCGTCTTATCTCCTAGCGGCAAGCACTATGCAATAGGTCATAGCAAAAGGTCGCCACGTATATACTACGTGACGACCTTTTGCTATATATTGTACTGCTCTAGAGTACCCGTAGAGCATACGATTGATTTACTCGGCAGCCGTAGCTGTCTCCTCAGCCTGAGCCTTTGGAGCCTCCTCAGCGCCCTCCTCAGCAGGTGCTTCAGCAGCAGGTGCAGGAGCGGGATTCTCAGACTCGATGACGGCGTGATTCTCCGAGATGACGGTAAAGGTGATCGGAACGATCACATCGCGGTGCAGACGTACCTGAGCATCGTAGTCGCCGACCTCCTTGACAGCCTTCTTGATCTGGATGATCTTGCGATCGATCTCGAAGCCCTTCTCAGCGAGTGCCTCAGCGAGCTGGATGTTCGTTACAGAGCCAAAGATGACACCATACTTAGATGTCTTAGCCTTGATCTCTAGGTGTAGACCATCGATCTTCTCGCCAAGAGCCTGCGCCTCCTGCTTGATAGCTTCGAGCTTGTGAGCTCTCTGGCGTAGCTCCTCAGCAAGCATCTTCTTAGCGCTCTCGCTAGCGATGACAGCCTTCTTCTGAGGGATCAGATAGTTGCGTCCGTAGCCGTCCTTGACGGTTACGATATCATCCTTAAAGCCTAGGTTGATAATGTCTTCTTTCAGTATTACTTCCATTGTCTTATCGGTCTCTAGGTGATGATTACTTCATAAGGTCCGTTACGAAGGGTAGCAGAGCTAGGTGACGAGCACGCTTGACAGCCTGAGCTACACGACGCTGGAACTTAAGGCTATTGCCTGTGATACGACGTGGGAGGATCTTACCCTGATCGTTGAGGAACTTCTTAAGGAACTCGGGATCCTTGTAGTCCACATACTTGATGCCAGCCTTCTTAAAGCGGCAGTACTTCTTCTGCTGTACCTCTCCTGGGAGTGGTCTGCTATAACGACCTCTTCTTGTTCTTGCCATGATTACTTCTCTGCTACAGGGTTACTTTTCAGTGAGCGACGCTTCTCAGCATACGCATGGTGGAACTTGTCCTGAGCGATCGTTAGGTAGCGCAGGACCGTCTCGTCACGTCTCAAGAGTGTCTCAAAGGGCTTGATCACTGAGGGCTCAGCGTCAAACTCTATGAAGTGATAGAATCCGGTAGACTTCTTCTCGATGGGATAGGCGAGCTTCTTGAGCCCCCAGTGCTCATCGTTCACAATCGTGGCACCTGCAGAGGTGAGATGTGAGGTGAACTTATCTACCGCTTCCTTCATCTGAGCATCAGACAAAACGGGAGTTAAAATGAAAACGGTTTCGTAGTGGTTCATATATAGTTAGTAAAAACGCTATTGCCTGCAAAGGTACACATTTTTATTGGATAAACAAGCGATCCATTCTGCCGACCCTTAAGAAAATGTTTTGGTTCAAGCGACTCTTATCCGATATCCACGTGGAAATTCTCAAATCTCCACGTGGATATTTTTCATTTTTCACGTGGGCGTGAATCATTTCCTCCGAAGTTTCATTTGATTCCTCCGAAGTTTTATTTCTCGCCTACGTGGAGAATTTTTATTCTTCACGTGGGGATTTGAGAATTTCCACGTGGAGATCGACACTTTCTAAAGCAAAGGCACCCGATCGCTTAACATCTTCACAGCGCCGTAACATTTTCGTCACAGGGGAATAATCCATTGGCCGTAATATTGCAAACGAAAAGGGAGGTCTCCCCGATAAGATCAGAAGGGACCTCCCATTAAGATAGACAACTAACTTACTGATAGAACTATGAATAAGAGTACACTCAAGGCTTTAGCCTTCATCGCCATCGCCGTCATGACTGCCAGCTGTGCAGGCAAAGGTGGTCAGGTGAGAGAACTAGATGCAGCAGGAGCAACCTTCCCACTACCCTACTATACCGAGGCGTTCAAAGCCTATGAGGAGCAGTCAGGTATACATATTAATTATGGTGCTGTAGGCAGCGGTGGTGGTATACGTAGCCTCAAGGACGAAGTGGTGCACTTTGCTGCTACTGATGCTTTTCTATCCGATGAAGATATGGCCGAGATGCCTCGTCCTGTGGTACATATACCGACCTGCATGGGAGCTGTCGTCATCGCTTATAATTGTCCTGAGATCTCACAGCTGAACCTCACGGGCGAGATCATCGCCAACATTTATCTAGGCAAGATAACACGCTGGAACGACCCCGCTATTGCTGCGATCAACCCCGATCAAAAGCTCCCCGACAAGGAGATCTCACCCGTCTATCGCTCCGATGGTAGTGGCACGACGAACGTCTTCAGCGACTATCTAACGAAGGTGAGCACCGACTGGGCTACACAAGTGGGCAAGGGCAAGTCGCTCAAGTGGCCTACTGGTATGGCTGCCAAGGGCAATCCAGGCGTCGCTGGCGTAATCGCGCAGACGGATGGTGCGCTCGGATATGTAGGTAGTGAGTACAGCTTCTCACTAGACATACCGACAGCCATGGTACAGAATCAGGCTGGCAACTTTGTCCTCCCCTCGCTCGAGTCTATCTCTGCAGCAGCTGCTGGCGAGGTTGCACCCGACACACGTCAGATGATCACCAACTCGTCGCACCCTGAGGCTTATCCTATTAGCTGTCTCACCTGGCTCATCGCCTACCAAGAGATGCAGTACGACAACCACTCAGAGGCTGAAGCTGTCGAGACGGCTCGTCTACTCAACTGGATGCTAAGCGATGAGGCGCAGGCTATCACTTCGCAGATCCACTTCGCACCGCTATCCGCTGAGATGATCGCAGCAGCCAAGGCGCAGCTAGCTAAGCTGACCTATGGAGGTAAGCCAATAGACCTAACTAGCTCTCCTAAGAAGTAGCCCCCCCCTTATACACCAGAAAAACAAAAGAAGAGGCTGCTACGGTCTCTGTAGCAATCTCCTCACGCCAAAAGAACGTCTCTCCTCCCCTCTCAACAGTAGTGCCGTCTGGATAGCTCCGATTAATTAGTGAGTCGCATCCGACCTGTACCGCTCTCTATTCGGAGGAGAGATGTCTCTTTACCTTTCTCTCCTACTCCTTATAAATATAAGCTCTGCCTATATGTCTACCCTCGTCCGTAAAGCGTCACGCCCTATCGGTGACAAGATCTTCCGAGGTCTACTCATGAGCTCGGGGCTCCTCATGCTACTGATCTGCCTAGCGATGCTGATCAGTCTGATTAGTAACAGCATGGAGGCCTTTAGTGAGTTTGGCTTCTTTCGCTTCATCTGCTCCTCCGAGTGGGACCCCACGGCTGGGCGAGAGCAGTATGGAGCGTTGCCCTTTATCGTAGGGACCGTGGTCACCTCGATACTAGCCTTGATCCTGTGCATCCCCTTTTCGCTACCAGTGGCGCTTTTCATCGGGGAGTACTTCAAGGGTAAGCGCATCGCTGGCGTCATCCGTTCGCTGACTGACCTACTGGCGGGCATCCCCTCTATCGTGTATGGTCTGTGGGGCTTCTACACCCTTCGTCCACTCATTGATATGATCGATGGTCCTCAGGGCAATGGCTACGGGATCCTCACTTCGGTGCTGATACTGACCGTCATGATCATCCCCTACGCCTCGTCGCTCACGGCGGAGTTTGTCATGCTCACCCCTAAGTCGCTCAAGGAGGCTGCCTACAGTCTCGGCGCCACCCGCACGGAGGTGATCGGATCGGTCATCCTGCCCAACGCACGGAGCGGTATCGTCGCAGCTTATATCCTCGCTCTGGGACGAGCTCTCGGTGAGACGATGGCGGTAACCATGCTGATCGGCAACACGGACAAGGTGCCTACATCGATCTTTGACACAGGACAGAGCATGGCTTCGCTGATCGCTAATCAGTTCAACGAGGCGCACGGACTCAAGCTCAGTTCGCTCATAGCGATCGCTCTAGTCCTCTTCCTCATCACAGCCATCATCAACGGCATTGTGAAGATTATCCTAAACAAGAAACGAGCCTAAACAGACCATGGCATCACTCAAAGTAAGACAGGGCTGGGACCGCACGGTCTATCTAGTCAATATCGTACTCGCCTGCATCACCGTCATACCGCTCTTTCTCATCATCGGCAAGATCGTCCTAGAGGGGTACCAGCAGATCAACTGGGACTTCTTTACTAGGACGGCACCGACAGCTGTCGAGGCGATGATGGCTAAGCGCGCCAACACGATCGAAGGCTCTCACACGATACTCCCAGGCGGTATCGCTAATGGTATCGTCGGCACCCTTATCATGACCCTCGTAGCCTCTATCATCGCTATTCCTATAGGACTCCTAGGCGGTATCTATCTTTCGGAGAATAGATCCACACGCCTCGCCAATGTAGTACGCTTCGTCACTGACCTACTACAAGGCACCCCCTCGATCGTCATCGGTATCATCGTATACGCTTGGGTGGTACTACCGATGCGAGGCTACTCGGCTCTAGCGGGTGCTGTGGCTCTGGCGATCATGATGCTACCGCTCATCATACGCTCTACCGAGGAGACGCTGGCGCGACTGCCTAAGTCCTTCAAAGAGTCGGCGCTCGCTCTCGGATGCTCTTACCGCAAGATGGTGCTTAAGATCCTCCTCCCCTCTGCTATGGGTGGTCTGCTGACAGGCGTCCTGCTAGCTGTGAGTCGTATCATCGGCGAGACGGCACCACTCATCATGACCGCTCTAGGCAGTGCCCGCATATCGTGGACGCTCGACACGCCTTCGTCGGCCGTGCCGCTACTCATCTGGGAGTTTTACAGTGATCCCAACCTTCAGGAGATGATCTGGAGCTCTTCGCTCTTTCTCCTACTCCTAGTGCTACTTCTAAACTTTATCGCCAAGCGTATCTCCGACCGGACACGCTACTAGTAACTTCTTTTTTGTCCAAAGCATGACTCCAAACTCTATACAGACGACAACGCCCGAAGTGGTCCTCCAGCTAGACAACGTAAGCATCTGGTACACTCCTGAGAAGAGTGCCGTGACCAAGGTCTCTGCGGAGATCTACGACCACGAGATCACCGCCATCATGGGCCCTAGTGGTTGTGGCAAGAGTACCCTGCTACGTGCCATCAACCGCATGCACGAGCTTTACCCAGGTATACGTACCGATGGGCGCATCCTCCTACAGGGAGAGAATATCTTAGAGAAAGACCCGATGGTCGTCCGTCGTATGGCGGGAATGGTCTTCCAGCAGCCGAACCCCTTCCCGACGATGAGCATCGCCGACAATGTGATGGCGGGCTACAAGCTCAACGGCATCAAAGTCTCCAAGGCGCAGCGCGAAGAGATCCTCACCACCTCTCTGCAGTCGGTCGGACTCTGGGAGGAGGTCAAGGACAGACTAGACAAGCGTGGCTCCTTCCTCTCGGGCGGACAGCAGCAGCGACTATGCATCGCTCGCGCCTTGGCTCTGCGTCCTCGGCTACTCCTGATGGACGAACCTACCTCCGCACTAGACCCGATAGCGACCAATTGCATCGAGGAACTGATCCTAGAGCTCAAGAAGGAGATAGCCATCCTCATCGTCACACACAATATGGGGCAGGCCGCACGCATATCCGACCGCTCGATGTTTATGTACCTCGGTGAGCTGGTCGAGTATGACCGCACCGACAAGATGTTTACCAACCCCAGCGATCAGCGCACCGAGGACTACCTACAGGGCAACTTTGGATAAAACATCGTACCTTAGATCTGCCATACAGACAGACACTCACACTATCAAGTAAAAACGTAACTGTCACAACCTATGTCACCCAATATGGATCACCACGTCGTCCTGATCAAGGAAGACTTCAACGTACTCAACAAAGTGATCGCTCGCCAAGTAGAGATCATACAGCAGCTCCTCAGCGGGATCGTCGAGCCTGACGACTACGAGCACATCGAGATGAATGAGACGATCATAGATAGCCTAGAGGTCAAGATAAGGAGCGAGGTCATCAACGGGATCGTACTCTATACCCCTCGTGCCTCTGAGGCCAGACGTATGTTTGCCCTACACGATATGACCAGCTACCTAGAGCGCATAGGTGATCTGCTGCTCAATGTAGCCAACTTCACCCGTACGATCGACTCTAGTAATGGACTCTACCTTCAGTACACTGAGACGCTACAGGAGATGCTCTCGGAGACTTATCAGATGGTCACCGACGCGGTCACCTCGTTCTTTGCCGGAGACTCAGACCTCTCACGACGAGTCATCAGTCGAGATACACATATAGACGATCTACACTATCAGATCAATGACTCACTGCCTCAAGCACTCCTAGACTCGGAGCTAAGCCCCGATGTAGACTCCATACAGGCTTCACTAGCGATCAGCAGCATAGCCTACAATCTAGAGCGCATCGGAGACAATGCGACAAACATTGCCGAGGCTGCTATCTTCCATTCAGAAGGCAAGAACCTGCTGCACGCTAAGAATCAAAAAGTAGAGATCCCCACCGAACAAGAGCTAGAGAACTATGGACAAGAAGAAGTTTAAACTCCTCCTCGTTGATGATGAGGAGGATCTCCGTGAGATACTTACCTTCAACCTTGCTGGCGAGGGATACCAAGTCTCCACAGCAGCCAACGCTGAGGAGGCACTCAAAATGCCGCTCGAGGAGTATCACCTACTCATCCTCGATGTGATGATGCCTGGCATGAGCGGCTTCAAGCTTGCTGAGCTCATACGACGGGATAAGAAGCTCACCACGCCCATCATCTTCCTCACTGCCAAGGGTACTGAAAACGATCTTCTCACGGGCTTTAACATCGGAGCCGATGACTATATGGCGAAGCCCTTCTCCATCAAAGAGCTACAAGCACGCATTCAGGCTATCCTCATGCGCTCCCTGCAGGGCGGACTAGACTTCGAAGAGAGTCAGATAGAGATCGGCACGCTCCTCATTGACCTAGATGCCAAGCAGGTCTTCATCAATGGCGAGCCTATCGATCTAACCAAGAAGGAGCTCGAGATACTCATCCTACTGGCACGCGACCCCAGCAAAGTCTTCTCACGCGAAGAGATTCTCGATCGCATATGGCGGGAAGATGTATTCGTTATGGAGCGCACCATCGACGTACATATCACCCGCATACGCAAGAAGCTACGTGGTAGCGGGATCAAGATCATCAACCGCTCAGGCTTCGGCTATTGCCTCGTCGAGGAGGAGGCACAGTAGTTCCTATTTACCTAACACACCCTATCGTTATCGTCCTACTATGAGTCAGTACAACTATAAGTCCAAAGTCCTTATCTCCGCAGCTCTGCTCTTTATCATCTTTGGCGGGATTATCTACTTCGTACAGCGGGCCTCCGAAAAGGAGATCAAGACCAAAGCGCTCGTGTCATACCTTGAGCAGACCGCTGACTGTGTCGATAGTTACATTGCAGACTACGAAGCGAACCCGCAGGTGCCAGGGCGTGACTCGCTCTCAGCCTTTAGCAACTGGCCAGATCAGGACGATCTAAGACGCTTCCTATCCTACCTCCCGCACAATCTACGCTTTACGATCATCAACCTAAAGGGCGACGTCTACTTTGACAACGTCACCCAGGGGCCAATCCCTGAGAACCACCTCTCACGCGTAGAGCTACAACAAGCTAATTTCAATGGCACTGGCACCTCCAAGCGGTATAGCGAGACGCTCAAAGAAGACTTCTACTACTTTGCCAAGCAGTACCAAGATCAGGGCTACTACATACGTGTAGCCATACCCTATCATATAGACTATGTCAACTACTTTCGCTCCAATCACTTCTTCCTCCTCCTCATCGTCGGTATCTTCAGTCTAGCACTGCTGGCGGTCGTCTTCTTTACCGACCAATTCTCTCGCTCCGTGCGTAAGCTTCACGACTTTGTAGCGAAGGCACAAGCTGGTGAGGAGTACGAGTCCGTCACTTTTCCTAAGAGTGAGATCGGGGAGCTAGGAGAGCAGCTCAAGAAGATCTTTAAGATGCTCGAAGAGAGCAGAAGTCGCTATGAGATCGAGCGCGAGAAGCTCATACAGCACTTCGCCAGCTCCGACGCCGGCATATCTTTCTTTAGTGAGGAGAGCAAGTTTATCTATGCCAATAGCCACTTCATACAGAATCTCAACACCCTCGTCGACACCCCCACCTTTATCATCGATGAGCGCATCCTCGACTACCCAGAGCTTCATCAGGTCAAGACTCTTCTAGCCGACCAAGAGGCTCACCCAGGTGCCGCTCCGCGCTCCACACGATACATCATCGACAAGGATGGGGCGCATATAGAGGTGCGCGCACAGCTCTTCCCCGACAATAGCTTTGAGATCGTCCTGACCAATGTAACTAAGAAGGAAAACGATCGTCGCCTCAAGCACGACATGACCAATAGCATAGCCCACGAGCTACGCACGCCGGTCACTTGCGCCCGTGGTTACCTCGAGACAATACTCAACCAGCCACTTCCTGAGGAGAAGCAGCGCTACTTCATCGAGCGCACTTACAATCAGATGATACGTCTCTCACAGCTTATCAGCGACGTCTCTATGATCACCAAGCTGGAGGAGGCGAGCGACCTCTACGCCTTGCAGGAGCTCACCCCGTACAGTGTCGTCGAAGAGGTCAAAGCAGCCCTAGAGATCAAGCTTCAAAAGGAGCAGATGACCATCTGCAATCGAATTCCTGAGCAAACCACCGTACAGGCCAACCACTCGCTACTCTATGCTGTCTTTGCCAATCTGACGGAGAATAGCATTCGCTACGCTGGCGCTGGCAGTACCATAGAGATCGAGCAGACGATGGAGGACGAGCGATACTACTACTTCACCTTTGCCGACAACGGCCCTGGCATCCCCGAGAGCGAGAGCCTGGCTAAGATCTTCGACCGCTTCTACCGCATCGATGAGGGACGCAGTCGTGAGATGGGCGGATCGGGACTGGGACTCTCTATAGTACGAAATGCTATACGCTTCCACGGCGGTGAGATCTCCGCAAAGAACAGACCCACGGGAGGTCTCGAGTTCTTCTTCTCGCTAGCCAAGAGCGTACCCGACAAGGCAACCCGAGAGGGCTAACACTTCTTTCCGACATAAGTCATAAAAGGCATCCCCAGAGAGCTCAATCGCTGAAGAGAAGCGGTTGAGCTTTCTATTTTTGCTATCCCAGCCCCCTTTTGAGCAAACGAGCCCTATAGGGGCATTTCACCATCCAATTTCACCTTTACGCCTGGGCTATGCCCTTTTTCGCTAACTTTGCTGACGTATGAACGGAGATCCATTTGATATACGCGAGGAGCGTACGCCCCCGCAGAGTTTGTCTGACCTACAGCAGGAGGAGCAGTTGCGCCCCTCCTACTTCGATAGTTTCCGAGGTCAGGGGCATGTCGTGGACAATCTGAAGGTCTTCGTCGAGGCGGCTCGTCGCCGTGACGAAGCACTCGACCACGTCCTCCTGTACGGTCCTCCCGGACTAGGCAAGACGACCCTCTCGCACATCATCTCGCATGAGCTAGGGGTCGGTATGAAGATTACTTCGGGTCCTGTGCTGGAGAAAGCGGGAGACTTAGCGGGACTGCTCACTTCTCTGGAGCCTCGTGACGTGCTTTTCATCGATGAGATCCATCGCCTGAGCCATACTGTAGAGGAGTACCTCTACTCGGCTATGGAGGACTTTCGGATCGATCTCATGATCGACAAAGGGCCAGGGGCGCGTTCCATACAGATAGACCTCAACCCCTTTACACTGGTAGGGGCGACCACGCGCAGCGGTCTGCTGACGGCTCCGCTACGAGACCGCTTTGGCATCAACCTACATCTAGAGTACTACGATGTGGATACGCTTACGGACATCGTGCTACGCTCGGCTCGCATCCTAGAGGTGCCGTGCGAGGAGGAGGCTGCTCGGGGCATTGCGCTGCGTAGTCGTGGCACGCCTCGTATCGCTAACGCGCTCCTGAAGCGTGTGCGAGACTTTGCACAGGTCAAGGGTAACGGTGTCATCGATAGCGACATTACGACGGTGGCGCTCGAAGCGCTGCACATAGATAAGCATGGGTTAGATCATACGGATCACAAGCTGCTGAAGACCATCATCGATAAGTTTGACGGAGGGCCTGTCGGACTGACCACCATAGCCACGGCAATGGGTGAAGACCCAGGCACGATCGAGGAGGTCTATGAGCCGTTTCTCATTCAGGAGGGCTTCATACAGCGGACCCGTACGGGACGGCAGGCGACACGCTTGGCGTATGCTCACTTGGGACGTACCTATCGGCAGGAGTTGCCCCCAGAGGTATCCCTTTTTGACTAAATAAAAGCCGTTTTCCTGCGCCATGTCCTCACTAGAGATGCAAGCTTCAGACCTAGTAGCCAAGCGGTACACGCTAACCGAGCTACTGGGTTCGTTGCAGCGCTGCATTGACCACTATTACAATCGGCTCTATTACGTAACGGGTGAGGTGAGTGGCTACCGTGGACGTAGCCAACGGGGGCATTGCTACTTTAACTTGATAGATAAAGCATCAGACCCGCTACATCCTGAGTTGGGTGGAGGAGAGCTATCGGCGCAGATCTCAGCTGTGATCTGGGCCAGTCGCTACAATCAGATCGCTCAGCACTTTCAGCAGGTGACGGGTCAGCCGCTCACGGACGGGATCAAGATATTGGCGCTCGTGGAGCTCAAGTATGACCCACGCTACGGGCTACAACTAGACATACAGGATATTGATCCAAGCTACACACTGGGTGAGGTGGCACGACAAAGACGTGAGACGCTCCAGCTCTTAGAGCGTATGGGGCTGATGGAGCGTAACAAGCAGTACCCGATGCCGAGACCTTTGCGACGCATCGCCATCATCTCCTCGCCAACGGCTGCCGGCTACCAAGACTTCACGAGACATCTGGAGGAGAGTGCGGTGGCTCCTTTTATAGAGAAGGCTCTCTTTCGGGCGACGATGCAGGGCAAGAGTGCTCCGCAGTCCATCGTCGCAGCACTCGAAAGGGTGCGTCAGCACGAGACGCTCTTTGACCTTGTAGTCATCATACGAGGTGGGGGTGCCACGGCTGATTTGGGTACCTTCGATGACTTTGCCGTAGCTCGTGCCGTGGCGGAGTTTTCGCTCCCTGTGTGGAGTGGTATCGGTCACGATCGGGACGAGAGCGTCGTGGACTTAGTTTCGCACAGAGCCTTCAAGACCCCTACGGCAGTGGCTACCGCTGTGATCGATGCTTGGTGTGCAGAGTACACGCTCCTCGAGGAGGCACATCAGCGACTGGAGCGCGCTTGGCAGGAGGCTAGACAGACGGCGCAAACGGGGCTAGAGCGCTTGGCTCAATTGCTCAGGCAGACAACGCTAGAGCAGCTACATCGTGAGGAGCGCCAGATGCTCTTGCTACGTGAACAGCTCTCCGTCTCTCCTCATACGCTACTGCGCGATCAGCACGCACTGCTGGAGTCGCAACGGGAGCGCCTAGCAGGTGCTGCTCGCTACTTGCCTATGCGCTATCAGCTTCAGTGGGATACGCTCTTAACCCAGTTTAGGCATCGCTATGCGAGTTACCTCACGGCTCAGCTCAACCAGTGGCAAGCTAGGCAGCAGAGCCTGCAGGAGCAGCGCAAGATTACGACCACGCAGCGCACGCAGATAGAGCATCTGGCGCAGATCATCCGAGCGATGGACCCGCAGACGATCCTGCAGCGTGGCTACGCTATCGTGCACCATAAGGGCGAGCTAGTCAAAAGCCCATCGCAGCTCCGTGAGGGCGATGACATAGAGCTACGCCTAGCTAAGGGTACGCTCTCGGCTACGCTGAGCCAATTGAAAGAACCATAAAAAAGCAATCCATATCATGAGAAAGACCTTTAACCATGCACTTTACAGTGCGCTGCTTCTACTCCTCGTGGGGAGCCTGTCGTCTTGCCGTGTCAAGCAGCAGGCGCAGCCGAGTGGCGTGTCAACGCTTGCTGTCGTAGGGCTCAATGACATCCACGCCAACATCGACCAGTTGCCCCGCATCGCCTTTATGGTCGATAGTATGCGGGCGATCTATCCCAATCTGCTCCTACTGGCTGCGGGTGACCTACAGACGGGCAACCCAATCAACGACAACTTCCAGCCAAAGGGGCTACCGATCATCGAACTGATGAATGAGATGCGCTTTGACGCTTCGGCTCTGGGCAATCATGAGTTTGACTTGGGGCAGCACGGGTTGGGTGACATTTCGCATCGGGCTAAGTTCCCTTTCCTTTCGGCCAATGTCTTCCCCTCGCCCTCCTATGGTATTGCGCTGAAACCCTACAAGATCTTCACGATGCCTGACGGCACGAGGGTCTCTGTCGTGGGGCTGCTTCAATTGGGCGAGCTAGGCATTCCCGATTCGCACCCGAAAAATGTACGGGGCGTAGCTTTCACCCAACCACTCGAAGAGGTTAAGAACTACCGCTATCTAGCGGGCTGCTCGGATCTGCAGATAGCTCTTACGCACATTGGCGTGCAGAAGGATACGCTACTGGCGCAGGTGGCTCCTTACCTAGATCTCATCGTGGGGGGACACTCGCACACGCTCATTGATCACCCGAACAACCTGCACGCTGCGGTACCCATCGTGCAGTCTGGCTACAAGGCACACTACATCTCCCTCGCACTGATACAACATAGAGGTGGGCAGGTGCTCTCACACCAAGAGATGCTTCTCCCCGCAGATCCGCACGCTGGTGGGGTCAATGAGAAAATGCAGCGCATGGTAGAAGGCTACAATGCTAATCCGCTTTTTGCCGAAGTGGTGACGACCAATCCAAAACCTATCCAAGACAAATACACGCTGGGGGCTATCTTTGCCGATGCGCAGCGCTGGTATAGTCATGCGGACTTTGCGATGCAAAACCCTGGAGGCGTACGCATTGGTGAATTGCCCCAAGGCAATATCACGCTCAAGGATATCCTGCGTCTAGACCCCTTTGGTAATGAACTGACCGTGCTCACGATGACGGGTCGACAGCTTAAGGAGTTTTTCGTCCATGCCTGGACAACTGACAATAATACGCCAGCTCATACATCGGGGCTACGTGTGGACTATCTGCTTGATGACACAGGCGTGCTGCTGGATTGCACTGTCTATCCCGCTGGTAGCGATCAGCCAGTTGATCCTGACAAGCTCTACACGCTAGCTACTAGCTCTTATGTGCAGGCAGCCTACACCTACCATACTTCGGCTCCTGACAAGAACCAAGGCATCACGACTGCCGAGGTGATCGTCCAGTACCTTAAGTCACTTCCCGAGATGCCCCAGGTGGACTACAAGAGTCGCTACAACATCAGAGTGGCTCGCTAAGGCAACACGCATCATTGCTCTCACGCCACTACTGGCAAAACAAGAGGAGACTCAACCGCTTCGAGCTGCGTTTGAGTCTCCTTTTTCTAAATCTCGTTCCAAGTAGACGAACGTATAAGCCCTACTTTGGCAAGTCAAGCAGAGGCTGTCCGACGGCTTGGCGTAGCGTATTAACCAGTAGGGCTAAGTCCACACCGCCCATCTGAGCTGCGAGCTTGAGCGGAGTACGAGGTGCCACACTCTTGCGCAGTATCGGATTGGTCAGATTTCTATACCGATCCGAGAGCGATACAAGCGTATCGATGAGCTCTGGGTAGCGGTCCAGCATCGTCCCCACTTTGGTTTCAGGGGTGATGAGTAGAGGTGTCGTATCAGTCATAATTCAGAAGAGTCCTAGAGCCTTCCAGTTGCCGTAGCTCAGTAATATCCTGAGAGCACTCGACGACCCCTAGATAGTTACCCTCGGGATCACGCACAGCCGTGTACTCTATATAGATAAATCGCCCACGGAAGTTGCCAATCCAAAATTTAGCACAATTCTGGCGACCACTCTTGAAGTCCGCAAGGATAGTCTCTACGACATGGACACTTTCGGGCGGATGACACATACGCACATCTCTACCGATGATGGATCTATTGCGTACGAAGACTCGCTTGGGGCTGTGAGAGTAGAAGCGCACCTTATCGTCTTTGTCCACAAAGGTGATGTCTATCGGGAGGTGGATGAGTAGAGCCTCTAGCTCCGCTACGCTAAAGGCTCCAGTGGACAGCCGTATAGCATCATGACTCTCGTACTGAAAGTGCAGGTCGTCCGCCTCCACGTCTGCTTGCCATACAGTCTGTGGGTCATATAGGCAGTATCCAAACTCTGGGGTCTCCTGATAGATGTGATACCACTCAGCCTCCGACAGTAGGTCCAGTGTCATTGGGAAGAGGATCATCTCCTCTTTGGTGATCATACTGTCCAGCATCTCCACTGCGGGGTCAAAGGTCTCCACGATGTGAGCTCTCAGAGATGCCATATCTGAAGTCTCCCCAGAGAGTACTGCTATGGCACTCTTGAGTAGCTTCCTAATCTCATCGTGCTTGCCCCACATGACTACAGGAGGTCCAGTCACTCCATGTTGCTCTAAGTATGGGAAGAGGAGGTACTCTTTGCGCAGATAGTGCTTGTCTACATCCATCAGTCGGTTGAAGATAGATCTCAGACTTAGCAAGAGTTCCGAGAGAGGACGCTCGCAGTGCTGCTCTTTGACCTCCTTTGCCAAAGCATAGTACTCGGCGACTACTTCTCCTAGAGCTACATTCTCTGCTCTAAAGGTGTCTATGGGATGCCCCGCAGGCACCTCTTTAGCCCCACTCACATCAATAGCTCCATCTAGGATCTCCGAGTGGTGATCGCAAAAGAGCTGTATCTCATCTGTCGATAGTAGTCCATGAGCTATTAGCTCCTCCTCCACGGCAACGACCTCTTGGTAGGGAATAGCGTGGAGGAGTGTGGAGAGTTGCCGCTTTAGAGTTTCGGGTTGTTCTCCTTGATGTAAGCGCAGGAGTATCTCCTTGAGCATCGCCTTGCGCTCATCAGGTGTGTTATGTAAGAATTCGCTCATACTTCACAGGTTGTTTAAAGTGAATTTATATCAGCCTAATCAAGACTGGCTGGTCACCCCCTTAGGGCTAACCAGTCGCCAGCAAATGTACACATTTTGGTCAGATTATAAGACATACTATCCCGTAGCGTAGATTCAATCAGCAACGCCGTATTATGATGACTTATTCGTACATTTGCCTTTGACCACGAATGAATGAATTCACCTTAAAGGCGACAATACATAATGAATGAATTGAGATACAAGCGAATCTATCAAACTCCAGTTGAAGCAGATGGTTTTCGTGTTCTTGTGGACAAACTATGGCCACGAGGAATGAAAAAGGAAAATGCTGAAATTGATTTATGGGCTAAGGAGATTGCACCATCAGATGGACTTCGAAGATGGTTTTCCCATACTCCTGAAAGATATGATGAGTTTAAACAGAGATACAGACAGGAATTGTCCGAGAACTCAGCATCACAGGAGTTTAAAGATTTGTGTGCGCAGAAGTTGCAAGATCATAATGTGACCCTGCTGTATGGCGCAAAAAACGAGAAATACAATCATGCTGTTGTCTTGAAAGAATGGTTGGCAGAACAGATGCCTCAGTAAGCAACAGTTGATGTGTTTGAGACTGGAGACATAGATGGGGAAAACAAATGTGTAATCAGTGATCATAATGACTGTGTAAGAGGTGCTGTCAAAATGTAGCTTCTCCCTCAGCACCTCAAAATAGGAATTAGCCGTTGTAATCAGGGCTGACGCATTATAATTAGGAGCTACACATTAGCGACAAGTGAGAAATAGATGAGGTCATTAGAATGTAATGTGTCAGCCCATGGATTCTCGCGATCCTCACCTCTTGTGGCTTTACATATATTTACGAAGGAACTCGTCCGATTCCCTCCTTTCTCGAATATCCACGTGGAAAATCTCAAATCTCCACGTGGATATTTTTTATTTTCCACGTGGGCGTGATTCACTTCCTCCGAAGTTTCATTTGATTCCTCCGAAGAGTTTTTTCTTCCCCACGTGGGAAATAAAAATCCTCCACGTGGATATTTCGAAATCTCCACGTGGAAATCAGTTTTCCCCAACATAGCTCCGTATCGATATGTAGTTGGTTATAAATTATTGTAACGAGCCAGCGCCTAATTTGCCCAGTCAGGGCTAACGCATCATAATCGTTCTTTCAGAAGCTACACATTAGCGACAAGCGAGAAATAAGGCGATAGATGAACTCACTGTATATAATGCGTCAGCCCTGCCGTTGTAATGCGTCACCCTGGCTATGTCCTCTTACTTTCGTATATTTGCCAGCGCAAATTAGATATTTTCTAACCCATAAATAACTATCACGATGAGCAACAAGTACTACGGGAACTTGATCCCCAATACATTCTTCACGACAAAAGGTAGCGGTGAGTCCGACCTTGAGAAGCATGCAGGCTCCTACCACATGGCACTCTACGATGCTGGTATCGCCGACTATAATATAATGGTCTACTCCTCCGTCCTCCCAGCTACGGCTCGACTCGTATCTCCCGATGAGGTAGATATGCCTCCCTTTGGCTCAGAGCTCAAGACGATTATGTCTGTCTCGCACGGTATACAAGATGAGTTCGTCAGCGCTGGTGTCGTCTACGCCTGGATGTACAAGGATGAAAACTTCGACGAGAAGGCTGGTGGACTCGTCTGCGAGGTGAGCGGTCGCTACCGTATCGAGGAGCTAGAGTCTCGTCTGATACGTGTCATCAACGATCTGCACCAGAACACTTACAGTCAGTACTACCTTGGTGAGCTCAACTTCATCACGGAGGGTATCACGGTAACTAAGCGCTACGGTACGGCACTGGCAGGGCTTTGCTTCGTGGACTTCGTACTTCCTGAGTCTCCTATGAAGGATGAAGATTAATCAAAACAATATAGAGAATTAGTAGCTTATGAAACTAGGTATTTGCTCTGACCACGCTGGCTATCAACTCAAAGAGCAGGTCAAGGAGTGGCTCGCCGCTATGCAGATCGAGTGTGTCGACTATGGCACTCATTCGGAAGAGCGTTGTGACTATCCAGACTATGCGCACCAGCTAGCCTTTGCGGTACAGATGGGGACGGTAGATCGTGGTATCGCTATCTGTGGCACGGGCAATGGCATGGCTATGACGCTCAATAAGTACAACGTCATCCGTGCTGGGCTCGCTTGGAGCGAGGATATTGCTAAGCTAATCCGGGCGCACAATGACGCTAATGTGCTGGTCATGCCGGCACGCTTCATAGAGACTGCAGAGGCTGAGCGCTGTCTGCATGCGTTCCTCGACACGCCCTTCGAGGGCGGTCGTCACAAGGAGCGTATCGACAAGATAGCACTACCCAGTTGCTAGCTACTGCTGACGCTGAGCTATGGAGGCTCTAGAGATCTTTTTTCTATCTATAGCGATAGGACTGATCGTGCATCTGCTCGTTCGATGGTCTGAGCGACAGAAGTCTCGTGGCACCGACGATGCTTCACAGCAAAGCTCGCAGACGACTGGGAAGTCAGCTCTAGGCTCTGCCCTTGGTGAGGTGGAGCGTGAACTGAAAGAGTCACTCTCTGGCGAGTCGGCTACGAGTCGCTGTGCTGATGATGCGACCGCTTGTGCCAGTTGTACGGACTCTTGCTCCGAAGCTGAGAGAGCGATAAGACGCGCCCCCCGAATCGTCTACTACGATGATGAGGAGCTCGACGTCCTGGCGCACCGTCCTATAGAGAGCTACACCGATGCGGAGCTAGCGATGCTCCGCGAGGTGGCCGAGACGCTCCTCGAGACCGACTATGAGGGGTGGCTCAAGAGTCTCTCGATGCGTGGCATCTTGCTCCCGCCTGAGATCTTGCAGTTGGTCACGCCGTAGGCGCACAGTACAATATATACGAGGTCTGGTACGTTTGTGAGAGTAAAGGTTGTAGCATAGATACGCTCCCTAAGGATTAGAACTTAATTGTAAGCGTGGCAGACAGAGACACATCTTATCGTGGTAAGCTACCACTGCGCTCTAAGCGATGTCTAGGCGTAGTGGTAGCTTTGCTGTGCGTCTTGGGCAGTGCCGTGGGCTGTAGCACCAAGCGCAATGATAGTGCTTCACGCTTTTACCACAATCTGACCACACGCTATAACGTCTATCACAATGGTCAGCTCGCCTTTAACGAGGGGTACAAATCTCTCTACCAAGACCTATCGGAGAGCTACACCGAGCTGCTGGTGCCCGATCCTATCACACGCACAGCTGGGCCGGAGTCATCGGAGGAGACAGCCGTGGGCGGTTCGCTAGGCAAAGCGATCGAAAAGGGGCAGAAGGCAATCCGTGAGCACTCAATACGTACGAAGCCAAAGGTATCGCGAGAAGACCTCCTGCGCAATCCTAAGAAGAAGGCTTTCTACAACAAGATGGAGTACAACCCCTTCCTGCACAATGCCTGGATGATGGTAGGTGAGGCTCAGTTTTACGGTGGGCACTTTATGGAGGCTCTGGCGACCTTCTCCTATATGACGAGGCTTTACAGCACGGAGGATAAGGTGCGGGACGAAGCGCGCATTTGGCAGGCTCGCTGTTACCTTGCCTTGGGCTGGGTAGGCGAAGCAGACGAGATCCTGAACAACCTACCCGAAGAGGGCATCTACAAGAGTCGCAGTAAGATCTATCCACTAGCGGAGACAGAGCTAGCGCTCAAGCAGGGCGACACGCTCTCAGCCATCTCTTACCTGCAGCAGACGATCGATCGCAAGCCTATCAAGGCTCAGCGAGCCAGGCTCTACTACCTCTTAGGGCAGCTCTACAGCAATGAAGGTCGGTGGAGCGACGCCTCTCAAGCTTTCGGGCGTGTGATACGTCTGGCGCCACCTTATCCGCTGGAGTTTGCCGCCACGATGCGCCGCCTAGAGATCGAGGCGCAGGGTAATCCGCAGCGAGTCATACAGCGTCTAGAGCGTTTGGCACATAAGGACAAGAACAAAGAGCTCGTCGACCAGATATACCTCACGCAGGGACGCCTTTACTTGGCGATCCCTGATACGACACATGCCGTCACCGCCTTTACACATGGGGTGGAGCAGAGCACGCAGCGCAGCTTCGACTATATGCTTTGTCAGCTTCATCTAGGCGACATTTACCTAGCGCAAAACAACTACCTCAAAGCACAAGAAGCCTATGCAGGTGCAGCAAGTGTTATTGAGAAAAGCCATCCACGCTACGAGGCTGTGACCAAGCTATCGGCCGATCTAGACCAGCTAGTCTCCTTTGCGCAGCAGGTCTACGAGCAGGACAGCCTGCGGCGCATTGCGGCGCTCCCAGAGACGGAGCGGTTGGCCTATGCGGACAGTCTCATCACCGCTTACAAGAAGGCGCAAGAAGAGGCTCGTAAGCAGGAGCTACTCGCTGAGCAGCAGGGTCAAAACGAAGCGCTCAACCAGCAGGCCGACATCAATATGCCTGGCGGTGGTCGCCCTGGCGGTGTCGGCACACCTCCCTCGATGTCGGGTGGTGGCAATGGCAAGAGTTACTTCTACAATCCTACGCTGGTAGCTCAGGGTAAGGATCTATTCGAGCGCAAGTGGGGCAAGCGTCCACTAGCGGACGACTGGCGGAGACGTAATAAGCAGATCTCCTTTGATGCGAGCGACCCCACGGCTCAGATGGGTGAGACTGGCGAAGAGCCCACAGACTCGTTGTCTTCTGTGGCATCCGCTACGGACAGTCTCTCCTCTGCCACCGATAGCCTGTCTGCAGACCAAGATCCCCTCCAGAGGGAGTATTACCTCTCCAAGCTTCCCACCACGCCTGAGCAGATTGCCGCTTCGGATGAGATTATCCAGACGGCGCTGGTCGGTATGGGCAAAGCGTTTAACGAGCAGATGGAGCGCTTCGAAGAGGCGGTCAAGAGCTACGAAGATCTCCTCAGACGCTATCCCGAGTACGCTGACAGAGCCTCCATATACTACACGCTCTACATGCTCTATCAGCGACTAGAGCGGGCAGACCGGGCTGAGCCGTGGCGACGCAAGTTGCTCGCCGAGCTACCCGAAGACCCACTTGCCGTCACACTACAAGATCCTAACTACATAGCCAAGCTACGCGCCAACATCGGGGCTGACGAGCGACTCTATGACCAAGCCTTCAATGCTTACTTAGCAGGCAGGTCACGAGAGGTGCAGCGGCTATATCGTGAGACGGCTGAGTCCTATCCGCTCTCAGAGACCTTGCCGCAGTTTGCCTTTGTCAATGCGCTCAGCTATGTCTTGCAGGGTGACGAAGCCGCCTTTAGAAAGGGGCTGGAGTCGCTCACCGCATCTTATCCTAAAGAGGAGGTAGCTGTCCTCGCTCAGGAGATGCTCCAGCGTCTATTGCGTGGAGCGCACATCGCTCAGGGTGGCTACCAAGGTATCGCTTGGGATCTGCGCCTTGCATCGCAGGATAGCGTCGCAGGAACATTGGCGGAGCAACCTTTTGCTATCGGAAAGCGTAGCGACAAGTACCAAGCGCTGCTCATCGTGCCACAACGAGGTGACGCTTTGGAGCGCTCTCTGCGCTTCGCCGTCGAGAGCTTCAACTACGCTCAGTTCACCGATTACATCTTGCCCGTAGCTTTTGCACCCTCGGAGCATGAGACCCTCGTGACCATCAGCGACCTACCCTCGGCCACTGTCGCATGGCAGTACGTGACTCGGGCTTATAGTCCTGAGGGCTATCTCTCCGCTTTGGATAGTTCGGCGTTGCTGCTCGTTATGACCGACGACAACTACCATCAGGTCGCTACGGGCGCCAAGAGCATCGGCGACTATATGACCTTTGTAGCTGATAGCTTGGTCGAGCTTTACCCCGCAGCGCACTATCTCGTAGATCGCTGGCTCCTCCTCACAGGCTTGCAAGAAGAGAAGACGGTGAAGAGCGATACGGTCGCTACGCCCGTCATGCCAGCCGTCGATAAGCCGATCACCTTCGAGATAGATCGCTCGCGGATCGCTCTGCCTGCGGTGGAGCTGCAGCTTGACAGCTTACTGCAAAAGCCTGAAGATACGATGCCTGTACAGGATCAACGCACCACGATCCAAAAGGCACGACAAGTGACTCCCGAGGACCTGAAGCAGATGGAGCGCGAGCGCAAAGCGCAAGAGCGTCAAGCGAAGCGCGATCGTGAGGAGCAACTCAAAGAGCGTCAGCGCCAGCGCGATGCGGAGCTCAAGGCTCGCCGTGAAGAGCAGCGCCGCCAGGAGCAACTGCGTCAGGAGCAGATCAAGCGTGTGGAGGCAGAGCGTCGTGCTCAGGAAAAAGCACGCAAGGAGCAGCTGCGACAACAGGAAAAAGAGCGTCAGAAGCGTCTCAAGGCACTCGAGGAGGAGCGTCGTCGTAAGCTCAAAGAGCGAGAGGCGCAGCAGAAAGAGCAGCAGAAGCAGCGCCGCTAACCGCCCCTGATGTGCCACTCCACTAAGGTTACAGCTAAACAATAGACTATAGCTGTACTTCGTCAACGAGGTACAGCTCTTTTTCGATTGTCTCTATCAAATACGATAGCGATCTCTCTAGAGGATCGGCAGTTTTGGAAGTATTCCTAAGCTCTTCAACAAGCAACTGCAGAAGTTCAGAATCATAACTATCAAAGAGAGGCCGTTGCAAAAGTCCTCCTCTTGTTTGTTTATTTCTTTTCGAGTAACTTCGGGGTATCAAAGAAACTAGATTGTATTATGAGACTTCGCACCACACTATGTATATTGTTTGCCACCTTACTATCTGTCACTATGACTATGGCACAGCAACCAGCTACCTCTAGCCAAGCTCTCTACAAGGAGCTACAGGATTTACAGAAGAAGCGTCTGCCCACACAGACGCTCTCCTGCGCTGAGCGACTCGCTACACAGGCTCTCCGTGAGGGCAATCTCTACTACACAATCGAGGCTCTGGAGGCGCACAAGACGGCTCTTCGCAGACTGGACTACAACCGTCTGCTGGAGCAGTTTCCCCTACTCCACACCACATGGCAAGGACGAGATAAGCTGTCGGTGCGGGATCAGCGCTTCCTCGCTCTATACATAGCGAATCAGTATATCAGTCGGAGCTACAGTCAGCGCCTGAGGTCAGAGGGACTAAGCCTCACGACCCAAGAGCAAGACAGTGTCACGCCTCGCTACTGGAGCGATGCGGACTATATGAAAGCTATTGATCCATTGATGGAGATAGCTTTCGCTCCCAGTGCTGAACTCTACAAGGTGATCCCACGACAAGAGGCGAAGCAGCTACCCGATGCGCTTTACGCTAATCGCCTTCCCGAAGAGGGTAGCTATACGCTCATAAGCCACCTGCTGAAGGTTCTTCCGATCTCTCTGTTGCATCAGCTAGAGCAGCAAGTCGGACGCATACCCACTTGGTCGGATCGGCTCGGTGCGCTCCTAACGGAAGATCAACTCCAGCAAGCAGACGAGGGGGCTAGGCTCTATGCCCTTTATCAAGCGGTGACGCTCGAGGAGACAACCCGTGGCACAGCTTCCAGTACCGTAGCGAAGCGGCTAGAGGGCTTACTCCAGCAGAGCCAGCAGATGCACCTTGAGACGATGGAAATATACAAGCGACTCTTCCACTACTACTATGCCAACGGCTCTGACCCTCTGCGTGCTTACCACTTCATCACGCCTTACCTGGAGTGGCTAGACAAGCAGGGCAAGTACCCTGAGTTCTGTAAGGGGATCCGCCGACAACTCTTTACCCCACATCTAAATATCTTCTTCCCTAACTTTATTTTAGCTGACCATCTAGGGTTTGTAGAGGTTCAAATGAGCAATGTGGAGCGACTAGAGCTAAAGCTCTTTGCGCTTACGCCACAAGACGCTATCAAGGCGGAAGGACAAACTATTCCCGAGCAAGCTAAGCTCGTCTGGAGTCACACATATCAGGGGAAGCAAGGTTTGGAGGCGATGGTGCTACAGTGTGACTCGATAGAGCTCCCCACCCTACCAACGGGACACTATCGCCTGCAAGCGGTCGCTCATCACACGACAGAGGCAAAACAAGTAGAGTATATAAAAAAGACCAATACAACTATCCACGACTGCACCATAAGCGACCTATGGACGCTGAACCTCGGCAACGGAAAGACTCAATTGCTGAATGCCCTCACGGGGCAAGCTCAGACGGAGTCCATACAGCTGTGGAGCTATGGGGACAAGCGCTCAGGGTGGCACTCGAACTATAAGCCTACACTGGACAAGATTGGCGAACGAACACCCGACAAGCTCGGTATCTTTGCAACGCCTCAGCCGGCGAAGCGAGATCGTTCTGAAATTTTTCTGGTGGAGAGTGCAGACAATCGGTTGCTCTTACCCACTTGTGGCTACCAGTACAACTACCGTGGCAAGCGTGGCACTTTTCAGCTATCCAAGACGTTAAGCACGGCGCTCCTACAGACCGATAGAAGTATCTACGAGCTGGGTGATGAGATTCAGCTTTACGCTGTCGCTTACCGAAGGGGCTACGACCCGAAGCAAGCGACGGTGCTGCCCAAGCTTGACCTGACCATCAAACTATACACGCCACAGGACGATATGATCGACTCTATCATAGTCCAGACTGATCAGTGGGGACGTCTTCATACGACCCTCCAGCTGCCCAAAGAGGCGATGACGGGCGGCTACACCATTGAGGTCTCTTGTGATAGCGATCTAGATGATTTCGACGAATATGAGACAACCATTCATGTAGCGGAGTATAAGCGTCCGAGCTTTAAGGGTGCCTTGACCCTGCCCGAGGTGGCGATGAAGCTGGAAGACACGATCTCCGTCCGTGGCTCTGCGATGACTTACAGCGGCTATCCGCTCGCAGAGGCTTCTATAACCTACAGCGTGACGGGAAGCTATAGAAACTGGTGGTTCGGTGAGGATGTTCCCGATCAATTACTCACCTCTGGCACGCTCCAGATCAATGAGCAGGATGGGAGCTTTGAGTTTCCGATTACCCTCTCAGACTTACGCACCGAGGCTATGCGTCAGAACCCGCAGCCTTGGAGCCTACACACCTACCATATAGAGGTAACCATCACGGCGCCTAGTGGCGAGACGCAGCGACTAGAGCGATCTATTTGGATCGGCTCGACACCTGTATCTATGGAGTACGAGGGGGCGGAGACCTTCTTCAAGGATGGGCCAGAGGAGGCTCAGACTTTTACCATTCGTGTGACCAACGATGACGAAGCTCCCATAGCCACGATGCTAGAGCTACGACTCACATCGCTCGCTGACACGACAAGCTCTTGGTCGGTGGAGGTGCCCGCCAACGAGAAGCAGCACCTGCCCGCTGAGTGGCTTCGCCTACCCTCGGGTTCCTACCGCTTGACTTACATTTACCACGATAAGACGGGCGAAACGCTAAAGGAAGAGCAAGAGATTGTCCTCTTTGCAGAGCGTGACAAGCGTCTACCGATACAAAGTACGCTCTGGGCAGCTTCGCCCTCGGAGGAATATCCACGAGGTGGCGCACCTACGATATACTACGCCAGCAACGAGAGCGAGCAGTCGATCTACTACGTCATCAATACGGTAGACCAGCCCGCTATCTACGGACAGCTTCCCGCGCTCCCTGCCCAGCAGGTGGGTCGCTGGCAGCCGACGCTCCCCAAGAGTGTCGACCCCAAGGGGCAGATCCGCATAGAGCTCTACTGCGTACGCGACGGACGCTACAGCTCTCAGAGCTTCGAGTATCGCTATACGGCAGACCAGCCGACCCTGCAACTCTCGTGGATCGAGATACCCGACAAGCTCCTCGCTGGCGAGACCCACACATGGCAAGCTCGCCTCACCTACAGTGATGGCACGCCGGCGCGTCGCATCCCCGTCATAGCGTGGATGTATGACGCTGCCTTGGAGAGCCTACGTTCGCACAGCATCGATCGCTTGGCTCAATACATACCACTCTACCTTCATGATGTCAGTCCGAACCCTTGCTTTGGCTTCGATATGAAGGATTACTACCCGATGGCTTATGGCTATGGAGGAGGCGCTTATCCGGAGATGGCTCTTGCTAAGAGCGCCTCCATAGAGGGTGAAGTGATGGGGCTAGCTAATGATGAAGTCTTAGTGGAAGATATGAGCGAAAACAGACTAGCCGAGGAGAAAGTCACAGACGTTACGCCTAATCTGCGAAAGGACTTCTCTCAGACCGCCTTCTTCTTAGCTAACCTCTACACCGATGACGAGGGCGTTGTCACCTTTACGGGCAAGATGCCCGAGGCGCTCTCCAGCTATCGCCTAGCGCTCTTTGGCTACGACAGCCGACTGACGGACTGCGCTGCGACGGCCGACATCAAGAGCTATCGCCAGCTGATGGTCGAGACGCTACAGCCACGCTTCCTCATGCAGGGAGACCAAGCTTACCTGACGGGGTCGATTCGCAACCTCACCGAAGAGGCTCTCAGTGGCAACCTCCGACTAGTCCTCTACGATGCTCTAGCGACGGACAGCACAGCGACACCACTTGCCGACGGCACACGGGAGCTGGCTCTCACCGTTCCAGCCAGTGGCGTGACGCCCTACACCATCGCTCTACCTGCTCTGCCTGACCTCTCGGCACTGCGGGTGCAGGTCTACTTCGTCAGTGGCTCACTCAGCGATGGCGAGGAGTACGTCATCCCCGTACAGCCAGCGACGGTACGCACCGTCGAGAGTATCCCCTTCGCGTGGGACAAGCAGGCGAGCTACTCCTATCCGCTCAGCGCATTGCTAGGGCAGGCAAGCGATCCGTCAGCTTCGCTACACCTACAGCTCTGGAGCAATCCACGTTACTTCGCCTTGCAGCAACTGCCGATCCTCTTTAACAATGAGGAGCGAGACGCTATCAATACGGTCCTCCGCATCTACACTTTGACCCGCACGCAGCAACTGCTACGCCAGTCGGAGATAGCTCAGTGGGTTCAGGCACAAACTCAGGCAACCGAGGGCGCCAACAAGTTGACCAGCAATCGTGAGACCACACTCCTACCGCTAGACGAGACTCCTTGGCGTGCTACCGAGCGGTGGCTCGATGGTGCGCAGGAACAGCTCTGGACACTCTTCAAGGCACCCAATGAGCGCACCACAACTAAGGACATAGCGCAGCTGCGCAACCTACAGACTGCTTCGGGAGAGTGGTCGTGGTACCCCGATATGCCTAGCTCCTCTTACCTCACGCCGCTCATTCTCGACTATCTCGCAGCGGTCAGTGAGCTAGAGCCAAACGAAGAGATAACCTCTATGCTCGCTCGTGGCTGGCAGGCTTACGACCGCACCACGACCAAGCAGATGCAAGAGATGAAGAAAGAACTAGCCAAGAGCAAGCGACAGCCCACCCTCCCCGCATGGGGTGCCGAGTGGCTCTACCTATCCTACCGCTGGCGTGACGCTAAGGCTCTGCAAAAAGACCCGACCACGAAGGCACTCATCGACTACCTCACGCCACTTCTCGTCAAAGAGGCGCAGCAGCTCCCCCTCTACGTCCTGCCACAAGCAGCCTACACGCTCTACAAGCAGGGCAACGTAGCGCAAGCACGACAGCTCGCTGAGATACTGCATGACCATCTATCGTACGAAGTGGCGCAGGGAGCTTTCTTTGCCAACACCCTCGTAGGTGGTTACTTCTGGCGAGACCGCTCTATGTCGCTACAGCGAGAGACTATCGAGCTCTTCAAACTGCTCGACCTCTACCCCGACACGGTACAGCAGATGCGTCGCTGGGCGATGGAGTACCTACGCACCAATCTGCGCGCCTCCAACCTCACGCAGCTAGAGCTCCTGCTCACACTCCTAGAGGAGAGCGCTGAGGAAACAGCTAAGCACGACCAAGTGACCATCTCCATACCTCTTGCCGATGGCACGACCGAGCGCATCGAGACCGACTCCTACTGCGGACTACAGTACAAGCCTAGCCAACTAGACCGCACGGGTAGCATCGTCATCACACACAGCGACCCGCAAGCGATCCTCTGGGGTGGCATCCTAAGCGTTGGCGAGAAGCCACTTAGCGAAGTGTCCGAGCGACAAGGTGAACTGATGATCGAAAGCAAGACTTACGTTCGCGAAGAGATCAACGGTCAACTGCAAGAGCGTCCCATCCAGTCTGGCGAGGAGCTCACCATCGGGACTGTACTCATCACAAAGCTTCGCATCACCACCCGTCGTGACCTAGACTTCGTCACCATACGAGACATGCGTCCCGCATGCTGTGAGCCACTAGAGCAGCTCAGTCACTACGAGTGGCAGAGCGGTCTAGGATACTATGTCGAGGCGCGCCACTATGCGCAGATATACCATATTAATAGCCTACTCCGTGGCTCCTACGAGATCAGCTACGAGCAGAGCGTCGTGCGTCCAGGCACCTACCAGCGTGGTATCACGCAGGCTCAGTGCGCTTACGCTACCGAGTACTCCGCTCAGACCGCTATGCCAACCCCTTACATCGTAATAGCAAATGATTGACCCCATACAGATCATCGAGCGTTACTACCCTACCGACACGCTCGGCTACCGCATCCTGCTAACCCACAGCCAGCAGGTTGCCGAGCTGGCACTTGAAGTTGTACGTCAGCACCCCGAGCTAGCGTGCGACGAGCGATTTGTCTACGAGGGAGCTATGCTCCACGACATCGGCATCTACCTCACTGACGCCCCCACGATCGGTTGCTACGGCACCGAGCCTTACTTACGTCACGGCTACCTAGGCGGCGAGCTACTACGTGAGCTAGGTCTGGAGCGGCATGCGCAGGTTGCCGAGCGGCACACCGGCACAGGACTAGACAGCGAGACCATCCGTGCTCGGGGACTAGATCTCCCGACCGACCGCCTCTATATGCCCCAAAGCATCGAGGAGCGGGTCATCTGCTATGCCGACAAGTTTTACTCCAAGACTCAACTAGAGCATCAGAAGCCCTTAGAGAAGGTACGCACCTCGCTCGCCAAGTATGGCGCCGAGTCCTTAGCCCGCTTCGACCAAATGCACGAGCAGTTTCAGGTGTCCAGCACATTAGTCTAAAGCACCTATCCATTCATCCACCAAGACCCAAACCACAATGTTAATACACTCCGCCACCTTCGTACAGAGTAGTCCTTCAGTAAAGTCTTGCCCTCAAAGTACACTACCCGAGTACGCCTTCATAGGGCGCTCCAACGTGGGCAAATCCTCGCTCATCAATATGCTCACAGGGCACAAAGGGCTAGCGATGACCTCGCAAAAGCCTGGTAAGACGCAGCTCATCAACCACTTTCTGATCAATGAGTCGTGGCACCTCGTCGACCTGCCCGGCTACGGCTACGCACGCAGGAGTCTAGAGCAGCGGGAGCAGTTTCGCAAGCTGATTGACCAGTACGTCACGAAGCGTGAGGCCTTGGTCAACCTCTTCGTCCTTGTAGACATACGCCATGAGCCGCAGCGCATCGACCTAGAGTTTATCAATGAAATGGGCGAAAAAGGCATCCCCTTCAGTATCGTCTTCACCAAAGCAGACAAGATCGGCAAGCAGGTACAGCGGGATGCTGTAGAGGCTTACCAATCTCGTCTACTAGAAGATTGGGAGGAGCTGCCGCCCCTCTTCGTGACCAGTGCATCGACTGGCTTGGGGCGTGACGAACTCCTAGATTATATCGAGCAGCTCAACCGTATGATAGCTGAGCTAGAGGCCTAAAACTCTAGCTCCAATCCGATCATCAGATGCTCTGGGGTGAAGGATAGCCCGAAGCCATTCGAAGGCACACTAGGCTCCTCTCCGTGGAAGCTCTTGCGATAGCCCAAGAAGCCCAAACGCATGCAGAGGCACAATCCCTCCGCAAGATCTACGCAGGCACCAGGACGCAAGCCCACCTCATAACCGTGGTGGCTATTACCCTTAGATGTCTCGTAGCTGTAGCCCACATTGCCGTCTACATAGAGATTGATTGGACCTCTATGCAGGTAGTAGTAGCGGACGAAAGGAGAGAGCGATACCTCGTGTTGTAGTACCTTCTCACCAGTTACCTCGTGCGACTCCAGTCCATAGCCTGCAATGAGTCCCACGGCCCACGTGTCGTTTAGAAAGTAACCGAATTCAGGTTGAAACTCTAGCGATGTCTTCCCGGCATCACTGTCGATCCAAAAACTAGCGACACCACCTACAAACCACGAAGCCTGGTGGTCGTGCTCATCCGTTGTGGTCTGTGCCTGTAGAGAGCCACAGCTCCAGAGGAGGGCAAGTAGTAGCCCTGCGAAAAGTGTAAACAGTTTCTTCATGTTTAATCGTATCTGTGATTATTCGGGGGCAAAGGTCGGAATCTTTCAGAAGATACGCAATACCAATACCCTAGGATCGGTGGCACTCTCGCAAGCAAGAAGCCGATCTCCACGTGAATATTTGGAAATATCCACGTGAGGAAAAATTATTCTCCACGTAGGCGAGAAATAAAACTTCGGAGGAATCAAATGAAACTTCGGAGGAAATGATTCTTGCCCACGTGGCAAATAAAAAATCTCCACGGAGATTTTTAAGATTCTCTACGTGGAAATCTACTGAACGCCTGAGCAAGATCGAGATATTCTTAGAGAGAAGACCTAGACAACCCTAATTGAAAGACCATTTTAAGCCACATAGCCAACCATTTACGCAAGTATTGTGCAGTTTCCCACAAAGGTGAGTTTTCAAAACAGTCAACTTGCGAACACGCACAATATACGTATAAGTCTACATATGAAGTAATTACACTTTTAATACGGACAACTTTTCAACAATTGATGCTTTTCCAGTTGATTTATTTGCCCACGTCAATTATTGGTTGTAATATTGCAGAGGATTTCGCGGAGTCAGATTTAATTTATTTACGATTTGACTTCTAAACAGATTTAATCTTGTAACCCTTCATACACCTATTCAAGTGAAGCAAAAGACATATTCCTTTGATGAGGCTTATCAAGCCACATTGGAGTACTTTGGCGGTGATGAGCTGGCCGCCAAAGTGTGGGTGACCAAGTACGCCCTTAAGGACAGCTATGGCAACATCTACGAGCAGACCCCTCGTGACATGCATCAGCGCATCGCACGAGAACTGGTTCGCATAGAGCACAACTACCCCAACCCGCTCTCTGAGAGTGAGCTGATGGATCTGATGGATCACTTCCGCTACATCGTGCCTCAGGGCAGTCCCATGACTGGCATTGGCAATAATTACCAGATTGCCTCGCTCTCGAACTGCTTTGTCATCGGTCTAGATGGTGAGCCAGACTCTTACGGAGGCATCATCCGCATCGATGAGGAGCAGGTACAGCTGATGAAGCGACGTGGTGGCGTGGGGCACGACCTATCGCATATACGCCCTAAGGGGTCGCCAGTCAAGAACTCGGCCCTCACCTCTACAGGCTTGGTACCCTTTATGGAGCGTTACTCCAACTCCACTCGTGAGGTAGCGCAAGATGGTCGTCGTGGTGCGCTCATGCTGACGGTATCGATCAATCACCCTGACAGCGAGTCCTTTATCGATGCTAAGATGACCGAGGGTAAGGTCACGGGTGCCAATGTCTCAGTACGCATCGACGATGCCTTTATGCAGGCAGTTGTGGATGACAAGGAGTATGTGCAGACCTATCCTATACACTCGAAGGAGCCTAAGTTTACCCGCACCATTCAGGCACGCCAGCTATGGGACAAGATCATCTACAACGCTTGGCGGAGTGCTGAGCCTGGGGTGCTCTTTTGGGACACGATCATCCGCGAGTCTGTGCCCGACTGCTACGCCGATCTAGGCTTCAAGACTATCTCGACCAATCCTTGCGGTGAGATCCCGCTCTGTCCGTACGATAGTTGCCGTCTGCTGGCGATCAACCTGTACAGCTACGTGCGCAATCCTTTTACGGCAGAGGCTTCGTTTGACTTCGACCTCTTCCGTGAGCATGTTGCCAAGGCGCTACGCATCATGGATGACATCATTGACCTAGAAGCAGAGAAGATCGATGCAATCCTCATGAAGATCGCCTCAGATACGGAGACCGAAGAGGTCAAAGCAGCTGAGCGTGAGCTGTGGCGCAAGATCAAGCGCAAGACGCTCCTCGGGCGTCGCACGGGTGTCGGCATTACCGCCGAGGGCGATATGCTCGCAGCTATGGGCATGCGCTATGGTTCGGACGAGGCTATCAGCTTTGCTGAGGAGGTGCAGAAGACACTCTGCCTATCAGCTTACGCAAGTTCAGTAGAGTTGGCTAAGGAGCGCGGAGCCTTTGACCTCTATGACACAGAGCGTGAGAAGGACAATCCCTTTATCCAGCGCGTTGCCAAGGCTGATCCGAAGCTCTATGAGGAGATGAAGAAGTTCGGTCGTCGTAATATAGCGATGCTCACCATCGCACCCACGGGTTCGACAAGCCTTATGACGCAGACTTCGTCAGGTATCGAGCCGGTCTTTATGCCTGTCTACAAGCGCAGACGCAAGGTCAATCCCAACGACAAGAATGTTAAGGTGGACTACACCGACGAGACGGGCGACACCTTCGAGGAGTACACGGTCTACCACCACAACTTCCTCACCTGGATGAAGGCCAACGGCTACGACCCAAACCATAACTATTCGCACGAAGAGCTACAAGAACTAGTCGCTAAGTCACCTTACCACAAGGCTACTGCCAACGATGTGGACTGGGTTGCCAAGGTCAAGATGCAGGGACGCATACAGCAATGGGTGGATCACAGCATTAGCGTGACGATCAATCTCCCCTCCGACATTTCGCAGGAGATGGTTGCTACGCTTTACATTGAGGCATGGAAGGCTGGTTGCAAGGGTTGCACCGTATATCGTGAAGGTTCTCGCTCTGGCGTACTAATCTCGGAGGAGCAGCAGAAGAAGGAGCAGCAAGCGAAGAGTGAGCAGGAGTCAGCGCCCGAAGTTCCCGTAGAGCCCACACCTTTGTCTCAGACGGTACGCAAGCGCCCTAAAGAACTAGAGGCTGACATCGTACGCTTTCAAAATAATAAGGAGAAGTGGATCGCCTTCGTCGGCTTGCTCGACGGCAAGCCTTACGAGGTCTTCACAGGTATCGCTGACGATGACGAGGGGATCATGCTCCCCAAGAGCGTAACGAAGGGTAAGATCATCCGCAGCTACGATGAGGACGGCACGAAGCACTACGACTTCCAGTTTCACAACAAGCGTGGCTTCAAGACCACGGTGGAGGGTCTAGACACGAAGTTCAACCCTGAGTACTGGAACTATGCCAAGCTCATCTCAGGCGTCCTACGCTACCAGATGCCGATAGATCAGGTCATCAATCTTGTCCAAGGCATGGAGCTCAACGATGAGAGTATCAACACCTGGAAGAATGGTGTGGCTCGCGCTCTCAAGAGTTACCTACCCAGTGGTACAAGCGTCTCTGCCGCCTGCTCTAACTGCGGACAGCACACGCTAGTCTACCAGGAGGGTTGTCTTATCTGCACCAACTGCGGCTCCTCAAAGTGTGGCTAGCCAGAGAGGCTCACTCCCCTTTACACTAGGCTCTTGAGAGTCGCTTGACAAGCTTTCCAGAGCTAACCCCTCTAAACTACAAAACCCCACCATTGTACAAACACGATGGTGGGGTTTTGCTTTGACTTGCCGCAGCCTTGCTCTAGATGAAAAAAGCGCGCTCCTTATAGTCGCTCGATGCGATGAGTGAAGGGGACACCAGCACGGTGAAAGAGTCGCCCTACGGGGCAGACCTTCTCGGTCAGCTCGAGGCACTTCTCCAGCTCCTGATCTGTGGCGGTCGTCTTGACTCGTAGCGTGTAGTCGATCGCATCCATCTCGCCCTCTGTGGTCTGTGCCTCTAGATCTATCTCTAGATGCTCGATGGTGAGACGCTTCTTCTCGGCCATCGTGGTAAAGATCGTTGCAATGCAACCATTGAGCGACATGGCGAGAAGCTCGAAGGCGGTGGGGCCCTGATTCGTACCGCCAGAAGTGACTGGGAGGTCGACCGTTACGCTGCTGCCTCGTTGATTATCGATTTGCGAGAGATAAGCTCCCTGCTTGACTAAGTGCGTTTTCATATTCGTTTGTTCGGTTAGCTTGTTATTAAAGTAAGACTTCCTTAGGACTCAAAAGAGCATCTGCTCCTCAGCGACATACTCCGAGAGCGACTCACGAAGCATACCGATGTAGCGTCCACTAGCGTCGTAATGATGTCGATAGAGTAGCTGATTCGCCAGAAAGACACCGCCCTGCGCTGCTTGGCACAAGTAGCGAATAGCCTCCGTACGGCGATTGGGTTGTAGCGAATCTGTTAGGAGCATTCGCCCTATCTCATAGCACGCCTCGGGGATACCCGCCTCGGCAGCTCGCTCCCACAAGGAGACGACACGAGAGCTATAGCAATCTCCATCTTGGTGATACCACAGCTTGCCTAGCAGGTAGCACGCTTCGGGAGCATCTTGCCTAAAAGCTGCCGTGAGCCAGTACTCAACTCGATCCATCTGAACGAAGAGCCCACCCTGAGCATAAGCCCTAGCGAGAGCTATCTGTGCCTCCACGAGCCCCGCCTCGGCAGCCGTCTCTAGGTGATAGAGATACTGCTCGTGACTACGCACCACGCCCAAGCCTCGCTGATACATTTGCGCTAAGAGGAGATGAGACTTCGGATGCCCTAGCTGTATAGCCATACGCAAGCAGTCGCTCGCCTCTCGGTAGTTCTTCCTCAGTCCCGTCTGCGGGCTTGTCAAGTGTAGTGCCAGAGCATAGAGATCCTCGACATTTCCTCGCAATGCTACTCTTTGGCGCAGGTAGCGTCTCAGACAAGTTTGCGCAACCCTATCGGAGTGCGGCTGATAGAGCTTAACTAGGTAGTCGATCGCTGGGAGTGAGTCGTGACGAGCCACACGGTGTAGCCAGTGTAGTCCCTCTGTCTGAAGGAACTTGAGATGATCGGTCGGAGCTTCGAGCTCTTTCTGCAGAAGTCTATAAAGCTTGCCAGAGCGCCGCGTGTCAACGACGAGAGTAAGCTGCTGTGTCATCAAGGCAAAGAGCTGCTCGCAGTCGATACCACCAGCCACGGCACTAGTCGTCTGTGGCGATAGTAGGTCTGAGGTGGGCTCTTTGGGCTTAGGCGACATGGATCAAGAGACATAGAGGAGCAGCCCCTTGAGATACTCCCCCTCTGGGTAAAAGATGTTGATCGGATGACAAGGACTCTGTCCCAAACGCTTGAGGATGCGCACCTCTCGCCCCGCAAGTGTGGCAGCCGTCATCACTGCTAGGGTAAACTCCTCCATCGTAACAGCTTGCGAGCAGCTAAATGTGAAGAGCAGTCCACCACGGGCGATCGCTCTGAGTGCTAATTCGTTTAATCGGCGATACCCGCCCAGACCTTGCTGCTTATGGTTGCGCTGCTTGACAAAGGCGGGGGGATCTAGGACTATGAGGTCGTAAGCACTCGTCTCGATCGCAGATAGGTAGTCGAAAGCATCAGCTACGACCGCCTCGTGTCTCTGGAGCGTCTCTGGGTCAGAAGAGAAGTTGATCGCCACACTTTCCTCGCAGAGTGAGATAGCTCGTGCAGAGCTATCTATTGAGACGACACGCTGGGCACCCCCTCCGAGTGCGTAGACGGAGAAACCACCCGAGTAGCAGCAGATATTGAGGACATTGCGCCCCCGAGCGTACGACTCGACAAGACGTCTATTGTCACGCTGGTCCACGAAGAAACCGGTCTTCTGTCCTCGCTCCCAGTCTGGCAGAAAGCGGTAACCGTACTCCTGCACCGTCCGATCGTACTCTGCCGAGGGAGCCTTGCCTAGGTAGCCATTGGGCATAATCCACTCGCTAGGGGTCTGTGCTGGAAGCGTCTCGACAGACTTGTCATAGACGTAGTGCACGCCTAGCTCTGGCAGCTCGCACAGTACCTCAGCAATCAACTGACGCAGTGGGTAGAGACTCAGCGCATGTATCTGTATCACAGCCACCTCTCGATAGATGTCAATGACTAGTCCAGGTATGAAATCGCTCTCGCCATAACACAAGCGCCAGCAGTCTGTCTGCCTACCATCTTGGCTCTGGAGGAGCGTCTTGCGTAGCTGATGCGCTTGGCTCAGACGTGTGGTAAAGAATGTGCGCCACTCCCCTATCTTCTCCTCACCAAAGGTCAGCATGCGGACGGCTATCGTCCCACCCTCGTAGACTCCCTGCCCGAGTTGCTGAGAGCCATCGTGGTTGAGGATAGTCACTATCGATCCTAGCGGTATGCTCTCCTTGGTGCGCTGCAGTGCGCCCGAAAAGACCCATGGATGATGTCTGAGGAGAGGCTCCTCACGGTGAGGCTTGAGGTATAACTGGTACATAGGGGTGGTGGTAGGTTGTAACTCTTGTGGTAAAGTCCTAGGATGGCTGCTCAGGACAGAGCCCGAAGTGGTGCAGTAGTGGCATTGGCTCCGACTCTAGACGATGATAGATGCGGAGACAAGCGTATGCGTCGAGCGCTGCGTAGCTTTGCTGCGCAGGCGTTAGCGTAGCCGCCTCCCAATTGGTCAGCTGAGCACGCTTGCTAATCTTCTCCCCGAAGAGTATCGCATAGATCTTCTGCAGACCCAAGTCATGGATGCCGTAAGCTGGGGTAAGTCGCTGCAAGTCTACAAAGCCTTGTGGATGTAACTCTGGCGAAAACCTTCTCAGCTGTCTCCGATCACCGCAAAGGTCTAGTCCCACCTTGAGTATGTCCTCACGCTCCAGTAAACCTTGTAGCCGAGGCGGAATGCCTATTTTGTTGATCCTAAAGAGGTAGCAGCAACTCTCGCTCGATAGCTGAATAAGAGCTACAGACTGACGCTCATACTTCTTAAAGACAGGCTTAGACTCTGTGTCCATACCGATTATAGCACACTGCTCTAGAGCTGCTACGGCAGACTCCACTTGCGGGAGCGAGTCCACGACAACGATTTCACCAGTGAAGGTCGCTTTGGCTAGTTTGCCTATCTCCTCTTTAGTAATTGATGACAGCACGATTGTTTACTCTATATATTATTGTATGCTTTCTGTAGCCCAGCGGTCAGTATCCTCCTCTAGCCCCTCGGCATGCTTGTGATAGTGCAGCACACGCAGGGCAGAGAGGAGCGCATCACCCAGGTATGTGTCAAAAGCGTATTGCAGTATCGAGAGCGTCGCAACGAGTAGCTCGCCAGCATCCTCTCTAAGCACCAGCAGCGGCGTACCCAACTCACGGGAGATCAGTACCAGAAGGCGTGAGAGTCGCTCCGGCTGTAGCTCGCCATCTTGCGCTATACCCACAGGGTAGTGAAGGAAGAGATCTAGCTCCTCGCCCAGTAGCGCACGCACCTGCTCCTCGTAGTAACTCACTGTCTCATCTGAGATCACCTGCGTGTAGCCCGTAAGCCAATCCTCCAGCTCCTCCGTAGAGGTCGCTGGCATCTGCGATAAGTAGCTAAAGATCTCTGGGAGGTAGCCGTAAGTGCGCTTTATAAAGTCCGCCCGACTATACTCGGACGCATGCTCTACGAGCGCGCAGTAGTCCTTGCACAGCGTGAGGAAGGCAACTAGCTCCTGCGGATTGCTCTCGGTCATTTGCTCCATATGCACTCTAATGGATCAAGGCTTACTTAGCAAAAGCACCCTCCTGAATCAGGTACTCCGCAATCTGAATAGCATTGAGCGCAGCACCCTTCATGATCTGGTCAGCCACGCACCAGAAGGTGACACAGCCTGGCTCGGCAAGATCAGCCCTCAGACGTCCCACATAGACAGGCTCCTGCATAGAACAGTGTAGAGGCATCGGGTAGCTACGCTTGGCGGGATCATCCATCAAGAGTAGTCCCTTCTGCTTTGACATTGCTTCGCGTACCGCCTCGACCGTAAGTGGCTCAGCACACTTCACCCAGATAGCCTCGCTATGAGCTCGTAGCACGGGGACGCGTACGCAGGTGGCACTGACACGTATCTCATCGTTGTGCAGGATCTTGCAGGTCTCATTGTACATCTTCATCTCCTCCTTCGTGTAGTCATTGTCCGTAAAGATGTCGATCTGCGGAATGAGATTATATAGGAGTTGATTGCCGAAAGCCTTCGTCTGAAGCGGCTTGCCCATCGCTTGGTCACGCACCTGTCCCTCCAGCTCTAACATCGCATCGTGACCCGCACCGCTAGCAGCCTGGTAGGTAGCCACATGAACTCGCTCTATGGGACTCAGAGCGTGGATCGGAGCCAGAGCCACGATCATCTGGATCGTACTGCAGTTCGGGTTAGCGATGATCCTCTTGGCAGGGTGTAGCGCATCAGCCCCATTAACCTCGGGTACGACCAGCGGCACCTCGGGATCCATACGGAAGGCACTCGAATTGTCGATCATCAGAGCGCCATGCTTCGTGATCGTACTGGCGAAGTCTAGTGCCGTCTGCCCCCCAGCAGAGACAAAAGCGATGTCAATATCCTTAAAGTCATCGTTTTGAGCTAGGAGCTTTATCTTGTATTCCTTACCACGGAAAGTGATCTCACTGCCTGCACTGCGAGACGAGCCAAAGAGTCGTAGCTCATCAATCGGGAAGTCTCGATGCTCTAAGAGACGTAGGAACTCACGTCCCACAGCTCCACTGGCACCTACTATAGCTATCTTCATATTATTATCGTTCTGTAAAGTTAGAAATTAAGGTCTATACGATCGTAAGCTCAGAGAGTTGTCTCTAGCTCCAGTGCAAAAGTACCCAATCTACACCAATCGGCAAAAAGTAACCCACCATACATCACCTCGCGCAACTAAGAAAAAGGATCCGTAGACACGACCTTCACTCCGCACACACATCAGAAAGATATCCACGTAGGAAATAGAAAATCCCCACGTGGAGAAAAAAAATTCTCCACGTAGGCGAGAAATGAAACTTCGGAGGAATCAAATGAAACTTCGGAGGAAATGAATCACGCCCACGTGGAGAATTTTCATTTCTCACGTGGAGAATGAGAAATATCCACGTAGGGATTGCATTACTGCACCAATATCTTGCGAGCTCTCCACTTGGAGCGTGTTGGTCCCTTTGAGGAGAGGTTTTCATTTTTCGTCAAAAAAAGGTGCCCGAAGCTTTGATATATTCGAAAGTTATCGTACCTTTGTGGTGGCTTTGTGCTGAGAGTACTCTTTCAACCCTCGAGTAGGGGCTCGGAGTCCTCAAGGCTTAAAAGGGAATCAGGTGAAACTCCTGAACAGTCCCGCTGCTGTAATCCTCGCAAAGCAGGCATCATAACCACTGCACCATGTCTAATTGGTGTGGGAAGGGATGTCTGTATGAGGTAAGTCAGAAGACCTGCAAGGCTTGAAGCGCTACGAGGTATAGCATAAGGAAATAACCGTCACTTTTCAGATCCTAGTCTGAGACTTCTATTCCCTCAGCTGTACGCTCCTCGCTACTCCGAGTCGAGCGCGACAGGAGATGTATGTTACAATGCGAGCGATGCATCTAGGCATCACACCACGATGAGTATTGAATGGGACATCTTGAGTGCCTACCGGCTTTCTTTGATACGAGCAGTAGCTGTGACACAACCTTCCGAGTCAAAAAGCTTTGATCACAGCGATGCACCTAGGAGACTCTTTGGATGCTTATACGAGACTAGATAGGAGGACATTTACTTTAAATAGGGGAACGTTTTCGATAAAGTGATTGAGCAATGTCTTGCTGCTGCGATCTCTATGAGTACCATAAAAGTATGCGTGCTATCACAGCACCCATGCCGCACGAGATCAATTAGGTGTCTGATCGTCACAATAAGAGGAAGCATAAGAGCAGGCTCTCGTCTATGCCGTTGTCCCTATATGCAACTACGCTAGTGCGTGCGAACTAGATCAGTCTGTGTCACCGCAGACTCCGAGCAGAGCGACCACTGTACATACTTACCACTTGAGGAGAAGCTGTAGGTTCTAGTTCGTCTACCCAAGGCTAGGTGATAGACCAATAGATCCTCTTGCCACCCCGAGCAAATCATGATGCGAGTCCTAAGGTGAGGTCACAGCCTCACACTCTCAAGTCGAGAGGATCCACTACTAAGAGACAGGTATGGTGCGTACCACTGGTTACAGGTTAAGTGTGTGTTGAAAAAGACCAGCGACTACCACCCTACTCTCCCACGAAGAGAGTCTCACGTAGCCCAATACCCTCTCCAGACAAGCATCGTGGTCACTGTTCCGCTCTAGGAGAGTCCTGTTGACCAGTTTAACAGACTCTAGGGAGGTCGCTGCAAGGCGCACTACCCTGCTAGAAGCTATTCCACACTATCGTGATGGTATAGCTACCCAAAGAGCATTCGAATAGTTGAAGTCCACACGCAGTACGCTGAGTACTTGTCGTGTGGACTTCTCTTTTTTTTTGATCCCGCAAGTCTTGCGAGTAACGATGATACGTGTAAGCCTTTGACGACTGCATCTGCACGAAGTCCTCTATCGTCACACAAAAAGAGGATGACGCTATATATAATATAGTACCATCCTCCCGTGGTGGAGCATATCGGACTTGAACCGATCACCTCGACACTGCCAGTGTCGCGCTCTAGCCAGATGAGCTAATGCCCCAAGAGTCAGCTCCCAAACAAGGGGGCTTCTGCGAAGTGCTACAAAGGTAATGAAAACTTTTCACTTAACCCAGCACGAGTTTTTTGCCCGATAAGGGAGGCTGACTGTATCCTCGTTATTTTGCGGAGAAAAAGAGCTTGTAAGTAACCATCGGCATAAAGCCCTGCGTGTACATCGTCGAGTACTCACCATTATCGAAGAGGATCGACATAACATTCTTACGATTCGTCACATTCTGCAGGTCTATGGCCCACTCTTGGGTGATGCGCTGACCTATCTGGCGAGCACCTATCTTTAAGTCTGCTCGAAGGTAATCCTTGGCTTGACGAGCATTGACTTGCGTCTTGTCAAGCTCAATGTACCCACTCTGCTTATATAGATCTTCTCGTATCGGTGTATAGCGAATCCCTCCTGCATAGGAAGCCTTGAGATCGGTAAAGAGAGCCCAGTGCTTCGGTAGCTTCCACTCATATCCACCCGTCATATTGACAAGGTATCGACCATCGAAGACAGTACTCCACCACTCTTTCTGAAATCCTGTCGTATAGGTCGAGCTGTAGAGTGATGCGTTGAAGAGCAGGTAGTAGTTGTTGCTATAAAACTTCTCCACCGTAAGCTCTACACCGTAGTTTCTACCACGTCCCTTATTGACTAGATCGCTCTGACGCTCTATGTAGTTTTGTCCAGCACCTCCTATCTCTAGGAGTGTCCATATAGAGTTTGGGTCATTGACCACTGGCACCCTGTATAGCTCCTGATAGTATCCCTCTATCTTAGCATGCCAGTTGGGCGCAAAAGCCCAGTCGTAGTAGAGATCCACCTGCGCACTGCGTGTGAAGTCGACCTGCTTATTGCGATACTCTATACCCTCTGGCGTATAGTGCCGTATGAAGTAGAAGGAGCGAGGGAGCATCTGACTATACAGCCCCGCAGCAAGACCGATGGTGTGAGAGCGAGCTGGCTGATACTGCATGCCCATACGGGGCTCGACAGCATAGCGATCATTGATCGTAAGATACATACCATGTAGCCCCAATGTGGCTGTCCAGTAACTTCCCAGACGATGACGATACTGTCCATAGGCTCGGATTAAGCCATAGAGCGGACTCTCCTCAGCAATCGTTCGCACGCCTTGAGCGAAGGTGCTATCAGCCGTTTGCTCCATATAGTGCGCATCAAAGAGATCACCTCTGATGCCTGCCACGAGTAGCCCCTCCCGACTGGGATGCCATGTAAGATCTGAGTGAAGCGACCACCTATTCTCCTGTGCAGCCTCCGACCACATGACATGCCACTGAGGATTCTGCTTGTCCCCTTGGAGGTTCATCGTATCAACAGGCATACCAGTATCAGAGCGTACGAAGGAGAGCTGCGTACGGAGTGACGTGCGAGAAGAAAATTGTACGCTATGTGTCAGCCCTGCAATGTAAGCTGTCGAATTGATTGCTATGCGCTGTGCGAAAGAAAGCTTACTAAAGTCGTAGTCGGCATATTCAAAATTGTCTCCTAGTTCGTTTGTGGCAAAACCTATATGACTCTTGCTAAATAGTCCAACGAAAGAGAGTGTATGCCCATGCCCTAGGTCGAAGTGGAGCTTCGTCGTGAAGTCTTGATAGCGTGGCACCACTGGCATCTTAAAGCCTAGAGCATGCATGATGTCAGGAACTGAGTAGCGATAAGAAGCAAGGTAAGACGATTGACTCCCCTTACGCAGGTACCCCTCAGCACCTAGCTCTAGTCCAGTGAAGCCTGACTGTATCCAAAACTCATGTCGCTCTAGATTTCCCTGACGCAGATGCAAGTCGAAGATGCCTGAGAGTGCATTGCCATAAGGGGCTGGCCAAGCACTCAGGTGAAAGTCCGAGTTGGTCAGCAGATTGGTATTCAGATAGCTTACCTGTCCACCAGTCATACCGACACCTGTATTAAAGTGGTTGGGGTTACTAATCTCGATACCATCTAGGATCCACTGCACCCCAACGGGCGAATTACCTCGTATGATGATATCATTGCGAGAGTCGTTGACAGGCATGATGCCAGCAAAGCTACGCACCATACGAGCAGGGTCACCTAGAGAAGCAGCGAAGCGATACGCCTCATCAACGCTAAAGCTACGCGCTCCAGCCAAGCTGAGTCTATTCGTAGGAGTACTCTTGTCATACGGAGCTGTCACGACCACGGCATCGAGCTTGGTATCAGATGGTGTCAAAGCTATATGAAGCACGCTCTGCTTGCCCGCTACAACGAGGAGGTCTACCTCCTGTGATTCATAGCCTACACAACTAATCTGCAAGGAGCAACGACCGACTGGTAGCCGTAGAGAGAACTTCTGATCCGCACCTGTCGTTGTCCCTACGAGTGGATCACTACCGACTAATACGATTGAGGCTCCAACAATCGTATCGTCAGGGAGTGTGGAGATGACCTCTCCGCGCACCTCTTGTGTAAAGGGCTCCTGAGCATTCAACCGAGCATTTAGATAAGCGGTAAATGCAAGGGTAATGATAAGTAAGACGAGCTTAGTAAGATGTTTCATACGAGTTTGAGATGATTGATTTCACCCGCAAAGGTACTCCAAAGATGTTAACGATGTGTGACACATACACTTCGGCAGTTTCTATCCTAAAAGGTCTTCATCGCACAAAAAGCATGACACAGATCATCGTTGCATATACATTTCGCTATATGGACTTGTTCCTAAAAGGTTAGTATCTCCATTTTCACTATCTTTGGGGAGCGAACGAGCTTAGCTCACTAATTCAATACAGATCAATCAATAACATCATACCATTATGAAGACTACTCCATTTACAGATCGACACATAGCACTGGGTGCTAAGATGCACGACTTCGCAGGCTACAATATGCCTATCGAGTATCCTACGGGGATCCTTGAGGAGCATATGAATGTGATCAACGGCGTCGGCGTCTTTGACGTGTCACACATGGGAGAGTTTTGGGTCAAGGGACCGAAGGCTCTCGAATTCCTCCAGAAAGTATCTAGCAACGATGCCTCCAAGCTAGAAGTGGGGCAGATACAGTACAGCTGCTTCACGACAGAGCAGGGTACACTCCTAGACGACTTCCTCGTATACCGCTACGAAGAGAACAAGTACATGCTCGTCCCCAACGCTGCTAACGTCGTCAAGGACTGGGCATGGTGCCTCAAGCAAAACGATATGGGTGCTGACCTAGAGGACGGCTCCGCAAAGATCGGACAGCTAGCCGTACAAGGCCCCAAGGCTACACAAGTACTACAGCGTCTGACGGACATCAACCTGCTCGACATCCCCTACTACCACTTTAAGGTGGGCACTTTCGCAGACTGCCCCAACGTGATCATCTCCAACACGGGCTACACGGGTTGCGGCGGCTTCGAGCTCTACTTCTTCCCTCAATATGCAGACAAGATCTGGGACGCTATCTTTGAGGCTGGCAAGCCCGAGGGCATCATGCCGGCTGGTCTGGGTGCACGTGACACGCTTCGTCTGGAGGCTGGCTTCTGCCTCTACGGCAATGACATCGACGATCAGCACACGTCACTGGAGAGTGGCCTAGGCTGGATCACCAAGCTCACGGACAATAAACCCGACCTAGTAGGTCGTGAGGCTCTGCTCAAGCAGAAGGCTGAGGGCTTGACACGCAAGCTCGTCGCTTTCGAAATGGTCGACAAGGGCATCCCCCGTCAGCACTACGACATAGTCAACGAGGCTGGCGAGAAGATCGGTGTCGTCACCTCTGGTACTATGTCTCCCGCACTCAAAGTGGGCATTGGTATGGGCTACGTCTCTACGGAGTACAGCAAGATAGACAGCAAGATCTACATCGCCGTCCGCAAGCGCAACCTAGAGGCGAAGGTGGTCAAGCCCCCCTTCCGCAAGTAATCACACGCTGCGCTAAGCTACTCAAGCTACAAGCAGCACGCTAAGCAAAGCCCTCCACTGAGCATCTCTGCCTCACTCGTGGAGGGCTTTGACAATACGACCTACTCCCCTACCAATTCGCTAATTCCATCCGATGAAGGCCTCAGATACTTCCATTTTTAACGCTCTTAGCCCCAACACGGCGCTATTCTTCATACCTCCCTACCAGAGAGCTTACTCCTGGGAGAAGGAGCAGATATATCGATTCTTCGATGATGTCATGCGACTCGTCCACTCCGAGCTAGACCCCAAGCAGAAGGATAAGCAAGAGCACTTCTTCGGAACGCTCGTCTACAAGTCGGAGCCGACGGGCTCCTTTATCAATCTCAATGTCATCATCGACGGACAGCAACGCCTCACCACCTCACTCCTCTTCTGCATCGCTCTGCGCGACCTCTCCACAGATCCACAAGAGAGGGCTGACATGACCAATACATTGCTAACGAGTAGCAACTCCTCGTTTGAAGATCATGTCAAGCTCAAGCAGGTCACGGCAGACTTCGATGCTTATCGAGCATTGGTGAGAGGCGACGAGGAGCGAGTCCCAGGTAAGGTAACCGATGCCTACAAGCTTTTCATCAAGCTCTTGACTCCTAAGCTACAGATCGAGGGGCTTACCATACGGCACTTCATCACAGCTCTGCAGCGGATCAACGTGGTCACCATCCTGCTTGATGAGAGACCCTACAAGGGCGAGGACCCACAGGTTATCTTTGAGACGCTTAATTCGCTCGGCAAGCCACTCACCCTATCGGACCTTATCCGCAACTACATCTTACTCGGGATGCCTAGCAAGGAGCAGACGAAAACTTACGATAAGGAGTGGCAGCCTAAGATAGAGCAGCCACTGGGAGAAGCTTATCTCTCTAAGTTCTTTCGTGACTACCTCCAGTGCCGAGACAAGAAGCCCTACAAGGTGGTCAACGACAACAACACCAAAGAGCTCTACTACCAGTTCAAAGGGTTCGTCGAGCAGACCTTCACCAGCCGAGACGCCTTTATAAAGGATATACAGTCCTATGTGCCATGCTACCTAAGCATCATAGACCCATCGCACTACGAGGACGCGACCTCGTACAGCGAGACGATCCGAGAGCTCCTGTGCAACATCTTCGAAGACATCACGAGCGAAGCCTTTAAGCCTGTAGTCCTAGAGCTACTGCATATGTATCAAGCCAAGGCTCCAGCGACCACCATCAGTGGTGCCTTGCTGATAGAAACCCTAGAGAGCATACGTACCTACCTGATCCGTCGGCGTGTCCTAAGCTTGACGATTGGGGAGAATATGAACATTCCCCTACTGACCTCTTATCTTCCAGCCGTAGCGAACCAGCAGACATCGCTCATGGATGTTTTAGCCAACCAGTTCTACCACCTACGTTTTCCCAATGACAAGGAGGTGCGAGACACCTTGGAGCGCATCGCTTTTTACAAAGGACTAAATAAATACAGCAAGTTCATCCTAGGCAAGATGGAGGAGCAACACACAAAGGTAGCGGTACCCTTTAAGGACAAGGCTGTCACCATCGAGCACATTATGCCACAGACGCTCAACGAGGTGTGGCGCTCCGAGCTGGGCGAGGAGAAGGCTGAGGAGGTACATCAGCACTATCTGCACAATATCGGCAACCTGATACTCACGGAGTTCAATAGTGAGATGGGCAATAAGTCTTTTGCCGACAAGAAGTCAAGACTCGCCACCTCGACCATACGATACAGCCATGACATCTGTCAGTATGAGCAGTGGTGTGAGGAAAGCATCCTCGACCATCAAGATCGTATGATCAGTCTCTTCTTAGACACCTTCTCACTGCCCGATGAGTACAAGCTAGCTAACAATTGGAGGGACGCCAACAAGCAGGCAACAGAGACACTCTTCTACCCACTGGAGTCTGATCCGACGATCCTCACGGGGCGCAAGCCGAAAGCGGTCGTGCTATTTGGAAGTACAGTTGAAGTCAAGTCTTGGAGGACGCTCTTACTTCTTTTTTTCAAGAATCTCTTCGATCAACACCCTCAGGCCAAGAGTATCTTGTTTGACAATCAAAAAGAGGTTCTTGGGAGAGCCGATGCTCTAATCCTTTGGAAGGATTTAAAGTCAAAGCCGGTAAGCTATAGGCACCTCTACAAGACAATAGATAATAAGGATTGCTATAAGGAAACGAGCGACATTGCTGATGACTGCATTTGTATCAATGCGACGTTGAATACGCAAGCCCTCATCGATCGCATCGCTAGAGTGATGCGACTGCTAGACTTAGACTCCGAGGAGGTCATCATTAAACTATAAACGAGCAGACACACTTATGAGAGAAGTAACTTTTGATATTTGTCCGTGTCCCGCACTCTACCCCTACTACCATCAGGAGGACAGCGTAGTGGTCGTTGTGGACATACTGCGTGCTGGCACCTCGATGGTGGCAGCCTTTGATCATGGCGCTAAGGAGATCATACCCGTGGCGACGACCGATGAGGCGGAGAGCTTTCTCGGCAAGGGCTACGTGGTAGCTGCCGAGCGCAATGCGATGCGTTGCCCGTGGGCTGACCTAGGCAACGATCCCTCCGAATTTACAGCTGAGCGGATCGGCGGACGTAGCATCGTCTTCACGACGACCAACGGCACCCAAGCCATTCACGCAGCTCGGGAGGCTGGCGCAGCGGAGATCATCGTAGGCGCCTTTAGCAATCTCACCGCCGTGGCGCGCCACTGCCAAGCTTCGGGACGTGCCGTGACGGTACTCGCTTCTGGTTGGCAAAACAGCTTCTGCATCGAAGACACGCTCTACGGTGCTGCGCTCCTAGACAAGCTAGAGGAGCTGGGTGCCACCTACCGACTCACCGATAGCAGCCGCACGGCGCTAGAGCTTTACCGCCAGCACCGGGCGCATCTCTACGACTACCTCTACAATTGCGATCACAACCAGCGTCTGATACAGCGTGGCTACCCCGAGAGCTTACGTCTCTGCCTCGAGCAAGACAACTCGACACACATTCCCACGCTCAACGAAGCTGGGCAACTATATGTCTAAACCGCTGCCCTCAACGCTAATTTCCGTACATTTGCACGTAAGTAGTTTCAGACCCATTATACACAACCCGCTATGATTAGTTACTTTGTCCTTGGTGATACGATTTATGCAGTCTCACATACCTCAGCACTCAGCGAGGAGACCTGCGAGCGTCTCTCGTGGCTCTTTGGCGGAGCGCAGCTGGCTCCCGAGTCTCAGCTCGAGGGGACCTTTGTGGGACCTCGTCCTACGCAGGTGACTCCATGGAGTACCAACGCTGTGGAGATAACTCAAAACATGCGCATCTCTGGCATCGACCGTATCGAGCAGCTCACACGTACCCACGAAGCGAAACCGCACTATGACCCGATGCTCCAAGCGATCTACAAGGGGCTAGGTCAGGAGAGCTTCGCTATGACCGCTGAGCCACAGCCGATCCGTGAGATAACGGATCTAGCAGCGTACAACGAAGAGGAGGGACTAGCCCTAAGCGAGGAGGAGATAGCCTACCTACAGAGCGTCTCGGCACGCATTGGTCGTCCGCTGACAGACTCTGAGGTCTTCGGCTTCTCACAGGTCAACTCGGAGCATTGTCGCCACAAGATATTCAACGGCACTTTCGTCATCGACGGTTTGCGACAAAACGATTCGCTCTTTGCGATGATCAAGCAAACCTCCAAGGAGAACCCCAACGGCATCGTATCGGCTTACAAGGACAATGTGGCTTTTGTCAAGGGTCCACGCGTCTGGCAGTTTGCGCCAACGAGCGCGACGGAGCCTTCGCTCTTTACACTACGGGAGCGCAACACAGTCTTGGCACTAAAGGCTGAGACGCACAACTTCCCCACGACGGTCGAGCCCTTCAACGGAGCAGCGACAGGCTCGGGAGGTGAGATCCGAGACCGCATGTGCGGTGGCAAGGGGTCGCTACCACTCTCAGGTAGTGCCGTCTACATCACCTCCTACCCACGCCTAGAGAAGGATCAGAAGCTTAGCCCCGCCAAGCTAGATCCACGTCCTTGGCTTTACCAGTCTCCGCAAGAGATCCTGACGAAAGCGAGTGACGGAGCTAGCGACTTTGGCAATAAGTTCGGACAGCCATTGATCAATGGTTCGCTACTTACCTTCGAGCATCAGGAGGGTGCCGACAGTACGCTCTACGGCTACGACAAGGTGATCATGCTGGCGGGCGGTATGGGCTACGCTCCCCAAGAGGATGCTAAGAAGGAGACCCCACAGCCTGGCGAGACGGTCGTGCTACTCGGTGGCGACAACTACCGCATCGGTATGGGTGGCGGTGCCGTCAGCTCTGTTGCTACGGGCGAGTACAGTAGCGGTATAGAGCTTAATGCGGTACAGCGTGCCAACCCGGAGATGCAAAAGCGTGTTCTCAACGTGGTTCGCGCCATTAGCGAGCAGGGCGACAACCCGATCGTGAGCATCCACGACCATGGTGCTGGCGGACACCTGAACTGTCTCACAGAGCTCATCGAGGAGACAGGAGGACGTATCGACATTGACGCACTACCCGTAGGCGACCCGACGCTCTCCGCTAGAGAGATCATCGGCAATGAGAGCCAAGAGCGTGTAGGTCTGCTCATACAGGAGCGTGAGTACGCGCAGATGGAGCAGATAGCACGACGTGAGGGTAGTCCTATATATAAGGTAGGCGAGACGACCGATGATGAGCGTCTCCTCTTTAGTACAGAGCGGGAGGGACGCGCAGCCATCGACCTAGCCGTGTCCGACCTGCTGGGACAGTCGCCCAAGACGGTTATGGAAGACGAGACGGTCGCTCACAAGTTTGCCCCAGTAAGCTATGACAAAGAGCTGTGGCGCGAATATCTAGACAAAGTCTTGACCCTCGAAGCGGTCGCCTCTAAGGATTGGTTGACCAACAAAGTGGACCGCTCCGTGACGGGTCGTGTGGCACAGCAGCAGTGTGTCGGTGCGCTCCAGCTACCGCTCTCCGACCTCGGTGCTATGGCACTAGACTACGACGGCAAGAGTGGTATGGCTACTGCCGTTGGGCATGCGCCTCAGGTCGCACTCATTGATGCTGGTGCTGGCTCTCGTATGGCTATCGCAGAGGCTCTGACGAACATTGTCTTCGCTCCCATCGAGGGTGGCATACGTGGCATCTCGCTCAGTGCAAACTGGATGTGGCCTTGTCGCAACAAGGGCGAGGACGCACGTCTCTATGAGGCGGTGCAGGCTTGTAGTGAGTTTGCTATAGATCTAGGGATCAATATCCCGACGGGCAAGGACTCACTCTCTATGACGCAGAAGTATCCCGACGGAAAGCAGGTGATGAGCCCAGGCACACTGATCATCACCGCAGCGGCTCCCGTGAGCGACGTCAGGGGTATCGTAACGCCTGAGCTCAAGGCTGCTAAGCAGAGCCGTCTGCTCTACATAGACTTTAGCTTTGCTCCGATGGCACTCGGTGGCTCAGCTTTGGCACAAGCATTGGGACAGCTGGGTGATAGCTTCCCCACAGTCGGCGATACCGACTACTTCGCCACCGCCTTTGAGGCCGTTCAGGAGTTGATCCATAAGGGCTTAGTCCTCGCTGGTCACGACATATCGGCAGGCGGTATGGTCACAACGCTCTTGGAGATGTGCTTCGCCAACACTCATGGCGGTGCTGAGATCTGTCTCGATGAGCTCTCCAATGTGGACCTCGTCACGGCACTCTACAGTGAGAACCCAGGCATCATCCTACAGGTTTCTAAGGCAGAGCAGGCAAAGCGTATCCTCGAAGAGTATGAGATCGCTTATGCCGACCTCGGCGCACCTACAGAGTCTCGCCTGCTGATGATCCATAAGGAGAGCAAAACGTACGAGATCGACATCGATGCTGCGCGCAAGTGCTGGGCAAACAAGTCTTACTTGCTAGACTGCTTCCAGAGTGGCGAAGCTCCAGCAACGAGCCGCTACGAGAACCTAGGCAAGCAGCCTGTACAGTGGCGCTTCCCGCACGCTTTCGCTGGCACCTACGCGGGTCTCGGTCTAGAGCCTCATCGCACGAAGGCTTCAGGCATCAAAGCGGCTATCCTACGTGACAACGGAACCAACGGTGAGCGTGAGATGGCTTACGCACTGCACCTCGCAGGCTTTGACGTGGAGGACATTCATCTGACCGACCTCATCGAGGGACGTACAGACCTAGCCGACGTGCGTATGCTCGTCTACTGCGGTGGCTTCTCGCACTCCGATGTCTTAGGCTCTGCTAAGGGTTGGGCTGCGGGCATTCTCTACAACGAGCGTGCTCGCAAAGCTATCGAAGCTTTCTACGCACGTCCCGACACACTCTCACTCGGTATCTGCAACGGCTGTCAGCTCATGGCTCAGCTGGGTCTCCTCGGCAAGGATGCTCAGGGCAAAAGCCTCTTCAAGCTGGAGCACAACGCTTCGCACAAGTTTGAGTCCAACTTCCTAACCGTAGACATAGCCGACACGGGCGCTATCTTGACACAAGGTCTCGAGGGGTGTCAGCTCGGAGTATGGGTGGCTCACGGCGAGGGACGCTTCGTCTGCCCCACGATACCTGATGAGCAGATCGCAGCGCGCTACCATTACGACACCTACCCAGGTAATCCCAATGGCTCCGAGCGCAGCATCGCAGCGCTCTGCAGTAGCGATGGCCGTCACCTAGCTATGATGCCTCACCCAGAGCGTGCTACGCTCACCTGGCAGTGTGGCTTCTACCCCGAGGAGCGTCGCCAGGAGGATCAAGTCTCTCCGTGGATACAGTTCTTCCGCAACGGCTACGAGTGGCTCGCTAAGCAGTAGCCCCAGCTAGGAGTAGACCAGCTAGCCAATGCCTGAGATAAGCCGTGAGCATCTCTGTATCTACGCCTTGACACAGCTCAAGGGCGTATCGCTACAGCTCGCTCGCCATCTGATAGAGTTTGCTGGATCAGCCACAGCACTATGGGCTGATCCACAAGCTCTGGCAAGGCTCAACGGACATATCTACACGCATCTCTACCCGCTCCTGCGAGATCGGGCTAAGCTCGAGGAAACACAAGCTCAGTTCCAACACACAGCCGACCTAGGCATACGAATGGTCAGCATCTACGATGCCGACTACCCACCCCTACTCCTTCAGTGTGCCGATGCGCCGCTGATACTCTTTTACCTAGGCGACTTAGCACCACTTCATGCGGAGCAGACGCTCAGCATCGTCGGCACGCGCAAGCCTTCGCAGCATGGCGTCGAGGATCTGCAGGCGATCATCAGTCACCTGCCCAACGTAACCGACCGCGTGACCATCGTCAGCGGTCTGGCACTCGGGCTAGACGCTGTCGCACACAAAGCAGCGCTGCAGGCGGGCTTGCCCACCGCTGCCGTGCTGGCTCACGGGCTTCATATGATCTATCCGAGCAATCACCGCAACCTCGCTCGCAATATCGTAACCCACGGTGGCGCTCTGCTCTCCGAGTACCCAGCGGGTGTCAAGCCACAGCGACATCAGTTCGTCTTGCGCAATCGTATCGTGGCGGGGCTCACGCAGGCGACCCTCGTCGGTCAGTCTGCCGAGCGTGGCGGGTCGCTCATCACAGCGCACCAAGCTTTTGACTACGACCGGACCGTCTACGCACTCCCAGGTCGTCCCTCAGATCGTGAGAACGAAGGGTGCAACAACCTTATCTACAACAACATCGCCAAGCTCATCACCTCTGCTGCTCACCTCTGCGAAGACCTCGAGTGGCACAAGCCCGACCATGAGGCGCGCAGTGCCGTCGGCTCCATGTCTCACGAGAGCAAGCTCAATGCTCTGCGTGCTCGCCTAGAGCCTGAGACGCGTTCTCTCCTCGACCTACTCATCGAGAGCGGTGATGGGCTCTCGATCGATGCCTTCTGTGACCAGACGCTCATGGGGGTCGACGAGGTGAGCTTCCGACTCTTCCTCCTCGAGAGCGAGGGCGCCGTCTCGCTCCAGCCCGATGGGCGCTACAAGCTACAGATCTAGCCGCATCTCCATCACAAACAACGCAGAAGTCTTGGAAAGAGCTGTGGACTCTTACCAAGACTTCTTTTTTGTATTGACTCCTGTCCGACAAAAAACTGAAACGACAAAGCGAGAAAACTGTTCCCCACGTAGGAAATCGAAAATTCTCACGTGGAAAAGAAAGATTTCCCACGTGGAGAAGAAATAAAACTTCGGAAGAATCAAACGAAACTTCGGAGGAAATGTTTCTCCCCTACGTGGAAAATCTTTTTTCTCTACCAAGGCATTTGAAAATATCCACGTGAGTATGGTTGCATCGCTCTTCTATGCCAGCACACCCTATGACTAGATACAGCAAGAGGACCTATCTGATGACACGTCCTCTCTGTTGATCCATGAGGCGCCTATGAGTGATCGAACTAGTGTGTCACGATCACCTTGTGCATTTGACCAGCGATCTGCAGGTAGTAGTAGCCACTAGGGAGGTCTCCAAGAACTAGTCGTGCGGTACCCTGAGCATCTGTCTCTGCCTGCAGGACGATCTGCCCGTCAAATGTGTAGAGAGCCACTAGAGTCTGCTGCGTAGCGCCCTCTATGCAGAGGTAATCTGTCACTGGATTAGGATAGAGCTTGATGCGCTCATCAGCACGGGTTGAGACGATATCGATCCCCTCAGGTATCTCGGGCTCGACAAGCCACCCCTTTTCCGTAGCTGTGGCGTGATGAGCTGTGGCTGCCCCTGGAGTCGCATAGACTAGGAGCTTCTTGTGATCCTTGATGTCTGGATCGACCGCTATAGCACTGAGGTCTGGCAGAGCTTCATAGATCGCATCGAGCTGATCAGCTGCTAGCGGGTTGTGGTGGAGCGATACAATGATGAGCTTAGGTAGCCCCGAGAGAGTGAGCTGTGCAAACTGATTGTTATCGAGATAGAGCTTCGTTAGCTTGACATTCTTCGAGAGATCTATCGTCTGTAGCTTATTGCCTGAGAGCTCTAGGATCTTAAGTCGCTCATTGACCTTTAGGTCGATTGACTCCAACATGTTGTCGCTAGCCTCTAAGGTAGAGAGACGCTGCTGCTTGGTGACGTCTAGGATACTCAATCCACAGGCGGCAACATGTAGTCTAGAGATCGAAGCATTAGGAGCAATGTCTAACTGACCGATCTGGTTACCATTGAGTATGAGCTCTATCAGGCTCGTATTATGGCTTAGGTCAATGGATGTCAGAGCGTTGGCAGCAAGGTTTAGGTTGCGGAGTGCCTTTAGCGCCGAGAGGTCTACCTGAGCGATCTGATTGCCCTCGAGATATAACCAAGTGAGCTCCGCATTGTGCTGTAGATCTAGAGATGTGAGCTGGTTAAAGTCTAGGTCTAAGTCTGTGAGCTGACTGTTTTTAGTAATGTCTAGCTCTGTCAACTTATTATTGTCCGCTTGTAGCTCCTCTAGGTTTGTAAGACTCTGGACATTTAGCTGGTTCAGTTCATTGTCAGATAGGACTAGGTTCTTCAACTGGGGGGTGTGAGACAGCTCTAGTGTCGAGAGCTTGTTGCCATTGGCTCTCAGGAGTGTCAGCTCCTTTTGAGCCGAGAGGTCGAGCGAGCTTATGTCGTTCTTATCGATATAAAGTTGTAGCAGAGCGGTCTGACTGCTGAGGTCTATGGCAGATAATTTGTTTTCCGTGAGGTAAAGCTCCTTGAGTGCTGTTAGGGCTTTGAGATCTATCTGAGAGACTCCCTGCTGCGCTAGATTGAGCTTCGTAATAGCCTGAGGATTGCCCTTGATGCGTATCTGCTGCCCCTTGATGGTTCCCTCCTTGCGCTTAGTAATCTGGGCAAAGTCGCCAGCCTCATAAGAGACATAGTTGCCATCACCCCAATCTATATCAAAGGGCTCTGTAGAGGCGATACCGATGTAGCCTGGTGTGCCAGACTGGAGCGTGGTAGTCCACGAGATGGTGTAGTCTGTCACGGGTGCTTCCAGCCGCTCATAGCTGTACGTATAGTTGGCATGCTCATTTTCCTTCTTGTTAATGTCTAGGAGCAGAATCTGCTCAGAGAGACGAGCATAGCGATCTACGGGCGTCTCAGGGAAGTAGCTCTGCGGGAAGCCATAGGGCAGGCAGTCCTCTTGAAGTAGCGTCTTGTCGGAAGTGTATTTATAGATAACCGTCGGAAAGTCAATACCTACCTCATAGACTTCCATTTTGCTGCAAGCGCCATCAGCATCATACTGATAGCGTTTGGTCTTATCGAGCTGGAGCGTAGAGCCTTGTCGTGTATAGACTTTGATCTCTGTGAGCTGACCCTCTGCGGTATAGCTGTAGTCACTCCGTATGGCCTCAGTTAGGCCTTCGGAGGATAGCACCTTGTAATCAGAGAGACGGCTGAGCAGCCCTTGCTCAGTATAGCTATACTCTATACGGCGCATAGTCATATCTCGGCTATAGTCGTAGACCTCGACGGAGCTCTTGCGTCCCTGCTCATCGTAACTGTACTCATAGTCTTCGAGTGGCGTGAGGTCTGCACCATAGTAGACACTCTTGGAGTAACCTGTGAGGAGACCCTGGGCATTGTACTTATAGTCGTAGTGATTAGCTAGGTACCACTGCTTCTTATAGTTACTAAACTGCCACTCGTCAAGCTTGACAAGTCGCTTAGAGGCATCGTACTCAGGGACCTCCTTGAGCATCCACGCTCCCTCCTGCTGGGTGGTGATCGAGTCGAGGAGACGATCCGAGTAGTAGTACGTATAGATCTCCTCTTTGTTGTCTCTAGTGCCAGAGATCTTGGAGAGCTGATAGGCTTGTCCCTTCGTGATGCTGGGACAGAGGAGGGCTCCAAGTAGGAGCGTGAATAGAGTAATGTTTCTAGGCATAGGTGTGCTATTGAGATTATTAGTTAGATGTGTAGCATTCGCCAAGTTCTTTACGACCTCCACGAAGGTAGATATATTTTTTTGATCTAACGGCCAACCAAGTTTCATCTCTGAGCAGCTGACTACCTTCTAGGCTAATTTTTATTTTGAAGTACTGAGAGAGAGAACTAGTCTAGCGCATTCTAATCTGTACCATTTTCAGGAAGAGGACAGGGCAGAGACTATCAGACACGATATAGCCACGTGGGGATTTGACATTTTCCACGTGGCTATTTGGAAATCCCCACGTGAGGAAATCTGACAAGTGACGTTGTGTCAAAACCTGACGTGTAGCGATCTGTAGGGAGGCACGGATAGTATCTAGCTACCCAATGTGTATGCGCAAAAAAAAAACTCAGGGCTGACGTATTATAATCGCTCTTTCAGGAGCTAGATATGAGCCACAAGCTAGGCTTAGATGAGGTTACTATATATAATGTGTCCGCCCTAATCTCTAATCTCTAACCTCTAATCCCTGTTTACATATCTTTACGGGGGAATTCGTCCGATTCCCTCCTTTCTCGAATATCCACGTGGAAAATCTCAAATCTGTCCTCTCCTGAAATAGTACACAGTTGGGGAAGCCAACCCCAACAACTATGAAACAAGAAAAAAGTAAACTAGGACGAAAGGGATATCCCCTAGATTTCAAGTGGAGAGTCATTGACGACCTCCTAGCCACCGGTGACAGCATTGCCACCACCAGCCAGCGCTACGGCATTACCACACGCACCATTCGAAATTGGTTGCGTACCTTTGATGTAGAGTTACCCAACCAAAGCACCAGTAGCACTATGAGCAAGACAAACAAGAACAAAGACGTAGATCCAGAGTACGCAGAACTCAAGCGTGAAAACGCTCGTCTCAAAGCAGCCCTCTTCCAGGCTGAGAGCAAGGCATTAGTCAACAAGACACTACTCGAAGTGGTCTTGAATCGCTACCACATTGATCTAAAAAAAAAGACCGATTTGCAGCCGTGAGACAGCTTGAGTCCGCCAAAGAGAGAGATCAAAAGCTCTCCATAACCTACCTTTGTCAGCTGTTAGAAGTCAGCCGCAAAGGCTACTACAAGCACACCTTCACCGAGCAAGACGAAGATGTCAAAGTAGCTTCCGTCCTACACTATTGCCAGTATGTGCGCGGTCAGCTCCCCAAAGCAGGCGTAGACACCATCCAGCAGTGTGCCAACGAATACTTCAAAGGGACCTTCCAAGTAGGTCGAGACTGGCTCTACAAAGTGTTAGGAGCCAACGATATGCTACTAAGAAGTCGCAAGCGCAAGCGTCCACCCCAGACGACCAAGGGAGTGGTCAATCACGGCTTCCAAGACCACCTGAACACCACCCCTAAGTACATAGCCACCGACCATTGCCGGCTCACCGTCTCAGACATAACCTACGTCAAATGTTTAGGGGGCTTCGCATATCTCTCCCTGACGATGGACGCTTATAGCCGCATCATCACCGGCTTTGACCTGCAGCCCACGCTCTCCACAGAGGGTCCCTACAACGCACTAAGACAGACCGTTGACTTCTATCAGAAGCATGGCTTTGACCTCAAAGGGCTCATCTTCCATAGCGACCGAGGCTGTCAATATGTCTCCAAGCAGATGACGGACTACGAGGCCAGCCTAGGCATCGTAACCAGCGTCACCCAGACCGGAAACCCCCTTCACAACGCTATGGCTGAGCGACTTAACGGGATCATCAAGAACGACTGGCTTTACAACTTCGAGGATAAGCCCATAGATCAAGTTCGAGAGATCCTCTCTCAAACGATTGCTCTCTATAACACAGCGCGACCTCATCGAGCCATCAACAAGAAGACTCCGATGCAGATGCTCATACCAAATTACCCCAACCCTCTAACCACCCAACCCTCTAAGAACCAGATAGCTAAGAACAATTCTCCCAAAGCTCTGAGCCTCAAATCTCCGAGCTCATGCCGCTTAACTCCCAACAAAGACCTATCTTTGTGTACCTCCGCAGTAAAGACGACGACAAGTCGTGTACCCTAGCAGGAGCAAAACTAACAGATGAGAACGCTCACAGGATTAACAAAAACAACCCGTGTATCATCTCAGTAACACCTTCCCAACTGTGTACTTTTTTCAGGAAGAGGACAATCTCCACGTGGAGATTCTTTATTTTCTACGTGGGCGTCATTCATTTCCTCCGAAGTTTCATTTGATTCCTCCGAGGAATTTTTTCTTTCCCACGTGGAAAAGAAAAAATATCCACGTGGAGATTTCGAAATATCCACGTGGAGATCACTTTTCCCCGACATAGTGTCGTTTTGATATGTAGCCAGCTCTAAATTATTGTAGCGAACCAGCGTTGAATTTATCCTGCTAGGGCTGATGCATCATAATCGCTCTATCAGGAGCTGCACATGAGCGACAAGCGAGGAGTAGAGAGGTCGATGAGTTCATTGTATATAATGCGTCAGCCCTGAAAAATCACTGTACCGATGATCCTATGTCTAGAAAAAGCATTATATTTGTCTCACCTAGGTCGAAGATGTGCATTAGCACCTTCCAATCTAAGCCCCCATTCAAAACTTACTAGTTATACGCTTATGAAAAAGATAATTACCCTTCTTCTAGCATGCATCGCTGGGATCCTTTCCCTCCATGCCCAAAGCATCACCCATCCCTTTGAAATCATTGTCAAAGAGGGGGCCACAGAGGTCTCCTTCGAGCTGGGTGGTAAAGCATCCGTTGCCATCGACTGGGGTGATGGCACTAGCGAGACTATTGAAGTCGACGCCGATGCTACCCAAACCATCAACCACACCTATGCCACGCCACTTGCTAAGAATAGCGTCGTCTCCTTCGAAGCAGAAGGCATCGAGCGCTTCAAAAACAGCTTCAAAGAGTCTGGCTCCATCATCGGTGTAGGCAAGGTAGATGCTCCCGACCTTCTCAGCTTCTACTATATGTCGTACAAGGGTGGCACACTAGCACACTCCACAGATGGTGTGGTAGACCTCTCTCTCTGCCCCAAACTCCAGTACATCAGCATTCAGGATGCCCCACGGCTCAAGATAGGGTACCACCCTCAGCTCAAGCACATCATGATCCAGTCGAACTGGAAGAAAGATAGCCCAGCCTACGCTACTCTTGCCAATACCGATCTCGACCTCTCACGCTACCCCGACCTGGAGTATGTGTGGGTAACCGACCAGAAAGAGATCAAGGAAATCAACCTTACTGGTCTTACGAAGATCAACTTCTTCCGGTGGCAAAACGGAGGTATACAAAATGGCATTGGGCTAAGAGAGATCACTCTCAACAACGAAGGGCTCAAGAGACTCAATATCTCGGGGCACCAGCTCCCGCTTAGCAGCCTTCCGCCCAAGAACCCCAACGTCGAATACGGAGAGTACAACTTTACCTATGCCCCAGCGGGCTACTCTATCCCCGAGGAAAACATTGTCGGCACACGCATAGACCTCTCGCAGATGGCGACAGAGTACGACTTCAGCGGTCAGCCACACCACCCCACCATTATATGGAAAGATGCTAATAGTGGAGAAGTGATAGCGGATGATCACTACACCTCGGAAGAGGGGATATTTAAGTTCAAGAAATCACTCTTCGCCGACAAAGATAGCATTACCCTGCAAGCCACCTTCGAGCCCGCTTTCTTCTCCCTCGAAGAGCTTACTGGCTCCGCCACCATTCCTCTCAAGTCCAACGAGGTGGTGCTACACAAAAGCGATATTCAGAATGAAGAGATCAACATCGTACTGAAGACCGAGCTCCCGATTGGCGCACAAATTGCCCTCAACTTGGGAGACAGCAAGGGAGTCGTACTCAATGGTGTCAAAGAGGCCTATCAGCAAGGCGACTACGAAGAGGGACGCTACCTCTACACGATCACGTCGCAGTCCATCTCTATCTCTGGAGATATCACCGAGCTAGACTGCAACGGACAGCAGCTGACAGCAGCACACCTCAAGAACCTCCCCAACCTCAACTAAGTGGAGCTGCACACCAATAAACTTGCCCAATTTACTATCCAAAACTGCCCTGCCATAGAGGAGCTATATATTGGGAAGAACCAACTGGAAAGGCTCGAACTAAGCGATCAAAAAGAACTCTCCACTCTCGACTGCTCCGAGAATGGTCTCGTATCGCTGCAGCTCGGTGACTGTCCAGCACTTAGCAGTCTCTGGTGTCACCGCAATAGGCTCTCCACACTTGACCTCTCTGCTTTTCCCGAGCTCAGCGAACTGATGGCCTACGCCAATCGACTCACTTCGCTCGACCTGGCTCATAACTCAAAGCTCAAGACCCTCAATGTGGCAGACAATCAGCTCCAAGAGCTAGACTTCACCGCGACTCCTCTCCTTATGACCGTGGTGTGCCATACCAATGCGATCAAAGGGGAAAAGATGACCGCTACGATGCAGTCGCTCCCACAAAGAGAAGCCAACGCTATGGGAAAGATAACCATCGTCGACACTAAGGCGAATAACGAAGAGAACATATGCCTCGTGAGCGACGTGACCATAGCAAAAAACAAAAACTGGACTTGCTACGACTTTAGAGGAAGCGTCAACAATACTGTAGAGTACGAAGGAGATACAACCGCTATCGACAAGGTACTCGCAAGTAATCCATCCGTTGTAATCTATCCTAATCCAGCTACAGACTTCGTCTACATTCGCACAAGTGATGCCGCTGTATGGACTCTATACTCCATCACGGGCGAACTGCAACTGACTGGGAGTGGCACTATAGTAGACCTTCGTAGCCTCTCGCAAGGAGACTACTTGCTAGTAATAGAACACAATGGTCTGAGAGAATCCTTACCTCTCTTCAAACGATAAAGAGAGACTAGCGAGCTTGACGCATATGGTACTCTAGAGTACTCGCCCAGGAGACTGTAGCTTTTTTGCCTATTGGTCTATCGCGTAGCAGACTCTACCTATGTTGCCAAGCTCGCTATCCCCACCATAAGGAAAGGAACTAATTGGAACTTACGATATGAGAACTATGAGCAACCTTTGGAGGAGCATAGCTAGCCTTCTCTTATTTACCCCCTTGGTGCTTCTTGCTCAGGGGGAAGCTATGACAGGCTACCCTTCTCAAGGGCTATGGCCCTCCTCACACTCTATCAAGCAATTATTCGATCTTCGCACGACTCCGCATGTTTTCGGTAGAGGGGTAGCTTGCGAGACGTCGGTAAACCTTGTGCCCCTCGTCAAAGGTTTTGGCTATGCTTCTATCGAGCCGTCTCTCACTCACCAAGCACTGGAGTTTGAAGAGGGCGTTGAGGGCATAGTTACACCTTATATTATGCTTCCACTCTTTGACGATATAACGATCAAAGGGATCGAGTGCGTCGTAGACGAAGCGGTTGCGGACGCCCGCGTGGTCGTAGCACGTGTGAGGCAAGACGATACGAATGGCCTGAGTCAAGAGATCCTGGTGAGCCAGCCTGTTACTCTCCAAGAGGGATACAATCAAGTGTTACTGGATGAGCCGCAAAAGGTCTCTGCAAAGGATCTTGTGCTGGTCGGATACTCTTGCCCCGCCACTAGCGTGAAGGAGAGCAAATCCTCGCCTGTATTATACGATGGCGATAATGAGAATAGTCTTCCAGAAGCCAATCTAGTAGCCGTATCCCCCGCCTATTACGAGAAAGGGAAGAGCTACAGTTTCAGCCAGGTGCAGGATACGGAGCCTCTCGAGTTGGGCTCGGCGCTCATTTACGCACTTGTGGACGACCCCCAGGGGCACTACGATTATGTAGTTTATCCTCTTAAGCAGCCACGTTATAGTCTCCTTACTAGCAAAGAATATTTCCGCTACGATATCTTAGTTCGCAATATCGGCTTTAAGGAGATAACAAGTATGACTTTCCTCGAGAAGTACCATCATGCTAACTACGGGATGCGCGAGAAGCAGTATCCCCCCTTTGAGATCCCTGTACCTGTAAAAGGGATTTGCGAGGTTGCCTGGACGCATCCTCCTTATCCAGAAGGTACCTCCAAGGGGTCGGTCGAATTGCTGAGTATCAACGACCAGTCGGTAATCGAAAAAGGAATGATAAAGTGGGTATTTGATGCCTTCAATCCTACTGAAAAGGGCAGTGTGGAGCGCAAGTCGGTACTTGTAGAGTACTACACCTCCGAGAGTGCTCCCGATGCACCGAGGTACAATGCTATGATCAATCAAATGGCAGAGGATCTAGTGGCGAAGGGCTACGAAGTCTCTTGCGTGGCATATCCCGTGGGTGGTGAAGAGGTCGCCTTTGCCAAAGAAGCTTGCAACGAGGAGCTTGCTACGCTCCTAGGGCAAGTCCCGTATCCCACACCTTCGCAGCTCCCCTATTTCTCCATCAATAGGGCTCCCTATCTTTCGGAGCGTAGAGCCTTTGCCTTTGTGTCGAAGGACCGGCTTTTTGGCAAAGATCAAAAGGCTGATGCCGATTTACTGGAGCCCTTCCTTCAAGAGAAGGAGAGAGCGCTCATCTCAGATATCGTATGCCACGACCTACCTGAAGGTAAGACCACTCTAGAGGTAAAGGGGAAACTTCTCTATGACGCCGACCCAGACGACCTCTACCTTACAGCTGTCGTGACCGAAGACAACGTGAAGGCAGAAGACCAAAAAGGTATAGGCACAGGGGAAGAGTATCTGCACCAGCATATGGTGAGAGCTTACTACACGAGCAATATCGGTACTAAGATTATGCCCGAGGCTGACGGGACCTTCGATTATAAATCTCCAGAAATTGCCCTTGATCCCTCGTGGAAGAAAGAGAATCTGAAGGTGGTACTCTTCCTGCATCGCAATGCAACCTACGTCAATAAGATTAGCTGCCATGTCTACAGTAGCAAAACTATACCCTTTGGTGGCTCCTTCTCTGGGGCAACAGCTCCACAAGTCAAAGAGAGCTCTACAAGGCTCTATCAAGATGCCTCGGGACTGCTGCAAATCGAAGGAGATCACGAGAGAGTAGTGGTTTATAGCCTCGAGGGACAATGTGTAGCGGAGAGCCTACCCGCACAGCTACCCCGTGGCAGCTATGTGGTAGTAGTGAGTCACGCCCAAGGTACCACACTCCATAAGGTAGTGGTAAAGTAAAGAACGAAGCATAAGCCCCTAAAGGGCTTCTTCCATCAGAATAGACAGAAAAGGATGTATCCCTGCTTTTGAGGGGATGCATCCTTTTTGACTTTTAGGTCTAAACAGTTGGTCAGGGTGGTCAATCGCAGGCTTGCCTTCGTAAAGCGCAGATATGCTCCATCACCACTGATAACGGGACTGAGTTCACCTACTTCAAGTCTATAGAGCGGGCGCTAGATATCCCTGCACTCTTTGCTAAACCTTACAGCTCTTCTGACAAACCTCTCATCGAAAATATGAATGGATTGATGCGGCAATACATCACCAAAGGGAAAATCCTTTGACGAGATCTCTGACGATGAAATCAGATATATTCAGAATCAACAAAACAATAGACCACGTAAAAAACAAGGCTATAAAACTCCCTACGAAGTCTTCTCACCTACATTTATAACCGTATTGCACTTGACACTGGAATGTGCAACCCCAATTTAGAGGGTCAAATCGTTGTGACTCTTAAATCAAATTATTACCTTTGTCCTCGTAAGCGTAGACGCCTGTGCAGAGACTCGCTGCTGGTGTATTCTACAAGGCAAGCAAAAAACATAGACTACATATAGATGGACTCCAAGATTAAGGAACTCACCGATAAGATCTACCATGAAGGGGTAGAAAAGGGAAATCAAGAGGCTGCTCAGATCTTAGCCAAGGCTAAGCAGCAGAGCGACGAGATGCTCGCTACCGCACAGGCCGAGGCACAGCGCATCGTGAATGATGCCCAGCGTCAAGCAGCGGATCTAACTAAAAACACCCAGTCTGAACTAAAGCTCTACGCTGAGCAGGTGGTTAGCTCTACGCAGAGTACCATCGCAGACAGTCTGACGGATCGCATCGTACGTGACAATGTCAAGGCGATGACGACTGATGCCGACTTTATGCAGAAGTTGATGCTCGCTATCGTACAGCAGTGGACTGTCGGTGAGCCGATGGTCATCGAGACAGCCAATGCCGAGGCTCTAGAGAAGTATATGCTCGGCAATGCTAAAGCACTACTCGATAGCGGTCAGGTGACGATCCGTACGGGAGCGGCTCAGGGAGCTGGCTTTTCTGTAGCACCTGCTGATGGCTCGTACAAGGTCAACTTCGGTGAGGAGGAGTTTGTCAACTTCTTCAAGAGCTTCCTACGTCCTCGTCTCGTGGAGGAGCTTTTCTAAGCAAGCTATATATAAAGTATAGTTAAGGGTGCCTACAGAGCCTCTCTGCACACCACTTGCTGTGCTATAACGACAACATTATGGCAAAGTACTACGCTACCATCGCAGGTCTGCCAAACATTGGTGTAGACGACCGCAAGCTACCGATACAGACGGATGCGCTGCAGGCGGAGCTACGACAGGAGCTCACCAAGCGTGACAGACAGCTCCTAGACCTACTCCTCATGGAGCAGGAACTACCGCAGATCTTGGAGACGATCAATGCGTGGCTCTCGGACGACTCGATCCACTGGGAGGATGACCCCTCAGAGATCGAGCTAGAGCCTAAGGAGCCACTAGAGACGATCGATGCTAAGGAGCTCGCTGACTATATCATAGCTGTACAGCAGCGCACGAAGCGCCCCCGCACGAAGCATCTACCCGACTTCATCAAGGAGTACATCGAGATGCGCCTCCCCGACCCCGAGCTGGAGGAGGAGCTAGAGGAGGAGCGAGCTGAGATGCGCGAGGAGCTACAGCAAGCAGAGGAGCCCTACACGATCTGGCAGCTACGCCTAGAGCAGGATAAGCTCATGGCGATGTACTACGACTATTTGATGCATCAGAAGAATAGATTCGTAGCCGAGTGGGCGGAGTTCAATCTTAACATCAAGAATATCCTGGCCGCCTACACCAGTCGGCAGCTGGGCTTTGACCCTAAGGAGTATATCATCGGAGGAGGCACGCTGCAGCATCATCTGCGTACTTCGCAGGCTGCGGACTTTAGCATCACGGAGGAGCTTTTTCCTCAGATACAGCAGTTGGTCAATATCAGTCGCGAGGAGGACATTGCTCGTCGCGAACAACTGATAGACCGGCTTCGCTGGGATTGGCTCGAGGAGCAGACCTTCTTCAAGCCCTTTGACATAGAGTATCTCCTAGCCTACTACTTAGAGCTAGAGATCCTAGAGCGCTGGGTATCACTCAACGAAGAGACGGGCGAGCAAGTCTTCCGTCAGATAGTCTCTCAGCTCAAGCATGAGAGCACCACCTCGCTAGAGGAGTTCAAACGCAAACAAAAGAAATAATAGATACAATGACAAACGGTGTGGTAAAAGGAATCGTCTCTAACCTCGTCACGGTAGAGGTCGATGGTCCCGTATCGCAAAATGAAATATGCTACATCACCGTACGCGGGGTGGAGCTGATGAGCGAGGTGATCAAGGTGATCGGTGCAAGCGTATATGTACAGGTCTTCGAGAGTACTCGTGGTATGAAGGTGGGCGACAAGGTCTCTTTCACTGGGCACATGCTTGAGGTGACACTGGGACCAGGTATGCTCTCCAAGAACTATGATGGTCTACAGCACGACCTAGATAAGATGGATGGCGTCTTCCTCAAGCGAGGTGACTACACCCACCCACTAGACACGACTAGGAAGTGGGACTTTACGCCTATTGCTAAGGCAGGCGACACGGTACAGGCTGGGTCGTGGCTGGGTCAGGTGGACGAGAATCACCAGCCACACCGCATTATGGTACCCTTCGTTATGGAGGGGAGCTACACGGTCGAGAGCGTCAAGCCTGCGGGTCAATATACTATCGAGGAGACGATCGCTGTCATCGTTGATGCTGAGGGCAAGAAGCATGATATCACGATGATCCAGCGTTGGCCGGTCAAGGTGCCTATCCAGGTCTACAGTGAGAAGCCTCGTCCCTTCAAGCTTCTAGAGACGGGCGTACGAACCATTGACACGCTGAACCCAATCGTAGAGGGCGGTACGGGCTTTATCCCTGGTCCTTTTGGTACGGGCAAGACGGTCCTCCAGCACGCTATCTCTAAGCAGGCGGAGGCTGATATCGTCATTATGGCAGCCTGCGGTGAGCGTGCTAATGAGGTGGTGGAGATCTTTGCCGAGTTCCCTGAGCTCGAAGACCCACACACGGGACGCAAGCTGATGGAGCGTACGATCATCATCGCTAACACGAGTAACATGCCAGTGGCTGCTCGTGAGGCTTCGGTCTACACCGCTATGACCATCGCTGAGTACTACCGCTCGATGGGTCTCAAAGTACTCCTAATGGCTGACTCGACCTCTCGCTGGGCACAGGCACTGCGTGAGATGTCTAACCGTCTAGAGGAGCTGCCTGGACCAGATGCATTCCCGATGGACTTGTCGGCTATCGTGGCAAACTTCTACGCTCGTGCCGGCTTCGTCTATCTCAACAACGGTGAGACAGGTTCTGTAACCTTCATCGGTACGGTCTCTCCAGCAGGTGGTAACCTTAAGGAGCCTGTCACGGAGAATACGAAGAAGGTGGCTCGATGCTTCTACGCTCTAGAGCAGGAGCGCGCTGATAGTAAGCGTTACCCCGCTGTCAACCCGATCGACAGCTACTCTAAGTATATCGAGTACCCCGAGCTTAAGGAGTACATCACAGCAGACCTAGGCTCTGATTGGCTAGACAAGGTAAACGAGATCAAGACACGCATGCAGCGTGGCAAGGAAATCGCAGAGCAGATCAACATCCTCGGTGATGATGGCGTACCCGTAGAGTACCACGTAACCTTCTGGAAGTCTGAGCTGATAGACTTTGTGATCCTACAGCAGGATGCCTTTGACGATATTGACTGCAACACACCTCTAGAGCGCCAGAAGTATATGCTCGACAGAGTGATCAAGATCTGTCATACGGACTTCAACTTTGAGGACTTCAACGAGGTGAGCACTTTCTTCAAGACGCTCATCAACTACCTCAAGCAGATGAACTACTCGGAGTTTCAGAGTGAAGACTTCAAGAAGTACCAGCAGCAGTACGAGCAGCTGATTGAGCAGCAGTCTACGCACGCCACCTCTAATATCTAACCTCTAGTATCTAACGTCTCACAATGGCTACACAAGCTTTTCAAAAGATATATACACGCATCACCAACATTACCAAGGCTACCTGTATGCTCCACGCTACGGGGGTGGGTAACGACGAGCTAGCAACAATCAATGGCAAGCTCGCTCAGGTGGTTAGAATCAATCATGACGAGGTGACTCTACAGGTCTTCGCAGGCACAGAGGGCATCCCAACCAATGCTGAGGTTATCTTCCTCGGTGAGGCGCCAGCTCTCAAGGTGAGCGACCAATTGGCTGGACGCTTCTTCAACGCTTATGGGGAGCCTATCGATGGCGGTCCACAGCTAGAGGGCGAGGATGTAGAGATCGGTGGTCCCTCGGTCAATCCTGTACGTCGTGACCAGCCCTCCGAGCTGATCGCCACAGGTATCGCTGGTATCGACCTCAACAACACGCTCGTGACGGGACAGAAGATCCCATTCTTTGCGGACCCTGACCAACCCTTTAACGAGGTGATGGCACTCGTAGCTCTCCGTGCCGAGAGCGACAAGATCATCCTCGGTGGTATGGGTCTGACGAACGATGACTACCTTTACTATAAGAAGACATTTAGCAATGCGGGAGCTCTGGATCGTATCGTGAGCTTTATCAATACGACCGAAGACCCCTCTGTGGAGCGTCTGCTGATCCCCGATATGGCTCTGTCGGCTGCTGAGTACTTTGCCGTGCAGAAGCATGAGAAGGTGCTGGTCCTTCTGACCGACATGACCAACTACGCCGATGCGCTCTCGATCGTCTCGAACCGTATGGACCAGATCCCCTCTAAGGACTCCATGCCAGGCTCACTCTACTCCGACTTGGCAAAGATCTATGAGAAGGCGGTGCAGTTCCCCGACGGCGGCTCTATCACGATCATCGCTGTGACGACCCTCTCGGGAGGCGACATCACGCACGCTGTGCCAGATAATACGGGTTACATCACCGAGGGTCAGCTTTACCTACGTCGTGACTCTTCTATCGGTAAGGTGATCGTAGACCCCTTCCGCTCGCTCTCTCGTCTGAAGCAGCTAGTTATTGGCAAGAAGACTCGCGAAGACCACCCGCAGGTGATGAATGCAGGCGTACGTCTCTATGCCGATGCGGCCAATGCTCAGACCAAGCTGGAGAACGGCTTTGACCTGACAGACTACGACCAGCGTACGCTAGACTTCGCGAAGGACTATGCCAACGACCTCCTAGCTATCGACGTCAACCTCAATACGACCGAGATGCTCGACCATGCGTGGAGTCTCTTTGCCAAGTACTTCACACCCGCTGAGGTGAGCATACGTCAGAGTCTTGTGGATAAGTATTGGCCTGCAGATAGTAAGGTCGACAAAGCTTAAGGAGAGAGATGGCGATCAAGTTTCAGTACAACAAGACCTCGCTACAGCAGCAGCAGAAACAGCTTAAGATGCGAGAGCGCACCCTGCCCACGATCAAGAGCAAGGAGAGCGCCCTTCGTCTAGAGGTCAAGAAAGCTCGCCGTGAGATAGATGCTCTCAATGAGCAGCTAGAGCAGGGCATACAGGGCTACCAAGATATGGTGGCTCTGTGGGACGAGTTTGACCCTACGCTGGTCAGCGTCACCGATGTGAAGCTATCGACAAAGAAGATAGCCGGTGTCGTTGTCCCTGTGCTAGACAATATAGACTACGAGGTGAAGCCCTTTAGCCTCTTTAGCCATCCCTCCTGGTTTGCTCAGGGTGTCGAGCTACTCAAGGCGCTAGCCACGCTGGGCATCGAGGCGGAGTTTCTCAATCTCAAGCTAGAGTATCTCGAGTATGCTCGTCGTAAGACTACGCAAAAGGTCAACCTCTTTGAGAAGGTTCAGATCCCCGGCTACAAAGACGCTATACTCAAGATCAAGCGTTATCTAGAGGATGAGGAGAGTCTCTCCAAGGCTTCGCAAAAGATCATGCGCACCAATCTAGAGATTCGTGCTGCCAAACAAAAAGAGCGACTAGCACAATGATAGAGAAAATAGATAAGTACCTCTTCCTAGTCTATCACCAAGACTACGACAGCTTCCTCCTCAAGCTACGCGACCTAGGAGTCGTGCATATTAAGGAGAACAAGCCGACCAGTGAGAGCGAACAGATCAAAGAGATCGTTGTGTCGCGTCGTCATCTGTCAGATCTCATCCGTACTCTCTCTCGCAAGCGCTCCGAAGAGCAGCCCATCGGCGCTCCCCGCAAGCCCGCTAGCGCAGAGGAGGGCGAGGCTCTGCTACAGCAGATCGAGACTCTCCTAGAGGATCGTCGCCAGATAGCCTCTCAGATCGAGAGCCAGCAGCGGGAGAATGACTACTGGGAGCCGTGGGGCAAGTATGACGTCCAGCAGCTAGAGCGGCTCCAGCAAGCGGGTTACCCGATACGCTTCTACATCATCCCCACAGCTCAGTATCAAGAGCACTGGGAGGAGGAGCACAACGCCATCATCATCGACACCCGACGCTCGCATCACTACTTCATCACCGTTGGCGACAAGAGCACAGAGCGCATCGAGGCGGAGCAGATCAAAGCCCCGACCCACACTGCCAGCGAACTGGCCGAGCGACTAGCCTCTTTCGAGCAGCGTGCCGAGCAGATTGAGACGGAGATACAGAAATTTATCGATCAGCACCTAGAGGACTTGCAGGGCTACGACCTCCTCCTCCAGGACAAGTATCAGATGAGCAACGCCTTCCTACAGGCTACTGGCGAGGCGGATGACAAGGTCATGCTCCTCGAGGGGTGGATACCGAGCAAGATCGTCCCCGAGGTGCGACAAGAGCTAGATCAGCTCCCCTGTTACTATGCTGAGCAGGAGATACTCGATGAGGACAAGATCCCCATCAAGCTCCAGAACAACCGCTTCAGTCGACTCTTTGAGCCGATCACGCGGATGTACTCTCTGCCGAACTACTCGGAGCTCGACTCGACGCCACTCTTCGCACCCTTTTTCATGCTCTTCTTCAGCTTATGCTTTGGAGATGCAGGCTATGGACTCGTCATCTTCCTTTTGGCGACCCTCTTCAAGCGCAAGGTCAAGGGACAATCGACGAAAGACATTTGCTCTCTAGCGCAGTGGCTCGGAGGCACCACCGTCGTGGTCGGTTCGCTACTAGGCACCGTCTTCGGTATGGTCATGCCATGGGCCAACGATGGCTCCGTACTAGGCAGTGTCCGCAACGACTACTTCCTCAATCAGGACAACCTCATGCTCCTCTCGGTCGTGCTGGGTATCATTCAGATCCTCTTTGCCAAGACCGTGGCAGCCGTCAAGATACAGAAGCAGCGAGGACTCAAGTATGCACTCTCTTCGTACGCCTGGGTCATCGTCATCTTTGCCCTCATCATGGCAGTAGCACTGCCGATGGCTGCCACAGGTATACCGAGCTACGTCACCACCATATTCTACGGACTGGCGATAGCTGCAGGACTCGTTGTGGTCTTCTACAACAGCCCTGGCAAAAACATCTTCCTCAACATCGGCTCCTCACTCTGGGCAAGCTACAACACCGCCTCGGGACTACTCGGAGACACGCTCTCCTACATCCGTCTCTTTGCGATCGGACTGACGAGTGGCGTGCTGGGAGGTGTCTTCAACAACCTTGCAGTCTCTATGTCTGAGGGACTTCCCATCGGGCTTAACTGGCTCGTGATGGTCTTCATCCTACTCTTCGGACACGGGCTCAACTTCGGACTAGCTATCATCAGCTCGCTCGTACACCCGCTACGTCTCACCTTTGTGGAGTACTACAAGAACAGCGAGTTCGAGGGTGGCGGTAAGCCTTACACCCCCTTTAAGGTCAACTAAACAAGCAATAATCAAATCAATAACAGATATACATAACATGAACGAACTAATTGCATACGGAGGCGTAGCCCTCATGGTCATCCTAACGGGTATCGGCTCCTCTATTGGAGTCACCATCGCAGGTAATGCGACCATCGGATCTATGAAAAAGAACCCCGATGCCCTCGGTCAGTACATCGGTCTCTCCGCTCTACCCTCTTCTCAGGGTCTGTACGGCTTCGTCGGCTTCTTTATGGCCAACACCCTCATCAAGGATCTTCTCACCGCTGGTGCACTCGGTGCTGGTGCTGCGTGGGCTATCTTTGCCGCTGGGCTCAGCCTAGGCATAGTAGGTCTCTACTCAGCTATCCGTCAGGCTCAGGTCTGCGCCAACGGTATCAAGGGTATCGGTGCTGGCAACAACCTCTTCGGAGCAACGATGGTCATGGCCGTCTTCCCTGAGCTGTACGCCATCCTAGCCCTACTCGTATCGATCCTAACCTTTGGTGTCGTCAGAGGTCTATTCCTCGCCGCATAGAGACACCCCGTCAGAGTCCCCGTTGCTTTAGCGACATACTCTACACATAGGGGCTACTAGATAGCCCCAACCAACTATCGGACAAGTCCCCGGCAGAGCTATCTCTGTCGGGGACTTGTCTTATGTCTATAGCCCGCCAAGCTCAATAGCAGCTATCCGCTCCCATCCAGTGTTGAATCTCGTATATATAATGGAGTCAGTGCAATACGAGTAACCCTTTGCTTTCTAAGTTCATATGCAAGTAAAATGCGAAGTTTTTTCTCGTTTCGGAAACTCAGTCGACTTCTCTTCGGGTGAACCGCTCGGCGGGGTGGAAGCTTCCACCGTAGGGGCGGACCTGTGTGTCCGCCCGTCCTCACCTGAGCGCAGTCTATTCTGCGGGCGGACACGTAGGTCCGCCCCTACACAAGCTACGTCAGCACGACAATTCCATTCATCAAACGCTGTAACCTCGATCTGTAGGGACGCTCGGTCGAGCGTCCGTCCCCGTTAAAACCACGATGCTGTAACCCTTGACACAACGTTACTCGTCTTGCTTTAACGGAAACGGACGCACGAGCCGTGCGTTCCTACATATCATTATTCGTATCGAGGTGGGTGTTACTGCTGGGTGAGGCTGATGCGGAGGGCGACGCCGAAGGAGGTATTGTTCACGGGGAAGGAGGCGGTGCTCACGAGCGGGTGATTCATGTTCCAGTCGAAGTAGCCTCGTATGGTGAGCATACGGCTGAGGGCGTAGTCGGCACTGAGCTTGATGACGTGCGCCACGTTGCCATTGGTCGCCTGCGTGAAGGCCTCCTGTATCTTGCGAATGAGCATCGAGGAGTGATTGTACGAGTACTCGCAGCGCAGCGTCATAGCACCGCCCGAAGCAAAGAGCGGATTCTCCTTTTTGCCTTCTTGTGCCTGTGCTCCCGTGCGCTGAGGTGCTCGACGCTTGATGCCGATGAGCTTGCTAAAGTCATCGATCTTGTAGTTGATCCCGACAGAGATCTCGTTACGACTGTTTTCGATAACCTGGAAGGAGGTGAGGTTGAGCATCAGGTCTCGCGACTTGTTCCAGCGGGCGTTGAAGCCAAGTCCACTCTGCAGAGTCATCTCGACCCCAATGAGCGGCGCAAAGGACTCACGGATAGAGACCTGCGTGATGTCGTAGGGCGATGAAGCGACACGACGCATCCCATTTGCTCCAGCAGTAGCATCGTCGGCGGGCATCTCTATGTAGCCCATGCGTTGCTCCTGTGCGATCGGTTGCCACGAGATGAAGGAGTTGTAGTTTGCCACACTATAACTATTGCGATAGGTGTGGGAGAGGGAGAAGTTGCGGAAGAGGTCTGCCAAGACGGGGATCTTAGTTAGCCCCGTGTAGGTGATGCTCCAGTTGGGGAGGGTGCGCCAGATCGAGTGGAAAGGCGTCGCCCCGTCTAGACCACGAGCCGTATAAGCTGCAATGAAAGCAGGAATCAACACGTCGGGACTGTTGGGCCGCACCTCGGGCGCATCAGATCCAGCGATAGCGTTGTACTGGTTGGTCAGTCGCTGCACCATCTCCTGCTGGTAACTGAGGAGGTTGTCAAAGGTACTGGTCTTGTAGCCATTGCTGGCATTAGCACTAGCGAAGAAGCCCTTGAGACCGATGGTTCCGGCGGTAAAGGTACCGCTGTAAGTCTCGGGAGCACCCTCAAACATATACTGTGTCTGCACCGCCCTATTGGTATGGTAGTCCCAGGTGAGCGTTACTTTGAGCTCTTTAAGTGGCTCGAGGTTGAGACGTGCCGTGGCATCTTCCGCGAGGGAGTACATAGCGGGGTTGATGTTTTCCGCCTGCTTGAGGAGCCAACCACGCTGTGCTGCCTCACGAACGAAGTCATTGTCTGTAAAGCCAAAAGCAAAGGCAAGGCCAGGAGCCATCACGCCCTGCATCGGGTAACCCTGCCCGCCCGCAGCCTTGATGTCGGGGAGGAAGCCAGGCAAGTGCAGCGACGAAGTGCGGGTGTAAGTGAGCGAGATGTCACGCAGGAAGGTGAGCAAGGAGATACCCGCATCAATGTAGGGATAGATGCGCTCCATACGCATCTCACGAGCTTTGTCGGCAGCATAGACGTTGACCCGTATCGTGACGGAGTCAGTGCCTGTGACGGTGATGCTGTTGGGATTGACCACGGCATACTTGACGGGGTAGTTGTGTCCGAGCGAATCCTTGGCGGTCACCTCGGGCTTAGCACTACCGAGCTGGTGGTTGATGGTAATCGTCGTGTCAGGGCGTAGGACCACCTCCTTAGTAAAGCGCAGTGGCGCAGGCTTCTTGCGCTGTGCTGCTGCGGGAGCTTTGTCCGCAGGCTCCTGATCTGGACGACTGACACGAGCATCTCGGCGAGAGGCGGAGCGGTTGTCACGATTGTTGCTCTTGTTCTGTCGCTTCTCGTAATCTTTGTACCAGTCGAACTTACGGTAGAGAGTCTGGAAGAGGATGTTGACCCGTCCATCGAGCTTCATCTGATTGCGTACCACATTGCCCATGGAGGCACCCTGCTGTGTCAAGGCTCCGCGGTCCCAATTGTACGAAGCCATATAGGTGGCGGTGGCTGAGACGAAGTCCATAAAGGGTATGAGGGCAAGCGGGAGCGTGTAGGTCGCATTGGCAGTCTGGTTGTACTGCATCGGGAGTCCCCAGCTACGTATACTCTGCCAGACGGAGTCGCGCCATAGCGTGTAGTCGTCGGGAGCTAGCTCACGATTGACCTGTACGTGTGGCTCTACGATGCGGGCGTTGGTGCCAGAGTTAAAGGAGAGCTTGAGATTGGTCGTGGGGTTCCAGACAATGTTTGCGGCACGCTGCCAGACGAAGTTCTGCACGAAGGTAGCAGGTAGTGACCAGTCAGCCATAGCACCGCCACCAGGCATGAGGTTGCGCACCTGATGCTCGCTGTAGTTGCGCAGTATGGAGCTGTTGAAAGCAAGTCGTGAGGGGAGGTAGTTGATCTGGTAACCTCTCAGCGTCGAGGAGACCGTGCGGATCGCCTCGGAGGAGCCTTTGCCTTGTTTTAGCTTGGCAAAAGGCTTCCACGGAGCCACCACGGGCGTATACTGATACTGCACCGTAGCTTGCCACGTACGATTGCGGTCGTAGACAATCTCGGGGCTGTTCTTCTCGTCCCAAGACATCGAGTAGCCAAGCGTGAAGTTGGCTGGGTCGTACGGCATCGGGGTCTTGCTCTGTATGTTGACCCCCACGTTGGAGAGCGACAGCGCATGAGCCTGTGTCCGTGTCAGCGCCATCGTCTTGATGGAGTCGCGTACCGACTCGTTGGCGGCATTGTCGAGCGCCTCCGTGAGGAGCAGGTCTTGGTCTAGCGGGTTGTACTGCGGACGGATCACTTCGTCTTGGTAGCTGTAGTAGAGCGGTATGCGCACCTTCGCTTTCTCGGGGAAAAACTTACCGAGCTCCACCTGCGTCGAGAGGTTGAGGAAGCCTGTATCCTCTAGCTGTCTCTGCGCGAGTGACTGATCGAGTGCGCCAAAGCCTGCGGTACGGTAAGAGCCTCGAGCGTTAAACGAGCCTAAGTCACTCAGCTGTACCTGCAGATCGGCATTGGTCGCCCAGCCGCCCTGCTCTTGGTACTCGCTCAGGCGTAGCTCATTGACCCAAATCTCGGCACTCTTGATCTGCCCAGCACTGTTTCGCACACCGATCATGATGGTCTTTACATTGCTCAGCGAGGGATTACCCATCACGGTGATCGTGTTGCGTGGACGCTCAGCATCGGGCACCGAGTAAGGCGTGTAGAGGTCGGTCTCGCCATTAGCCTGCGCAGCGTTGCGTCGCATCTTGAGTCCCGTGAGAAGGTCAAAGCGGAAGTCCACCTTGTTATCCCGTGGCCACACCATCTCTCTATCCTTAGCATTGTCACTGTAAGTGCCGAAGGGGGTCAGCTCTAGAGGGACGCTGTACTCGTAGTAGTTGTTCGTGTAGTCAGAGCCTAAGCGGAGGAAGGCGGTCATCTCGCCATTGCCCGTGGGTGTCCCCTCCTCGGGAAGCTCCTCGGCATGGACAAACAGCTCGATGCGCTTGTAGCGACGTAGGTCTAGCCCCGTATTCTTGTAGACAGCTCGTGCATCGCCTGGAGCTAGTCGCTTGATGCGTAGGCTGAGTGCCTGCTCGTTCTGACGAATGGCTTGCGCCTGACTAGGGCTGACGCTACGAGAGACGCCCGGCGGGAGGATGTAGTTGATCGGCTTGCGGTCACCATTTTCCTCGATATTGACCGTATTGACCTCCATCGTACCATTAGATATAGGCGTTACGGAGGGAGCGTGTAGCGGGCGGTCATACTGTCGCCACTCGCCACGCACCATCTTGAAGGTACCGAAGCGCAGCACGACAGGCTTGTCCCACTGCGTCAAGTAGAGGCGCATAAAGCGGATACTCTTGAGGTCGGCTATGCCCCCTACCCTGCGGGTCGGCTCTCGTACGGGGATCTTGAACTGATACCACTTGACCGTCTCTTGCTTGCCGTTGGCCAGCTTCACATTGACCGAACGCTCATCAACGATGTAGTTGCGCCCCACCTGCATCTCGGCAGGCGAGAGAGCTAGCTCGTACTCGAAGTAACGCTCCTGCTCGTTGAGCGTGTTGTCCTGGTTGATGTCCTCCACATCAGGCACAACACGGCTCGCCACGCTGTAAGAGCCAGTCTCATTGGTCGCCTCAGCACTATTGCCCTCGACTCCGTTGTAATACTTGTAGCGCTCGAGGATAGAAGCCTGAAGCTGGTCATACCGCTCGTCACGATAGTGGCGGAAGCTATCACCCGCTGGATCGTTCAGCGGACTCATAGGATCGCCCTGCCACTGCTCGAGCACCTCGCCCGACACCTTGCCACGGATCGCGGAGAGGTAGTCAGCATAAGCGGGGAAAGCCTTCTCCTGCTCAGAGCTTAGTCCATTGAATCCCACATCTTGCTTGCTACGAGCCCCAGCGGCATTGTCAAAGGAGTAGCCCGCCGTCTGACGAATAGGCACGCGCCCCCAGACTGTCTCGATAGTTGCCGAGGGATCATCGTTGAGCGGCATACCGTTCTCAAAAAACTTCTTCTCATCCTTCAGCACCTCCTCCGATACCTCGCCCAGGTTGAAGAAGAGCTTGCCACTCGTTGGTGCCGTCTCGGGATAGATAAAAGGGTCCATCATCCAGAACTCGATATACTCGATATTGGCCGCCTCAAAGTCGCTCTGGTCTATCTTGCGCATCATACCGCCCCAGTTCTCAGTTGGGTTCATCAGCTTACCATCGCTGCCGATCTGATCGCTATTGAGGTTGTACGGACCACGCTCATTGGGATAGTAAGCGAGGCAGAGCGTCTGGAGGTAGGACTGCTGGGCAAAGTTCTCATCTCTATAGGGGAATAGCTCCGCCATACGCACCTCTCGCGAGTAATGGTTGGAGAGCATATCGGGATTATTGCGCAGGTAAGAAGGCGTCAGCGAAGAGCCAGCACGGTTCAGCATCGGGTCTATATAAAACCAGTTGAGCAAGGCTCGCCGATTGCCGTAGCGCAGATCATTGACCATTCGAGCCTCGGGGAAGAGATCCGCCGCTCCATCTGCCGGGTCGTGCCACGGCGTAGAGCTCAGCATCCAGGCGTAGGGATTGAGCAGATCAATGCTACTCTGCGACGTCTCAAAGTCGTCGATATAGCTATGCCCCTTGGTGTAGCGCCCCTCGTAGTGCCCTGGGATCAGGTGAGCAAACTCCATATTGAGCGCGACCTCCGACGGCTTGGTCAAGTCTAGGAGCGGAATGTAGTCGAGGATACGCGTCAGCCACTGAGACTCGGTGCGCCACGAGAGATTGAGTCCCCAAAGGCTGTTTTGCATCGACTCACGCCCCATGACCGGTTTGGCAGTCAGTGGCATCTCGCTAAGGTACATAAAGGTACCGCCCAGCGTTAGGTCTGGCGTAAAGTGGTAGTTGAGGTCCAAGCCCAGCACCGTCTTGCGCTGCAAGTTGAGGAAGCCCCTATTCTCCAGAGATACATCGACACGCGTGCCACTGTTGAGGATTGCCTCGTTGAGGATCGTGACGGTTCCCATGGCATAGTTGACCGTGTAGTCCACATTCTCCACGAGCGTCGCTCCGCCAGCCGTCACACGCACCGACCCTGGGGTCACATTCATCGCTCCGAGCGAGATCTGCCCGCTATTTGCCGCTTGGTACTCACCTCGCAAGATAAACTTATCGCGCTCAGCGACCTGCTGCGCTGCGACCATCGTCGTGTCGTAGATCTCTCGATAGACGTAGCGCTCGGCAATGGCGGGGTCACCTATCTGCTCAACCAAGTAGCTACCAAAAGGTTCCGTAGAGGTAAAGATGACGAGCCCACGCTCCGCATCGACCGTAAAGCCTGGAACAAAGTCAAAGACACCATCCGGGTGTGGTTCATTGCGTGCATCCAGACGGTCCATACCTAGAACCCGTGTGAGGAGCTGCCCCGCTACCTTGCCCTCATTAATATAAGGTACAGCGGTGCCCGTGCTATCATTGCGGTAGAAGACATCGAGCTTGAAGTGCTCCGCCTTGAGATTGTAGACGCTGCTCCCGAGGCTGTAGACGTTGCGCATCATAAACCGCCAGTAAGGAGCCGTCGGGGTCATCGATGCGCCCTTGAGCAGCTTGACAAAAAGGTTGTCAGCCGTACGATCCGAGCGGTCCGAGCTAAACTCCCCCACCTGATAGACCTTGCCCTGATAAGTGTACTCAAAGGCGACGCCCACCACCTCATCTGGCTGGAGACGCACCTGCAGCGAGAGCGTACCGAGCTGGTCGTTGATGCGGTACTCATTAGCATTCAGACGGCGTGCACTCTCTATCTTCGCATAGTCTACACCACCACGCAGCTGCCCCTCCAGTAGCTGGCTCACCTGATCCACTTGGCGTAGGGCAGGCTGTCCGAGTAGCCAGTTGTAGAGCGAGTTCGCCTGATTGGCGGGCAATCCTTGCGTCGAACCATTCGTCGTAACGCCACGAGCCGTCACACGCTCCGCCTCACCCATATCGGTAAAGGCGACAATGTTGCGCGCCTCGTCAAAGTTGCCTCGCTTATTGGTCACCCACACCTCGATACGATTGATCTTAACGCCCGACGAGATAAAGGGCAGCGTAGACATTGCCTTGTCGTAGTGGTCTCGGAAGTAGTGTCCTAGGTAAAAGTGCCTATTCTCGTCATACTGATTGGCCGAAAACTCAAAAGGTGTCGTCTGCGCCCCACGATCTGTCGAGACACGCTTCGTCTCCGCCTCTTGCTGGCTCACCACGAAATCCACATCAAGCTTGCCAAACTGCAATTTGCTATGGATACCGAAAAGCGATGCACCACCCTGTATCAGCGAGTTCTTAGACTGTAGCGACACATTGCCCGCCTCTAGCACTTTGATGATGTCATCTTCCTCGCCCTCATAGGCCAGCTTGAGTTTCTTACTGTCGAAGTCAAAGGTAGCCTGCGTATTGTAATTCAGATTGAAGTTAAGCTTCGTACCCACTGACGCCTGCACATTGGCCTGGATCTTCTGGTCAAAGTCAAAGAAAGTATGTCTCCGTGAGCGAATCGGTATGGAGGGATTGTCCGTGGCATTGCTCTTGACACCCATCGATACCTCCGCAGAGCCTTGCGTCCGCACCCGCACGCCACCAGGGCCAAAGATCTTCTCTGCAGGTCCCAGTTCGAAGCCAAAGTCAAACGGGTTGAACCCCTTCCCCTCCTGCTCCTTCTCATCTTGCGCAGCACGCTCTAGGAAGTAGCTCTGCACGCCATTACGCTCCACATAAGCGACGTACTGCTCCAGTGTGTAGGGGATCGGCGTGCCTACCTGCTTGCCACCCACCTTAGTGACCAGCAGATAAAGCCCCGTGGCGGGATTGTAGACGAATTCGTGCGTCACCACGCTCGGCGTACGGAGATCGACCGCCGACTCCTGCTCGAGCCACTCATACGACTCAGGCGCTGTCGGCTGCACTGGATAGCGCAGACTATCCGGCTGCGCAGGATGCTCCGTAGCAGATACAGAGAGAGGAGGCATAGCGAGTAACCTCACCACACCTACCAATGCACAGAGCAACGCAAGCCATGCACATAGTATCCTGCGCCTAGGGATCATCTAGTGTCTATCTATATTATAGAGTCAGTTATGTAACGCTCGGGCGTCCGTTTTGTTGTACCAAAGCCCCTAACGTCTAACTTCTAACCTCTAATCTCAGAGCTTCGCCAGCGCCTGCTTGATCACCTGCTCTACAGGCGTGTCGGGCTTGACAGACATAATCTGCTTCACCACCTTGCGCACATTGACCTCCGCAAAGCCCAGCATCTTGAGTGCTGAGATCGCCTCCTCAGCCACCTCACGAGCTGCCCGCGAACCGATACCGGCCGTCACATCGTCACGATCTGTCAGTGTCTCAGGGAGCTTGCCCTTGAGATCTACAATGATGCGCTGCGCCGTCTTGAGTCCGATGCCCTTGACCATCTTAAGCCGCTTATCATCGCCACTCTCGATCACCTCCGCCAGTTCTAGCGGGGCCAGACTAGAGAGGATCACACGAGCCGTAGCGGGGCCCACACCGGAGACGGTGATCAGCTTTGTAAAGAGTGCCTGCTCCTCCCTCGTGTAGAAGCCGTACAGATCACACACCTCGCCTTGACGCATCACCTCCGTGATCCAGAGTCGCACAGGAGCATCACGCTCCAGTCCATGCAGCGTGTCATAAGTAGAGAGGGATATATTGACATCGTAGCCCACCCCACTACAGTCCACATAGGCGTTGGTCGGTGTGAGCGTATCTATCGTGCCACGTAAGTATGCAATCATAATCTTTTCGTACTAAGTAAATATCTACTCTAGAGCTCACGCATCGTAATCTGGGATCTCTCACCAAATCGCTACTAAGGAAATTCGAAATTCCTCCGTAGCTATTTTTTTATCTCCACGTGGGAAATAAAAAATTCCTCGGACTTATCATTTGATTCCTCCGAAGTTTCATTTGATTCCTCCGAAGAATTTTTTCTCGCCTACGTGGAGAATTTTCTTTTTCCACGTGGAGATTTGGAAATTTGTCCGTAGGAATTTACCTCTCCTAAGTCGAAATGCATCGATATACACCCGCAATAATTGGCTTTGCAATGCATCTGCTCTAGTAAGTGACCACAAAGGTAGTGGTATTTCCGCAAAAACTACTACCTTTGTCGTATAGAATACAACGAATCAACAAGTTCAAACAACATACAGATATGAAAAAGGCATTAATCATCCTATCCTCCGCACTACTACTCCTATCAGTGGGTGCTTGTGCCCCCAAGCAGAGTGCTTATCGTCAGGTGTACGAAAAGGCTAAGCAGCGTGAAGTCGCTACTAATCAACAAACTCCTGCACAGACCCCTCCCGCTAGCGTCGTCGTCTCTCGTGAGCCAGCCGCTGACATCCAGCTGCGTCGTGAGCGTCTAGAGGCCGTCAAGGGTGAGGACGCAAACATGCTCAAGACCTATAACGTGGTCGTCGGCTCTTTCCAAAACCACACCAACGCTTACTCCCTCAAGGAGCGTCTACAAGCTCAGGGCTATACACCTGTACTGGGACAAAATGAGGCTGGCATGCTTCGTGTCATTATCACCAGCTTTGACAACCGCAGCGATGCTGAGAGATCTCGCGAAGAGGTCAAGGGTCGCTTTGCTCCTGATTTCCAGGATGCTTGGATTCTAGAGAAGATCCGCTAATCGCTTCTCTGTATCGAACCCACAATCTAAGGAGTCTTAGAGTTTCTATGGATAGACTCTAAGGCTCCTCTTCGGACACTATAAGACTATGGAGATCATACAGCACCACCCGCTTCGGGAGTACCATACCTTCGCCATCGATGCCACCGCCGACTGGTGGATCAACTATAGCAGTGCTGAGGATCTTCAGACTCTGGCACGTGACGAGTACTTTGTTTCGCAGCCCTATCTACCGATAGGTGCGGGGAGCAACCTACTCTTTACGCAGACGCAGTACCGTGGCGTCATCCTCTACTCGCAGATCGATGACCTCCACTACTACGATGAGACCGAGAGTGCACTGACCCACCCAGGGCAGCAGCATGTGCGGGCTGGTAGTGGCATCGTGTGGGATCACTTTGTGGAGCTGATGCTCAGCCGTGGGCTCTATGGCGTGGAGAACTTATCGCTTATTCCTGGCACCGTAGGCGCTGCTGCCATACAGAATATCGGAGCCTACGGGAGCGAGGTCTCTCAGTACATCGTGGCGGTCGATGTGGTCGACTTAGCGACAGGGATGAAGCTCCGCATACCGAGCGCCCTGTGTGACTATAAATATAGGTACAGCATCTTCAAAGACCCGCAGTACCACTCCTACATTGTCACACACGTACACTTCATACTAAGCACCGAGCCAACCTGCAATCTGAGCTACGCCTCCTTAGCAAAAGCTTTCGAGGGTCGCGACACGCTACCTACTCCCGAGGAGATTCGCCAAGAAGTGATACGCATTCGCCGTGCTAAGCTACCAGACCCTGAGGAGATACCAAATGGCGGGAGCTTCTTCATGAATCCGATTGTGCCTCTAGCACAGTACGAGGAGCTGGCGAAGCTATACGACACGCCCGTGCCTCACTACCCTACGCACAACGAAGGGGATGTCAAACTCTCAGCAGCGTGGCTCATAGACCAGGCGGGGCTCAAAGGTTACCGCTCAGGGGCCGTGGGAGTCTACGAGAAGCAACCGCTCGTCCTAGTCAACTACGGCGGAGCGACAGGCCAAGAGGTGGTCGCACTGGCAGAGCATGTGCAGCAGGAGGTGTGTCGTAAGTTCGGCATCTCACTACGTCCCGAGGTGCGCTATATAGACTGAGTCCTATGCTCTCTCGCCTCAACTCCCCCTCGCCACAGATCATCGAGCTACTTGGCTCAGGTACCAGCACAGGCGTACCTGAGGTGGGTTGCTACTGTCGCACCTGTCTCAGCCTAGACCCTCGCGATCAGCGCACCCGCACATCGACTCTAGTGGTCTCACCTTCGGGCAAGCGAATACTGATCGACTGTAGTGCAGACTTCAGACAGCAAGCGCTCCTAGCCGGCATAGACCATCTAGATGCGATCATCCTAACGCACCAGCACTACGACCATATCGGAGGACTAGACGACCTGCGCACTATCTCGTGGCGCACCGAGCTACCGATCTACGCAGAGCCTAACGTACTGGAAGCGATCAAGTCACGACTGCACTACTACTTCGGGCCACATCGCTATCCAGGCACGCCACACTTGACGCTGCACCCCATCTCGTCACTAGAGCCATTTACACTCTACGACCTAACTATAGAGCCGATACGGGTGATGCACGGCAAGCAACCAATACTAGGCTATCGCATCGGAAATTTTGGCTTCCTAACAGACCTCAAGAGCATCGCCCCAGAGGAGCTAGAGAAGCTCCGAGGTGTGGAGCTACTCTTTGTCAATGGGCTGCGCTACACCAAGCCTCACCCGACACATCAAACGATCGAGGAGGCTATTGAGCTGACCGCACGGGTTCAGCCACAGCGCAGCTACATCATTCACCTTTCGCACCATGCGCCACCCACGGCGGAGCTACAAGAGCGACTGCCCAAGTGGGTCTACGTGGGTTACGACGGACTGACCCTGCGCTATACGGAGGGAGCTGGCTATACTGAGGAGGCAGGCTACGCGCCACAGACTATGCAGGGCAAGCTGTCAAGGAGCGGTGCCGAACCTTTTGCCTACAAGGATTGTGGCAGGATCGATTACCAAGAGGCACTGGAGATGCAGTTGCGGCTTTGGCAGGAGCGTATCGATGCCAAGATAGCGCATCAGACAGTGCCTGAGGACGTGCTACTCTTTTGCGAGCATGAGCCGGTGCTGACGATCGGCAAGCATGGCAAGCAGACGAACTTGCTCGTCTCGGAGGCTTTGCTCAACTCTAAAGGCATTCAGCTTGTCCAGATAGAGCGTGGTGGCGACATCACTTACCATGGTCCTGGTCAGATCACGGGCTATCCGATCTTTGACCTAGAGCATTACGGCGTGGGGATCAAGGAGTACATCCACACGATGGAGCAGTGCATCATCGATCTGCTCTACCTCTACGGCATTCGTGCGGAGCGTCTCGAGGGCGCTACGGGTGTCTGGATCGATGCGCACACACCGCAAGCTCGCAAGATATGCGCTATCGGCGTGCACACCTCTCGCTATGTAACGATGCACGGCTTCGCGCTCAATGTCAATACCGACCTGAGCTACTTCCAGCTCATCAATCCGTGTGGCTTTACCGACAAGGGTGTTACTTCGATGGAGCTAGAGATCGGTCGAGGCGAGGTTTACTTTCCCCTAGTCAAGCATCAGCTGGAGGGACTCTTTCGCAAGCACTTCACGCACCTTATGTACCACCTACCTAACGACGATATATTATGAAATGGCTTAGACCCAACGATAGCTCAGCAAACTATCAAGATAGACGTGGACGCATCTCCGGCAGAGGACTAGCCCTCGGAGGCGGCATCGGCGGTATCGTCATCGTCCTCGCCAGTCTCTTCTTCGGCGTGGACCTCACGGGACTAATGCGGGTAGCAGACAATGTCTTGCCCAGCTCACAGACGGAGCAGGTAGACCCCTCGCGCGTCAACGAAAACGAAGAGTTCAAGGTCTTCACGCTACGTGTCTTCAACAGCTGCAACGACGTATGGACAGACCTTTTCACCTCCGAGCTACGACGCTCCTACACGGCACCCACACTCGTGACCTTCACCGATCAGGTGCAGAGCCGTTGCGGAGGAGCCACCAGCGAGGTAGGACCTTTCTACTGTCCGGCCGACCAGACAGTTTACATTGACTTAGACTTCTTCAATCTACTCGCCTCTCGCTTCAAAGCGCCTGGAGACCTGGCCATGGCTTACGTCACGGCTCACGAGGTAGGGCATCATGTGCAGAACCTCCTCGGCATCTCCGACAAGCTGCACCAGCAGCAAGGGCGTGTCTCTCAGGAAGCGTACAACCGCGCCAGTGTACAGCTAGAACTGCAAGCCGACTACCTAGCAGGCGTATGGGCTTATCACGCACAGCGACTCGGCATCATACTCATCGAGCCTGGAGACCTCGAGGATGCACTCACAGCCGCCAACGCTATCGGCGATGATACTTTGCAGAAAGAGGCGCAAGGCTACGCCGTACCAGACTCATTCACACACGGTACCTCAGCACAGCGCATGCAAGCCTTTCGCTCTGGCTTTGAGTCGGGCAGCTTGGATGGTGCGAGCCGTTACCGCTTGTAAGCAACAACCAATTCTATAGCAGATTACAGATGAACCAGAAGATAAAAGTACTCGTCGTAGGCTACGGACACGTAGGCAAGCAAGTTGTGACCACCGTACACACCGCTCCCGACATGGAGCTGGTCGGTGTAGTCCGTCGCTCTAAGAATGATCCTCAAAGCCAAGTATTGACCGCTCACGGCATTGCCGTTTACGGAGAGGATGAAGCCCTCCCCAAGGCAGACGTCGCTATCTTAGCCGTACCGACACGCTCCGTGCCTGACTACGCCAAGCGTTACCTCGCACAGGGCATTTGCACGGTAGACAGCTTCGACATCCATACCCAGATAGCCACACTACGCCACGACTTGATGGCGATAGCTCAGGAGCACCAAGCGGTCTCCATCATCAGCGCTGGCTGGGATCCCGGGAGCGACTCGATCGTCCGCACCTTGATGCAGGCGATGGCACCCGAAGGGATCACCTACACAGACTTCGGGCCAGGCATGAGCATGGGGCACTCCGTGGCAGCACGTGCCATTGCAGGTGTCCGAGACGCACTCTCTATGACCCTACCTGTAGGCTATGGTCAGCACCGCAGACAGGTCTATGTAGAGCTAGAGGCAGGAGCCAACGAGGAGCAGGTGCGCCAAGCGATCCTCGCCGATGATTACTTCGCTCATGACGAGACGATCGTCACCTTCGTCCCCTCAGTCGCTGCCCTAGAGGACGTAGGCCATGGCGTACACATGATGCGCAAAGGGGTCTCGGGCGTAACGCACAACCAGCGTCTCACCTTCGAGATGCAGATCAACAACCCCGCCCTAACCGCCCAAATGATGGTCGCCTCCGCCCGTGCTACGCAGCGCCTCACGCCAGGAGCCTACACGCTCCCTGAGGTGCCAGTCATAGACCTCCTCGTAGGCGACCGCGCTGACTGGATCGCCCATCTAGTCTAATCTCTAACCTCTAAGGTCTAATCTCTAACCTCTAACGACATGTCCAGCACATTACCCCTACTAGCCATCACATGGGACGTCAACCCCGCCATCTTTACCATCGGCTCCTTTGAGTTACGCTGGTACGCCATACTCTTTGCCGTGGGGCTCTTCGTCTTCGGTCCGTGGATCGTGCATCGCATCTGGCAGAAAGAAGGCTTGCCCGAGCCATGGTTTAACAAGCTCTTTTGGTACGTAGCTATCGGTACGATCGTAGGTGCTAGACTGGGGCACTGCCTCTTTTACGATCCCCTATACTACCTCGCCAATCCCGTTGAGATCTTGAAGACGTGGGAGGGTGGACTAGCAAGTCACGGCGGTGTGATCGGTCTCATCATCGTCATGTGGATCTACGCACGCAAAGTGTCGCACAAGCCTATCCTCTGGGGTATGGATCGACTCTGCGTACCCGTAGGTCTCGTGGCAGCCATGATACGTCTTGGCAACCTGATGAATAGCGAGATCTTCGGCTACCCTACCGATGTCGCATGGGGCTTTCGCTTCATACGCTCAGCCGAGTGGCAGACCTTAGCAGGTGGTATGCCTTGCCACCCGACAGCCATATACGAGGCACTCGCTTATCTACTCGTCTTCGCCATCTGCATGTGGCTCTACTGGCGTCGCAATGCGGGCTACAAGTATCAGGGACTCATCGTCGGGACGCTCCTCACGCTCACCTTCATAGCACGTATGCTTATTGAGACGGTCAAGTTCGTTCAGGAGCCGTGGGAGCACAGGTTGATCGACTCCATCGGACTCAACCAGGGGCAATTGCTCAGCATCCCCTTTATCCTCATTGGAGTTGGCATGATCATCTACGCCCTACGCCACCCAGTGCCTCAGGCAGAGGTGGATCGTCTACTCGCTGAGGAGGCACGGCGCAAGGAGCAAGCCACTCATCAGAACAAGAAGTAAATCTATTCACTACTATAAAGCAAGCATTCTATTATGGAATATCGTAATCAGATTACCGATTCAATATACTATATCGGAGTCAATGACCGCACGAAGCGCCTCTTCGAGAGCTCCTGGTCACTACCCCATGGCGTCAGCTACAACTCTTATCTGCTCGTGGGTGAGCAGGTCGTACTCATCGATGGTGTCGAGATAGGCACCGCCGAGAAGCATCTTAGCGAGATCAAAGCGATCATCGGCGATCGCCCCATCGACTACCTCATCGTGAATCATATGGAGCCTGATCACAGTGGCTCTATTGGTCTCCTACGCACCCTCTATCCTGAGATGAAGGTCGTGGGCAATACCAAGACCTTCGGTATGCTCGACTCTTATTTCGCACCAATCCCTCAGGAGCAGCGCGTAGTCGTCTCGGAGAAAGAGCCTCTAGAGGTAGGCGGATTCTCCTTCCAGTTCATCATGGCACCGATGGTACACTGGCCCGAGGTCATGTTTACCTACGAGAGCTCAAACAACGTCCTCTTTACGGCCGATGCCTTCGGCACCTTTGGCGCGCTCAACGGGGCTATCATAGACCGAGATATGAATCTCGACCTTTACTACGAGGAGATGTACCGCTACTACGCCTGCATCGTGGGTAAGTTTGGTTCGTTCGTACAGAAGGCTCTGGAGAAGTACAGCTCTCTAGGTCTGTCGCCACAGTACATCTGTCCGACCCATGGTCCCGTATGGACGGAGCACGGCTTCCCCCAGGCGCTCGCCATCTACGACCAGCTCAGCAAGTACGATACAAGCTGTGGCGCAGTCATCCTCTACGGCAGTATGTATGGGCATACCGAGCAGATGGCCGAGGCTGTCGCCCAGGGACTAGCACAGAGTGGTATCAAGGAGATCGTCGTGCACAACGTCAGCACGGCCGACCCTTCCCATATGCTTCGTGACATCTTCAAGTATCGCGCCCTCATCGTCGGTGCTCCTACCTATAGCAACGACCTCTTTCCCCCAATGCGTGAGATACTCAACAAGGTAGCCCTTCGCGAGGTCAAGCATCACCTCATCGGCTACTTCGGCGGATGCACCTGGGCAGGCAAAGCTGTCAAGATCATGCCCGAGATCCTGGAGAAGCTAGCCTTCGAGCAGGTCACCGATCCTGTAGAGATCAAGGGTGCCGCCACCCCAGAGCAGCTCGCTCAGGGTCGTGACCTTGGAGCAGCTATTGCCCAGAGACTACTAGAACTTTACCGTTAATACCTAAATACCAACAACCAACAAATAATCTATGAGACTTGTTATCGAGCAAGATTATGCTGCCATGTCTACATGGGCAGCAGAGCATGTGATCAAACGCATCAATGAGTTTGCCCCCACAGCTGACCGCCCCTTTGTGATCGGTCTGCCCACAGGCTCTACCCCTATTGGTATGTATCAAGAGCTGGCCAAAGCCTGTCAGGCTGGACGCGTCAGCTTCAAGAACGTAATTACAGTCAATATGGACGAGTATGTCGGTCTAGAGCCCTCACATCCCGAGAGCTATCACTACTTTATGAAGAGCAACTTCTTCGACCACATCGACATCGACCCAAAGAATACACACCTCCTCAATGGTTTGGCTGAAGACACTACCGCTGAGTGCCAAGCTTACGAAGAGATGATCCAGTCTCTCGGAGGTATCGACCTCTTCATCGGAGGTATAGGCTCTGATGGGCATATCGCCTTCAACGAGCCAGGCTCCTCGCTAGCCTCTCGAACCCGTGAGGTGCGTCTGATGCCCGAGACGATCCGTGATAATAGCCGCTTCTTTGACAACGACCTCTCGAAGGTACCCACACGCGCCCTCACCGTAGGTGTCGGCACCGTGACAGACGCCCGTGAGGTGATGATCCTTATCAATGGTTCGAACAAGGCGCGTGCCCTCTGCAAGGCGGTCGAGGGACATATCACCCAGATGTGTCCTATCTCTGCACTGCAGCTCCACTCCGACAGCATCATCGTCTGCGATGACGATGCAGCCGTAGAGCTACAGGTGAAGACCTTCCGCTTCTACAAGCACGAAGAGGAGCTAGCCCGTGAGGGTCTAGCCTACTAAGAGGTAGAGGCTCACACATAGATCGGCGGATGCTCTCGTAGCATACGCCACGACCAGAGAAGGTCGAGAAGCACTCGTTGCTCCTCGACCTTCTTTCTTTATCTCCACGACCCAATCAAACTTTCCTACCTTGGAAAACAAACTTTCCTCCGTTGAAAAGTAAAGTTTCCAGCGTTGGAAAAATAAATTTCCTACCTAGGAAAATTGGAATCCCTCCCTAGGGATTGTCCTCTTCCTGAAAAAAGTACACAGTTGGGTTGGCTTCCCCAACTGTGTACTATTTCAGGAGAGGACAGAGGATTGTTATAGTGATATTTTGCAGACAGTTTTTCCTATATGTACAACATAAACTCCATTGGGTAGGGAGATTGTTGTATGATTGGTTATCTGCCCTTTCCAAACAAGAGTTCCGCTGATGTCATATACATTGACAGATGCAGGCTCATAGTTCACGTTGCCGTTTGCCTCGATATGTAGCGTGCCATCCTTTCCGTACACTTGGTATGCATCGGTCGACATGGTTGGCGTACTGATGGAAGTCGGCCATTGCCAAGCCTCCAACTCTACAATATTCTTGAACTCCGAAAACACCATGGATGTGCGGTAGGCATCGGCAGAACCCTTTGGAACATAAAGAATAGCAGTTTCCATCGGACAAGAGTCGAATGGCAGATATGGGCCATCGCCATTTGTCCATTCTGTAGTCACTGGAGGAACGATAGGACGTGAATAAACTTTCTTTAGATTGCTATTATTCCAAAACGCATTTCTGCCAATAAAGGTCACCCCGGCCGGTATGTCAATGGAGTCCAAAGGTGCGCTGTCAAAGGCGTGTTTCTCGATACGCGTGACAGTGGAAGGAATGTTTATTTTACGGAGCCTGAGATTCCAGAAGAAAGCATGGTCTCCAATTCGTGTGATTTTATCTGGAATATTGACCTCCTCCAAAGCACTGCACCAAGAAAAAGCAAAGTCTCCAATCTCTGTCAATTTATCCGTTAGAATTGTTGCTTTGCGCAACCCTGCCATGCCATGAAATGCATCTCTTAACACTTTCACATTCTTGGGGACCACCACTTCTTCAATTGTACTAATCCCATAATATGGCGAGCCATCCAATATTTCAACCGTTTCGGGTAAGATAGCCACAGAAGGCGAGACTTCAAGGCAATTATAAAAAACACAATCATACATTTCCCGAAGTTTGGAAGGGATATTCACTTCTTTGAGTTTTCTGCATTCTGCAAATAGCAAATCATTCATTACTTCAAGATTGTCTGGAAGTTTCACCTTCTCTATTTCGACACTAAAGAAAAGAAAATTTCGACCAATCTCTTCCACGCTTTCAGGCACAATTAACTCTTTAAGAAGCACATTAAGATAAAAGGCCTCGTTGCCTATTTTTTTGAGCGTTTTGGGTAGCTTACAGTCTCTTAGATAGCTTCCTGCAAAAGCCCTATCAGGCAACGCATCATTCACCATACGAGCATCCTCCATATCCAGATGTCGCAGGCATGTTTTGAGGGTATCTTCCTTCTCCATCGCTATTTTCAGATAACTCTCATCTTTCATGTCTGTGGGCTTTGGAGCAATGGGCCAACACAGGTAATGAAGGAATGCGATGTCTCTGTCGTTAAGTGTTCCTGTCACCCGAATGCGGGTGAGTTCTTCGGCTCCCGGTCCTATCACCTCTTGCAACGTTCCCGGAGTTTCCACATAATATTCCTGTGCTTTGGCTATTGTTGTGAATATCAGCAACAATAATATTGGGTAAAGCTTTGATTTCATCAGTCATCGAGCTTATGATTAATATAAAGGAAGAGAGGAGGTGTTATCAAACACTCCTCTGCTTCGAAAGAATTTATTCCTTAATGAACTTTACGGACTCTCTCGCAAGGATGCCAGATATGTTCCTCGACTCGTCTGTGCTGAATGAGAGGACTGTCTCGTCCTGTGACAAAACCTTCATAATATCTGTCTCAAGGTTCTGTGCCTGCATCTTCAAAACACAGACAAAGACGAAAGCTAAGGTTAAAAACACGTATCTCTTTTTCATAATGACATTAATTGAAAGGTGAAATAGTCAAGTTAACCATAATGATATATCCTCCTTTCTTGAATCATAGTTTTGAGATGAAACGTTCATAATCCATATGTACTACGAGTTTATTTGCTTCAATAATTCCCATCTAGATACGTGAAGTTTCTTCGGCTTCTGCAATCGACCAAATGTTCGTTTCTATCTTTACATTACGCAAATGGCAGAATGATTACCAAATAACATCAAGACAGGGCAAATGTACACATTTGAAAGCATCTCTGCAATACCTGTAAATGAGTGTTTTGCCTTGCGGATATACCGCTTCCCCTCGCTGTTCGTCTCGATTTGCGAAGCTCGTAGCCCTCGTAAATCAACAAATGCCAAGTCTGTAAAGACGGAGAAAAGGAACATTCTTCGGCTTAGTTCTGCCCCTTCATCCTGCAACGGAAATGCCAAGAGCTTTGACACATCGCCCTTACTCAGAAAACGAGGTTTGCGCTCTACGACTTCATACTTCACCTCTTCAAACGGATTGAAGCGTATCGTCCCCTGACTGACGGCTCGATACATCAATCGACTCAACCAACAGAGATGGTTATTTATCGTTGCGGGCGCATATAGCCCTCCCTCTTCAGATAGAAGCGATAATCTTCAAAGAACTCAATCGTAAGAGCCGAAAAGGGGACATCCTGCTCACTGCGACTGCGCACAAAAGAGTTAAGCAGCCTATCGGCATACCGATTGTTTCTATACGTGCCCGCACTACTGCATTCTCGTTGGGCTTTGAGTTTTTCCGCACTAAGAGCAAGCAGGGTCGTTGGAGTTTTCCCGCCCCCCTGCAAGTAGTTCTTCAGCAACTCGGCACTTACTGCTCCATATTTGTAAAGCAAGGTATTGTAGCCTTATATTCTTCCATCAGTTACCTGCTCCTACCTCTTCGTTACCATTCGGAGAATGGGCTAACGATTTGGTAACGGGACTTCTGCATAAATCCACGCTTTCTGCACTTTACCTCGCAGCGCAAATCACTGAGATATCGTGCAAATCCCTCTCATTTCCATTTACTTACACGCAATCCTCTCCCTAATGCCCTTCCCCCTAATAGTTCCTCCCTTGGAACTAAAGAGTTCCTACGCTGGAACTAAAGAGTTCCTCCCTTGGAACTAAAAAGTTCCAAGGGAGGAACCATTATGGAACTTTTACAAAAGCACCCGTCTCCCCACACGAAGCAGCTAGCGATAGCACTACTGACTGCACCGTGCCATAGGACGATTATGGCTAACATTTGGGGGGAGATAAACTTAAATACCGACGTTTGGGTATTGATTTGCGTAGGCTCTCCTTCATACCTTTGCAGTGCAATCAGACAACCAGTTTTTCTAAGCAACCAAAGTATATGAAGAAAACAATCCTACTCTCTCTAGCGGCACTTATGACGCTGCTACTATGCGCTTCGTGCGACAAGGACAATAACAAACCGAAGCCTAATCCCTCACAAGGGGAGTGGGTGACCAAGAAGATCGTCGTAGACGCTTCCGACTACACGAAGTGGGTCTACATCAACTTTGCCAAGGGCGAAGTGGTCAGCGTATCCGCTCCAGAGACGGATCTATCGTGGGATCTAGGTCTGCACCGCTACGACTTCAAGACCAACGGTGGTACCTCTGGTAAGGGCAAGGGGGCTGCCGCTCGCTCGACACAGCAAGACATAAAGGCAGACATCCCTACGCCTAAGGATAGCGAGTGGACTCTAGACCGTGAGGGTATGCTCCTGATGAGGTTTGGTGCCAACCAGGAGGGCAAGCACGATATGGAGTACAAGAAGCAGTCGGCCAACTTCCTGCTCACCTCAGAGCCTAAGGGCGATGGGAAACCTGGCTACCTAAACAAGGGTATCATCAGCATGGCCGGTATGCCTCCCACGGTGACGATAGATCCATCTGTCTATCTCGTCCGCTCGGCAGCTGGTGAGATCGTCCGCATCCGTGTCCTAGACTATCAGAGTGCTACGAAGAAGACGGGACACATCACCCTCGAGTATGCCATGCAGGCAAACAAGAAGTAATCACCCCTTACTAGCTCGGAGCTACTAGAGAGTAAGCATACAGCACTCTCTGTGGCTCCGAGTTTGCTTGGCTCTAAGCGTCTCTTAAGCGCACTGAGCCTATTTCCTTTTACTCCCTAAGCTTCACTATATGAAAAGGTCTCTATACATCCTCCTCTTCCTACTTACCCTCGCAGGAGCTCTCTCCGCTACCCCACTGCTCCCTCAGGACTCGACACTCGTAGATAGTACGAGAGTCAAGTGCCTCGACGCAGTGGTCGTCACGGGTACCCGCACACGCTGTCCGATGAAAAACATCTCCATACCGATCCGCGTTGTCTCGCCCAAAGAGATCGAGGCGGTGCAGGCACGATCTGTAGAGGATCTGCTGCAGATGGTAATTCCAGGCGTGCAGACGAGCACCCACGGCACGCAAAACCGGATGAGCATACGGGGTCTCTCGGCAGACTACTACCTCTTCCTCGTAGATGGTGAGCGCATGACCAACGAGGGCTCGGCCAGTAGTGTAGACCTGGAGCGTATAGACCCCTCCTCGATAGAGCGCATCGAGATGCTACAAGGCTCTAGCTCGGCTCTCTATGGGAGCAATGCCATAGGCGGCGTGATCAACATCATCACGAAGCGGAGCCACAAGAAGCTCGGGGCAAACATCTCTAGCCACTACGACACAGAGAGCATACAGCGCTACAACGGTCGTCTGGTGATGAGACTGGGTCGTGTGACCAGCACCACGACGGGCGGCTATGCCAAGCAGCATGACTACGAGCTCCCAGGCGTCAGTGCCGATAGACCACGCACGATGCCAGGCTTCTACACCTTTCACATGGGAGAGAAGCTCCGCTACCTCTCCCCAGACAAGCGTCTCTCGATCACCGCTACAGGACGCTTTCACTCACGCATGCAGAACTTTGACGATAAGGAGAAGAACCGCTACCAAAGCCCTACCGGCAATCTGCAAGTACTCTACAAACCCACTGATGGACACTCTATAGAGACCAGCTACCACATCGAGGGGTACAAGCGAGACAAGTACTTCTTCCTCGCCACAGAGGAGGAGGGTCCCTGGGAGCCTCAGTTTAACTACCTGACGCAGACGGCGCGCATGCAGTACAACTACGACCCCTCGGAAGATCCCTACAAGCCTACCTTCAATGCGGGCGTCGAGATCCTCCACGAGAACCTCCGTAGCGTACAGGTGACCAATCTCAATGACGTACACCGCGCCTCGACCAAGACGCTCTACGGGCAGATGCTCTGGCGTATGAACAATAACTGGAGTACTACCGTGGGACTCCGTCAGGATATGCACTCGACCTATGGCACGCACCTGACACCTCGTCTATCGATCATGTGGCGCAATCGCAACTATGCCCTACGCATTAGCTATTCCGAGGGCTTTAGGTCGCCTTCGCTCAAGGAGCTCTTTATGGATTGGGACCACAGAGGTATGTTTCGCATCAAAGGCTCTAGCGACCTCAAGCCAGAGATCAGCCACCTCGTGATGATCGCGCCTGAGTACAACAACTCCTTTATGAATCTCTCCCTCTCTGCCTCCTACAATCGTATCAACAACCGTATCTATACGCGTCCCGAGCAGGAGGGCAGTGTACTCCAATATCGCAACGGGGAGAAGCCCCTAGACCTATGGAGCGGTACGGCGATGCTACGGGTCACACCCTTTGCAAACTTTGATATCAATGTCAACTACGCCTTCGTCTTAGAGCAGATGAAGGTGCAGGGCAAGACGCAGTCCTTCCATATCCGCAATACGAGACCTCACCACATCAATGGGTCCATACAATATGGTCATCGCTGGGGCTCGTACACCCTCTCGGGGCAGGTCTCGGGACGCTACCTCAGTGGCGTGACCTCCGCCGTCTACGACAATGCCAGTGACGACTATAAGTACGCCTCCTATCCTGGCTACGCGCTCTTTAGGGCAAGCGTCACGCAGCGCTGGCAGACTGTTCTAGACCTTAGCCTGACACTGGGCTGCGACAACCTTTTCAACTATATGACCCCGATCATCGAGCAGGGCGCTTCGCTTTCGCCTGGACGTAGCTACTTCGTTTCGCTCTCACTGAACTACTAAAAAGGGCTTCCCCCCACCTACTAAGACTCTCTCCCTATGACTTTCTCTAAGAAGCATCTATATTACATCGGTGCCCCGCTACTGCTGGGCATCATCATCCTCTGCGCCTATCTCTTGTGGCCTAAGCCTGTGCGGGTGGCTCTGGTCAATATGCCAGACTTCGTCGCCTCTCGTATGGCGGAGGCTGCCGACAAGAAAAATGTGCGTCTCACAGCCGTCACGGAGCTCTCGGAGCTGAAAAACTACGACGCCATGATCGCCTTCGGCATGGGGCTCAAGTGGACCGACGAGGACCGCGCGCTGATCAAGCAGCTAGGCGAAGAGAAGGGGCTGAAGTACCTCGCCTACATGACCACGACGCCAGAGAATAATATCTCTAACCTAAACTCGCTACAGCAGGAGACGCTGGTGTCTTATCTGGCCAATGGCGGTACGAGCAACTACCGCTCAGGCTTTAACTACATCCGTAAGGAAGTCCTCGGCAAGTCGCTCCGCACGGGGACTATCGAGGAGCCGATAGAGTACGGCTACGACCTGCTCTTTACGGACGAAGACCCCGACCTCGCCTTCGACAGCGTCGAGAGCTTTCAGAAGTTCTACAACGAGCATGGCTACAAGGAGGGAGCTCCTCGCATTGCGCTCTTTACGGGCATCGCAGGCCCCTTCGGATCGAGCCGAGATTACTTAGACGAGTTGATCGGAGCGCTGGAGGAGTCAGGCTTTAACGTCTACCCCATCAGTGCGATGACACGCCGACTGGAGTTCCTCTCGGAGATCAAGCCACAGGCGGTCATCTACTTCGCCCACGGACGCTTCGGCGGCGACCCCGCCATCGCTTGGCTCAAGGAGCACAACGTACCGATCTTCTCTCCGCTCATCGTGTCGGAGGAGTATAGCGACTGGCTACAAGACAAGCAAGGCATGTGGGGCGGCTACCTCAGCCAGACTGTTGTAACGCCTGAGATAGATGGTACAATCCATCCCTTTGCGCTGGTGACACTGCGGGAGAACAAGCAGGGCTTTAAGGAGTTTCACACGATCCCCGAGCGTCTGCCCGACTTCTGTTCACTACTCCACCGCTATGTCAAGCTACAGACGATGAGCAACGCGGACAAGCGGATAGCACTCTTCTACTTCAAGGGCCCTGGGCAAAACAGTCTCGTGGCGCAAGGCATCGAGGTAGTGCCATCGCTCTACAATGTCCTGAAGTATCTACAGAGCCAAGGCTACGACCTGACCGGCTTGCCCGACACTGAGGAAGCTTTTGCCAAAGATCTGATGTCTCGTGGCGCACTCTACAACAACTATGCGGAGGGCAACAAGCAACTGATGCTACGTAGCAACTACCCCGCCTTTGTCTCAACGCAAGAGCTGACGCAGTGGATCGACGACACCTTCCCCCCAGCACTCAAGGACAGCATAGAGACTCGCTACGGCGCAATCCCTGGGCACGACCTTGTCTTAGAGCGTGACGGCGTCGAGGGCATTGCCGTGACCCGACTCACTTATGGTAAGGTAGCACTCCTACCTCAACCTGGTTCTGGTAGCGGAGAGCTAGACTTCAAGATGGTACACGGCTCTACCTCCGTACCCGCTTACCCATACATAGCCAGCTATCTGTGGGCTCGTAACGGCTGGCAGGCTGACGTCTTGATGCACTTCGGCACCCACGGCAGTCTGGAGTTTATCCCCGGCAAGCAGGTAGCTCTGAGCAACTACGACTACACCGACAGACTCGTGCGTGACCTGCCACACATCTATTACTATACGACAGCAAACGTTGGCGAGTGTATGATCGCCAAGCGTCGCTCCTACGGTCAAGCGGTCTCTTACTTAGCTCCGCCCTTTATCGATACGCAACTAGACAAAGAGATGCAACCGCTGCGCGACTTGACCGATCGCTACCTAGCTTCGGAAAAGGATGACGACGCGCTCTCCAAGCGTATCAAAAAGATGACCGTCGCCCAGGGCTTCCACAGAGACCTCAAGCTAGACTCTACGATGAGCAAGCCCTACACGAGAGACGAGATAGAGCTAGTCGCCAGCTTCATTGACGAGCTAGCCAATGCTAAGATCGTAGGCGGTATGTACACGACGGGTGTCCCCTTCAGCTCAGAGAAGATCCGCTCTAGTGTCCGCCTCCTCTCGGTCGACCCGATAGCCTATGCACTGGCTCAGATAGACAAGTCTCGCGGACGGATCACCGATGCTCAGATCAAGGACGATGTCTACTTCAACGCTCGCTACCTCCGTCCTGCCGACCACTTCGTGGCTCGTGTTCAGGATCGGGAGATTGCTTCGGGAGAGGTCGATGCGCTCCTTCAGTCGCTAGGCGTCAGTGGCACCGAGCTGGCTCGTGTCGATCAGTTCCTCAAGGCGCAACAAGAGGAGAGCGCACAATCCGGTATGATGGGCGGAATGCCTGCCGGCATGATGGGTGGCAACAAGGCAAAAGCTAAACCACAGGGCAAGCCTAGCGGTCACCCAGGCGGTATGCCCAAGGGAATGATGGGTGGCAGTATGCCTCCTCACAGCAAGCCCGCCAGTGCCGAGACGAAGCAAGATCCCAAGCTAGTGCTCCTCGCCGAGGGTGTCAGCCTGTTGCGTCGCTCCGTAGCTCAGATACCATATTATAGGCGTATGCTGGCCACTTCGCCACAGCTCGAGCTCGCTTCTCTAGCCAATGCGCTCAATGGAGGCTACACGGCACCTTCGCCAGGCGGAGACTTCATCGCTAGCCCCTCCGTACTACCCACCGGACGCAACCTATACGCCATCGATCCCGAGATGACGCCCACAGCAAAGGCATGGGAAGACGGACAGCAACTAGCCGATGCGCTCCTAGCCGACTACCGCTCTCGTCACAACGACTCGATACCGCGCAAGGTGAGCTTCACGCTCTGGAGCAGCAGCTTCATCGAGAGCGAGGGCACGACCATTGCAGAGATCATGGCACTCCTCGGTGTCGAGCCCGTACGTGACCGCCGTGGCAAGGTGATCGATGTGCGTGTCATCCCCATCAAGGAGCTCGGCAGACCCCGTGTGGATGTGGTCATACAGACCTCCGGCCAACTCCGAGACATCGCAGCCTCTCGACTCTTCCTCTTGCAAAAGGCTATGGACCTCGTCGCAGAGACCAAGGATGGCAACACGCCTAACCAGATAGCCCTCGGACGTGTCGAGGCAGAGCGTGTGCTCCTAGAGCATGGCGTACCCCCCGAGCAGGCTCGTAAGCTCAGCGGTAAGCGCATCTTCGGTGGTCTTAATGGTGCCTACGGTACTGGCATTCAAGAGATGGTCGAGAGCGGTGACCGCTGGGAGAAAGAGAGCGAGATTGCCGAGGTTTACATGAACAATATGGGCGCCATCTATGGCGACGAAGAGCTCTGGGGCGATACTGCCAAAGGAATCTTTGAGGCAGCACTGCAAAACACAGACGCCGTCGTCCAGCCTCGTCAGAGCAATACGTGGGGCGCGCTAAGCTTGGATCACGTCTATGAGTTTATGGGCGGGCTCACCCTCTCCGTGCGTCACGTTACGGGCAAGGACCCCGAGGGCTACTTCACCGATCTGCGCAACCGTCGTCGTGTCAAGACGCAGGAGATCAAGCAGGCTATCGGCATAGAAGCTCGCACCACCATCCTTAACCCCACCTATGTGCGTGAGCAGCTCAAAGAGGGCGCTGGAGCAGCAGACGCTATCGACGAGACCATCCGCAACACCTATGCGTGGAACGTTATGAAGCCCTCTGCCATCGACAAGGAGCTTTGGGATGCTCTCTACGATATGTATGTCGTGGACAAGCATCAGCTCGGCACGGTCGACTTCTTCGAGCGAAACAACCCCGCAGCCCTGCAAGACCTCACCGCCTCCATGATGGAGACCATTCGCAAGGGCTACTGGCAGGCGACTGCTGAGCAAAAGCACACCATCGCTCAGCTCCATGCCGAGAGCTTGTCAAAGGCTGGTGCGGGCTGTAGCGGTATGGTCTGTGACAATGCTAAGCTACGTAAGATGATCCAGGAGCAGCTCCCCCCCGAGCAGCAACAAGAGTACACCGCCGCCCTAGACAAGGCGCTCAAGGTGACCTCTCAGTCTGATCAAAAGCAGCAAGTACTCTCGAAGGACTCAGACAAGGACCAAGGCAAGAAGCAGTCCTCTGGCTCCGCCTCTACAACGGATAGCGAGCAGCTCTACACGACCGAAGTGGTCATCATCGGAGGCGTCATACTCGTCCTCATACTGGTACTCTCCATCCTTTACAGCAGACGTAAGAAGCGTACGAAGTAAGAGATGATACTCATCGTTGCGATCTTTGCGCTCCTAGTGGCGCTCACCACCACAGCCGTACGATCTGATCGTAGGGTGCGACTAGCACATGCGCTCCTTTACATCGTCGGCTTGGTGGCGACTCATCAGGCGACCCTGCGGGTGAGCAAGCTTGCCCTCGACGCTATGCTACGTCAGGCGGAGCAGCTCTCTACACTAGCCATGCTGGTTTCGCTAGAGCTACTGCTCACGATGGCGGTCGTCACCTACCGACCCGCGCGCCGACCTCTGCGTATGATCTATCATCGAGAGGGACTAGTCGTAGCGGTCATGACCGCCTGCCACCGGATAGCCGTATGGCTTCCATCACTACTGATGCTACCTGCGCTATGCTACCTGAGGAGCTTTGTCATCTACAGCATGCCTGGGGTCAATTACTGGGCAGTGACCATAACCTTTGCTGTGGTGCTCCTCCTACTCATCGAGCTGACACCTCGCCTGATACGTGATCGGGAGTTTCTACGTCTGCTCTCGATGCTCTTGGCTGGGGTGCTAGCCGTGGGTAGCGTCGTAGCCTACATGCTCATACCAGGGGGCTCAGCCGTACCAGATGTCCAGCTAGATAGCTCCTCGCCTAGAGAGCTTGGCATACTCCTAGCAACCCTCGCAGGTGGTGTCCTCATCGGCTATGTAGCCATGCTCATTAAGGCAAAGGGCTCACACAAATAAGACAGTTACACACAACAGATTACTATGAAATTCATTTCAGACACCATGTTTCTCCTCTCCAATGGTCTCCTCATACCGGTGATCATTGGGCTACTCCTACTCTTCCTCCTAGCCCTCCTCATGCTAGGCGGACTCATCGAGCGGGCACAGCGCTACAAGCGACTACAGCAGCGATACTTCTCCCATCAGCGTGAAGACGCCAGCGCACTACTCGGCAGACTGCGTCAAGAGCTGGGCGGTGAAAGTCCAGAGACAGCACGGCTAGACCTCTTTGAGGAGCTCCTGCGCTCCCTCCTCGTGGCTCCCGCGGCTGAGCGCAACCTACTCATTGGCGAGTATGAGCTACGCCTCGACAAGCGACTCGTCTACCCACAAGTCTTGACCAAGTTCGGTCCGATCCTCGGACTGATGGGTACCCTGATCCCAATGGGACCGGCACTCGTCGGGCTGAGCAGTGGCGATATGGGTACCATGGCGTACAATATGCAGGTCGCCTTTGCGACCACCGTGCTGGGGCTCTTCGTCTCTGCCATTGGCTACCTGACCTTGCAGAGACTTCACCGCTATCACCACCAAGAGCTCATCTACATCGACTACATCGACGAACTCCTAACCCAAGCTGAAGATGAGACGAAGAAGTAAGCGACGCACCCTGCGCCACGACGACACCGATCCATCATCGCTCGTGAGCAACCTCTTTGACGTGGCGATGGTCTTTGCCGTGGCACTCATGGTGGCCCTAGTGACGAAGTTTAGCATGACCGAGATGCTCACGCAGGAGGACTTTACCATCATCAAGAACCCCGGCAAGGACAATATGGAGATCATCTCCAAGAAAGGCTCCACCATCGAGCGGTACACCCCGACAGACAGCGAGGATGCCTCCAATCAGCGCCGCGGCAAGCGCGTCGGCATCGCCTACGAGCTAGAGAATGGCGAGGTCATCTATATCCCCGAGGAGTAAAACGGACCAGACAGTTCACAGACCGCTAAGCCGCCCCTAACCTATCGCTAAAAGGGCTCTAACCAGCCGCTAAATAGCTGCTAAATCACAACAGCCCCCACGGGACTCTAGTCGTAGAGAGCCGTGGGGGCTGTCGTTTGTGCCGACGCTTCGCTCGCTCTCCATAGAATTAACCGCAAGCCCCTCGGCTGAAAAACTTCGTTTCCCCGTATGCCCATTTAGTTTCATACCTAAGAAACTGGAGTTTCATACCTAGGAAACTGGAGTTTGTCCTCTCCTGAAATAGTACACAGTTGGGAAGCCAACCCCAACAACTATGAAACAAGAAAAAAGTAAACTAGGACGAAAGGGATATCCCCTAGATTTCAAGTGGAGAGTCATTGACGACCTCCTAGCCACCGGTGACAGCATTGCCACCACCAGCCAGCGCTACGGCATTACCACACGCACCATTCGAAATTGGTTGCGTACCTTTGATGTAGAGTTACCCAACCAAAGCACCAGTAGCACTATGAGCAAGACAAACAAGAACAAAGACGTAGATCCAGAGTACGCAGAACTCAAGCGTGAAAACGCTCGTCTCAAAGCAGCCCTCTTCCAGGCTGAGAGCAAGGCATTAGTCAACAAGACACTACTCGAAGTGGTCTTGAATCGCTACCACATTGATCTAAAAAAAAAGACCGATTTGCAGCCGTGAGACAGCTTGAGTCCGCCAAAGAGAGAGATCAAAAGCTCTCCATAACCTACCTTTGTCAGCTGTTAGAAGTCAGCCGCAAAGGCTACTACAAGCACACCTTCACCGAGCAAGACGAAGATGTCAAAGTAGCTTCCGTCCTACACTATTGCCAGTATGTGCGCGGTCAGCTCCCCAAAGCAGGCGTAGACACCATCCAGCAGTGTGCCAACGAATACTTCAAAGGGACCTTTCAAGTAGGTCGAGACTGGCTGTACAAAGTCTTAGGAGCCAACGATATGCTACTAAGAAGTCGCAAGCGCAAGCGTCCACCCCAGACGACCAAGGGAGTGGTCAATCACGGCTTCCAAGACCACCTGAACACCACCCCTAAGTACATAGCCACCGACCATTGCCGGCTCACCGTCTCAGACATAACCTACGTCAAATGTTTAGGGGGCTTCGCATATCTCTCCCTGACGATGGACGCTTATAGCCGCATCATCACCGGCTTTGACCTGCAGCCCACGCTCTCCACAGAGGGTCCCTACAACGCACTAAGACAGACCGTTGACTTCTATCAGAAGCATGGCTTTGACCTCAAAGGGCTCATCTTCCATAGCGACCGAGGCTGTCAATATGTCTCCAAGCAGATGACCGACTACGAGGCCAGCCTAGGCATCGTAACCAGCGTCACCCAGACCGGCAACCCCCTTCACAACGCTATGGCTGAGCGACTTAACGGAATCATCAAGAACGACTGGCTCTACAACTTCGAGGATAAGCCCATAGATCAAGTTCGAGAGATCCTCTCTCAAACGATTGCTCTCTATAACACAGCGCGACCTCATCGAGCCATCAACAAGAAGACTCCGATGCAGATGCTCATACCAGATTACCCCAACCCTCTAACATCACAACCCTCTAAGAACCAGATAGCTAAGAACAATTCTCCCAAAGCTCTGAGCCTCAAATCTCCGAGCTCATGCCGCTTAACTCCACACAAAGACCTATCTTTGTGTACCTCCGCAGTAAAAACGACCACAAGTCGTGTACCCCAGCAGGAGCAAAACTAACAAATGAGTACACTCACAGGACTAACAAAAATAACCCGTGTATCGTCTCAGTAATACCTTCCCAACTGTGTACTTTTTTCAGGAAGAGGACAGTTTCACCCCTAGGGAACTGAGTTTCCTACCGAGGAAAACAGAAATCCCTCCCTTGGGATTGAAACTTTCCTCCGTTGGAAAAGGAACTTTCCTACCTTGGAAATTTTATTTTCCACCGTTGGAAAAAAAGTTTTCCAAGGTAGGAAGCGTTTTGGAAAGTTAACAAAAGCACCCGCCTCCCCACAGAAGGCGGCTATGCGTTCGCTCTAACCGAGCCTTCTCTAGAGGCACAAAAAAAAAAGCGTCACCCCTGAGCTAACTCAAGAGTGACGCATATGGAGGAGACTGTATCAGTCTCTGGAGATCTGTACGGAGGGGTTACTTGCCGTAGCGAGCACGTAGCACCTGGATCATATCCTGACTCATGGTGTCGAGGTCGTAGTGTGGCTGCCAGTCCCACTCACGGCGAGCGCAACTGTCGTCGAGCGAGTTAGGCCACGACTCAGCGATAGCCTGGCGCAGTGGATCGACGTCGTAGGTCATCTCGAAGTCGGGGATGATGCGCTTGACAGCGGCTGCGATCTGGCTAGGCTCGAAGCTCATCGAGGCAATGTTGAAGGAGTTGCGATGTACCAGTCTCGTAGGATCGGCCTCCATGAGCTGCACCATAGCGTGCAGTGCGTCTGGCATATACATCATATCCATATAGGTACCCTCCTTGATGGGGCAGACGAACTTGCCCTCCTTGACAGCTGCGTAGTAGATCTCTACGGCATAGTCCGTAGTACCACCGCCAGGTAGCGTCACATTGGAGATAAGCCCTGGGAAGCGTACCGAGCGGGTGTCTACACCGAAGCGCTTGTGGTAGTAGTCGCTGAGTAGCTCACCAGCTACCTTGGTCACACCGTACATAGTCTTAGGACGCTGTATCGTGTCCTGAGGGGTCTTGTCCTTAGGAGTCTCATTGCCAAAGGCTCCGATAGAGCTGGGAGTAAAGACGGCACAACCCTTCTCACGAGCTATCTCTAGGACGTTAAAGAGTCCACCTAGTCCGATGTGCCATGCAAGCTGAGGCTTGGCCTCTGCCGTAGCGCTCAGGAGAGCTGCTAGGTTATAGATGGTATCGATCTTGTACTTGTCGACGATGGCTGCTAGCTGAGCTGAGTCGGTGATGTCGGCAAGCTCTGCGGGACCACTCTCGAGGAGCTCGCCCTTGGGAGGCATTGCAGCGATGTAACCGGCTACGACTGAACCATTCTGGTACTCACGACGTAGTTTCATTGTCAGCTCGGAACCTATCTGACCGGTCGAGCCAATGATCAATATATTCTTCATGTCTTTATATAGTTGAGCTTGTTTTGCTGTGCAAAGGTACCTAAAATGAGATGATTAAGAGCTTTTAGTCTATGATCAGATTGCGGCGACGCTTACGCTGGACCTGCTTGACGATGTAGATCGTCAGCAACAGAACCACGATGGCTAGTATGGAGTAGCCGATGATGTGGCTGTACTCGCTCGCCTTAGCGACCACCTGCTCCTTAGTTTCGATGCCTGGGACACGTGAGAGGAGCACGCCGATGAGCGTGAGGATACCATTCCACACACCAGCCCCCAGAGCTGTATAACCCACAAAAGCACCTAGCGGCATACGGGCTAAACCAGCGGGAATAGAGATGAGCTGACGGATGCCAGGCACCAGACGACCTACGAAAGTGGAGACAGCTCCCTTGCGAACGAAGTAGTCGTTGGCACGATCGAGCTTCTCGGGACTCAGCAGGAGCATATGCCCTACCTTACTGCCGGCAAAACGGTAGACGATAGGACGCCCCAGCCACATAGCTAAGTAATAGTTGATGAGCGCCCCCACGATCGCTCCACAAGTGGCAAAGAAGAGCACACCCACGATGCTCATCTGCCCATCCGTGGCGGCTAGGAAGGCTGCGGGTGGCACGACCACCTCACTAGGAAAGGGGATAAACGAACTCTCGATGGCCATCAAGAGGAAGACCGTCCAGTAGTTCAGGTGTTCGAAGAACCAAAGTGTCAGTTGCTCCAGCATAGCGTCTTACAGTCTCCTCTCTAGCGACGATCCTTGAGCGATACGGTTCGGTTGAAGACTAGTGCATCAGGACAGCTATCAGGATCGACCGTAAAGTAGCCGACTCTCTGGAACTGCAAGTGATCTCCCACCTGAGCGTCTCGTAGGCACTCCTCGACAAAGGCGTGCTGCACGATGAGCGAGTCGGGATTGAGGTGATCCTTGAGCTCCTCGGCAGGTACACCTGAGGGGTCCTCCTCTAGGAAGAGCCGGTCATAGAGACGTACCTCAGCATCTAGCGCATATGCCGTAGAGACCCAGTGTATGGTAGCCTTGACCTTGCGATTGCTACCCTCCATGCCTGTCTTGCTGTCGAGGTAGACTTCGGCAAGGACGGCAGTCACGTTGCCCTCGGCATCCTTTTCGCAACCAGTACACTTGATGATGTAGCCACCACGTAGGCGCACATCTCTGCCACCAGGGCTCAGGCGGTAATACTTCTTCGAAGCCTCCTCCATAAAGTCGCTCCGATCGATCCATAGCTCACGCGTAAGGTGCTGAATATGCGTACCCTCCGATAGATCTTCCGGGTTATTGACCATCTCTAGCTCTTCGTCGTGACCCTCGGGGAGATTGGTCAGGATGAGCTTGACAGGATCTAGGACAGCCGAGACACGTGCTGCGTGCTTGTTCAGGTCATTGCGCACAGCATGCTCTAGGAGCGAGAGATCTATCGTACCCTCATAGCGGGTGTAGCCGATCATACTGACGAAGTCACGGATCGACTGCGGCGTGTAGCCTCTACGACGCAGACCACAGAGGGTCGGCATACGCGGGTCGTCCCAGCCAGTGACTAGCCCCTGCTGCACGAGACTGAGGAGCTTACGCTTGCTCATCATCGTGTAGGTGAGGTTGAGGCGATTGAACTCAAACTGATACGGTCTGTAAGTGGTGCCCTCGGGCATCAAGAGCTCCACAAGGTAGTTGTAGAGCGGACGATGCGGTACGAACTCCAAGGTACAGATCGAGTGAGTCACCCCCTCGAAGTAGTCGCTCTGTCCATGCGCGAAGTCGTACATAGGATAGACCTGCCACTCTGTACCGGTGCGGTGATGCGGACGCTTGATGATGCGGTAGATGATCGGGTCGCGGAAGTGCATGTCGTCCGAAGCCATATCGATCTTAGCCCGGAGCGTCATAGCGCCCTCGGGGAATTCGCCCGCATTCATACGATGGAAGAGATCCAAGCTCTCCTCAGCAGGACGATCACGATAAGGGCTATTGATACCAGGGGTCGTGGGCGTCCCCTTCTGCTGGGCAATCTCCTCAGCGCTCTGCTCGTCGACATATGCATGTCCCGTCATGATAAGACGCTCAGCAAAGGCGTAAAGCTGAGGGAAGTAGTCCGAAGCGTAGCACTCCTTACCCCACTCGAAGCCGAGCCAGTGTATGTCCTCACGGATAGCGTCTACGTACTCCACATCCTCTTTGATCGGATTGGTATCATCAAAGCGTAGATTGCACACGCCTCCATACTTCTGTGCGATGCCAAAGTCAATGCAGATAGCCTTGGCGTGACCTATGTGTAGATAGCCATTAGGCTCTGGAGGGAAGCGTGTCTGCACACGTCCATCATACTTACCGCTCTGGATGTCCGCTACGACAACCTGCTCTATAAAGTTTAGTCCCGTGCTTTCTGCGCCATTGCATGCAGCATCCTCTAGTGGAGTCTTGTTCATTGCATCTATATCTTATCGGAGACCCTTGCGCCGTGAGGCAGTCTCCCTCGGTTATCTATTTGAGTACAAAGGTAGATAAAAAAAGCACGCTACTCGACGTTGCTGGGCATTTCTACTCTATAGGAGCGAGATGAGCAACTAAGGTTTTCGATGAGCTATCGTTCTATACTTCTGCATAGGGTCATTCTTTTCAGTTGAAGACATAGACAGAGCACACCCCAATAGTGGGTCTATATAGACTCTCTTCATGCGATACCTATCTCTGAAGCCAAGCATTGTAGATATTTCTATAAGCGTCCTAGGCGTTTCGCAAAACTCTAGTATCTGCAGAGCAATCTTCTTCGTACGACCACTCCATGCCGACATCTCTATCTCAGAGCCGTCCGCTCCATACCATACGGCATCAAGGTAGTCCTTGACTTCTACTCCTTGACTTTTACTCCTTGACTTTGTGGTTACTCCTTGACTTTTACTCCTGGACTCTGTCTCCTCTACGTAGCGAGTATTGATAGAGTAAGTTGTCCACCTAGCCTTGCCCGATGAGATGAGCAGGCGCTTATTCACCATCGCATAGAGTAGCTTGCCTGCATCTAGTGGATTCATATCCAATTGCAACTGGACAATATAGTTCGTTACACTACCCTCAGACAGCGCAGATGCGAGTACAAACTGTTCTTTCTTAGGAAGCGTGTTATACAGCTCTCCATATATGCTGACCAACTTCTTTTCTATCACTGGCGATATGAGAGAAACCATCGAAACTGTCAAGTCAACCGACCTCATGTCTGAGTGCTCTATAAGAATGGGTTTATACCAATTCTCTTTTTTGCACGCCTCTATCATTGTCGGAAATCCTGATCCTATGTTCTCCCCCATACCTATCATGCGTAGCATCGTTTGAATCTTAGGATTACGTGCTCGCGAATTGCCCCCTCTATAAATCTCTTCTATCGGTATCTTGAGCGAGCCTGGATTAGAGAAGACTAGACAATCATTGTTTCTCTCGACTTTCAGAACTCCAACATCCATATAGTCTGCATGGATTATCATATTGGTTAGAGCCTCTCGAATGAGCTTATGGACGGGAGAGTCATCTACTCTTACTACACCAGACAATTTAAATGGGCGCTTGATACCATCAAACAGCTTAGACATCACCAGCATGAAGAAGTTGTACAGGTTGTTCTCCCAGCGCCCGTCATACGTAAGTCGATCACTCCAGCGACTACCTTGCTCCAAGCCTGTTCGATCAATATAATCCATACGGATATTATCAAGCCGATCCCGGATAGAGAGCCCTGTGCCAAACATAAGGAGACCCGCCAGAGTCAGCCCCTCTTGAGATGTAGCTCTATCTATGGTATATCCACCTATGTTGAGCAAGAAGGTTCTATCATCATAGCCATTCCACACATGGTCGGGGTTTTGAAGAGCAAATCTATTTCTATAAGACGCTAGAGTGGGAGCATCTATATCGTCCATTCCGTAGTTTTCGACTAAAAGGCCATCGTTACCCTGCTCATTTGAGTCTCGTATCATCGCTCGGATTTCGTCCTCTGCGCAGTGATAGTCTCCCTCGTAGTTCCTCTTAAAGGTACCTTTCAATGGGTTCCCGTTTATATAAATAGGGCGTTGCCTATAGTCAGCTTGAGGGATGGTGATACATAATACAACCTTGTCATCAAACGGGACTTCCACGACCTCCTCGTCGGTGAGTATATTTCGACTCACCTTATCACTGTTCAACGTATCAAAGAGTTCTTTCCTAATCTTTGAGACGCCTTGAACTCCTACGACTTCAAATCTTTCTCTTCTATCTGATACCGTTACGTCCTCCTTAACTCCTAAAAGCACTATGCCCCCAATAGTATTTGCAAACGAAGAATATGTCTCCCAAAAAGACTTCGGAAGACCTTTCTCAGATCTCTTACACTCTAGAGAGATGCGCTCTCCGACTTCCAGCAAAGACTCAATGTCAGACTTGTTCATAACAGACTCTTACACGCCACTAATAATATGTGACCATCGCAGGACTAGGATGATCAGCAAAGCACGCTACTCGACGTCACTGGAGGTGTGCCCCACTAAGGTTAGGCTAAAGCCGTAGCGATAGCGGTCAGCGCCATCGCTCTTGCGGATCATCTCTTGCGTCTGCTCCCACTGCTTGACCCAGAGAGGACATACCTCTTCGCTCTCCTCCTCGGCAGCGTCATGTGGCATCTCCACTAGAGCGACCTCGACCTGTTCATCAGGAGCTATCTCCGTCCGCAGGATATACTGTATCAAGCTCATAGCGAGCATATCGAGCCACAGCTCTTTTGGCACCTCAATGGGTAAGCCTTCGAGCCTTTGATCCAAGCTAGGATCTGTCACGATGAGCGTCAGATAGCCCTCACGCACCTCCTCTACGGGTATGCCCATAGGGTACTGCAGAGACACCTCCATGTGAAAGTCCTCGTCCGCCACTAGCTTAGCAAGGCGTCGTGAGAGTACCTCAAAGAGGGCGTCCGCTAGACTATTTGTATAGAGAAGTTGAGGATAGACTCCCTCGAAGGGAAGCTGCTCGTAGAGCGTGCGCCAAGGGTAATAAGGGAGAAAGTGCCCCACGGGAGCCGTGGGCATATAGATATTATGTGAGCCAAAGTGATGTGGCTCAGCTAGCTCTTCCGTTATCTTCGTCTGATCTGTCATAGTTTTATCTGTCTGTCATTCATTAGTCGGTTGTACGGGCTCACCCTCTTGTAGCTTGAGTCCACGCTCTGCAGCCTCCTTGAGTAGTAGCTCACGAGCTGGCTCATATTCGTTGGGGATCTCACCGTCGAGGATCGCATTCTTGATCCGCTCCTTGAGTGTCCCCACGATCTGCGAGGGCGGGAGACCAAAGAGACGCATGATCTCGTCACCATCGATCGGAGGAGCGAAGTTGCGAATGCGATCCTTCTCCTCCACCTCTTGGAGCTTGCGTCGTATCAACTGATAGTTGTCTAGGACCTGCTGTACGCGCTTGGGGTTCTTGCTCGTCACATCGCTCTCCACCAGCGTCATCAAGTCCTCTATATCATCGCCTGCATCAAAAAGTAGACGGCGTATAGCCGAGTCGGTCACTCCCTCATCAACGAGCGAAGAGGGACGCATGTGTAGGTCTACGAGCTTAGCAACATACTGCATGTGGCTATCCAGCGGGAGCTTGAGGCGGCGAAACATGCGCGGCACCATCTTAGCTCCTATATAATTATGGTTGTGAAAGGTCCACCCCTGCTGCGCATCCCAGCGCTTCGTCTTAGGCTTCGCAATGTCGTGCAGCAGAGCCGCCCAGCGGAGGTAGAGGTTGTCACTCTTTGCGGCCAACTGGTCGACCACCTGATAGGTGTGCGCTAGATTATCCTTATGCCCCACCCCAACGACCGTCTCGGTACCACGCAGTAATTGAACCTCTGGCAGAATCAGCTCGAGTAGTCCCGTCTGCTCCATCAGGGATAGCCCCACACTAGGACGAGGTGAGAGCATGATCTTGTTTAGCTCCACAATGATACGCTCCGCAGAGACTATCTTGATGCGCTCTCGGAGCTTCACAATAGCGTCAAAGACAGCATCATCGATAAAGAAGCCTAACTGCGAGGCAAAGCGCACCGCACGCATCATCCGAAGCGGATCATCATCGAAGGTAACCTGTGGATCGACCGGAGTACGGATCATATAGTCTTGCAGATCCTCCAGTCCGTAGAAGGGGTCTACCAGCTCGCCATAGGTACGTTCGTTGAGCGAGATAGCCATCGCATTGATGGTGAAGTCTCGTCGCTCCTGATCATCTTCGAGCGTACCATCCTCGACGATCGGCTTGCGACTATCTCGCTGATAGCTCTCACGACGAGCTCCGACGAACTCCACCTCTACGCCTTTGTAGCGCAGTTGCGCCGTACCAAAGTTCGCAAAGAGATGCACCTGGCACTTCGGTCCTATCTCCCGAGCCACCGCTTTAGCTAAGGCTATTCCACTACCAACGCAGACTATATCTATATCATCGCTAGGACGCTGCAAGAAAAGGTCACGTACCCATCCACCGACCACATAGGTCTCTAGATCGAGCGTATCAGCCACACGCCCCACCAGCGCAAAGACGGGATGGCGCAGGTACGAGCTGTAGTCGGCATAAGGGTCAAAGGGTATTGGCATATTTATTTATCTATATCATAGTACGAAGGCTGTCGCACAAGGACTAAAGCCTCCAGTGAAGCGTTACAAAGGTAATACAAATTAGAGACTGTTGCCTTGGCAATAATGTCAAAAATGTTGCCACGTCAATAATTATACTTACATTTGCACTCAGCAAACGGAAGAAAGCATCGACGGCTATGGCACACATTAAGAATTTGGATAGTCGCTCTTTCTTGCCTACTATATCATGACGACAGATATCGCCGTAACAATAGATGGCAGTATGGTAGCAAATCAGACAGTTTGAGATCTGTATCACACTCGTGTGATGTCTCTCTCTCCCAATGCTTCACTAATTATTTTCCCTTTTTCCCTTTTTCCCTTTATGACCCTATATTTAGGCAACTTAAGCTACCGAGTTCGTGAGAACGACTTGGAGCAACTACTCAGCGAGTTCGGAGAGGTCTCCAACGCTCGTGTCGTCATGGATCGCGCCACTGGGCGTTCACGCGGGTTCGGCTTTGCCGATATGGCTGACGAGGATGCTCGTCGTGCTATCGAGGCTCTTAGCGAGCAGGAGTTCGAAGGTCGTCGTCTCCTCATCCGTGAGGCAGAGGATCGTCCTCGCCGTGAAAGAAAGTTCTAAAGAGCATTCTGAGCAAAGTCGAGCCGTAGTGAAGCGAGACTAGATATCTCTATCTCACGATACGGTACGGTCTAAACCAATCCAAGTTAAAGAGGAGCTACCACCCATACGGGCGATAGCTCCTCTTTTTTCGTATCTATAATTAGGTTTACTTGATAGAAGCCTGATAGACATCATCGACCGACTTCTCGATCGTAGCGTTGAACTCCTCATCGCTCTGCTGTGCGGACAGACCCTCAGCGAGTGCGCGAGAGAAAGATGCGATCACGCCCTTATTGCGAGCAAGTAGCTCATTAGCGTGCTCACGGCTATAACCGCCAGATAGAGCCACTACACGAAGCATATTAGGATGCTCGATGACCTCCTTGTAGAGATTGTCCTCAGTGGGGAGTGTGATCTTGAGCATGACAGGACGATCCAGCTTATCTAGGTGTGCGAGGATCTCACGCTTGAGGATCTGCTCAGCCTCAGCCTTGTCGGGGCAGTGTATGTCCACCTCAGGCTCTAGGATAGGCACGAGATCGTGAGCTAGGATCTGCTTACCCCACTCAAACTGCTGATCGACGATAGCCTTGATACCCTTCTCATTAGCCTCCTTGATGACACTACGCATCTTAGTGCCGAAGATATGGTATTTGGTAGCATCATTGAGCAGATCATCGAGTCCTGGGAATGGCTTCATCAGCTGTACGCCATCCTGTAGCTCCTGTAGTCCCTTGTCTACCTTGAGGAAGGGGACGATGCTCAGCTTCTCCCAGAGATAGTCAGCCGTATTCATGCCATCGATCTGACCACGCATCGTGCGCTCAAAGAGGATCACACCCACAAGCTTGCCCGTAGCAAAGGCGGGACTCTTGATCATACGCGTACGCATCTGGTGGATCAGATCAAACATCTCATCCTCATTCTTCCAGGCATCCTCTGTTAGACCGTAAGCCTTCAGAGCCTTGGGCGTTGAGCCACCACTTTGGTCGAGCGCTCCGACGAAGCCACGACCATTTTTCATCTGTTCTAATTGCTTCTGATTCATATTGTGTAAAAAGTAAGTTAGACGCTTATCAATCGCTTGGCTCTTCTCTAGTAAAGAAGTTCGAAATGCGACCCATTGCCACCATCTCGGCCTTAAGCTCCTCAAAGGTAATAAAAATATGTCACATAGGTCAATCGATCTTTTCCACCTCACCTGGCTAATTCCTATTTTGAGATGCTGGGAAAGCTTTAGGATGAAGTATTCTAATCAACTGAGACTATAAAACAGAATATCCACGTGAAGATTTTCGATTTCCCACGTGGATATTTTTTATTCTCCACGTAGGGACGAAACGATTCCTCCGAAGTTTCGTTTGATTCCTCCGAAGTTTCATTTCATATCCACGTGGAGATTTTTTATTCTTCACGTGGAGATTTGAGAATTTCCACGTGGGGATCGACCTTCTCCCCAGCACATCAAAATAAGAATTAGCCGATCACCTCTTATCGTAAGACTGAGCGATCACCTCTAATCGCTTCATTTTGTATCTTTGCACAGTGAGAGCGTGCTGCTCTAAAGTGACAGGCTCTCGGTGACGTATCATGGATATGGCAGTAGATCGGCTTGTCGCTGTCGTAAGAGGGTGAGAGCCTCGGCTCCGCCCGCAAGCGAGAGAGGAAAGTCCGGGCAACGCAGAGTACCATACTCCCTAACAGAGAGCTATCCGCGAGGGTAGGTGACGTGTAGAAGAGAATGACCGCCTAGAGCTGCCTACGGCACGCTAGGTAAGGGTGAGAAGGTGAGGTAAGAGCTCACCAGCAGTGTGGGTGACCCACTGGCTGTACACACTATGGGTTGCAAGATCAAGTATACCGACGCTATGAGGGCTACTCGTCCTAGTCGGAGGGTAGATTGCTAGAGGCACTCGGCAACGGGTGTCGTAGATAAATGACAAGCGCCACTCCTCGTGACTGGCACAGAACCCGGCTTATAGACCTACTGTCCTCTCCGTGACTCGCTGCGTGAGCGCAAGGTGAAGCCATGCCCAGCAAAGCACACCTTCCTTTCGCACCAAAATACATACATATAATATAGTATCGCTAACTTCATGCCACAGCACTCCAACTCTACACATCATAAGCACGAAGGCTCTAAGCAGGCTACAACCGTAGAGCACGCCGCTCGCAAGCCCTCCACCTGGGTGCGCAAGCTCAAGGTGGGAGCCTATAAGGTGGTTCGCTTCGTCACGAGCGATATGTGGCACATACAGCCACAGGAGGTGCGAGGCTTTCGACGGCTCTACATCAATACGCTCAAGGCTCTCTATATGGCCATCAAGGGCTATATAGACCAACGATTGAGTCGCCATGCCTCGGCGCTAACCTATAGGACGTTTCTTTCTATCGTGCCGATGCTGGCACTTCTTGTAGCTTTTGCCAAGGGGTTTGGTTTTCAAGACACCATCTATGACTTTCTGATGACCTATATGCCAGGGCATCAGAACGAACTGGACACGATGATGGGCTTTGTGGAGAACTATCTAGGACAGGTACAAGGAGGGCTCTTCTTAGGGGTCGGCTTGGTACTGTTTCTCTACACGATCTTCCTCCTTTTGGACACGATCGAGCAGACCTTCAACGTCATCTGGGGAGTGCCTCGAGGGCGTTCGATAGGACGCAAGCTAACAGACTACATCACGATGGTCGTGCTACTGCCTATCTTGATGACGCTCTCATCGGGACTGACCGTGATGATGGCGACGATAAAGAATACTTGGTTCAACGACTACATCTTCTTCACGCCTGTATGGGAGTTTATGCTCAAGTTGTTCCCGTACGTCATCCTCATCTTCATGTTTGCAGGTATATTCATGGCACTCCCTAACACTCGGGTCAAGTTCCTCCCAGCACTCATCTCTGGAGCCATAGCAGGTAGCGCCTTCCAAATCCTACAGGCACTCTACGTTAGCGGTATCTTATGGATCTCTAAGTACAATGCTATCTATGGTGGATTTGCAGCTATACCGCTCTTGCTCTTATGGCTACAGGTGGTCTGGTCGATCACCCTCTTTAGCGCTAAGCTATGCTTCTCCATACAGAATGTGGTGAACTTCACCTATGCCAAGGATGCGACCAATGTCTCCCCTCGCTACTCAGACTTCCTGACGGTTCTAGTGATGGGACACATCGTGCAGCGCTTCCTCGATCACACCGAGCCTGAGCCTCATGATATACCTTCGCTCTCAGAGGCTTGTCACCTGCCGATCAATCAGACCAGTGAGATCATCGCTAAGCTACTCGAGGAGGAACTCATCATCGAGGTAGTCTATAGCTCTCGTGACAAGGAGCTACACTACAACCTAGCCGTCGATCCCGACCTGCTGACCGTGGGGTACCTCCTCGATCGTATGGATCGCTCGGGACATCGTAACCATATGCTCACGCAGCAGCAGTTTGCCGAGGAGTGGGAGCTGGTGGTCGCCTCACGTCGTGCCTTTACTGAGCCACCGCTGACGACACTCCTGGCAGAACTACCTCTGGGCAGAAAACCCTCAACCATCTAAACAAACCAGATATGGCACTCAATCCTTCTGACCTAAAAGCTCAGGGAGAGCGGCTCATCGAGCGCGGCTCTGCCCTCATATCCACTTCGCTCGATAAGCTGGTAGAGCGTGTCCGCACATGGACTTACGGCAGTAGACCCACCTTCGGTCTAGCTCTCTGTGGGGGTAGTGCTCGTGGGCTGGCCTATATAGGTGTCTTTCGCTTTCTAGAGGAGCATAACGTGCGGCCTGACATTATCGCTGGGACTAGTGTAGGTTCGCTCATGGGTGCTCTCTATGCAGACGGCTACAGCAGTGAGGAGATCTATGACCTGTCGTCACATTTTGGCTTCATGAATATGACCTCGCTGACCACTCCTAGGCTCTCTCTACTCAAAACCAATAAGTACCGACAATTCCTCAAAGAGACCCTACGCCATGAGCGTATTGAGGATCTACCGATCCCCATGCATATCATCGCGACGAATCTCAATAGAGCCGAGGCGCGTGACTTTACAGAGGGAGATCTAGCCTCTGCCGTGGTGGCCTCCTGCTCGATACCGATCCTCTTCGAGCCCGTTGTCATCGATGGCGAGCAGTATGTCGATGGAGGGGTCTTTATGAATCTACCCGCACGTCCTATCCGTGAGTCGTGTGACTTCCTCCTTGGGATCAATCTAAGCCCCGAGGTGGACAATACGCCTACAAAAAATATACTTCGCCTCTCCGACCGTCTCATACGCATCATGATGCGTGCCAATGTGACTATCGACCTAGAGCTATGCGACGTCGTGCTCCAGTCTCCCCTACTCTCTCATTTTGGTGCCTACGATGTCTCTCCCGTAGACATCATCTCAGACATTGGCTACCAGCTCATCAGCAAGGCGTACGAAGAGGAGGAGCAGTTTAGAGAGATCATCGATCTACTCTCACAAAAGGGCAAAGCGTAGGCTATGCGCACCATAATCTACTCCACACTAGTACGTCTATGGGGTAATAAGAAGGCGCACGCTCAGCTGACGCCTCATGGCACTCTAGAGCAAAACGGCACGGGCACGCTCGAAGACTTTGACGATGCAGCACTTGACTACCTTGCTTCGCTAGGAGTCTCTCACCTATGGTCGATCGGGATCATACGCCACGCCATCCAGACACCTCTGAGTGGCTGGACTGACTGTCCTAATCAGCACCCCGACATTGTCAAGGGACAAGCGGGGTCACCGTACGCTATCACTGACTACTACGACGTACACCCGACCATCGTGCGAGAGCCGATGGGGCGGCGAGAGATTTTTCGCTCTTTCGTAGACCGCTGCCATCGTCATGGGTTGAAAGTGATCATAGACTTTGTCCCCAACCATGTCTCACGACAGTATGATGGGGCTCACACGCCCCTAGGGACTACACCCCTAGGGGCTAAGGATGATAGGAGCAAAGCATTTGATCCAGACAACAACTTCTACTACCTACCTGGCTCCTCGCTCCAACTACCCAATCGCTCCTCTAGTTATCTCGAAGAGCCAGCTCGTGTCACGGGCAATGACTGCTGGTCTGCCGCTCCCTCTGCCAACGACTGGTACGAGACGATCAAACTGAACTATGGCGTAGACTACCGCCCCGATGGCTCTCGTGTCTCACACTTTGACCCGATACCTGCCACGTGGATCCAGATGCGAGACATCCTCTGCTACTGGGCTGCCGAGGGGGTAGACGGCTTTCGCTGTGATATGGTCGAGATGGTGCCGGTGAAGTTTTGGCACTGGGTCATACCGCAGGTGCAGGAGCAGTATCCCGTCACCTTTGTCGCAGAGATCTACCAGATAGATAACTACCATAGATACTTAGAGGAGGGAGCCTTCGACCTACTTTATGACAAGAGCGGACTCTACGACACGCTCTATCAAGTAATCACCCAAGAGCACTCGGTCTCTGCTATCGAAGAGCAACTCATCCATAATAATAAGGAGTACGCTCCCGACACGCTACTCTACTTCCTAGAAAACCACGACGAGGTGCGTCTTGCCTCGCCTTACTTTGCCGACTCAGCACAACGAGGGCTCACCGCCATGACGCTGCTTGCGCTCGCTACCCCTAGCCCATTACTTCTCTACGCTGGGCAGGAGTATGGAGAGAGAGGCGTCGATGCCGAGGGATACAGCGGTACTGACGGGCGTACCACGATCTTTGACTACTGGAGCATCCCCGCTCTAGGTCATCGTGACCCTGCCGACCCGATCTTTCAGAGCTATCTTCGGCTGATGCAATGGGCGCAGCACCCAGTCATACTGAGGGGAGCTTTTCACTCGATACAGGAGCAGGCTCGTCGGTGGGGAGGCTTCAATGCTGAGCGCACCTATGGTTACCTACGACTACTAGATCCCGCAGAGCAACAGACCAGCGACACGATCGGGATAGCCGTCCTAAGCAACTTTACGGCCGACCTACAGCGCTATCCACTCTTCCTCCCAGTCTCGAAGGAGCGTGATGACCCGCAGCAACTGATGCGTGTGACGACACACACCTATCTAGAAGCTCCCCAAGAGCAGCTCTACGCCTTCCAGCCATGGGCTCCGCTGACTATAGAGCTAGCCCCTTACAGTGTGCGGATCATCGAGCTACGAAATGCAAACTCTAGTAGAATTAGTGGCTAGGTGGTGAAAAAGTCGTACCTTTGGCAATACCTACCTCTAGGTACCCTATCGAGACCATTCTTGATTAGCTTATATCATATCACACAACGCTATGAATCGTATAGTCAGTAAGACTTTTCTCTCCGAAAAAGTAGCCAAGCTGGTTGTCGAGGCACCTTTGATTGCCAAGTCACGCCGTGCTGGACACTTTGTCATCGTACGTGTCACCGATCACAGTGAGCGCGTACCCTACACTATTGCCGATGCTGATGTAGATGCCGGCACAATCACGCTGATCGTTCAGGCGGTCGGTGAGTCCTCTCAGCGACTAGTCGCTCTAGAGGCTGGGGACATGATCCACGACATCGTGGGACCCCTAGGACAAGCTACTCACATTGAAAACTTTGGCACCGTAGTCTGTGCTGGTGGTGGTGTCGGTATGGCTCCACTCTACCCTATCGCTCGTGCACTCAAGGCTGCTGGCAATAAGGTGATCGTCGTCGCTGCGGCACGTACTAAGGAACTCATCATCCTAGAGAAGGAGTTTAGAGAGTTTGCTGACGAGATCATCATCATGACTGATGATGGCTCCTATGGGACTAAGGGACTTGTGACCGATGGGGTCGAGTCTGTCATCAAGCGTGAGAAGGTAGACCTCTGCGTAACGATTGGGCCCGCCATCATGATGAAGTTTGTCGCTCTGCTAACTAAGAAGTACAACATCCCCACCACCGCCTCTCTCAATACCATCATGGTTGACGGCACTGGCATGTGCGGTGCTTGTCGTATCACCGTCGGAGGCAAGACACGCTTCGTATGCGTCGACGGACCTGAGTTTGACGCTCACCAGGTAGACTTTGACGAGCTACTGATGCGTCTGAATACCTATAAAAAATAATCGTATCACACTGAGCTAACCACATATTACAATGTCAGAACAAAAGGATCTGATCACTGCTCGTCGCAACGAACCTTGGCGCGAGGAGCTTCGCAAGGCACATACCGGCAAGGAGCGCATGGCTATACCTCGAGTCAAGATGACTGAGGTCGATCCACACGAGCGTGCGCACAGTCTAACCAAGGAGGTCAACTGTGGTCTCACCGAGGCTGAGGCTCGTCAGGAGGCTATTCGCTGTCTCGACTGTGCCAATCCCTCTTGTATGGAGGGTTGCCCCGTATCAATCAATATCCCCTCATTCATTAAGAATGTAGAGCGTGGAGACTTTGCCGCAGCTGCGCACATCATCCGTGAGAGTAGTTCTCTGCCCGCCGTCTGCGGTCGTGTATGCCCTCAGGAGAAGCAGTGTGAGAAGCATTGTATCTACACGGAGAAGATGAAGCGCGATGCCGTAGCCATCGGTTATCTAGAGCGCTTTGTAGCAGACTATGAGCGAGAAAATGGGCTATACGAACTACCCGAGATGGCTCCCGCCAATGGGAAGAAAATTGCTGTCATCGGGAGTGGTCCCGCCGGACTCTCTTTCGCTGGCGATATGGCGCGCTGGGGGTACGATGTGACCGTCTTCGAGGCTCTGCACGAGGTCGGTGGCGTGCTGAAGTATGGCATCCCCGAGTTCCGCCTCCCGCTACGTGTCGTCAACGCCGAGCTCAAGATCTTAGAGCAGATGGGTGTACACTTTGAGACCAACGTCGTCGTAGGTCGTACGCTCTCTTACGAGCAGCTACAGGAGATGGGCTTCGTAGGCATCTTCGTGGGTAGTGGCGCTGGCTTGCCAAACTTTATGAATATCCCTGGGGAGAACCTCGCCGGTGTCATGAGCTCTAACGAGTACCTCACCCGTGTCAATCTAATGGGTGCTGGCACTGAGGGCTCTGAAACGCCTATCTATAAGGGAGACGTGGTCGCTGTCATCGGAGGTGGTAACACCGCTATGGACTCAGTCCGTACGGCACTCCGTCTTGGAGCTAAGCGTGCTATGATCGTCTATCGTCGTAGCGAGGAGGAGATGCCTGCACGTCGTGAAGAGATCCTGCATGCTAAGGCTGAGGGCGTCGAGTTCCTCACCCTACACAACCCCATCGAGTACGAAGGCAACGAAAAGGGCAAAGTGTGCCGTATGAAGCTACAGCGCATGGAGCTAGGCGACCCCACACCCGATGGTCGTCGCAAGCCTGTACCCATACCAGGAGCTATCGATGAGGTAGATGTGGATGTGGTTGTCGTGAGCATCGGTGTCTCGCCGAACCCACTCATACCACGCTCTTTCCAAGGTCTGGAAGTCTCTCCTAAGGGGACCGTCATCGTCAACGAGCAGAACCAAAGCTCTATCAATGAGGTCTACGCTGGTGGCGACATCGTCCGTGGCGGTGCGACAGTCATCCTCGCTATGGGTGACGGACGCAAGGCTGCTGCCAATATGCACGCAGCTCTAAGCCAGCAGTAACTCAGCATAGCCAGTAGCTCTGCCTATGCTGGCTCGCATCATCCTACCCCTAGCCCTCGAGGAGGAGTACACTTATCGTGTGCCCGAGGCGCTGTGTGAACAGGCGAGGGTGGGTATGCGTGCGCTAGTGCAGTTTGGCAGTAAGCGCTACTACTACGCTATCATATCTCAGCTGATCGAGGAGTCGGATAGACCTCTCGGTCAGCTGAAGTCTATTATAGCTCTACCCGATCGTGAGGCGATAGTGACCCCAAGAGAGGTCGACCTCTGGCGCTGGGGAGCCTCCTATTATATCTGTTCGCTAGGAGCTTGGCTCACGGCAGCTATACCAAGTAGCTACCTACCCTCCAGTGAGACGCAGGTAGCGTGGCGAGAGCCTGACGAGACGACCGAGGGCGATCAAGCGACCGACTACAAAGCAACCGAACTATCAGAAGCGATACGCTGTGAGCTAATCTCCATGCGAGGTCATCAGGCGAAGGTGAGCAAGCTGGCGAAGATCCTTGGCGACCGCATCTACCCTGAGATAGACCGGCTTCTTCACGCTGGCGTACTCATCGGTAGCGAGTCTATACCACGTTACAGCCGATCTGTGCAGGTCGGCTCGCCAGCCGTGCAGTTGGCTGAGGAGCTATGCTCCGAGGAGGCACTCTCCGAGGTTGTCGAGAGCCTCTCCCGGGCCAAGGCGCAGAGAGCTATGGTAGAGCTGCTGATAGACCTTCTCTACCAGCATGAGTTGCCTCTAGACACACCCCTACTCAGAGAGACTCTCGTCGGGAGAGACAGTAATAAGCAGGCTACACTTCGCACGCTCATCAAGCGGGGCATATTACGAGAGACCGCTACACTCTTCGATCCGCTCATACGCCCCACGACACAGAGCATTACTTCGACAGATGGGGACAACGGACAAAGCCAACTTTTCGAGAGTCTCATCGGCGAAATGACTCGCCCCGTACTCTACCAAGCTACAAGCAATGAAGAGCAAATAGAGATGGTCGTCTCGATGGTCGAGCAGATGCTCCAGCGCAACCCTGCAGCACAGGTAACTATCTACGTGCCACAGCTCTTTCTCTTTGACCAAAGCCTTCTCTATAGTGCCCTGCAGCAGCTAGCCAGGAGCAGCAGAGAGAGACGACTGGCAACTCCCTTCGATCTAGTCCTCTACAGCTCCTCCACGACAGACGCTGAGCGGATGGCGCTTCGAGCTAGACTCCTCGGGCTGACACACCGAGAGCGTGGACTCATCGTCCTCACCTCTCGCATGGGCAGTCTCCTACCCCTCTCACGCTGTGATTTAGTCATCGTCACCGACGAGGAGAGCAGTCGCTACAAGCAATCCGAGCCAGCCCCGCGCTATCATGCTCGTGACCTAACAGTAGTCGCCTGCAAGAATAGTCAGACGCCTCTCCTACTGACCACCGTCGCACCCTCTGCCGAAGCTCTATACAACGTAGAGCGGGGATACTACCATTCGCTCAATCAGCTTGATACACAGACCACTGCCACCCCAAGAACACCACGCCCCTTCGAGCTGATCGACCTATCCCTACAGCGCAAGCAGGGCAAGCTCCCGTGGGGGCAAATGCTCTCCATCGAGCTACGCAAAGCTCTCCTAGACCAGTGCCAGGCGGGACGAAAAAGCATCCTCCTACTCAATCGTCGTGGGTACGCACCGCACCTAGTCTGTAGACATTGTCAGAAGACGCTCCAATGTCCCAACTGTGATGTGGGGCTTGTCTACCACAAGTCCACGCAGAGCGTCAGCTGTAGCTACTGCGGCTTCACAGCATCGGCTCCTCGCATCTGTCCCCATTGTCATCAGAGTGACCAGGTGCCTCTAGACAAAACTGAAGTTGCGATAGACAACAGCCGGGGAGCCTTTAGCATACAGGGTTATGGTGTAGAGCGTATCGCTGAGGAGCTCACGCTCTTCATTCCACCAGAGATCCCTATCCTAGAGCTAAGTGCCTCGCAATACTATAATAAGGAGGCACAGCAACAGATGCGCCAGCTAATACGCAGCGACGAGCCTGCCATACTGGTCGGCACCTCAAGTCTTATCTACCTAGATGCCATTCGCAACGTAGGGCTCATTGGCTTAGCAAATCTAGACCAGCTGATCGTTGGCGATGACTTCAGAGCCAACGAGCGAGCCTATGCAGCGCTCCGTCGCTTCGGAAGTAACTATCCGACAGCACAACTCTACATACAGAGCTACCAGACCGACACACCCCTCCTCGACAGCCTGCAGGGAGGAGCCACTGCAGAGCCTTATGGCATAGGCGAGCTGGCAGAGCGTGAGTACCTCCACTTCCCCCCCTACGTACGCCTCATCTACGTTTACGTACGAGGAGCCTCCGAGGGGGATGTCTGCTATACCGCAGCGGCTCTATCACGCACGATGCAGACCGAGCCGTTTCACTCACTCTGGCAAGCCTCTGAGCCCAATGCTCCCTACGTTTCCTGGGTACGTATGCGCCATATTCGTTATATTTGCATGAAAATTCGTCCTTCTACCCCTTGGCGGGAGGTACGAAGACAGATTTCTCATATTATCTCTACGATACAAAAGAGTGCTCTCCAAGCTCGGAGGGTGCAGATCTACTGCGATGTAGATCCTCTTTAGCGCCGTAACGAATCAACACCTCAGCCTATCGTGCGGGATTGTGAGATCTTTGTATTATACCCATTAGAGATCCCTGAGTAGTATCCATGTATCACTATCACCTTACTTTCTTATTATCACTCATCGCCCTTATCGGGGCATACCCCTTAACAGCTCAGACAACTCTCTCGACAGAGATCCAGAGCGAGACTGACAGCGTTACGGCATCCACCGTCGAGCTCACGACCCTCAAGGTGCAGTATCTCCTCAACCGCTCCAACCCCGTGGCACCACTGCCCAAAGAGGTCCTCCCCACCACTCTACTGCTACAAACTCCCCTCTCATCAGCCGTAAGCGTCATCCCCACTATCCAGAGCCCTGAGCTATCTATAGACTTAACCCCGAGCCTAGTAAGCAACGGCGATCCACTCGCCACAGCATTGCACAGAGAGGAGCTACAGCTACCCATCCTACAGCAATATTATGAGCGTAGCTTGCAAAGCGTCAATCAGCTCAAGCTTGCGATCCCCACACTCATCACACGCCGGGAAGGTGACCTACTGGCACACCGTATAGATATGACCACCGTCGGGAGCTCGAAACCAGCCGTTGATGCAGCTATCAATACCCCCTTTGCTGGCGTTAATGCGTCAGACCAGCTCCACGGAGTAACCTTAGGCAGGAAGTATTGGTTCCCAGGACTAGAAAGCAATATACAGTTTAGCCAAACCTATATCTCGCCCAACTGGCATAAAGGTGGTAACAGCGCCCTTGCTCTCCATAGCAAGCAGCTCCTCCGCCTTAGCTATGAAAAGGACAAAGTCAACTGGCTCAACGAACTGGAGTGGCGCATCGGGCTCAATGCCGAGATACGTGACTCACTCCAAGGATACAACATCTCCGACGACCTCCTCCGCCTACGTAGCAACCTAGGTATCAAAGCCTTCAAGGGGTGGTACTACTCACTAGACGTAGAAGCTCGCACGCAAGCCTTCGAGCAGAAATCAGAAGACAAGACGGTGATCTACTCTGCCTTTGCCTCGCCACTCACACTCACCGCTGGTCTCGGTATGAAGTGGGTCGTAGACAACAAGTCCAAGACACACTATGGGCGCCGCTTCCGACTAGATCTCAACATCGCTCCCCTAGCCTATGACTTCAAGTGGTCCGCTCGCAAGGATATAGATATGACCCGACATGGATTTGAGGAGGGCAAAAACATCTACAGTGCCATCGGATCTATGCTACGTGCCAATATGATCTGGGACTTTACCGACACCTTCGCTTGGGAGTCTCGGCTCTACTACAACACCAGCTACAAGCGTGTCGAGACAGAGTTTGAAAATTCTCTCATCTTTGCTTTCAATCGTTACTTCTCCACCCGTGTCAACGTCCTACTACGCTACGACGATGCCGTACCACTCACTCCAGAGAATAGATCCCGCCTACAGATCTATGAGATGCTGACCGTTGGCTTCGACCTTAAGATTTAACCAGCTAGCCCTATGCAGTTTACCATAGACCACACCTGCCCTCATAGCGATGCACGCACTGGAGTCATCAAGACTGACCACGGAGATATACAGACCCCCGTCTTCATGCCTGTGGGTACCGCTGGAGCGATCAAAGCAGTCACGATGGAGCAGATGGAGCAGGAGACCGATGCACGGATCATCCTCGGCAATACTTACCACCTCTACTTACGTCCTGGCATAGAGATACTCAAAGAGGTAGGAGGTCTGCACCGCTTTGGTACATGGAGCAAGCCCATCTTAACTGATAGTGGCGGCTACCAAGTCTTCTCGCTAGCAGCCATGCGACGCATCACCCCCGAGGGTGTCACCTTCGCCTCGCACATCGACGGCTCCAAGCACCTTTTCACACCCGAGCGGGTTATGGAGATAGAGCGCGCTATAGGAGCTGACATTATGATGGCTTTCGACGAGTGCTGCCCTGGAGATGCCAGCTACGCCTATGCCAAGCAGTCGCTAGACACCACCGAGCAGTGGCTCGACCGCTGCATCAAGCACCTCGAACATACCCCGCCACTCTATGGCTACGAGCAGGCTCTCTTCCCGATCGTGCAGGGATGTGTCTACCCTGACCTAAGACGTCGAGCTGCAGAGCACATAGCTTCGCTAGGAGCCCCAGGCAATGCCATTGGCGGACTGGCCGTTGGCGAACCTACCGACAAGATGTACGAGATGATCGAGCTGACCAATAGCATCCTCCCCAAGGATAAGCCACGCTACCTCATGGGCGTCGGTACACCAGCCAACATTCTAGAGGGCATCGCACGAGGTGTCGATATGTTTGACTGCATCATGCCCACACGCAACGCCCGCAATGGTCAGCTCTTCACGTGGCAAGGTACTATCAACATACGCAATGCTAAGTGGCGCACCTGTCACGAGCCGATAGATCCCGAGGGCACAGCCTCGACCGACCACCGCTACACCCGCGCCTACCTCTACCACCTATTTAAGGCGCAGGAGATCACGGGACTCACACTGGCTAGTATCCACAACATCGCCTTCTACCTTGACCTGGTCAACCAAGCACACGACCACATCGTAGCAGGCGACTACACCGACTGGATGCGCAGCGTCCTTCCCGCCCTCACCCGCCGTCTCTAGCCTCATAACTTCCTGCAGCTACCAGGGTACTGTCGCAATCTTTGTCAAAACATACTTACATAGCTACGTAGCCCAAGTTTTTGCCGTAAAACTTGAGCTAGAGCTGATTGTGCCATCGGAGCTTCTTTTTCTTTTCTGAAAAGTCAGCAATGTCGCTCTAATTTAGCTCGAGGACTTAGTCTCAAGAGATAAATGAAAGCCCCCACACGACTCTAAGAGCGTGCGGGGGCTAACGCTATATTTAGGAGCTATTAAAGCTCTATTTAATCTGATCTAAATGGTCAGGTTTAGTACTTGATGGAGAGACCCATCAGAGGCGCATGCTGCTGCGCACCATAGACGTCACGCTCACCGAGGTTGCCCGAAGGGATAGGACGGACGATGGTACACTTGATCGCCTTGGCAGGATCAAAGTAGACAATCTTGACGATGTGGTCAGGCTTGATGTGATAGAGATCACAGAAAGTCTGCTCAGTAATCGCCTTAGCTGCCTTCACCTGATTATATATATCGAAGTCCTTGAAGATGATATCGAAGGTGATCTCATAGGGACCCGAGTTCTTGCTCCGGATGACGGAGGCTATATCCATTAACTTGTGCTGTGTCATTGCTTGATACAATCTAAAGGTTCATTATTTACGCTGACCATCAGCATACTCTATATACTCGACGGGGAAGTACTGCGTAGGATCCTCCGCCTTGAGCAGGTGATAGAGGCTAAACTCGTAGACCTCACCCATGTGGCAGTCTGAGGGCGAGAAGGGGAAGGCGAGGTTGCCCGCCGTAGCGATACGTCCCTCGTAGCCGAAGTGTAGCATCGTACTACGTGCGAAGCTACAGATCGTGTCGGCCTCCTTCTGCGTCTTAGCAACAGCCTCGATGACGACCATAAGCTCTGAGCCTATATGACCATCGATGCCCTCGAACATGCTCATGACGCCGTTCTTGCCGTAGATCTTAAAGTCGAGGTAATAGTCCTTGATCCCGTAGTTGTCGAAGTTGTCCTTGACACGAGCCTTGACACTCTCGATGATGGAGTCGATCTTGCTGATCATGATCGGGTCTGTCGTAGCCGCAACAGAGATGGTGCGGTAGCCTACAAGACGGGTACCCTCGAGCTTGAGGAAGTAGCCATCGGTGGGCTCGAAGACGGTACCAGAGATCTTGACCTTGTTGTCGTCAATCTGCTCGAAGTGACATCCGTGCAGATCGAGCGCACCACCAGGACCAGGGAGATGGTAAGGATCGGTCTTCTCATAGAGCGTGTGACCAGCTACGGAGAGGGTCGTACACTTACGATCCTTGGAAAGTGGCTCAAGGACAAAGTGATCCTTGCGCAGATAGCCAAACATACAGTCACTACCGCTACCGGGCAATGCGCAGATAGCAGCGCACTCGAGGATCTTACCCATGTGCAGTGCGAGTGCACGGTCAAAGCCCTCCTTGATCGGTAGACAAGCGAAGACGCTAGGATCGTACGAACGGCCTGCGATGATAACGTCAGCGCCACCCTTGAGAGCCTCTACAAAAGGCTCCTCGCCCATCTGAGCGACGATGCGGACGGACTCTTCGATGTCCTTCTTTGTAGCCTCGGGAGCTGGTGCCAGGGGCGTGATGTGTCCCTTGTCAAACTCACGGAGGATGGTCTCTTTGTCAAACTCAGAGCGGATGACGGCTAGGCGTAGCGAGAGCTTCTTGTCAGCAATGATCTCTCGTACGATCTCTAGCACCCAGTCCACATGAGCATTGGCGCCAGAGCCACCGGCAGAGCCGACGACTACGGGGACCTTGTTCTCGACACCAGCCTGGATCATGATCTCTAGGTCACGCTTCACGGAGTTGCGATCGGTGAAGCTCACGCCAGCCCCTAGGTAGTAAGGACCTGGATCTGTCGAACCAGCATCTGCTGCGATGACGTGGGGCTTGCGCTTCATTCCCTCACGAAAGGATGCCTCGGGAAATCCATATCCGAGGATCGCTGTCGTGGAGAGTACTCTTATTTCGTCTGTTATTGGAGTCATATCTCGATATTATATTTTACTGTTAGCTAGGGACACTAGTGGCTCTAGTGATTCTAGTGGCACTAGCGACCCTAGGTAGAGGCTCTAACTTCTAAAGTCTAGCCTCTAACTTCTAAAATCTACTTCAGCACATCCTTGAGAGCGAGTACACGGCTCATCTCGTTGAAGATGATCATGTATCCCTCATCGACACCCATACCAGGCTTAGCTAGGCACTGGCAGGGAGAGGTAGCCATAGCGATATTGGCACAAACCTCTGCTGAGCGGTTGGTCTCATTGCAAGTACCACCTAGATAAGCGCGCATATTGTGCTGCTTGCAGTAGAGGACAGCCTCGATAGCATTATTGACACCACCGAGGTCAGGCGTCTTGATCTGAACCATGTGTCCAGCCTTGCGCTCAGAGAAAGCGATGATATCCTCGAGCGTGTTGCACCACTCATCAGCGACGATCTGGCACTTAGAGCCCTTGGCATCAAGTAGCTCACGGATCTTAGCCAGTGCCTCGATCTGTGGCTCACGACCGTCCATATCTACAGGACCCTCGACACGAAGCTCGAAAGGAGCAACGATCTCAGAGAGTTCGTTCAGATAGTCAGCGATGCGCTGGAAGTCGTTGTTGAAGACGATGCTCAGCGTACCATATACGTCGATATGGATAGCGGGCTGGTAGTTGGGGTTCTGACGCTTCGTGACGATACGGTCGCGGAGCCACTGGAGGTACTCCTTGATCTTCTCACCTTTGAGGCCGACCTTGGTCTCTACATTATTGAATAGAGCGTGTGGCAGTACGCCTACCTCCTTCATGATCATCTTATCGACGTTGAGATAGCGGTCGTCGCCACTCTGCGAGAAGATGGGCACCATCGTGTCAGAGATCTTCGTACCATACTCATCAGCGACTACCTGCGCCATCAGCTTGTGCTGGCTCTTAGCGACAGCATCTAGACAAGCCTGTGTGACACCGTAGCGGATTGCCGTGTGGTACTTCTTACCGTCTGCATTGACGTGCTTGTCAACGAGGTCGGCCATCTTGCGGAACGTCGTGATCTCCTTGCCCTCATAGAGCGGAGCGATCTCCTTCATGATGACTGGAATAAAGCTCTCGGCGAGGAACAGTGGATCACGACCACCAGCCCCTGAGTACTGTACAGCTGCACAGTCACCGTGAGCTATCGAACCATCCTCTAGGATAAAGAGGACAGAGATAGACTCACCAGCCTGACGTACAGACGTAAAGCCTGGGGTTACGGGGTCTCCAGAGTAAAAGGCTCCATCATTTTTAGCGCCCTTCTTGATGGCCTTCTGGTCGTCAAAGAAGAATCCTGTCTTGCCTGGGGCACAGACTACCTTCTTGATCTTCATATTATTAGGATTTATTGGATTGTTAGAATTGATTGCTAGAAATAGTGCTACCCCCATGGGAATAGCACTGTTATAGATTGAGGGTTAGGGTCTACCGACGAGGAATCCCTTGCCGATGGCGTAAACATCATCGATAACCATCTGGAAGCTCACGGGACGATTCTCAAAGCGTGAACGCTCCTCAAGTCTCTCACGGTGGAACGCCTTGAGATCCTCCGTAAAGGGTAGATTACCGGTGTCGAGGATACGTACGGCACCATTGTCATCACGAGCTGGTAGTACCTTGCCCGCATTGTAGCGACTAGGCGCAAAGGGGATGTCCAGTACGCCTGCCTCAAAGGCAGCGACCGTACCGAGAGCTAGATCGCCCTTGCCCAGCTCAAAGACCTTGTCCAGGATGCACTTCGTCTCTCGGACGATCACATCTGACTCTTGCTCTACCACGGGGATGTCTATGAGTGACTGGTCACGAAGCATAGAGATAACCTGCTTAGTAGCACGTAGTCCGGCTGCGTTTGCTTCCTTCGTGGGGACACCCATCGCCTCGTGTGGCGTCTTGACAATAACCTTGGTAGCCTTCGCCAGAGCAGCCGTAGCCGAGCCCCACGAGATGACGCCAAAGGCCTTTGCCTCATCCTGTGGGAAGCCACCCATCCACTGGTGGAAGACGGTCGTAATACGCACGTCGTCGTAGCCATACTGCTTGAGGTAGCTATTGGTCAACTCACGGAGCGAGCGAATAGCAGCGACATCCTGGATGATGTTACCGCACTGGCCATAGCCGACGGTGATATCCTTAACTCCCTGCTCAGCAGCGAGAAGCGTCTCAATGACGGCGACTGCGTTGGAGATACAGGGAGGAATGAGCGTACCTGTCAGAGGTCCAAACGGCTCGCGATTGATGCTTACGCCAGCCTCCTCGTACATACCGACAAGGCGATCCGTGTACTGCCAGTACATGATAGTCTTCTCGAGGGAGAAGTTCTTAGAGTAAGGGATATTGTATGAGATACCGCCACCCTCATAGGAGGTAAAGCCACCAGCGATAGAGATCTCAGTCAGCAGACGTGCATCAGGCGTACCGTGGCGCACCTGTACCGGGTTCTTGAGTGCAGAGGTGACCGTACGGCAGATCTTCGTACCGTAGTTGACGATCGGGAAGCCGTTGAGCATAGATCGTCCCGACTCCTTACTCTTGATGATGCCGTTCTCAGCCTCGTGGTAGCGGTTGAGACGTGTGTAGCTATCGACCGTCGAGGGGAGCAGATCAGCACCGCCCTCCTCTTCTAGAAACTGCAAGAGCTTGATATGCTCCGTATATAGAGCCACACCAGCACGAGGCTGTATGAGCGTGCGCCCCTCAGCGTCTGCCTGAGCCAGTTTACGACCGAAGATCTTCTCCTCGGGAATTGATTTTTGAAATTCGACAGCCTCTTCAAAGTTGACATCTTTGCCCGTAGGCCATGAGGCGAGTACCTCCTTACGCTCCTTGTAGAAGGTATCGTTGTCTATACGCTTGTTCCTAAGTTCCATGTAATAGGGGAATCTGTATGAGTGATTGAGTCTTTTGTATGTCTGTTATATAGGTAGTACCTCTCGCTGGAGAATCGTGAGAGCCACCTCGGGAGCTACCTGACTGAGTAGTCCCATGCTCGCTATGATGTAGCGCTTGTCCAGGTAAAAGTCTGGCTCCTTGGGCTTCGCATACTCGTATCTCTGAGGATTAAAGCGACTTCCCGAGAGAATACGAGCTGGGTCAGAGCTATTGATCAGCGCACCGCCGATGCCAATGAGTCGTGGCACTTGCGTCAAGTCTTTGCCAACGAGGGTAAACATCTCACCTATCGGCGTGTAAACCTTGCTAATGACGCCTGCATGTCGCTCCACGGCTATGTCTACAGCACTATATGCTAGAGCCTCCTCGATTACCTGCTCTTGCGAGCCAGGCTCTGCGACCGTATCAGGATTAGCTGCACAGCGCTCTACCCAGTCGACGATAGCCTCAGGCGTGACCCCGTAAGCTCGTGCTAGAGCCTTGACGTCGGTCTCGTCCTCTAGAGCCTTCAAGCTATAGCGCATTCCGAGGTCACCCTCTACGGTGCGCTTGCTGTAAGGCTCGGGGATGCCTTTGATCAGGACATTGTCCATCGACGGAGCTCCGTCAGTCATCGAGTAAATATCGGTCGTAGCTCCACCTAGATCCACAGCCATCAAGTCGCCCCATCCTGGGTGCTCCTCGTCGATGCCTTTGCTCAGTAGCTCGCACGCCTTGAGGACCGCAAAGGGAGTCGGGATAATCTCTAACTCGGCACGCTTCTGCACCTCGCCCAGTCCCTTAGCATCGATGATGCGACTGATGAAGAGATCCATAATGCACTGGCGAGCGGGCAGAATGTTGATCTGCCCAAACTCAGGCATCACATTCTCCGTGACGACGCACTTCTTGTCACACTGCGCAAAGATACCCTCGAGGTCATAGGAAGCGGACTTATTGCCCGCAGCGATAATTGCAAAGGGTCTATCAATCTCTGCCAGACGACGCGCATTAGCAAGAATCACCTCCTTGTTGCCGCCATCAGTACCACCGCATAGGAGTACAAGGTCAGGATTGATCTCATAGATCTCCTCCTGCTCGGCGTGAGAGATCTCATAAGCATAAGTCTTGACCACCTTAGCGCCCGCTGAGGAAGCTGCCATCTTGGCCGCTTTAGAGGTGAGCGAGGGGACCAGCCCCAAAGCTACCATTTTGAGTCCTCCAGCCGCACTACTACAAGAGAGCAGGCGATCGTAGTGAGCATCAGGGTGCTGCGCTAGTATCTTCTGCCAGGCGTTGTTAAACCCCTCCAGCACATCTGTCGTGATGGTAGTGAAGGCAGAGGCTGTCGCCACTATCTGCGCATTGGCTACATCTATCAGAGTCAACTTCGTGTAGGTACTACCGAAGTCTACCGTAAGATAGTGCATATTACTTATCTGCGAGTATTGAATCTAGATAAGCGATGGTAGTCTCGATCGGTGTGCCAGGAGGATAAACCTTGGTAAAGCCCATCGCCATAAAGCGAGACTCTACATCAGCAAAGTCTTGCTTACCCACGACTAGGTTGCCTCCAGCAACTAGTGGGATACCCTTGAGACCAGCCTCATCGCACTTCTCGCGCAGACCCTGACAGTCTATCTCTCCGTGTCCATAGAGTGAGGAGACGAGGATAGCATCTGCTTTAGTCTCGAGAGCGGCCTCTATGTACTCTTCTTGAGAGACCATGACACCGAGGTTAACCACTTTGTACCCTGCATTGTTGAGGGCATAGGCGATGATCTTGTTGCCGACAGCATGCGCATCAGCACCAATCACACCTGTGACTATAGTTTTTTGATTCATAATAGGGGAAATACGTATACCACGTTTTTGATGATTGAGCTATAGTTAGTATATAGGAACAAGGGGTAACTCTTGGGGATGAGCCACCACCTCTGCCTACACAGTACATAATCTTACTGCCTAAATGTGCAGTAATCCTATGTAAAACGACCTCTCAGAAGGGAAAAAGAGAGTCAATCTTTCACTCTTCCTCAAAACCGCTCTACAAAGGTACTTAATAATTCTGTAATGGCCATTGTGGAGTGATAAAACTCACACAACATAGGGCTAATTCCTATTCTGAGGTGCTGGGAAAACTTTAGGATGACGTGTTCTAATCAACTGAGACTATAAAACAGAATATCCACGTGGAGATTTTCGATTTTCCACGTGGATATTTTTTATTCTCCACGTAGGGACGAAACGATTCCTCCGAAGTTTCATTTGATTCCTCCGAAGTTTCATTTCATATCCACGTGGAGATTTTTTATTCTCCACGTGGAGATTTGAGAATTGCCACGTGGGGATCTACCTTCTCTCCAGCACCTCAAAATAAAAATTAGCCCAACATAGCACTGTAAGCTGATTAAGGATTGAGACTTGCAAAGTTCTTATGGTGTGATAACGGGTAGTCTTCACGGGGAAACCAAAAAATATCCACGTGGAGAAAAAACATCTCTCACGTGGACGAGGAATAAAACTTCAGAGGAATCAAATGTAAAGTCCGAAGAAACTTTTCTTTCCTCCGTGGGAAATCTTTTTTTCTCACATACGTATTGGAGAATTCTCACGTGGAGAAAATTGAAGAGCATGACAGTCTTCATCATTGGCAACGAAGGGCTCTTCCGGTTACTACCGTGTAAGTGTGAAAGAAGCCCCACGTCTGACAAGCAGAGCGTGGGGCTTCTGATAGTTACAGCTTTACGAGACTATTACTTAGTTCGCAGTCTCTCTAGGCTGGTCTATTGGTATGCTAGATGCCTAGCTGCTTCTTGACCTGAGCCGTAATGTCTACCGCAGAGGGTCCTGAGTAGAGCATCATCGTCGCCTCCATGACGTAGGTGTAGCCCCCCGCATCGCCGACCTTCTTGATAGCTTCGATGATCTTCTGCTGGATAGGAGCCATCAGCGTGCCTTGCTGCTTCTCCATATCTTGTTGCATAGCTTGATAAGAGCGCTGGATGCGATTTTGCAGATCGGTAAGCTCCTGCTCGCGGCTCTTGAGGAGGGCATCGGAGAGACCCTCCTTATCCTTCATATAGAGCTCGAGCTTCTTCTGATACTCGTCGTTCATCGTCTGCATCTCTGCCGTATACTTTTTGTCCAGCTCTTGGAGGCGATCCTGAGCTGACTTCATCTCAGGCATAGCCGTGATAAGCTCCTGTGAGTTGACAACTGCTATCTTCTGCTGAGCCGTAGCTACTACAGGTAGCAAGAGTAGGAGTAGGGTTAGAAACAGATTGTTTGTCTTCATTGTTCTGTATTTAAGTTATTGATGATGCGTATGTATATCATTAGTGTGCACGACCATAGCCTAGTTTCTCTAGAACCTGATCGCTGATGTCGATAGATGGATTGGCAAAGACGATGCCTGCCGTGGAGCGGTCGAGGACTAGCTGGAATCCACTCTGCGAGGCGATCTCCTTGATTGCTTGCCATATCTCGTCCTGTAGAGGCTTGACCATCTTAGAGCGACGCTCGAAGAGCTCACCTTCAGGGCCGAAGTACTTGCCCTGTAGCTCGGTGGCCTGCTGCTCGGTCTTGACAATCTCCTCCTCACGCTGACGCTTCTGCTCGGCTGTGAGGAAGACAAGATCGCTTTGATACTTCTTGTAGAGCGTCTCAGCCTTGTCTTGAAGTGTCTTGACTTCCTGCTGCCAACGCTTAGAGACGGTCTCGAGCTGCTCATTCATCATCTCGTAGTTGGGGATGTTCTTGAGAATATACTGCATATCCACAAGCGCAAACTTCTGTGCAGATGCTCCCAGCGTAAGGGCTAGGAGGAGTGTGAGGAGATATAGATGCTTTCTCATAATATTGATGTTTAAAAGGTCTGTACTAATATATATAGATGGCTTGGAGACTTATTTGTTTAAGAAAGACAAGCCACGTACTCACACGCTAAGAAGGCTAAAACTCCTGACCCATGACAATATGTATGTTGCTACCGCCACGCTGTGAGGAGCCGTCGGGCTTGTCAAAGCCGTAACCCCAGTCAAGTCCTAGCATTCCAAGGAAAGGCAGCGTGATACGGAAGCCAACACCTGCCGAGCGCTTGAGGTTGAAGGCGTTAAAGCTACTGATATCTCGCCACGCATTACCCGCCTCAAGGAAGGCAACTCCCCACACATTGTACTGCCCCTCGAAGAGGATCGGCACGCGCAGCTCAGCCATCATACGCATATAGGCATAAGCGTAGTCATAGTTACCACCAGCGATCGATCCGTTGCTATATCCACGGAGCGGAATAGTTTCGTTGAGGAAGTTGCCTACGTATCCACTCATATTGTCTCCACCCATGTAGTAAGTACCAAAGGGTGAGCGCTTGAACGGTGTATAGTGACCGATAAAGCCTGCATCGAGACGCGTCATAAGGACTGGCGTATACTTCACCGTAACTGGGTTCATGAGCGGTGTAAAGACCTTGCCTGAGAACTTCCACTTGTGATACTCCACAAAGCGGTAGCGATCCTCCGACTTGAGGTTGATATTGGAGTAGTCGATGCCGTCCCAGAGGGAGTATGGAGGAGTGGCACTGACTGATAGCGTAAAGGATGACCCACGACGGGTATAGATCGGATTATCGATCGAGTTACGCGATAGAGCCAGTGTGAGACTTATGTCGTTAGCATGACCATTGTGAAAGCCCTGGAAAGTCTCGTAGACCCAATCACGGAGATAGTAGTGGGTATAGTTGAGCGTAGCATTGACATTGAACCAATTGTCAGGCCAGTTGAGACGCTTACCAAACCCGACCGTGGCTCCGAAGATGTGCATCGACTGATTAGGATTGTAAGAGTTTTCCATCAGCGACTGCCTATACCCCCCATCGTAACCATAGCCTCCGTAACCGCCATAGCCTCCATAGCCGTAACCACCATAGCCACCGTATCCGCCATAGTAGCCTGGATAGTAGCCCATACCCTGCGTACGATTGTTATAGTAGCGAGTATCGATAGCGGTCTGCATAGAGTAGAAGAGCGACGCTGTAAAGAAGTTCGGACGCTTACCTCCAAACCAGGGATCGGAGAATTGTAAGCTAAACGAGTGATAGTAGCGACCATTACTCATCGCATTGAGTGAGAGGGTCTGCCCATCGCCCTGCGGTATGAGACCACGGTATGCCTTCGGGTGGAAGAGGTTGTAGATCGAGAAGTTGGTAAAGTTGATACCTGCACGCCCGATGATACCCGCCTGAGACCAACCGAAGGAGAGCTCAAACTTGTCATTGTTTCTGCGCTGCAGCGAATACTCTATATCTACGGTACCCTCTTGCGGGTTGGGGATTGGCGTGGGGAAGCTCTTTTCCGGATCAAAGTGCCCGAGCTGGTTGAGCGTCATCCAGGAGTTCATCATATCCTCCTTGCTGAAGAGCTTACCCGGCTTCGTAAAGAGCTCACGACGCACTACCTCCTCGTAGATGTCATGGTTACCACGTATGATCACCTTATCGATAGTAGCTTGCGGCCCCTCGACAATGCGTAGGTCAAGCGATACAGAGTCGCCCTCGACGTAGGTCTCTACAGGATCTATGCCTGAGAAGATATATCCATTGTTGTAGTATAGGTTGGCGACAGCATCATCCTCGACGTAGAGACGCTTCGTAAGACGATCCTGATCATACACATCACCATGCTGCATACCGAGCATAGCCTCTAGGAGCGGCGTGGGAAACTTCGTATTGCCCACGAAGTTGATATCCTTGATGTAGTAGCGGTGCCCCTCCGAGAGGTTGATAAAGATGTCGATCTGCTTGTCATTTTTCGGATTGCGAGCGATGGAGTCTGATAGGATCTCTGCATCACGATAGCCTGCTTTATGGTACGCCTCTAGGATGTTGTGCAGATCCTCACGATAGACATCCTGGATAAATTTCTTGCTCTGGAAGAGCTCTAAGAAGGAGTTCCACAGATTACCACGATTGAGACGGAAGGTCTCGTTCGTCTTCTTCATCGCCTTGCGCAGGTCCGTGTCAGAGAGGGCCTTGTTGCCAGAAAAGTAGATGTTAGCGATCTTCGTTTTGTACTTCTTATCGACCGAGATGCCGAGCTTGACATACCCCTCACGAGATAGGTCTGGCTGCTGATCGAAGGTCACCTCCATCTCGCTATATCCCTTCTCATTGTAATACTTCTGTATCAGCTGCTCAGTGCGATCTAGGACGTTGGGCGAGAGCTGCATACTCTCTCGTAGACCTGTCTTAGTCTGTAGGTCTTCCTGCTCCGACTTCTTGATATTGTGGAAGGTCACCGAAGCAATACGAGGATGCTGCTCCAGCTGCACCTCTAGCCATACCTTGTCTCCCACATACTTAGTCACGAGTACGCGTGCATTGGCAAAAGTACCATTGCGTGTGAACTGCTGCACTACAGCAGTTGTAGCAGCTCCTGGTATCTCTATGCGCTCCCCTACCTTGAGACCGGTATAGCCTAGCAAGACCTCCTGATCATATCCTTGTGCACCTGTTATGGTCACACCTGCGATGGTCTTGGTGACGGGACGAGCGTAATCGATCGAGGGGGCATAGATCGTGTCAGCAGGAGTAGTAGCAACTTGTGCGCTCACGGAGGTGGACGCAAGGAGCACTATAAGTGCGAAGAGTATGTTGTGGTATCGTTGCATTGTCATCATTAAGAGGTCAGAAGGGGTCTGTGATATATGGGTCTGTGTTTTTTACTGTAGCACTTTGCCAAAGCGTCGCTGGCGTGAAGCATAGTCTGCCAGTGCCTTGTCGAGCTCTGCCTCATCAAAATCGGGCCATAATGTATCTGTGAAGTAAAGCTCTGTGTAAGCAGATTGTAATAGGAGGAAGTTCGAGAGTCTCTGCTCTCCACCTGTACGAATGAGCAGATCGGGCATTGGCATGCCACTGGTATATAGGTAGTCATTGATCAGCTCGGGACGTGACAGATCGTCGCTGCTGAGTCGTCCGGACTGCACATCTGCGACGATATGTCGTATCGCATGGCTAACCTCCGTGTAGGAGGAGTAGCTGAGTGCGATGCATAGCGTGATCCGCTGCCCATCCTTAGTCTGCTCCATGGAGTCTCTAAGCTGCGCCGCTGTCTGAGCGGGTAATTGGTCTATATCTCCGATAGCTCGTAGTCGCACGCCCTCCTTGATGAAGCGTGGCGTATACTCGTGTAGTCCCTCTGCGAGGAGCTGCATGATATAGTTAACCTCGGACTCTGGGCGACTCCAGTTTTCTGTACTGAAGGCATAGACTGTCAAGTACGGGATACCTCGATCTGCTACAGCTGAAAGAGTCTTCTCTAGCACATCGGTACCCTGCTTATGGCCGTAACTGCGAGACAAGTCTCTGCGCTGAGCCCAGCGACCATTACCATCCATGATGATGGCTATATGCTGCGGTGTCTGTTGTTTCATCATTTTGGTATCTGCCAGTTAGGGTAGCTATCCGATCCGTGACAGGGTTCGCTACGCTTGCCAAACTCATAGGTGATACTCACGATCAAGCCTATCGTGGCATCGCCACCCTTGATCCAGTCCACCGGCATCCCGTAGGGGTTGTTGAGCCAGCCCGACTGCTCTGTGGGGGTGTCCAAATGAGAACTAAGATAATAGATCCCTTGCAGTGCGGCGATCAGGTTAAGCCTATTGCGGAGCTTGTACTTGATGCCTGTCTTGATGCCAGCTCCTGGCAGGAAGGCCATCTTATGAGCTGCTAAGGACGTTCCGACACTGAGACCGGCACCTATATAAGGTACCAGAGAGCGTGTCTGCAGATAGCGAAACTTGTCACTATAGTGAGCAAAGTTATACTCCACCCAGCCATTCAGCGCTAACAGATGAGAGGCTCCACGGGTAGCTTGATCAGCCTCCCTAGCCTGCGGATAGTCCGTCTGTGCATAGCGACAGTCGAAGGGAAGAAAGCTGTAGCCGAGTTCACCCGAAAAGGCTAGTCTGAAGTTGTGATTATAGCGAAAGACCGCTCCTCCCGTCCCACCTATCGGCACAAAAGGGATACGTCTATTAGCATTCCCTAGATAGGACGCAGCACCTACAGATCCTCCCATCTCATAGCGATACTCCTGCGCAGTGAGTGTGACTGCACAGAGCATCAACGTGATGAGTAGTGGCTGACGTAGGGTTAGCTGCATAGATCAGTGAAAACGCCTAGATAGCGTGCTACGTAATATTACTGAAAGCGTATCGGCTGTCCGATCCAAAGCGTAGGAGCACCGCCCTTGATTCCTCCGAAAAGGTAAACTCGTCCATCATCGCCACGGTAGAGTGCTAAGCCTTGCTGATGCTTCTGACCCTTTTCATAGTAGGACGATGGAAGTATAGACTCTTCCGTAAGCTGCTGCCAAATGGCGCCATAGTCTAGCGATACGTAAGCACGCATCGCAGGCTGCTCAGCTTGCTTAGGACGAGCCGCAGGCTTGACGAGTAGTATGGTCTGGTCTTGTGGCTCGTAGATCATCGCTCCAGGCAAGTCGCTCGGCCAGATTTTGCTCACGACACCGGCATCGTGAGGTGTGAGCCAATCAAGTCCATTGGAAGTGCTGTAGACAAGTGCCGTCGTATCAGCGACAGAGCCTCCGACCACGAGTCCTACTGGATGATGCTCTACAATAAACGAGAGACGTGCATTCTGCTCTAGAGGAAAATCCGCTGGGACTCGTATGCCTCCCTCACTATTGAAGTGTACCCCATCAGCAGACTTCACAGCTACGAGGAGCTTATTCTCCCCTCTATGGTATAGATTGCCCAAGAGATAGGATGCTCTACCTGGCAAAGCATTACTCTGCCCCCAGTCTCCTCCATTCGCATGGTCGTAGTAAGCGTACTGACCACTTTCTTGTAGGCAGAGGATCGCATCTCTACCCCCCTGCTCCACGATGTCTATGATGGGAGAGTCGAGCGTCTTAGGTATCGTAACCTCTTGCCATAGCTCAGGCTCCTTGTGAGAGGCACGCCATAGATGACTCTCACTAGTAGTACGTGTGAAGTAATAGTAAGCCTCTCCATTGTCCACAAGACGACTCAACACGATGCCATCACTCGTAGCAGAGGCTGGCGCTGGGTGTGCGGACTTCGTCCAAGTGTGGGTGTAGGGATCACGATCATAGATGTTGATCTTGAGCTGATACTCCTTAGTCAAGGAAGCGTTCTTTCGATGTTGCATGACAATACGCACCCCCTCAGCATGATTGGACATATTGACCGTATCTAGACCTGACATAGAGGGCTGCTCGACACCTCCTATGTAAATCTTAGGAAAAGCATCGGGCGAGGCTACAATCTGTAGCTTGACCGTTCCTATTTTAGTTCCCTTAGGTAGCGGACGAGCATTGTATATCAGTCCTTTGCGCTGATCTATAGAGAAGAGTGTCTTCTCCAGCTCAGGGACAGACTTGTCACTCATCTTGAGCTCTGAGATAAGTACGCTCTCTATCTGAACATCCTCGACAATCGACTTGCGCTGGCAGCTAGGCAAGCTGATAAGCGGTAGCAGAGCTACGACGAGGAGTAGGTATCTATGGAGTGATTGTATAGTGCGAGTCATATAGAATTGTTGATATGAAGACAAAGATACTACTTCCCACGAAATTAGAGGTTAGACTTTAGAGATTAGAGGTTAGAGAGACTACACGCCAAAGGATACGAGAAGAGGTCTAACTTCTAACCTCTAATTTCTAATCTCTAACCTCTAACTTATTATCTCTAACCTCTAATGCGACACATGTACCCGTTTTGTGGCGGGAGCCATCGACAGTCTCTCCTGCACTCTCTCCGTTACAGCCGTAGCTAGCTCAGCAAAATAATGGCTCATCACTTGGTCACTCTGCGCTGCTATCGGCTCGCCCGCATCGCCCGCCTCGCAGACACTCTGTACGAGCGGGAGCTGACCCAGGAGCGGTATGTTAAATTGCTCAGCCAACCGCTTACCACCGTCACGACCGAAGATGTAGTACTTATTGTCGGGCAACTCGGCAGGCGTAAACCAAGACATGTTCTCCACCAAACCGAGAATAGGCACATTGACCGGGTCAGTCTGGAAAAGGTTAATTCCTTTCATCGCATCAACGAGAGCGACCTCCTGCGGTGTGGTCACCACGATAGCGCCTGTGAGTGGTAGCGTTTGGACCAGCGTCAGAGCTATATCTCCCGTCCCAGGAGGCATATCAATGAGTAGATAATCTAGCTCTCCCCAGTGCCCCTCTGTAAGGAGCTGTTTAAGCGCATTCGAAGCCATCGTACCGCGCCATAAAAGTGCTTGATCAGGACGTACGAAGAAGCCGATCGAGAGCATCTTGATACCCTCTGTCACAACAACGGGTGCAATACGATCCTTGCCATCGACTTCCTCAGCGACAGGACGAGCATCCTCACAGTGAAACATCTTCGGCATCGATGGCCCATAAATATCGGCATCGAGGAGTCCCACTCTATACCCTTGGCGAGCTAGAGCCACCGCTAAGTTGCTCGTGACCGTACTCTTACCGACCCCGCCCTTGCCACTGAAGATGGCGATGGTATTAGAGACCATTGGGAGCGGATTCTCCACCTCAGGTTGCTCAGGCTCTTCTCTAAAAGTTGCCTTGATACGCCCCGTCACATCTGCCTCTGCATCGAGGAAAGTGAGGATGGCGGTCTCAGCTGCTTTGACCACGGAGCGAGCAAAGGGATCTCGCACACGGGGGAAGTGCAGCGTCAGAGAGATCTGTCGTCCCTCTATCTGTATGTCGTCTGTCACGATGCCCGAAGAGACAATGTCTGTACCCGTACCAGGGTAACGCACATTGCGCAGCGCATCGAGTACTTGCTCGGTTGTATAGCTATTCATATCTTGTTTCTATTTTTTGATCTAAGCTTTTATTCCTCCTGAGCAAAGGCTTGCTCCACCTGGTGCAAGAGACCACCAGGGACTTGCGACCAACTGGTATAGTCGTCATGCTCTGGCTCACACTCGGGCTCCAACCATTGCGCTCGCTCTGGCAGAGCAAATCGGATATATTTAATCATCTTACCCCTACCCAGCCACTGCTTCTCATAGTGGGTCAGGACGCGCGGTATGTCATACTGTGTCAGCACCTGCTCCTCTTGGTATAGATCAGGCAGAGCCACTAGGGGGTGGATATCATTCACCTCTAGCAGACTCAGAGTATACTCATAGAGGAAGGTGCTATCCGTCTTAAGATGCACCACCCCGTCAGGCTTGAGATAGCGATTGTAACTAGCGAAAAAAGCTGATGACAGCAGCCTGGATCGTGTACGCTTCATCTGCGGATCGGGGAAGGTGATCCACAGCTCACTCACCTCACCTGGAGCAAAAGCCAGCGGGAGGAGATTGATATCGGTACGTAGGAATGCAGCGTTGGAGAGTCCTTTGTCCAAGGCCTCTGTGGCTCCATGCCACATGCGTGCGCCCTTGCGGTCTACACCAATATAGTTGTGCGTGATATCTTGCTGAGCTAGGGCGACCGTGTATTCGCCTCGTCCGCAGCCCAACTCTAAGATGAGCGGGCGATCCGCATCAAAGGCTCGCTCGCTCCACCTACCAGCTATTTGTCTTGCCACTTCAGGAGAAGAAAGCTCTGCATAGCCATACTCATACACATTGGGATAGCTATGCAGATCGGCAAATTTCTCTAGTTTACGTCTAGCCATAGGCGTACCTCAGCATCGATTACTTCTGCTCCTCATCAGCATCGAGGATGTCGACTAGCCCCTCCTCGGCATAATAGTCATAGAGCGTGGAGATCAGATCATACGCATCATCTTCGTGCATCTTGACACCCATATCCTCGCTCAGACGATCAGAGACAAAGTCAGCCATCTCATCTATGTTAAGATAGCCCTCCTCATCATCTATTCCCTCGGAGTACTCGTCACAGAGATCCATGACGTAGAGAAAGATCTCGTCATCATTATACTCCTTGACAAAGGAGGGATCTAGATGGTTGCGCAGATACTGGATCGCATTCCGATCGAGCTGCTCAAAGTCTAAGTCTGCCATCATACTATATTATCGTGTAAGTTATAAGTCTGCAGCCAATTCATATCACTTCAGCGACTGGTAGAAAGCCTCTAAGAGTCGTCCCGCCCCCACAAAGGGTGTGATACGATTCTCCAAGACCTCTCGCTCGACAGTCTCTTGAAGCTGCTTGACCTGCTCATTGTCGTAGAAGGAGCGGCGCAACTCTTCGTTGACTGTCTCGTACATCCACCACTTCTCCTGGCGGCGACGATTATAATCAAAGTAACCACTCTCCTTAGTCGTCTGACGGTACTCATCGATCATATCAAAGATCTCCTTGATACCTATCCCCTTCAGTCCTGAGTAGGTCATAACCTTCGGCTCCCAGCCCGACTCGGTAGCGGGAAAAAGCTGTAGCGCATTACGAAAGTGCTGTGCAGCAAGACGAGCTTTGTCTACATTGTCGCCATCAGCCTTATTGATAATGATTCCGTCGGCCATCTCCATGATACCACGCTTGATGCCTTGTAGTTCATCGCCCGTACCTGCCAGCTGGATTAGGAGGAAAAAGTCGACCATCGAGTGCACAGCCGTCTCACTCTGCCCTACTCCCACCGTCTCGACGAAAACCGTATCAAAGCCTGCTGCCTCACAGAGGATAATGGTCTCACGGGTCTTGCGCGCTACGCCACCTAGAGAAGAGCTACTAGCACTAGGACGGATGAACGCACGCTCCTCACGAGAGAGTCGCTCCATACGTGTTTTGTCGCCTAGGATACTTCCCTTAGAGATCTCGCTACTAGGGTCAATCGCCAGCACAGCCAGCTTGTGCCCCTGCTTGATGAGATGCATTCCGAAGGCATCTATCGACGTACTCTTACCCGCCCCAGGCACGCCAGTGATACCTACACGCATTGAGTGCCCACTGTAAGGGAGGCACCCCTCTAGTATCTGCTGTGCCTTGAGCTGGTGGTCATGACGTGTGCTCTCAACAAGCGTCACGGCACGAGCGAGAAAAGTGCGATTGCCCGCCAAGATCTCCTCAATATAACGCTCAGCGGAGTAGTCCTCGCGTAGCACCCGTTGCTGGCGCAGATAAGGATTGACCATAGGCTGAGCAGAGACACCTTTATTCACCTTGAGACCTGCGTACTGAGGGTCATTTTCAGGATGATCATTCGTGAGCATGAGGAGAGAGATTAGAAGTTAGAGATTAGAGGAACTAAGTATTTCTAGGAGCTCTAGTGGCACTAGGAGCACTAGAAGTGCTAGCTAACAGCCAAGAGCTACCGCTTAGGTATGACGATCAGGACATTGCGTAGCGGCGCGTTCGGATCATTCAGCAGCAGGTCAAAGTTTGCCTTCAAAGCTCCACGCGAGCGATCAACTTCCTCCAGATTAAGCCGATAACGTATCTCAGCACGCTCTCCGGGAGCAATCGTCTCGGGATACTCTAAGATCGTTAGGAAAGCTGTATTACTCTCCGCCGAGTAGATATGCATCGGTGCCTTGCCATCATTCTTTAGAGCAACTGCACCCTCATACACCGTTGCTTCTGGAGATAAGTCTGTAAGACGCTGATAAGTCTTTAGATCCGCAAGCGGTGCTGCGGCCCCCTTGTCAAAATGCGGGGGCATCACAAGGCGTACCATCACCCCACCAGAGAGATCTGGCTCGCTATTCTGCGTTCGTACCGTGATGCCTATCCACCCTTTATGAATGCCAGGAGCCACCGTCCCATCAGTATGCGCCGTCAGGAAAATTTCCTCAGGCTCATAAGCAGCCAGTGTAGCGTGACGTACACTACTAGATAGGAAGCTAGGAAGCGTGTCCAGTGACACCTCTAGGGGGCTATTGGTCGGATTGTTGAGCATCAGACGAATCGTGTTCTCTTCGCCAGCAGGCTGCAAGGGGAAGTCTAGAAAGAGATTACTCACTTGCAGTGCACCTATCTCTTGCTGGTAGCGTGCATTCGTTGGGGTCTGTCTGCCTAGTGTAGCTACATTCCCCTTGATCGTCAGCTTGATAGGCTTACTCGGATCTACAGAAGTGTAGACACGCGTATACTTAACGAAAGAACCTGGACGATTTAGCGGATTATAGGTGATCAAGATAGGTATCGAATCACCAGGAGCTACAGCAGTACGATCATAGGTAGGCGTCGTACAGCCACAATCCGTATTGACACGCAGTATGACCATCTGCTGGTCAGACACGTTTCTCAAGGTAAAGCTGTGCGACACAGTCCCCCGCTCTTCAGCAATCGTGCCGAAGTTATGTATTGCCGAGAGCGAGTCGATCATCTCCTTAGGCTGCTGCGCACACACTACACTTAGAGTCGCAGTGAGACATATCAGGAGAGCCAACAATCTTCTTGTAGCCATAACTATCTCTTTTAGTTCACTTGAGACACGCCCCTACAACCCATCGCCTTCATAATGAAGGCTCTGAGGTCGTAGCGTATGTTTCATCAAGAGACTATAAGACCTTCTCTTTAGTAGTACGATTTTACTCGACAACGCCCTTAATGCGTAGGATATAGCTACCATCCTTACCATTGCTATAGATAGAGATGGTCTTGACAAATTGTCCAGGGCGTCCGGCTGGATTATAGGTCACCTTGACCGTTGTAGTCTTACCTGGAGCGATAGGAGCTGTCTCGAACTCAGGCTTCGTACAGCCACAAGAGGCTACGACACGAGTGAGGACAAGCGGAGCTTTACCTGTATTTTTGATCGTGAAGGTATGACTGACAGGTCCGTCCACCTCCTTGATGGTGCCAAAGTCAAACTCAGTCTCCGTTGCTGTGATCTGAGCGCCAGACTGCTTGCCTGTGGCCTGCTTGTTCTGAGCTCCAGCTAGCGTAGCACAGAGTAGGAGGATCGTTGTAAGGATTGCAATGCGTTTCATAACTTTGTCGTTTAAGATTATGTTCATAGTTAATGTGTTAAGCAAGGGGGATGTCTACACTACACAGAGCTCGCTCGCTCCATACGTGCAGACCCCTCTGCCCTGCAAATGTACTCTTTTTTAGTCATACAAAGGCTATACCAGTTGATAAATCACTACTTAGACACGCTAAAGTGTCAATCTGAAGCAAAGAGATAACCTCTCAAAAGCTCGCAGACGTCGACGAAGATCAGAGGCTTCGAAAGAGATCGGACTCCACTGACAACTCCCCCCCTTCCCCATTATTTGAAGACAACGTCCTCCATCTCGACGATCCGATCTATTCCCCACGTGGAAATTCTCAAATTCCCACGTGGAAATTCTCAAATTCCCACGTGGAAATTCTCAAATCTCCACGTGGAGAATGAAAAATATCCACGTAGGCGAGAAGTAAAACTTCGGAGGAATCAAATGAAACTTCGGAGGAAATGTTTCTTCCCTACGTGGAGAATAAAAAATAGCCACGTGGATATTTGAAATTTTCCACGTGGCTATCGAATTAGAGGTTAGAAGTTAGAGATTAGAGGTTAGGGACGGATAGTGATATGTAGATACGCACTGCTCGAACATCCATTGTATCAAAGCACGACAGCGCCACTCTCATCTCCTATGAGCCTTTGGCTTCAGCCACCTCCTATCAAGGAGTGATGGTGCGCGACAAGCACACACCAGCCCAGAGAGCGAGCAGACCGATCAGCACGCTACCCACAATATAAAGGACGGCTAACCCATAAGTGCCCTCACGAAGCATTGCGTAACTCTCTGCTGTAAAAGTCGAGAAAGTGGTGAACCCGCCGCAAAAGCCTGTGATAAAGAGCAACCGAAGATACGCTGTATCACTACATAAGCCGATCAATAGACCTATGAGAAAGCAGCCCAAGACGTTGACCACAAGCGTAGCCAAAGGTATAGAGCCCGTATAGTGACGAGCTAGCAGAATGGCTGTAAGGTAGCGTAGAGCACTCCCGAGAGCACCGCCTAGAGCTACGAGAAGAAACTGTTTGAGCATACTACATTCTGAGTCGAAGTCTATAACCTTATCGACCTACCTAGACGAACCTATTGCCTGTGCCGTAGTCGCAAGATCCTATAGACACTGATAATCAAAAAAAGGTAGCACTCTCTCTGAATGGGAGAGTACTACCTATATATTTATAGGATGAGACATCCTGTCTCGCTAATCGCTCAACTTAGCGCCTATGAACTGACGGTTGAGGCGTGCTATGTGGCTGATGGAGACGCTCTTGGGGCACTCCATCTCGCAGGCACGTGTATTCGTGCAGTTGCCGAAGCCTAGCTCATCCATCTTGGCGATCATCGCCTTAGCACGCTTGTGTGCCTCAGCTCGTCCCTGTGGCAACAGGGCCAACTGACTTACCTTGGCAGAGACAAAGAGCATTGCGGAGCCGTTTTTGCAGGCAGCAGCGCAAGCGCCACAGCCGATGCAAGAGGCAGCATCCATTGCTTCGTCAGCCTTGTGCTTGGGGATGGGGATCGAGTTAGCATCAGGTACACCTCCCGTATTGACAGAGACGTAACCACCAGCCTGTATGATCTTGTCATAAGCAGAGCGGTCGACCATCAAGTCGCGAATGATCGGGAAGCCCGCAGATCTCCATGGCTCGACAGTGATGGTGTCACCATCCTTAAAGGTACGCATGTGTAGCTGACAAGTGGTGATGGCGCTGACAGGACCATGTGGATGCCCATCGATGTACATAGAGCACATACCGCAGATACCCTCACGACAGTCGTGGTCGTAGATAACGGGTTCCTTATCCTCGGCAATGAGCTGCTCGTTGAGTATGTCGATCATCTCAAGAAAAGAAGCGCTCTGAGGCACATCCTTGAGTGCATAGGTCTCAAAGTGGCCCTTTTCGCGGGGACCTCTCTGACGCCATACCTTGACTTTGATATTTATATTGTGATCCATTGCTATGATTATCTACAGGGTTGCTTAGTTCTTATAGTTACGCTGGAGACGCTCGGTGAATTCGTATACCAGTGGCTCCTTGTGCATGACAGGGTCTTGACCCTCACCTTGATACTCCCAGCAGGAGACGTAAGCGAAGTTCTCATCGTCACGCTTTGCCTCACCTTCCTCAGTCTGATGCTCTATGCGGAAGTGCCCACCACAGCTCTCCTCACGATCGAGGGCGTCGTGTGCCATCAGCTCACCGATCTCTAGGAAGTCTGCTAGACGCAGAGCCTTCTCTAGCTCGATGTTAAGATCATCTACCTTACCTGGTAGGTGGAGGTCACTCCAAAAGACCTTGCGTAGTGCCTTGATCTTCTCAATACCTGTCTGCAGGCTCTCCTTAGAGCGTGCCATACCGACATACTCCCACATGATATGTCCTAGCTCCTTGTGGATGCTATCGACCGAACGCTTACCATGCATTGAGGCAATGCGCTGGATGCGCTCCTTGAGCGCCTTCTCAGCCTCGTCAAACTCCTTGTGGTCTACGCTAAAGTGCGGTACCTGAATCTGATCCGAGAGGTAGTTCTGTATCGTATAGGGCAGGATGAAGTAACCATCTGCTAGACCCTGCATAAGGGCTGAAGCACCGAGACGGTTAGCCCCGTGATCGGAGAAGTTTGCCTCACCAATGGCAAAGAGTCCAGGGATAGTGGTCTGTAGCTCGTAGTCGACCCATAGACCACCCATCGTGTAGTGGATGGCTGGGTAGATCATCATCGGAGTCTCGTAGGGATTGTCGGCAGTGATCTGCTCGTACATCTGGAAGAGGTTGCCGTACTTGTCCGCAACGACATCACGTCCCATACGCTCGATGGCATACTTAAAGTCTAGGAAGACGGCAAGGCCCGTATTGTTGACTCCAAAGCCAGCATCGCAGCGCTCCTTGGCGGCACGGCTAGCGACGTCACGAGGTACTAGGTTACCGAAGGCGGGATAGCGACGCTCGAGATAGAAGTCACGATCCTCCTCGGGGATATCATTTGCCTTTTTAGTACCAGCCTGTAGCGCCTTAGCGTCCTCCAGCTTCTTGGGGACCCAGATACGTCCATCATTACGGAGAGACTCCGACATAAGCGTTAGCTTGGACTGGAAGTCTCCGTGCTCTGGGATACAGGTCGGGTGGATCTGCGCCATACAAGGATTGCCGAAGTATGCACCCTTCTTATAGCACTGCCAAGCGGCTGATCCATTGGAGGCGATAGCGTTTGTGGTGAGGTAGAAGGCGTTGCCATAGCCACCTGTAGCAATCACTACAGCATGAGCAGCAAAGCGCTCGATAGCACCTGTAACTAGGTTGCGAGCGATGATACCTCTCGCACGACCATCGATGATGACTAGGTCTAGCATCTCGTGGCGGGTGTAGAGCTTGACACTCCCCTTGTGTACCTGACGGCTGAGTGCTGAGTAAGCTCCAAGGAGTAGCTGCTGTCCCGTCTGACCACGGGCATAGAATGTACGGGAGACCTGCGCACCACCGAAGGAGCGGTTGTCTAGCAGACCACCGTACTCACGTGCGAAGGGGACTCCCTGAGCGACACACTGGTCGATGATTGCGTTTGACACCTCTGCAAGGCGATAGACGTTCGCCTCACGAGCGCGATAGTCGCCACCCTTGATAGTGTCGTAGTAGAGACGGTAGACGGAGTCACCGTCGTTCTGATAGTTCTTTGCAGCGTTGACACCACCCTGTGCTGCAATGGAGTGTGCACGTCGTGGAGAGTCCTGTATACAGAAGTTTAGCACGTTGAAGCCGAGCTCTCCTAGAGAAGCTGCTGCAGAGGCTCCAGCTAGACCAGTCCCCACGACAATAACGTCGAGTAGACGCTTGTTGGCGGGGTTGACCAGCTTCTGATGATCCTTATAGTTAGTCCACTTCTCAGCTAAGGCACCTGCTGGGATTTTGGCATTTAGTTCGCTCATATCTCTGATAGTTAAGATAGTTCGTAGATTAGATGATAGGAAGAGTTGCTAAACCAGCCTAAGCGTAAGGGATAGCCTCTGTAAGGCTCTCGGGACCTGAGTAAATGAAGCCAAAGTAAACGACTACAATGGCAAAGATAAGGACCAAGAGTGTGGCAACGATGTAGCTGATGACATGTAGGCGGTTGAACCACTTCTTATTGTTCCACCCAAGCGTTTGGAAGGCACTCCAAAAGCCGTGCGTGAGGTGAAACCAGATGGCTGCTAGCCATACAAGGTATAGGATAGATACCCATACGTTGCTAAAGGTTTGCACGACGAGCTGGTAGCCCTCGGCACTCTCTCCGCCGGTCCACTCTTGTAGCTGCATCTTGCTCCAGAAGTGTGTCAGGTGAAAGACCAGTAGCCCCAAGACGATGATGCCTAGGACAAACATGTTCTTGCTGGCCCAGTCTATCTTAGCACGTGTGAAGATGGCATAGCGATCATTACCACGCGCCTTACGATTTAGTAACGTCAACCAGGCCGCATAGATAATGTGTACGATGAAGCCCAGCGCTAGGACGGGCACCATGATCTGTACCAATATGTTGGTACCCATGACGTGACAGGCTTGATTGTACAGCTCCGTAGGGAACTCGCTATTCACATTGATAGCATCGTAGACGGCTAGTAGGTTGATACTGCCATGTAGCAATAGGAAGATGATCAGGAAGAGCCCCGAGAGACTCATGATGAACTTTCTCCCAATCGATGATTTAAAGATCCACATATTTGTTCGTTTGGTTACTTAAGTGAAGTTATCAGTTACTATTGGTCTGTCTAGACACGGCAAAGAGCTACATAAAAGTGCTCTTGAGAGCGCTCTCCTAAGTCTTTACGATGTGAGACTTGTCCTTTGCTCCACAAAGATACAAAATACCTACAATTAACTACCATCGGAAATTTGGCTAATTTCTATTTTGAGGTGCTGGAGGAGAAAACCATCCCTAGAATTCTAACTGATTTGCACGCATCTTTGATGTCGGCACAAGCAGGTTGTCTAAGAGTATCCGGCTAGTTTTCTAGGAGTAGCTTCTTCCCCATCACCTCAAAAGGGTGGCATGCTGTGCTGCCCCCTTTTTTGATACCTTTGCACCGAGTTTGTAAACGGGGCTATCGCTCTAGACGACGCTCCTAACAAGAAGGCAGAAGTGACCAAAACAGAGACTATAAACTTTACTCAAGGACCAATCCGCAAGCAACTGCTGCGACTGGCAGCTCCTATTGTCGCCACCTCGTTTGTCCAGATGGCGTACAACTTTACCGACATGGCGTGGCTCGGACGTCTCGGCAGTCGGGAGGTGGCCGCCGTCGGGGTCATCGGCGTACTCCTATGGATTGCCACCTCGATCGCTCAGCTCACCAAGACTAGTGCCGAGGTGTGTGTCTCGCAGAGCCTTGGAGCACGAGACAAACCACTAGCGATCAAATACGCCCGTCACTGTACCACCTGGGCACTCATCGTCGGTACTCTCCTTGCACTTGTCTATCTGCTCTTTGGCTCTCCCATCGTGGGGATCTACAACCTAGAGGCAGACGTGCACCATATGGCACTCAGCTATCTACGCATCGTATTGATCGGCTTGCCAGGCTACTTCCTGACTCTATCCATGAGTGGCATTTACAATGCTCATGGACGGAGCATGACCCCATTCAAGATTAATTCACTGGGTCTACTGCTCAATATGATCCTCGACCCACTGCTTATCTTCGTCTGTCACCTAGGAGTCGTCGGAGCAGCTTTCGCTACACTACTCTCTCAGCTGGCCGTCTGCGCTATCCTCTACTATCGTATGCAGCACCAAGACAAGATACTCGAGGGGGGCTCTATCGTCACAAAGCTGGCAAGAGATCAGAGCCGGCGCATCTTCGCTATTGGTGTACCGGTGGTGCTCCTCAACTCGCTCTTCGCTCTGATCAGCATATTTATGGGTCGCTTAGCCTCTGAGCAGGGTGGTGCCATCGGCGTAGCGGTCATGACGACTGGCGGACAGCTAGAGGGCGTGACGTGGAATGCATGCCAAGGCTTCTGCACAGCCCTAGCGACCTTCGTAGGGCACAACTATGCGGCACGTCAGTTCGATCGTGTGTGGCGGGGATACAGAACGACTATCTTCATGACGCTATCGATAGGTCTCTTCGGGACGCTGCTCTTCCTCTTTCTGGGCGAAGCCTTTTTTGCATTGATCGTACCAGATCCTGAGACTTACATAGAGGGTGGACGATACCTTTACATCGCTAGCTTCTCTCAGCTCTTTATCATGACCGAGATCACTACGCAGGGGCTTTTCTATGGTGTAGGCCGGAGCAACACGCCAGCCGTGATCAGCATCGTGGGCAATCTGCTACGTATACCGCTAGCTCTCCTACTGATATACCTAGGATGGGGACTGCCTGCTGTCTGGTGGGCTATCTCCCTCTCATCGATCGGCAAGGGGATCACAGCCATCATCGTACTACTTATCAAAAGGAACAAACTAACCCCAATGAGCTTAGTCGCTTAGCACCTTTATGTATCACCACTACACCTTTACCACAGAGCAACTTAGCGAGACGGAATGGGCGATGCCTTTGCTAGCTCAGACGCTAGCCGACTGGGGCTTCGAGAGCTTTCAAGAGGAGCCAGACAAGGGGCTGCTTAATGCCTACATATCCGATGACGCTTGGCATGAGAGCAAGGAGATCTCCACTCAACTTGCCACAGATGCGGGTGTCTTGACACTATATAATATAGCATGGCACTATCACCACAAGCTGGCGTCCTCTAGTGACTGGCTAGCAGCGTGGCGCAGCACGACCTTCGAGCCTATATCGCTACGGGGACGCATGCTGGTCACCACCCCTGAGCTGGTACCGACCCCACAGACGCATGAGCTACAGCTACTCATCGAGGCGTACAATGCCTTTGGCTCGGGTGAGCACCACACGACACGTATGATCCTAGAGCATCTACTTGATTACGATGTGAAGGGAGCTCAAGTGATCGACATGGGATGCGGTACGGGCATCCTCGGCATAGCGGCTCTGCTACTCGGTGCCGGCTCGCTCGTAGCAATAGATACCTCGTCTGAGTGCGTGACCAATACAAGACACAATCTCCAGCTCAACGGCTTCGCACCATCGGAGCACATTAGCGTACTGCATGGTGACGCTGCGCAACTCTCCGCCTACCCCGGTGAGGCTGATCTGCTCTTTGCCAATATACATCGTAACATCATCTTAGAGGATCTGCCCCGTTACGTAGCAGCGGTACGATCAGGTGGCGAAGTGTGGCTCAGTGGCTTCCTCCTCTCCGACCGCACGGTCATCTATCAAGCCCTAGAGGCTGTGAAGCTTGAGGTCGTTGATGAGGCTACCTCCGAAGAGTGGATCTTCGTGCGTACCCGCAAAGGATAACGAGAGATTCTCCCTAGATTTCCCCGATGGAAAGTGACCTAGAGACGCTGTAAAGTGAGACGAAAACAGCAACCGTATAAAGCTTCAAAGTAAAGATTGAGAGATTATCCTCGCATTTTCTGTATCTTTGTAGAGTTCAAGACACTTAACGGGAGGAAGAGCTGGTTCACTAGATAGCCCTTTTCACTTCCATTGACGATAAGCCAATAACAATGAGCGAACAAGAGAAAGACATCATGACTACACCTCAGGAAAAAGGTGCTTACTCAGCCAGTAGTATACAGGTACTCGAAGGACTAGAGGCGGTGCGCAAGCGTCCCGCCATGTATATCGGAGACATCAGCGAGAAGGGACTCCACCACCTTGTCTACGAGGTGGTCGACAACTCCATCGATGAGGCTCTGGCAGGCTACTGTACCGAAGTGCTGGTTGAAATCCTATCAGATAATTCAATCCAAGTGACTGACAATGGTCGTGGTATCCCTGTCGATATGCACGCCAAGGAGGGCAAGAGTGCCCTCGAGGTGGTCATGACGGTACTGCACGCTGGTGGTAAGTTTGACAAGGGGTCCTACAAAGTCTCAGGAGGTCTCCACGGTGTGGGTGTCTCCTGTGTCAATGCGCTCTCCGAGTCGCTCATTGCCGAGGTACATCGTGACGGCAAGATCTATCGTCAGGAGTACAGCCGAGGTAAACCTCTGACGGGCGTTGAGGTGGTCGGTAAAGCCGACGACACAGGTACCCGCATCACCTTCAAGCCTGACGACACAATCTTTCGTGAGACAATATATAGTAGCGAGACGCTCTCACACCGTTTGCGTGAGCTCTCCTATCTGAATGCTGGACTTCATCTCAAACTCATCGACCACAGAGTACACGATGAGGAGGGACAGCCAAAGTCCTGGATCTTCTACTCGGAGAATGGACTGAGCGAGTTCGTCCGCTACGTAGATGGTGCTAAGGAGTCGCTCATTCATGATGTCATTCATCATACGACGGAGAAGCAGGGCGTACCCGTAGAGGTAGCACTTACCTACAACACCTCTTATCAAGAGAATGTCTACACCTACGTCAACGACATTCACACTATCGAGGGCGGTACGCACTTGACAGGTTTCCGTCGTGGACTAACTCGCACACTCAAGAAGTATGCGACCGACTCGCACCTTCTAGACAAGATCAAAGAAGAAATATCGGGCGATGACTTCCGTGAGGGCTTGACCGCTATCGTCAGTGTCAAAGTCGCTGAGCCACAGTTTGAAGGACAAACAAAGACGAAGCTTGGTAACAGTGAGATCGTTGGTGTCGTCGACGCAGCCGTTAGCGAGGCTCTAGAGATCTACCTCGAGGAGCACCCCACAGAGGCTAAGCTCATCGTAGACAAGGTCATCCTAGCAGCCCAAGCACGTCACGCAGCACGACGAGCTCGTGAGCTGGTACAGCGTAAGTCTCCCCTCACAGGAGGAGGACTACCGGGCAAGCTAGCAGACTGCTCGAGTAAAGACCCTAGCGAATGCGAGCTATTCATCGTGGAGGGAGACTCCGCAGGTGGTACCGCCAAGCAGGGACGTGACAGCAAGTACCAGGCGATCCTACCCTTGCGTGGTAAGATCCTCAACGTAGAGAAGGCTATGCAGCACCGTATCCTAGACAATGCGGAGATCAAGAACATCTACACAGCCCTTGGCGTGACGGTCGGTACGGAGGAGGACTCCAAAGCTCTCAACCTTTCCAAGCTCCGCTACCACAAGATCATCATCATGACCGATGCCGATGTCGATGGAGCCCACATTGCGACGCTGATCCTCACTTTCTTCTTCCGCAATATGCGTCCGCTTATTGAGAACGGCTATGTCTACATTGCCAATCCGCCCCTCTACCTCTGCAAGAAAGACCGTATCGAGGAGTACTGCTGGACAGACGAGCAGAAGTCAGACTTCGTCACTAAATATGGTAATGGACAGGAGAACCGCATCAAGATACAGCGATACAAAGGTCTCGGTGAGATGAACGATGTACAGCTCTGGGATACAACGATGAATCCACAGACGCGTACCCTTCGCCAGGTGACCATAGACAACCTTGCGAGTGCCGACTCTGTCTTCTCCATGCTGATGAGCGAAGATGTCGAGCCACGACGCGAGTTCATCGAGGAGAACGCTACCTACGCCAACATTGACGCCTAGCACCTAGCTATGAAAACCAAGCGTGTCGCAGCCCTGACCATGGTGCGCAACGATGACTTCTACCTGCGCAAGTGGACAGCCTACTACGGCCGAGAGCTGGGCGAGGAGCATCTATACATCTATCTAGATGGTAAGGATCAGCCTCTACCCGATTGGTGTCCTCAAGCTACGATCGTAGCGGTAGATAAGATTCAAGGGCAGGTGGTCTCTGCTGAGAAAGAGCGACTAGCCTTCCTCTCCGAGCGTGCTAAGGAGCTACTCACCACTGGTGGCTACGACCTCGTCATCGGAGTCGATGCTGACGAAATACTCGTCGTCGACCCACTCGTTGGGGTGGGACTTAAGGAGTACCTAAGCCAGCGTCATATAGGTGTCAGCGTCTCAGGACTGGGCGTCGATGTAGGGCAGCATCTTGAGAAGGAGGAAGACATTCGAGAGGATCTACCCTTCCTCCAGCAGCGTCACTATGCGCGGCTATCGACACGCTACACGAAGCCATGCGTCATCGCACAGCCAGTTGTCTGGGGTTCGGGCTTTCATCGCATCAAGGGACACAACTTCACCATTGACCCGCAGCTTTACCTATTTCATTTTGGCTACTTCGATATGAAGCGTATCGAAGCGCGCTTTGCCGATCCAGATCGACGAGAGGCAGGCTGGACTAAGCACATAGCCAAGCGGTCGAAGACCATCCAGCAGGTGACCAAATACAAGGCTCGCTCGTGGGACTCCACAGCACGCCTAGCACGCGCGCTTCAGACCTATATACGTCCTCCCTATGCGTGGAATAAGCCCGCTATGCTGGGGCTCTGTCTCATTGTTGAGATCCCTGAGCGCTTTCGCAATATCGTCTGAACCATCTACCGAATAGTCTTTTATGCCTAAGATCTCCGTCATCATCCCTATATATAATGTAGAGAAGTACCTACGACGCTGTCTAGACAGTGTCGTGGCGCAGACCTTCACCGACTGGGAGGCTATCTGTGTTAATGATGGGAGCCCTGACAATAGTGCGCAAATCTTAGCAGAGTACGCTGAGAGGGACCCACGCTTTAAGATCGTCACGAAGGAGAATGGCGGACTTTCAGACGCTCGCAATGCGGGCATGGCCGTTGCTAAGGGTACTTACGTCAACTTCTTAGATTCAGACGATCTGATCCATCCACAGACCTTTGAGATCGCCTACGCTTTGATCCAGCAAGAGGATGCCGATATCGTCTCTTGGTACAAAGATCCGCTCTTCCGCCCTCGGCTACTCGTACGTCATGCTCTAGGCTTTAACATTGATAAGACGATGCCTCGTGGTCTCAAGCGACGCTTCACACTAGACAAGGTGAAGTATCACACGACCGATGATGTCTTCGCTCACGTCACAGAGTATAGCCATACGAGGATCGAGTACCCGATCAAGCACTTTTACGTGTGGCGACACTTGCTTCGGAGAAGCCTGGTGGAGGATGTCCATTTTCTCAAAGGAGTGATCTTCGAAGACTTCCCCTGGTGGAGTGAGGTGATCCTCAAGAATCCCCGGACGGTCATCACGGATCTGCCCTTTTACTACTACTTCCCCAACATCGGATCGATAGACCGCTCTGCTCACCGAACTAAAAAAGTCAAGAACTGGATCAAGGGTTTGGAGCACTCTTACCAGCTCTATGAAGAGCGCGCTACGCCCTACCAAAAGGAGCATTGGCAGCGTGAGTGCATGTGGGCTGTGATTGGCAAGCAAATATGCTCTAAGTTAGAGCGACGTGTCACCGATCCCGCAGATCGACAGGAGCTGGCTCAGGATCTAGATAGACTGAGCAAGCTGGGGGTCTTTGACCATCCCCTTACGATCGAAGGTGTCAAAGCTCGTCAGCGCATCCTGCGTTTTATCGATCGATACCAGTAGTCCCCTAATCGCACCAAAGAGATGAACATAGCTTTCTTCAATTGGTATGCGATCGATCTGCTCTTTAGTGGCATCGAGAAGGTCTCTCATCGTATAGCTACAGCTCTGGAGCAGCGAGGACATCATCTCTGCTACGTATGCGTAGACCATGGCGATAAGGCTTCTGTCAGACAGGACACCCTCATACTCCCCAATCCCTCTAAGATCAATTCGGAGGAAAACCGCATCGCCCTCTGCGACTTCCTATGCGCTCACGAAGTCTCCATCTTAGTCTCACACTCTGCTTATAGTCGTAGACTAGCAGTTATGCTCCGAGAGGCGACCGATGAGGCAGGAGCCAAGCTCGTACAGGTACTACACACCACCCCCGACTCGTATCACTATCGACACTGGAGGCACAAAGTGGTCAATCGGGTCGTCAGAGCCTTTATGAATCGCAAGTGGGGCAACTCTTGGCGAAAGATCTACGATCTCTCCGATGCTTTTGTTGTGCTGTGCAAACCTAGTGCTGACTTTATCGCACAGATTGCTCACATCAAAGACACCTCGAAGTTTGTCGTCATACACAATGCCAATACGTATCTCCCTACAGAGCTAGCCCCCGCCTATGACAAGGAGCCTATCGTACTCTACGTGGGTCGTCTCGTCAAGGGCAAAGGTATAGAGCACATCCCCGCTATCTGGCGGCAAGTATCAGCAGCGCATCCAGACTGGCGACTGGTCGTACTCGGTGATGGTCCCTACCGAGCTACTCTAGAGCAGGCACAATTGGAGCACTGTGATATCTTAGGCACGCAAGAGCCTAAGCCTTACTACGAGCGGGCTGCCATCTCGATCTTAACCAGCGATGCTGAGGGGTGGTCGATGGTTCTCACAGAGGCCATGCAGCACGGAGTCGTTCCCGTTGCTTTTGACTCCTTTTTAGCCACTGGAGTAGTCCTAGATGAAGGGCGTGCTGGCGTGCTGGTGCCTCCGTTTGACCTCAACCTCTTTGCTCGGGAGGTCTCCTCGCTGATAGCAGATTGCGATAGGCGCAAAGCTATGGCAGCACACGCTACACAGTATGTGCAGACCTTTGATATAGGCCATATTATTACAGACTGGGAGAGACTCTTTGAGAGCTTATCATAATCCGTAGAGCTGGGAACACTCTACTAGTAAATCCGAACTTAAAGCTTCTATCATATCGAATGATTACAACCAAATCACGTTGGGTAGCGATCGCCTGTCATACCCTCTGGGCGATTGTCCTAATGCAGCTGTGTCGACTGCTCTACTTCTTCTACAATCAGTCCTTCTTTCCCTCGGTAGATGGCTGGCAATTGCTCCATCTTATGCAGGGTGGCTACATACTAGACATGGTCGCCATCGCATACGGACTGCTACTCTACTACCTGATGATGATCGTAGGTGCTTACCTACCTAGGCGGATCGAGATGAGTAGCTGGTATCGCTGGATACGCCATATAGCATATATCTTGCCACTCGGATTCTTCATCTTCCTCAATGTCTCAGACACTGGCTACTATCCGTTCGTATTGAGGAGAGCAAATAGTGACATCTTCCGAGAGTTCCAGGGGAAGAGTATGTTTAGTTTCTACAAAGACTTCGTTGCAGAGTTTTGGCCTCTCACGGTAGCTTTCTTCGTCTTACTAGCTCTAGCCATAGCCGGCTATTGGCTGGTACAGTATCAGCGCGAGGAGCGCTCCTCTCGCCGCTCTTATTGGGTAGACGGCACCTGTACACTAGGTGTGGTCATATTTCTCTTTTTCAGTATGCGAGGACGTTGGGACTTCGTTGGTAAACCGGTATCGACGATGCAATTCTTCTCCTATACGACAGATCCACAGCAATTTCCCATACTGCAAAATACTCCCATCGCCCTGACAAAAGATGCCGCCTCACGACAGCTCTTCACCTTCTATACAAACGAAGAGCTGCCTACCATCTTCACACCCTACTATCAGGCGGCCCCACTCTCAGAGAGTGATACACTCTTTGGCTCTATGCAGGGGCGCAACGTGGTCGTGATCATCTTGGAGAGTATGGCGCGAGAGTACACTGGCTACCTCAATAGGTATATCGATGGGTACCCGAGCTACACTCCCTACCTCGATAGCCTGATGCCACACACGCTCTATGCGCAGTACGGCTTTGCCTCTGGCAAGCGGTCCGTTGAGTCCTTCCCCTCGATCTTCGTCTCACTACCCTCGTTTGGTGGCACCTTTGACGATGAGGCGTGGACTATGGATAACTACCAGCACTTTAACTCCTACGACACTGGACTACCACTATCACTAGGAGATTACGGCTATCACCTCAAGTTTTATCATGGTGATGAGGCGGGAGCTATGGGCTTCTACTCATTTCTCAATCGTCTAGGTGTCCAGGATCAATACACCGCTCAGGACTATCTAGCAGCATACCCCGATAAGTCTAAGACTAATGTCTGTGCATGGGGTATCCACGACCTACCCTTCGAGCAGGCTATGGCTGAAGATGTGAAGTCGCTCCAGGAGCCCTTCGGAGCTTTCTTCTTCTCGCTCTCTAATCATAGTCCTTTTGATATGCCCATAGACTACAAAGGTCACTTGAAGCAAGGTACGCTCCCGATCCATCAGACAACTCAGTATGCCGATGAAGCTCTCCGAGAGTTTTTCGAGCGGGTCAAAGATGAGCCGTGGTATCGCAATACGCTCTTCGTCATCACGGCCGATCACACAAGCCTTAGTGATCACCCTATGTATGCCAACTTAGCGGGACATGCTGCAGCACCTATCTTCTTCTTTGACCCTCAGGGCAAGCTACAAGGAGAGGTCAGCAACTATGTCGTGCAGCACATAGACATCCTCCCCACCCTCCTCTACCTGCTCGGTATCACGGAGCCAGTACTGAGCTACGGGAGTAACATCTTCGACCAGCAGGCTGAGCACTATGCCCTCAACTTCTACCACAACCAGTACCTCTTCTTCACGAAGACACTCACGCTCACGATGACCGCCGACGGTCAGATTAGCGTTCAGAAGCCAGCAGCTTACCTGCAGACGGAGCCTGATCGAGCCACCGCCCCCACCCCGCCAGAGGTAGCGCACTACACAGCACTCTTTAAGGCGATCGTACAGGACTATAACTACCGCGTCCTCAAGAGCTCCTTCTCAATCAGAGATGTGACACCAAAGTCATCAAACTAGCCCGGCGACATCTTCTTATTTTGAGGTGCTGAAAGGGGATCGTACTGACATATGATCGACACGATCTCTTAGGTCCCGATGCGATCTTCCTTTAGAAGGGGTAGATCCCCACGTGGAAATTCTCAAATCTCCACGTGGCAAATTAAAAATGCCTACGTAGGAATGAAATGAAACTTCGGAGGAATGAAATGAAACTTCGGAGGAATCGTTTCGTCCCTACGTGGAGAATAAAAAATATCCACGTGGAGATTTGAGAATCCCCACGTGGATATTCTGTTTTATAGTCTCCGTTGATTAGAATACGTCAGTCTAAACTTCTCCCAGCACCGCAAAATAGAAATTAGCCCTCTTCCTCCCTTCCACCTAGTCGGATAAATGTGGTATATTTGCAGAGAATACAAGCAGATTTGCGCAATAGATAGTTGATATCGCTCATATGAAAGAAGACAATTACGACTTTGCAGAGACATCTTTACCTAACGTAGGTTCTGGAGGCATGGCCATCCCTCTGCCGAGCGTTATAGATGAAGATGAGCTACTTGACGATGAACGAGAGGCTCTTATATCACCACTGTTAGGAAACACCTATCCCGTGCTACCAGTCTTTAACACCGTCATCTTTCCTTGCGTCTTACAGGCCGTTATGCTGACTGATGATAAACAGATAGACGCAGTGAATAATGCGATGTCCAAGGGGCAATACATTGTCGCGACAACAGCTATATCAGACGATCCCGATGATCCCATCACGCCAAAGTCACTCTCTAAGCAGGGCGTGCTGTGTTATGTCGAAGATGTGATCCACCCATCGCCAGACAATGTCGTAGTGATCTTACGAGGCATCATACGTGTCCATACCAGCACCTATACGCAGACAAATCCTTACTTGCGCTGCAGAGTCGAGTCGCCACTTCCACTACCTCGTTCGGAGAGGGATCTGACGAGAGACACAGAGCTTTTTGTAGCTTTCAACAAGCTACGCTATGAACTGGTCGAGCTGGTCAAAATACGACGCATGGAGGGTGCTGAGGACTTCATCAATACAATCAATGCGCAAAACAACCTCCCCTTCCTGATCAACTTTACGGCTGCTTATCTCTCCTTAGTGCCTAAGGCTAAGCTGGAGCTCCTCAAGATCTCCGACACGAAGCATCTCGTCATGGAGCTAATCACCTACGTACGTCAGACGACCGAGTTGGTACAGATCAATGAGAAGATCGCAAAGCAGACTCAGTCTGACATGGACGAGATGCAGCGCAAGCACTTTCTAGAGCAGCAGATACGCACCATACGAGAGGAGCTGGGCGAGGGTGACTTTGCAGACCAAACCATTGAGGAGCTGCGAGAGGCTGCTACGAAGAAGCAGTGGAGCGAAGCGGTGCAGAAGGCCTTCGATCGTGAGCTAGGCAATCTAGAGCGTATCCCGACACAAGCTCCTGAATACTCCATACAGCTGCAGTACCTGCGCCTGATGATTGACCTGCCGTGGCAGGAGTATAGCCAGGATCAGTTTGATCTACAGCATGCTGAGGAGATACTGAATCGTGACCACTTCGGTCTGGAGCGTGTCAAAGAGCGTATCCTAGAGCATCTAGCAGTCATCAAGCTCAAGAATGATCTCAAGTCCCCAATCCTCTGTCTCTATGGCCCCCCAGGAGTGGGTAAGACTTCACTAGGCAAGAGCATAGCCGAGAGCCTGGGACGTAAGTATGTACGCATCTCCCTCGGAGGTCTACACGATGAGGCGGAGATACGTGGACACCGACGTACCTACATAGGAGCGATGTGCGGTCGTATCATAGACAGCATCAAGAAGGCAGGCACAAGCAATCCAGTCTTCGTGCTAGACGAGATCGACAAGATTTCTTCGGACTACAAGGGCGACCCCGCAGCTGCACTCTTAGAGGTGCTAGATCCAGAGCAGAATGTGGCCTTTCACGACAACTATCTAGACATAGACTATGACCTGAGCAAGGTACTTTTTATAGCTACCGCCAATACGCTTAGCACCATCTCACGTCCGCTCCTAGATCGTATGGAGCTGATACAGGTGTCGGGCTATCTGCTGGAGGAGAAGGTCGAGATAGCTCATCGTCATCTAGTGCCCAAGGAGCTGGAGGCACACGGACTGACAAGCGATCAGTTTGACATAGACACAGCTGCCTTAACCTATCTCATCGAGGGCTACACCCGGGAGAGTGGTGTGAGAACGTTACAGAAGAGCCTTGCAGCACTCATGCGCAAGCAGGCTAAGCGGGTAGCTATGGGGCAAGAATACAGTGTGCAGATTACACCTGAGATCATACAGCAAGACCTACGCACACCACCCTACACGCGAGATATATGGCAAGACTTTGGTATGCCAGGCATCGTCACGGGTCTAGCGTGGACCGAGGTGGGGGGCGAGATACTTTTCATCGAGAGCTCCACACATCGTGGTAAAGAAGGCAAAGTAACACTCACTGGCAACCTAGGAGATGTGATGAAGGAGAGTGCCGTCATCGCTCTAGACTATATCAAGGCACACTGTGAAGAGCTAGAGATACCTGAAGACACATTTGACAAGTTGGAGATACATCTACACGTCCCCGAGGGGGCTATTCCGAAGGATGGTCCGAGTGCAGGTATCACGATGGCGACATCGCTCGTCTCTACCTTGACCCGGCGCACGGTGAAGCCTCGCATTGCTATGAGTGGAGAGATAACGCTCACAGGGCGTGTGCTCCCCGTGGGAGGTATCAAAGAGAAGATTTTAGCAGCTAAGCGGGCTGGCGTCAAGACGCTGATCCTGAGCAAAGAGAATGAGAAGGATATCTTAGACATCAAGCCTATATACATTGAGGGCTTGACCTTCTCTTATGTAGAGACGATCAAGGAGGTACTAGACCTCGCGCTCAACGATTAGCCCCACCGCACCCTAAAGCTTTAGAGCCTATGAATACAGAGCAGCAGTACCATGAAGTAGTCGCAGAGTGTAGGACGCTTTTTGCCCAAAAGCTACACGACTATGGAGCTTCGTGGCGCATACTACGTCCTTCATCACTCACAGATCAAATGATGATCAAGGCGCTACGCATACGCTCCCTCGAGATCAAAGCGGAGCAGCGTGTCGATGAGGACGTGGACAACGAGTATATCGGCATCGTCAACTATGGCATCATCGGTCTCATACAGCTAGAACGCACTCCGAGCGACAAGCCCGACCTATCTTCCGAAGAGGCACTTGAGCTGTATGATCAGCTCATCGAGGAGACTTACCAGCTGATGATCGACAAGAACCATGACTACGATGAGGCCTGGCGCAAGATGCGCATTAGTTCGATCACTGACATCATACTGACGAAGATCTTTCGCACCAAGGAGATCGAAGATCTCGCTGGTAAGACCCTTGTGAGCGAAGGCATAGCGGCTAACTATCAGGATATGATAAACTACGCTATCTTTGCACTGATCAAGTTACGCTTTGACTAGGCATAGCAAACTTTCATTTATAGATAATCCTATGAGCCGTCAACGAGTCCAATATATCCTATCCGAACTCTCTCGCATCATACTAGTGGCTCTGCTACTCTTCTCAGGCTTTGTCAAGGGAGTAGACCCTATGGGAGGTGCTATCAAGATTGAGGAGTACCTCAGAGTGATGGAGCTGGGGAGTTTGAGCGTTATGGCACCAGCATTTTCAGTCGCACTCTGCTCCTTTGAATTTCTCCTCGGTGGTCTCCTCTTAATGGGATTGTGGAGGAAGATTACAGCATGGGCTACCACCATCTTTATGGGTGTAATGACGCTCTTGACACTCTATCTAGCCCTCTTTAACCCTATTAGCGATTGTGGCTGCTTTGGAGATGCACTCAAGCTCACCAATTGGCAGACCTTTGGCAAGAACGTCTTCTTCATGGCGATCACGATAGTTTACCTCCTGACCTATCGCAGGGTGAGTCATCCTTTGCGAGGCACAACGGGCTTTGTGGCAGCTACCATACTACTCTTAGGCTGGGGTATTTTCGTCGGTGGTAACCTAAGGCATCTACCACTTATAGACTTTCGTCCTTACAAGATCGGAGCTTCGCTGCGAGAGTTGACGATGATCCCTGAAAACGCTCCTCAAGAGGAGATCGAGTACCTTTTTATCTATGAGAAGAATGGACTGCGGGAGACATTCAACATGGAGGATCTCCCCGACTCCACATGGACTTACATTGACCGCCAAGAACGAGTCATCAAGGAGGGTTACGAGCCTCCCGTCATGGACTTTGCGATCTATGCGGGGGGAAGCTCACAGCAAGCGACAGAGCGAGAGGTAACCCAGACGATGCTACTCAATGAGAGTCCGCAGATATGGGTTATAACGCCAAACTGGGAGACGACGCCCATACAGATCGGGCGCAAACTCAATGCGCTCTACGAGTGGGCTGAGTCTGTCGGTGTCGCTATGTACGGCATCTCTGGCAGTAGCCCCGAAGAGCGCGGACGCTGGCGCAATAAGACGGCAGCAGCCTACCCCCTTTACTTTTGTGATGGTACAACCATCAAGACCATGGCACGGGCTCAGCCCTCTGTCATGCTTATCTCTGACGGAGTTATATTAGACAAGAGAGCGGTTAGAGACCTGCCTGACAAGTACACAAATCAGGATTACGAAAAGCTCTCCTCACTACTACGACAAGCACCTCACGCTAGACTACACATAGAGCGTTGGGGACTTCTCGCTGCTTGGATCGTATTTTGCCTTGTTATGCTGATCCAAAGCATCCAGTGGGAAGACAAAAGCAAGTACTCAGAATATCAAATCAAGACTAAATAATCAAACACATATATCATGGACAAGAGAACACTCATCGTAGCCGGGAACTGGAAAATGAACATGACCCTGGACGCCGGGCTCCGACTCATCACGGACATCAAAGAGCAGGTGGCAAAGCTCAGCAACCCTTGTAAGGTTATCCTAGCTCCTCCCTACATTCACCTAGGTGCGATGAAGGGACTACTCGCTGGGAGCGACATCGAGTATGCTGCACAGGACTGCTCAGCACACGATGCTGGAGCTTACACAGGTGAGGTATCTGCTGAGATGATACGTTCCTGCGGCTGCACCTACGTCATCATCGGGCACAGTGAGCGTCGGGCTTATCACAAAGAGAGTGCCGAGCTACTAGCCCAAAAGATTGATCAGGCTCTCGCTCATGGTCTGAAGGTCATCTTCTGCGTTGGCGAGCAGCAAGCAGAGCGTGAGGGCAATCGCTACTTCGAGGTGGTCGATGAGCAGCTGCGTGGATCCTTAGGACATCTCTCACACGAGCAGATGGAGCAGATAGTCATAGCTTATGAGCCTGTATGGGCTATCGGCACAGGCTTGACAGCAACGCCAGATCAAGCACAGGAGATGCACCAACATATTCGCCAAACGGTAGCATCGCTCTTTGACCAGAAGCTAGCAGATCTCACCACAATCCTCTACGGAGGTAGCTGTAAGGCTTCGAATGCTGAGTCTCTCTTCTCACAGCCCGACGTCGATGGCGGACTCATCGGAGGAGCTGCCCTCAAAGCCGATACCTTCTTACCTATTATCACAGCAAACAAATGAGGCTCTCATCGCCCATAAGGCATTCACTAGTCCTACTCTTGAGTGTGACCATACTCTCTGGCTCGCTTGTGGCTCAGGAGCGCGCTCAAGAGCAGGACATCTTTACCCATATAACCACGCAAAGCAGTGGGGGTCAAGTAACTATCACTCAGCCCAACTGGTTACGATCTGTCGTAGGCAAGTCCTTCCATACCCCAAGTGGCATCATCACGGGGTATCGCATACAGGTCTATACGAGCAATATGCGCGGTGCTAAGCAGGAAGCATATCGCTTAGCTAGCCAGCTAAGGGGAGCAGCACCTGAACTCTCTTCTTACGTCACTTATAGCGCGCCATTTTGGCGTCTATCACTAGGTGACTACGCTTCACGACATGAAGCTCAGCAACAACTCAACGCCCTGCGTGCATCCCATCCACGCTTAATGAGAGAAGCTTACATAGTGCGGGAGAAAATACGAGTGCGTTAAGATTTACCCGTAACCATTTCCATAGACTTATCAATCAATCCCTTTTTCTGAAAACCATCTTACATACATGGAAGAGCCCCAGCAGATACTACATACCAATCAAAACTACGAGGTCAACGACTTTCTACCCGAGACACAGCTAGAGCGGATGAAAGATCACGTCAAGGAACTCCTCACAGAGCTAGGCGAAGACCCAACTCGTGAAGGGCTACTCAAGACTCCCGAGCGAGTCTCCAAGGCACTCCACTTCCTCACCAAGGGCTACCAGGAAGATCCCTTAGCGATCCTACGCGCTGCCACATTTAGAGAGGATTATCAGCAGATGGTCATCGTACGGGATATAGACTTTTACTCTCTCTGCGAGCATCACATGCTACCTTTCTTTGGTAAGGTGCATGTAGGCTACATTCCCAACAAGTATATCACGGGACTGAGCAAGATACCTCGCATTGTCGAGGTCTTCGCCCGTCGTCTACAAGTGCAGGAGCGACTGACTACACAGATCAAAGACTGCATCCAGCAGGCACTCTCACCACTAGGCGTCATTGTCGTCATCGAGGCACAGCACATGTGTATGCAGATGCGTGGTGTCCAGAAACAAAACTCGCTCACTACGACGAGTGACTTCACGGGAGCCTTCAAAGAGTCGAAGACTCGTGAGGAGTTTTTCAACCTAGTACGTAAGGGTTAGCTTGGCATATTCATTTAGTTCACACGGCACGACATTCTCTTTATGATACATCACTATCACGTAAGCTCCGAGGTTGAGGAGACCTTCTCTCTAGACTTTGAGATACAGGCTGATGCTACCTTTGCACAGCTTATGGATCTGCTGATCGATACTCTAGACTTCGATCCTGCATCGATTGGTATGTTTTACCTTTGCGATGATCGCTGGCAGAATATAGGACAGGTAGCCTCCAGTGACTTCTTTGAGACTGACGCAGGCAATCAATATAATATAGAGAGCTCTCGTTTAGAGGATCTACTTGACGAGACTGGAGCTCGAGTGCGTTATCTTTATGACCTCTTTGAGGATCGCTATCTACGCCTTCAGCTGGTCAAGATACATAGTGGCTCTCTGTCTACTCCTCAGATCATCTCTCTAGAAGGCAAGAAACCACGACAGACTGACCCAGACGAATTTGTCGGAGGTTTGGGCGGTGACGCACTCTCTGTCGATACTCCCTTAGGAATGATGGACGAAGCCTTCGATGAGGAACTCTTTAATGCGGACGAGCTCTCCAGCGATGGCTTTAGCATCGTAGATGAAGAGTAAGACCTAGCGTCCTCTCCGATGAGCTGCTGCACAGGCAAACTAAAGGAGGTCTCCCCTACACTGATTGTACTCACAGGAGCTACAGGCGTAGGGAAGACCTCCTTTGCTATAGCACTGGCACGTTATCTAGGCTCCGACTCTAATCCCCTACCTATCCTCTCGGCAGACTCTCGGCAGATATACCGTGGCATGCCGATCGGCACCGCCACCCCAACGGAAGAAGAGCAACGCTTAGCTCCACATTACTTCGTCGCTACCCATGAGATCACCGAGCTGTATAGTGCCGGACGCTATGAGCTAGAGGTGATGGAGCTCCTAGAGCGACTCTTTCGGGAGCAACCAGTCGTCATCCTTTGCGGAGGCTCTATGCTCTACATTGACGCTATCTGTAGTGGCATAGACGACATTCCTTCTGTTGATCCAGAGGTACGAGCGCAGCTTCACGAGCGTTATCAGAAAGAGGGTCTAGCAGGTATCCTAGCAGAGCTACAGCTCGTCGATCCGCTATACTATGATAAGGTAGATCATTGCAACCACCGTCGTGTGATGCATGCCCTAGAGGTGTACCTCAGCAGCGGGGCTCCACTCTCCTCGTACCACTCAGGCGAAGATGCCGAGCGCCCCTTCCGTCTGCTTACCTATGCCCTGACACGACCCCGTGAGGAGCTGTACCAGCGGATCAACCAACGCGTGGAGATGATGATCGAGGAGGGCTTGGTCGATGAGGCTAAGGCGCTCTACCCTCATCGACACCTTAATGCGCTCAACACCGTAGGATACAAAGAGCTCTTCGCACACTTCGATGGGCAGTACGATCTGACAGAGGCTGTACGTCTCATACAGCGCAATAGTCGTCACTTCGCTCGCAAGCAACTCACCTCGCAGCGACGCCATCACGAATTCGCTCCGCTTGACCTATCCACACCCTGGGAGCCCCTCCTAGAGCGTATCCAGCAAGACTTACTCACCCCCAGCTCTCTACAGACTAATTGATGAAAGCAGATACTCCCCTTCAGCCAGCCAAGCTATTGTCCAAAAGCACTACCAAAAACACCATCAAGCAGTGGAGCGAGGAGGATCGCCCTCGGGAGAAGCTCCTCAGACTTGGCGCTCGTCATCTCTCAGATGCTGAGTTACTGGCTATATTCATCAATTCCGGTACTGAACAAGACACCGCTCTAGACTTAGCAAAGAGACTCATGACTGGCCTAAACAACGAACTGGGTCGGCTCCTAGAGATAGATCATGCATACCTCACAGGTTGCGAACCTGGGGAAAAGAAAAAGCGATTTGCAGGACTAGGCGATGCACGCGCCTGTACCATACTGGCAGCCATCGAGCTGGGACGCAGACTACGAGACACACCACCACCTCTGCGCACTCCTATCACTTGTAGCCTAGACGCATACCGCGTTTTAAGACGTCAACTAGAGAGTTTAGACCATGAGGAGCTAAGGTGTCTTTACCTAGATGCTTCAGGGCGGGTCATCAAGGACGAACTAGTCTCCTCAGGAGGGGTCAGCCACGCTGTAGC